>CAVJPC010000054.1:0-57586 GCA_963651205.1 Bacteroidaceae bacterium
TCAATAAACCAATGTGACGTTTGTTTAAGTCTTTTTCCATTTAATGATTCTTTAGTGTCAACCACCAGTACAAAAAGACACATTGTTGAAACAGGAAATCGTGTTGGCGGATTATCCGGAGCATCTTCTGTTGCGAGGCAACCGGAATGTACTCGGCAAAGTGAAAGTTGTAAAAGCAGTATGATAAATATCCGACTAACAAATTGATAATCAGGATTTCAAGGATTGTCAATTTGTCAGCCGGATTTCAAATCAATATTTTCCCCGCTGGTAGGAACGATGTCCATAAATCGTAATTACCACAAAGCAGATGAACGGCAGAATAAATGAAATATTCACAGCCGGCATATTCCAAATGGTATTCATATCAATAATGCTTGCTTGTAACGGAGGTAGTATGGAGCCTCCCAGAATAGCCATGATCAGACCGGCCGCTCCAAACTTGGCATCATCTCCCAACCCCGTTAGCGCTATGCCATAAATCGTGGGGAACATCAATGACATACAGGCAGAAACAGCTACCAGGCAGTACATGCCCCATATATCCTGGAAGAGGATAACTCCGGCTGTGAAACAGCAACCTGCAATGGCAAGTATGGCCAACAACTTACCCGGATTAAGGTAGCGTAGAATAAAGGTACATACAAAACGGCTGATACAGAAGATAATCATCGCTATGATGTTATATTCCTGTGAAAGCACTTCGGCTGCCTTCTCTTCCATGCCTTGCGACATGAAAAGGCGCGTACCATATTGAATGATGAAAGTCCAGCACATGATCTGCGCACCTACGTAGAAGAACTGTGCCACGACACCTTCACGGTAATGGTGAATGGAGAAGATACGCTTCAGGGTAGGACCGAAATTGATGCCATGAGACTGATCGCCGTTTTTAGGCATTTTGGTGAAACGGATAATGAGAAACATCACAAAGATGACAATACCGATCGTAAGGTAAGGAGCGATAAGTACGGAAAGATCCGCCTCTTTTATCGCTGCAAATTCCATTGGATTAAGTTGGGCCCGTTCTGCCGTATCCATCGGATTCAATTTGGCTTGGATAAAGTTCATGGCTACATACATACCCAGCAACGAACCCATGGGGTTGAATGATTGTGCCAGATTGAGGCGCCGGGTGGCGGTGGCTTCCGTCCCCATGGACAGGATATAGGGATTGGAACTGGTTTCAAGGAAAGAGAGTCCGCAAGTCAGGATGAAATAAGCCAGTAGGAACGGATAGTAGCTGCCCGTCATTTTGGCGGGAAAGAATAATAGGGCTCCTACGGCATAAAGACTTAATCCTAACAGGATGCCGGCTTTGTAGGAATATTTACGGATAAACATAGCTGCCGGAAAAGCCATGGCGAAATATCCGCCATAAAAGGCAACTTGTACCAATGCACCGTCGGTGACGCTCATTCGGAATATCTTGGAGAACGCTTTTACCATCGGATTGGTGATATCATTGGCAAATCCCCACAAGGCAAAGCAGCAGGTAACTAATATAAAAGGTAGAACGTAACTGACTCCGTCTTTGTGCAGGATGGGTTGGTCTGTATCTTTCATTTCTTAAATTAAAAATTGAGAATTAAAAATTAAGAAATGAGAATTGAGAATTAAAAAAAGGATAGGCGCGTAGCTATTTCTCAATTTTTAATTTTCAATTCTCAATTTATTAACTATTTATAAATAGGTCCGTAAGTTGCGCAGGCTCTGTAGTCGGAACCTTCCTTATCCATGCCGAAAGCATTCCATGCGGCAGGGCGGAACATCTTGTCGTCTTCTACATTATGCATGCACACAGGGATACGCAGCATGGATGCCAGGGTTATCAAATCCTGTCCGATGTGACCGTAGCTGATAGCGCCGTGGTTGGCTCCCCAGTTGTTCATTACTGAATATACGTCTTTGAATGCAGGTTTGTCACACAGGCGGGGCACGAACCAGGTGGTAGGCCAAGTGCGGTCGGTACGTTCGTCAAGCAATTTGTGAACTTCGGGATCAATTTCCACAGTCCATCCTTCAGCGATTTGGAGAACCGGGCCCAAGCCTTTAATCAGGTTCAGACGCATCATGGTTACAGGCATGCCCCCTTTGGACAGGAAGTTGGAAGAGAAACCGCCGCCACGGAAATAATCACGGTTGGCAGGATACCAAGTAGTGGCTTCCAGACATTTTTCCACTTCCTCGTCAGTGATTTCCCAAACCGGTTTCATGGTCGGGTTACCATCGGCATCAGTTTGCTGGCCTGTGCCGTCCAGTGTGGTGGCGCCGGAGTTGATAAGGTGAATGATGCCATTGGCGGCCATACCGGTTAATTCTTTGCCGGTTACACGTTTTACAGCTTCGGGGCTCCAGTAAGTACGAACATCCGAGAAGATTTGCGCACGATTGGTCAGCAGGTGGCCGAACAGCATGGCTACACCGTTGCAGGCATCATTTTCAGTAGCCACCACATAGGCTTCACGGATACCGTTCCAGTCAAATGAGGTATTCAGCAAAGCTTCGGAATAGTCTCCGTTAGGATAGAAGTCTGTCCACTGGCGCTGTCCCTGGAAACCGGCGGCAATGGCGTTGTGTCCCAATGCCTCTTCTTTGAATCCCAATTCCTTCAGTTTCGGATTGCCCTGTATCAAGTCACGCATGATGATCGTCATTTTTACAATGAATTCCCAGTCTTCATCTTTCTGTTCGCGTGTTTTCTTCTTTTCAGGAACATTGAAGTCGTTGCCTTCATTCGGCTTGCAATATTTCTCGGTCCAAGCCATGGCTTTGGCAAATTCTTCTTTATCGTAAATGCCTTCGGTCATTCGGCGGATAATTTCGGTAAGGTCTACAGATTCGCAACGGATGCCCAGATATTCCTGGAAAAAGTCCGGATTGACGATAGAACCGGCGATACCCATAGATACACTACCCATAGACAAGTAGGATTTTCCTCTCATGGTAGCTACAGCCATGGCTGCACGTGCAAAGCGGAGAATCTTTTCGGCTACATCGGCAGGAATGCTGTTGTCATTCAAATCTTGAACATCATGTCCGTAAATACCGAATGCAGGCAGACCTTTCTGTGCATGTCCGGCTAATACGGCGGCCAGATAGACGGCTCCCGGACGTTCTGTTCCGTTGAAACCCCATACTGCTTTCGGCCAGTACGGATTCATGTCCATGGTTTCTGCACCATAGCACCAGCAGGAAGTAACAGAGATGGTGGCACCTACCCCTTCACGTTCGAATTTTTCGGCACAAGCGGCACTTTCGGCTACACGGCCGATGGTGCTGTCTGCTATGACACATTCTACGGGACTTCCGTCACCATTCTTCAAGTTGGATGAAATCAATTCGGCAACAGCTTTTGCCAGATTCATAGTCTTGTCTTCAAGGCTTTCGCGAACGCCGCCCTGGCGACCGTCGATAGTGGGACGAATCCCGATTTTAGGATACTTTTTCATGATATAATAGGTATTTAGTTGTTAGATTGAATTTCTTAAATGCACTTCGGTAGGAAGATAAGTTTTTATCTCCTTGCCCGTTAATACAAATTCTGCGGCTTTCTGCCCCAATTCTTCCCAGTTGATACTCAAGACGGTAATCCCTTGATCTATCACTTCGTAGGCGGGAGTATCGTTGTAGGCAATCAGTCCGAAGTCTTCTCCGCATTTCAGTCCTGCCGCCCGGCTTTGCTTGATGATGCAGACTACATCTATCTGCCGGAAGACAATGTATACTTCTCCTTTGCAGACCTGTATCTCATCCGCATTCCCGACGATGGCTGAATGGATGTGATGATCCTGGCAGAAGCGGTTAAAATAGTCACAACTGCTACGGGGATGTTTGATATCCTCAGGGAATAAAAGCACCAGCTTCCGGTATTTTTTCAAATGTTCTTTCAATGCCGCCAATGCATCATAAAAGGAATCGTCGAAATCCTGGCATACATAAGAATAATCCTTCTTGTCGAATTTTCCGAAATCCAGCAGCAGCAGTTTCGAAGAATCTATCTTATAAAGATTGGAGGACAACTTTTCATTGTCAAAGTTCATCACGATGTATTTATTGTATCTGCCCAGTGATTCGCGCATGATGGTGTTAAACAGCCGCTCATTGTATTGGTGGAACAATAAATCTACCTTATAGTTAATGGATAGCTTCTTGATAAAACTATTGTATAACGAGTATTTAAAAGGAGAATATTCGTCCAGCAGGAGCAGGACATTTTTCAGTTTGCTGGTGACGTAATAGCCTTTTCCCGGAGTGGAGTCTATCATTCCCCGGTCCTTTAAATCAATGAATGCTTTGAAAACCGTATCCCGTGAAACCATGTAATCGCGGCTCAGTTTGTTGATGGACGGCAGTGCGCAGTCTGATTTATATTTGCCCATGGATATCTCCTGACTGAGTAAATCAGCCAGTTGTTTCACTTTAGTAGTCTGTTGTCCGAAAGTAACTTTCATGAGCTGTTCAAGGTTTTACGCGGGCAGTGGAAACTGTGCTGAACTGTCCCGATGCAAAGGAATGCAATTTATTCATAAACAGCAATATGAAACCGTATGTTTTATAACACAAGAATATCGGACAAGAGGTCTTGTATTTAAAAAGAAGAAAATATTTTCGGGTTTTGCATTGGATATTCTGTGCAATTAACTATTTTTGTTTCCATTCAATAACTACGGGGAACTCTGAAGAACTAGCATTTTATGAAACATATACTTATCGTATTATTAGTAGGGATACTGTCCTGTAACATTCAGGCGCAGAATGGGAAGAAAGACCCTTTCATCAGACAATTGAATCCTTCCTTGTCCAAAGCGGAGAAATTAGAAGTGTTGACTAACTCAATGGATGGAACCAGAGGGGAAGATCATCTTTATTGGGCAAAAAGACTTTATAAAGAAGCTTTGGCATCCGGCGATGATTATTATAAGGAGGAAGCTTTGACGGAATTGTTGCGCTACTATGTCAATAAAGATGTGAAAGATACGGCACGTTATTATCTGGCTGAGGCAGAAAGAGTGCTTCCCGATAGCGAGTATAAGCAATATATGTTGAAGTTCATGAGGACCATCATGGATGTCCGGGTGGTCTATTATCAAAAGAATGCTGAAAGAGACAGTTTGTTGACACAGGTTATGTTGAGGTTGAAAAGCAATAAGGATGCCACAAAACTGGAAAAGGTGTCCGATTATTATTTGATGGGGGCAGCTGCAGCTTCCAGGGCGGAGATAGACTATGAAACCAAGGCTGCCGATGTGGTAAAGTATTTGGATCAGGTGGTGCAGTTGACCGAAAACCTGCCTATACGTACAGCTATGTTGTTCCGTCCCAACTCCTTTTTTCTGATATGCGGGAATGTATTCTCTGATTCGGAACGGGTGAGGTATGGGCTACGTTATTTGGATATGCTGGAACAATATCAGGCTTATCTGAAAAACAAGAAACGCTATTTTATGAATCAGCGGCATTTCCTGAATGCCTATAGCATGCTGGCTTGCGCTTCTGAAACTTTGGGGCGTGCGGAGGCTGACAAATACTATAAGAAATTTGTAGAGTTGAACCGTCAATATCCGGAAGATGCCAATTTCACCCCGACCTATGAATATCTGTTTACTTCTTATAATTATTATTCGACTATAAAGGATAGAAAGAAGACGATGCAGATATGTGATTCCATGGTAGCACATTTGTGCAGTATGAACATGGAGCAGCATGCCGCGCAATATATAAAGGAGAAGATCGATTTGTGTGATACTCTGCGCATGTATAAAGAAGGGTTTGAAACCTATAAGGTCTATGAAGATGTGTTGCAGAAGATTCAGAAGAGCACGCAGGCGGCAGATGCCAAAGAGGCTGAAATAGAACAGAAAGTGGACCAGCTGATTATAGATAAAAAGTCTTTGGAAGCGGAGAAAAGTCGTATACAGGTTTTTTTGCTGCTGACACTGTTTATTCTGGCGGTTTGCACCATCTTATATATAGTTTTTTATCTGCGCAAAACCAAAGGGTTAAATAAGGAGTTGAAAGAAATGAATGGCAGGTTGATCATTGCCGGTGAACGGATAAAAGGTAGTGAGAAAATGAAATATGCATTTATCCGGAATTTGTGCAATGAAATTTTTACTCCGCTGAATGCAATCAAAGGATTTTCGGACTTTCTGCTGGATAATGAGGTGGAAGAAGCTGAAAGAAGGACATTCCAGAAGATTATCAGCGAGCATTCTAATCAAATAGGGCGCATGATGGAAAATATTCAGGAAATAGTCCGTCTGGATAGTAGTGAAGGACATCTTCCGCTGGACTGGACCAATATTCATACTCTTTGTATCCGGGAATTGGAAACATTGAAAAAAGATGCCATGAAGCCCGGCATAGATTATAAAGTGGCAGGCAATCAGGAAAATGATGTGGTATGTACCAATCAGACTTATCTGGGCTATATATTGGGGCATTTGCTGAATTATATAAACCGTGCTACGGAGCAGGGGAATATTGTTGTTTCCTATCAGTTGGATACAGGGAATGAGAAACAATCGGCTCATATTTACCTCACGGCTACCGGAAAAGTAACACAGGGTGAGGTGAAATCAGGCAATGTCACTATGGATGATTCTGCCAGTGCGTCGGATATTGCCTTGCTGGTTTGTGAAATGATTGCCGGGCGTATGAATGCCAAACTGACCCGGGATACGGAATTTAAAGACGGACTGCGTTTTATCATTGAACTTCCCTTATAAAAAATGGGTGAAACATGATTCATTGACAGGGCTTTTTTGTACCTTTGCACCCGGAAAAAGCAAGGATAAACTTTAAACAAAATAAGATTATGAGCAAAAAAGCCCTTTTAATGATTCTTGATGGCTGGGGTATCGGCGATCAAGGTAAAGACGATGTAATCTTTAACACTCCCACTCCTTACTGGGATTCTCTGTTGGCAGACTATCCACATTCTGAATTGCAGGCTAGTGGTGAAAACGTGGGTTTGCCCGACGGACAGATGGGTAACTCTGAAGTAGGACACTTGAATATCGGTGCAGGACGTATCGTTTACCAGGACTTGGTAAAAATTAACCGTGCTTGTGCTGATAATAGCATAATGAAGAACCCTGAAATTGTTTCTGCATTCTCTTACGCAAAAGAAAACGGCAAGAACATCCACTTCATGGGATTGACTTCTAACGGTGGGGTACACAGTTCATTCGATCATTTGTTCAAGCTTTGCGATATCTCTAAAGAATATGGCATTGAAAATACATTCATTCACTGCTTTATGGATGGTCGTGACACTGACCCGAAGAGTGGTAAAGGTTTTATCGAACAACTGACGGCACACTGTGAAAAATCAGCCGGTAAAATAGCTTCTATCGTTGGCCGTTTCTATGCAATGGATCGCGACAAGCGTTGGGAACGCGTGAAGGAAGCATACGATCTGTTGGTTGATGGTAAGGGAAAGCAGGCTGCCGATATGGTTCAGGCTATGCAGGAATCTTATGATGAGGGTGTTACAGACGAATTTATCAAACCTATCCATAACTCTACCGTAGACGGTACTATCAAGGAAGGTGATGTGGTTATCTTCTTCAACTACCGTAACGACCGTGCCAAAGAATTGACGGTGGTACTGACTCAGCAGGATATGCCTGAACAAGGTATGCATACAGTTCCGGGCTTGCAGTTCTATTGCATGACTCCGTATGATGCCTCATTCAAGGGCGTTCATATCTTGTTCGACAAGGAAAATGTCCAAAATACGTTGGGTGAATATCTGGCTGCCAGTGGCAAGACTCAGTTGCATATTGCGGAAACAGAAAAATATGCTCACGTAACCTTCTTCTTTAACGGTGGTCGCGAAACTCCTTATGAGGCAGAAGAACGTATCCTGGTTTCTTCTCCCAAAGTGGCTACTTACGACTTGAAACCTGAAATGAGCGCTTACGAAGTGAAAGACAAACTGGTAGAAGCTATCAAGACTCAAAAGTTCGATTTCATTGTGGTGAACTATGCCAATGGTGATATGGTAGGTCATACAGGTATCTATGAGGCTATTGAAAAAGCAGTGAAGGCTATTGACGAATGCGTTAAAGATACAGTAGAAGCTGCTAAGGCCAATGATTATGAAGTCATCATCATTGCTGACCACGGTAATGCCGATCATGCTCTGAACGAGGACGGTACTCCTAACACTGCCCACTCTTTGAATCCAGTTCCGTTTGTATATGTAACCGGAAATAAGGATGCCAAGGTAGAAAACGGTGTATTGGCAGACGTCGCTCCTTCTATCCTGCACATTTTGGGCATGGCTCAACCTGCTGATATGACAGGACGGGATTTGATTAAATAAGATGTAAGGAAAATATGTTTGTCATTCTGAGCGAAGCGAAGAATCTGTAATTTGCTATATACGGATACTTCACTTTGTTCAGAATGACATTTTAATTTAACAATATGGTTCAGATAGAAGATGTAGTTGTTTCTTTCGATGTGCTCCGTGAGAAATTTCTTTGCAATCTCGATGCCTGCAAAGGCGAGTGCTGCATAGAAGGCGATGCCGGCGCCCCGGTGGAACTGGAGGAAGTGGAAAAACTTGAGGCAGTGCTTCCTGTCATTTGGGAAGAACTTTCGCCCGAGGCACGGGCGGTGATTGATAAACAAGGAGTGGTTTATACGGATGAAGAAGGAGATTTGGTTACTTCCATTGTCAATCATAAAGATTGTGTGTTCACCTGTTATGAGGAGAAAGGGTACTGTTATTGTGCCATCGAAAAAGCCTTCCGGGCAGGTAAAACCGATTTCTATAAACCAATCTCCTGTCATCTTTATCCCATTCGTATAGGCGATTATGGTCCCTACAAAGCGGTGAATTATCATCGTTGGGATGTATGTAAAGCTGCGGTACTATTGGGGCGGAAAGAAAACGTGCCTGTTTATAAGTTTTTAAAAGAACCGCTGATACGGAAGTTTGGGGAGGAATGGTATCAGGAACTGGAAATAGCAGCGGAAGAATTGGAGAAAAGAGGAATGCTTTAAGGACTGTCCATCTCTTGATTATTCCTTGTTTATTGCATTAACCGAAATTTAATACTACAAAAATACTTTATGAAAAGACTATTCTTGTTGTGTGCTGTCGCGTTATGTTCCGTTCTTTACATACGGGCGCAGGAACAGCCTTTAATCAGTCCGGATGATTCCATCCGCAGTTTGGTGGGGCGTTTGTTCCCTCATGTCAGTCCTGCCATTTCAGCCCACATGAATCTCCAGTTTTCTACTTCCGGAGTAGCCAATTTTATAGAAGGTGATTTGGAAGACGCCTCTTTTAAGTTGAATCGCGTGAAGTTGGAAATACTGGGTTCGTTCAGCAGACAATTCTCTTATCATTTCCGCCAGTCATTCAATAAGTACAGCAACCCCCATTCGCTGGACAATCTCTCTTCTTCTATCGAGTTTGCGCTGGTGAACTGGAAGATGTCGAGAAGGTTTACCCTTACGGTTGGAAAACAGGATATGGCGTTGGGAGGCTATGAATACTATGTGAATGCTATAAAGGTGAGGGAGTTTAGCGAGTTCAATGATAATATCAGTTGTTACCAGGCCGGTGTGGCAGGAAGGATCAATCTGTCTCCCACCCATGAACTGGTGTTGCAGGTGGTGAACAATCGCAGTGGCGAAGATAAAGATGCTTACCGCTATGGCCTGCCCGAAGGGATGGAAAAAGCAAAAGTGCCTATTTTGTCCACCGCCAATTGGAACGGATACTTTTGGGATAAGGCGGTGCAGTTGCGCTATGCAGCATCCTGGGGACAGTTGGCCGATGGTAAGAATCTTTATTGCCTCACGGCTGGAAATGTGTATGAAAAAGGTCCGATCATAGCGTATGTTGATTTGATGTATTCCCGTGAAGGACTGGATAGTAAAGGAATTGTCAGCGATTTGCAAAGCCCTGCACTGGCAGCTCCGGTGACCGCGCAAAATGCGGAATATTTCACTACTATTGCCAATTTTGATTATCGCGTTCATCCCAACTGGAACGTATATGTGAAAGGTGCTTATGAGACTGCCGGCATCTATAAAGCGAATGGACGGTTCGAAAAGGGATTGTACCGCACCACCTGGAATGCTCAAGCATGTGTGGAATATTTCTCGATGCGCAACAGTGAATTGCTTATCTTTGCTCATCTGCTCTATAAAGGATATCATCTCACTGGCCGGGCAAAGGCTTTGGGAGGGGTAAGGCCGGATACGCAGCGTGTTTCTGTGGGGTTGGTTTATTCCATTCCGGTGTTTTGATATGTACTTTACATTAGTTTAATATCTTATTTAATAATTGAAGAAGAGCCTGACTTTCAGGGGTACAGGGATTATTTTTCATAAAAGCTGCCGCACTTTTATCTTTTTTCAAGATCATGCGACAAGATTCTCTGATGCTATCTTTGGCAGTATAAAAAGATTCTTTGATATCTTTTTCACATTCAAGAGATGAGTTTAATATTACAACAGTGCATATTTCAAATTCAAGTCTTCCGTGACTAATAACACCAGTCCCCACTACTCCGTAGAAATACAAATCTTTTCGTTTTGAAAATTCTTTAATGCGCAATTCCGCATCCAATGCTCTTGTTATACCCTTCTGGATGCAAGAAACCTCTTCTTCCCCAAGGTGTGGCATATCTTCCGGTTTAAATGTTTCATCATAACTGAAATGCCATTGTCCCGCACAATTCACACTTTTCGATCTTTGAACAAGCATATAATTATTGTGGTTCTTGCTCTTTAGAACAAGAAAGCCTCCTATCCCAATAGAACTGAAAAAAGGAACATATTGATTTATATCTTCCGGGCATGTAAAAGTAAACGTTACTCCTCTATTTATCAATTCCTTATATAAGTTATTCATATATTTAAAGGTAAAATAGTCTGTAATATAGACTTCTATTTCCAACATAGGTTCTTCCCCTGTTTCTGTTCTATTACGGTCTAGTTTATAGACTCCATACATCTCCCGGTTGGGTTGTCTGTTTCCTGCCTTTCCCTGATCGATAAAATCATTAGCCGTTTTAATTCCGACTCTGGTCAAAATTTCATCGGGATCTTTTATAGTGGAGTCACATTTCCGTACAAGATTTTGTAGTTCTTCTATTGAATGCAAATTCTGTCCTACATGATTATGAAATCCATTTTTTTGCAATTCATATATATGGCTCTCAGGAATGGGAACGATAAACTGCTTCCGGCTATCTGTTATTCGAAAATTTTCCGATCGATAAAAAGGAGACGCATGGTCAATCCACTTGAAAATTTCTTTTTCCTGTCGCACAGATTGAGAGGAACGGGTATATGATTTCCCCATACTGACCTTGCTAAGATTGAATGGATTCTCAGATATTGTTTTCGCATCGGAAGGATTCTTATCTGTGATATCGAGTGTAAAAGTCATATAATTGTATCCTTCCTTTATTTCCACTAGCTTCTTGGGCGGCTTTTGGTCAGTATTCCCAACTTGTTTCTGTTCAGAACGGACTTGTTTATTAGCCATTCCAAACAAGGCACTCCTCCCTCCTGACAATAGTTTTTTATTACCTTCGCCATCCGTACAGGTACATTTTGCGTTTGCATATAAAGCATAAAACATTTTTTTTTCACGGAATGCATTATTCAACAACTCATGATGTTCTTCCGGTTTATTAGTAAAAGAGGGAACTATAAGGAAATCAAAATCATATTGTCCTATCCTCTCTTTAATATCTGATCTATAATAGTCCGAACAGATGGCAATAAAGAAATCACCTGCCGGTGTATCTGTGAAAAAAATGATTTTATTTCCCAAATCCGGATTAAGTTTATATCCTTGAATGGAACTCTTCTCATCATGTGCAGGGTAAATCTTATGAGTGTCATACTCCTTTCCCGCAAAGAAAACCGGGCACTCAGAATAATTTCCTTCTGCGGTAGACCGATAACAGCTCCCTCCTACAATCACTATGTCGTTATGTTTTTTGCTCCAATTTTTTATTCTACGGCATGATTTACGATCTAGCATCAATTCTGGAAAAACTAAAAGATTAACGCCTTGCTTGTCTGCCACCTTAAGTGCACCGGTGATCTCTTTTTTTAATTCTTCTTCATTTTTGGGATAAGGTAATTGGGTTATTTCATCCTCACCCCAATCCAATTCCCATTGCGTGTCGGACTGAAATACCATAACCTTTACAAATTGAGGCTTGTCGCACTTCAATGAAAGATTCTCTATGTGGAACATCTTTGCCATAGCTTCATCCTTTTAAGGTTTATAATTGAATTATTTTATCGATAGTCTGTTCCAAAATATCCGGTGGAAGGTCGGTATCCAGCTTATGCTTGTCATTGAATTCAAACTATCAAAATAAGAGTTATATAACTCATTCTTTTTAATTAATACCTCCTTGTCTGTCAGATGGTATTGCGTCGCGTTTCTTTGCCTGATTTCCTTTTTCTCTACATCACCGTAATTAATTCGCTTAGCGATAGTCTGCGAAGAAGCTGTAACTAAAATGAGTCGTGCGTTTTGTTCATTAAAACCTTTGATTAGCGGATGTAACTCCGAATGCTCTTTTCTTCCGAACAACAAATCACGATAAACCATTTGAGTCAGGAAGTTCCTTTCTATCAGAATATCCTCCTCTTTCATTTCCTGACAGTACTGGAGTGTGAACAAGTTCCTATGAGTAAGATACGTATCCGCTTTTTCTATATAACTATTCGGAAGGGATAAGTATTCTTTTTTACTGACAAGACTCTCTATCTGAGGGCTTTGTTTTAATATATGTAGATAATAGAAATCATGTAATTCTATTATGGTGGCATTGGTTAATCTATTTTTAATGAGCCGGGTAACAGTCGATTTGCCACAATAATTACTGCCTTCCAGCATAAATATATTTCTCATTATTCCCTTATTATGTATAAAACAAAAGAAGAGGGACACAAGTGCCCCTTTCTTATAAACTATATAAGATAAAATTTTACCTTATCATTTCAGCAAGGAAAGGGCACAAACCCTTTCCTTGTATCAGAGTTTTAATCAGAATTACTTCTGAATCTTAATGTTTACAGGAACATTGAACGGTTTTGCATAACCCCAAATATCCTCAACAGTTACAGTCAGATCTACAGTTGTTTCATTGGAAACTGATTCTGCTACCAGTTTGATGGTGCCCTTCTTGGCCGGAGTATCATTCTTGGCTGCTGTGTAAGATGTCTGAGTAACTGTTGTAAACAGTTTCGGAGTGTGGTCAGCTTCAACAACCTTAATATCTTTAATCTGAGCGTTATCCCAAGCCAACGATTCTTCTTCAGCTTTAGACTTACTACCTTCTGCGCTGGCAACAATGCTATAAGGATTGTTGTTATAGTCATAACCCTTAATCATGTCGTCAGTGATGTGGGCACCGTTCTTAAGGTCGTTGGCACTTACATTGATAGATTTACCATCAATACCGGTTACCTTACCTTCGTAAATCGGACTCATCAGCTTAATCTGGAATGAATAAGTCTTTTCAGCAGCTTTTGTATATTCCCAAGTTTCTGTTGTTTTTCCTGAAACCTTGATTGCATAGTATTCGCTGGATGCAATAACAGTCAAAGCTTCTCCATAACCGTATTGACGCTTGTCTGTAGTGCTCTTGTTACCTGCAGCCTCATTGAAGGCAAGATAAGTTTCCAAGAATGTAGGACTGGCCTTAACTTTAGAATCCTT
This sequence comes from Bacteroidaceae bacterium, assembly GCA_963651205.1. Taxonomy (GTDB): domain Bacteria; phylum Bacteroidota; class Bacteroidia; order Bacteroidales; family Bacteroidaceae; genus Phocaeicola. Next base: position 13,724 of record CAVJPC010000054.1, read on the forward strand.
GTCTGTAAATTGAGCGACAGCAGCAGATGATTTATTAGCAGATCCCAGTTTATCATCACTCTTCAATGCCACAGCTACATTTACAGATTTCTTGAAATACTTGTTCATTTCTACAATATTCTTAGCTATTTCTCCATTATTTCCTTCACCATTACCGAAGTAGAAGAAGGCATTGATGGCATTCGTTGTCTTGTCCTGATAAGAAGGTTCAATTTCGAATGATTGAGCCAGTGCGGGAGCGGTAAACATGACAGGAACCTGGATCTTGTTCAATTCTGCCTCATTGTCCTTGGTCTTGAATGTAACAACCACCCAATACTTGGTATTCAATTTCATTCCGGCTGCTTTTGCCTTTGTATTATCAACCTTAACCTGGATAGCAGTAGCTTTATGGCTGTCTGTTTCAGCCTTGGCATCTTTATCAACTTTATCAACTTTGGCAACAGTCATTGCATGGAATAATTTATCCGCACCAAATTCGGCTTTTGTTATTTCGTCACCTAATTTTCCATCCTTATCAGTGTACAATGCATAAGAGGTCTTATCCAAGCTAATATTCATGTGCCACTTGTCAAGCAATTCCTGGCTCATTCCGTTCTGCATGGTAGCAAGGTCAAAGCTGAACATATTAGGATTCGATGAAACGTTATGTTCAATCAGCTTGTATTCTGACGGTTTGTCAATCAGAGAAGAAACTTCTACAGTGAAAGTAGTCTTTTCCAACTTACCCTTTATGTCTACAGTATAAACATACAACGGGAAAGTAGCTTTCAAAGAAGATACGTCCGGATTATCACCTACTGTAAATGTATGAGCGTCCTGATTGAATGACAAAACGAACTTTCTGATGTATTCAGGGTCAGTAGTCATATACATATCATACAAAGCGATGTCTTCTTCTGCTTTAATTTCAACTTCTTCGTTTACATCTACTTTCGGATGGTCTTTAGCAGACTGGCCAATAGTAGCATCTGCAGTTTTAATAGTAAGTTTTGTCAACGCCTTGGAAGCCGTTTCTTCCAATGTAACGATATAGTTAGACAAGAAAGCATTGTTGGCATTTACTGCGTAAAGCACTTCCTTATCATTAGGAGATTCTGTCGGTTTGCTAGCATCATTAGCCTTAATAACATTAGCCAAAGCATCGGCTGTAGTCTTATTGGCTATTTCCAGATTCTTCATGTTCAGTGTGTACAGGCCATTGCCATACGCTGTACTTCTAGATGATACGGTCAGCTGTTCCTTGTAAGCAGAAGCAATCAACTCAACATCCTTAACAGCATTTTTCTTGCTGTCAACCAAAGTCAGATTCAAGTCTTCAGCAGCAACACTTACGGGGTTGATACGCAGGCCAAGTACGTCACTGGAACGGAACAATCTGGTTTTGTCAGCCGGCACATTCTTTTTAGTTAATGCAGTCCATGCGGCAGCATCTTTAATGTCAGCTTTTGCACTATTGGCAGCAGTAAAGTTGAATTCTACGTTAAAGATATCCAAGTTCGTTTTTTTACCTACTTCCATGCCTGTGATAGCATAGGCCAATCCGGGTACTTTCACCACTTGGGCCTTACCGTCAGCACCCATTACTGTTAAAGTCCATCCTTCCGCATCGTTGCCTACGGCGCTCAAACCCGATACAGGAATATTGGAATCAACATATTCACCTTTATCATTCAAGTAGAACCAATGACCATCTTGCATTTTCACAGGAGCTTTTGCTGCATCTTTGGCAGGGAAAATACCTGTTTTCTCATTGTTAATCAAAAGTTCACCTGTTTTTTCATCCTGTGTTACTACCGTACCGTCCTTACCCGGAGTACCAGCCTGACCGTCTTTAACGTCAAGTTTGACAGTTACAGGTTCACCTTCGTTGAAGGTAAACGTAATACCTTTGCCGTCCGTAGTGACTGCCGCGCCGGTAACGTATTTACCGCCATCAACTTTTGTCTGCAAAGCTGCCAATTGTGACTTCAAATCGTTCAACGTATTGTCGATACGATCGATGTCATCATCGTAGTCTTTACAAGACACAAATGTTCCTGTTGACGAAACCATTAAGGCCCCGAACAGGATTGCACTTAAAAACTTTTTGTTCATAATAGAAAAACTTTAAATTTATAAATTTAAAAAACTAAAATTGGTTATACATATTAAGTTCATTTTCAATAACTTGTCTAGTTCATTACCCGTAGATGCTGTTTCCTCCTTTCTTGTGACTGATAGGATAAAGGCGATGCACCCACAATACGGCTGAAAGCCGAGTAGAAGGCGCTCTTAGAGGCGAAACCGCAACTACGAGGGAGTTCGTTCAACGCGCAACGCCCCGAGGCAAGCAATTCCTTGGCATATTCCACACGATATGTGTTCACCAGCTCCTTCAAGTTGCAGCCGAAGTACTTGTTCACCGCATTCGATAGGTAAGTCTGGTTCGTCTCAAGCAATTCACTCAGTTTTTTCAGCGAAAGCGAAGGGTCAAGGAATATTTGACGTATCTCAAGCTGGTACAATATACCTGTATATATATTGCAATCCACCTTGCGCGCATCCGCCTCCTTCTCGGCAAACTCCTCCCTCCATTGCCGCTCCGCGGCTTTGTAGAGCAAAGTCTTCTGCCGCTCGGAAACGGCGGTCGTTCTTTTACGTCGTAGAAATAGATATTCCATCTGCCTTATACTAATTTTCATTCATTTTATCGCTTCAAAGCCATTCCTTAATTAGTATAAGTATTCCTTAAAAGCGACATCTTTTGTAGATCTCTTACTAGGAGATCTATATTCCGCTATTAAAATGCATTATATCAGTATGTTACATTCTATTTTTAGGAAGACAAAAGAGTGTTATGACAAGACGGGGAGCGTATTTTTTATATAAATTCCTATTTTTTTTGCGAAAAATGTATTAGTTCTCAAAACTTTGCTTATTTTTGCACAGAAAATATAGATCTCCTAGTAAGAGATCTATATATTGTCAGACGCAGAAATAGACTGTAATCCATTGATTTGCAAATAGTTGATTCTTATAAAAGTTTTATAATCCTCTTTCAAGAAGAAATCTTTCACTCTTTCTTTTATTTGTAAACGTTTCCTAATTAAAAACAGTCAGGCGGTCGGAACAGGTGGATACAGCCGGAAGCGGTACGTTACCGGCCCGGGGTGCAAAAGACAGGATGCCGGTCTGTAGCGATGAAAGGGAAGCGGGCAATTGACGCTATAACTTCGGGGTATTACGCGCCCGGAAGATGTATCGAAAGTTTTCTTGTTAAGTAGCCATTCATATTCCTTTCACATCAGCATATCCCGGTATAAATTTCGCTCAATGCAACAGCCCGAAAAGTAAGCGTGCTTCGTGAGCCAAGTCAGTGCGCTTCATTGGACAAGTAAGCGCGCTTGTTCGGTTCACGAAGCGCACTTACTTTTTTCGGTAATATATGGGATGATTATTCGTATGAGAAAACCATAAAGATATGTGTAGACAGATGAAATAAATCTGAACGGCTACTTATCATTTTATTGTAGAGGCGAATTGAATGGTTTCTACGGAGTTTTGACGCACCTGCTTTCAAGGGGAGGCTGCGCGATGCCAATGAAGGTAAACATCCCGAAAATATCCTTGTTACTTGTTGGTAGTCTTCCGAAAGAAAACTACTTTTGTAGAATAGAGTCGAAAAGAAAAAGAAGGAGGAATTATGCCAAGTGTATTCGAAGTGCTCAATATGCCTTACCGTAAACGCATCCCTTACGGGATGATGGACTTTGTGTCGGTCCGCGAAGACGATTGCTATTATGTGGACAAAACGCATTATATACCGCTGATAGAGAGGTCAAACAAATATTTTTTCTTTATCCGTCCGCGCCGGTTCGGCAAGAGCCTGACGCTCTCCATGCTTCGTCATTATTATAATGTGAACGAGGCGGACAAGTTTGAAAAATGGTACGGCGAGCTTTATATAGGTAAGAACCCTACGCCGGAACGTAACAGCTATCTAGTCATCTATCTGAACTTTGCAGTGGTAAACGGAGAAGTAGGGAATTACCGCAAATCACTGGATGCGCACTGCAAGACCGAGTTCAATATCTTTTGCGATGTCTATGCCCGGTATCTCCCGGCAGGAATCAAAAAAGAAATGAATGAAAAGGATGGAGCTGTGGAGCAACTGGACTATCTGTACAAAGAATGCGCCAAGGTGGGACAGAAGATTTACCTTTTCATTGATGAATACGATCACTTTACCAATCAGATACTGGCAGAGCCGGATTGCTTGGATGATTACAAAAGCGAGACGCATGGCACAGGCTATCTGCGCAGTTTCTTCGACACGGTAAAATCCGGCACAGATTCCGCCATCAAACGCTGCTTTGTAACCGGAGTCAGTCCCGTGACTATGGATGACCTGACCAGCGGATTCAATATAGGAACCAACTATTCGCTCAACCCGCTTTTCAACGAAATGGTGGGCTTCACCGAGGCGGAAGTGCGCGACATGCTCGCCTATTATTCCACCGTATGCGAGTTTCACCACACCATAGACGAGCTGATAGAAATAATGAAGCCGTGGTATAACAACTATTGCTTTGCGCAAGAGTGTTATGGAAAAACTGCCATGTACAACTCGAACATGGTGCTTTACTTTGTAGATAACTACGTGAACGGTTTCGGCAACCTGCCCCACAATATGATAGAAGAAAACATCCGCGTGGACTATAACAAGTTGCGCATGCTTATCCGCAAGGACAAGGAATTCGCCCATGATGCCTCTGCCGTCCAGACCTTGGTGCAACAGGGCTTCATCACCGGAAACCTGAAAACAGGTTTCTCCGCCGAAAGTATTACCGACCCGGACAATTTCCTGAGTCTGCTGTTTTATTTCGGCATGGTAACCATCAGCGGACTGCACAAAGGTGAGACGAAACTCACCATTCCCAACCAAGTGGTACGCGAACAGTTGTTCAACTATCTTTTGTCAAATTACAATGATGCCGACCTGCGGTTCGACAATTACGAAAAGGACAAACTGGCTTCCCGCCTAGCTTATGACGGCAAATGGAAACCTTACTTTGAATACATCGCCGACTGCCTTCACCGTTACGCCTCCCAGCGCGACAAGCAGAAAGGGGAATTCTTCGTCCATGGCTTTACGCTTGCCATGACCGCACAGAACCGTTTTTACCGCCCCGTATCGGAGAAGGATACGCAGGAAGGCTATGTAGACCTATTCCTGCATCCCCTGCTGGATATATATAAGGATATGTTGCATTCCTACATCATCGAACTGAAGTATGCCAAAGGCAAGGACAGCGACGAGCGCGTGGAGCAACTCCGCCGTGAAGCCATTGCGCAGGCAGAACGATATGCAGCCAGCGAGACGGTGCAACATGCCGTTGGTACGACTACACTGCACAAGATTGTAGTGGTGTATCGGGGCATGGAGATGGTAGTATGCGAGGAAATATAAGTCGGTAAAAAAATACGAGGAAGGGAAAAACAATGGATGTATTATCAATAACATCAGAAACAAAACATAGACTTTTTGTCGTATGGTAAAAAGAGGTTGGCTATGTCAGTATGGCTGAAAGATAACAGCAGAACTCTCCAAACCTCTGCGGAGAGTTTGGAAAAACGTCCCGATGTGTCGGGGAAGATGTAGGCCATTCGGAGTATTATCGGGCGAGCAAACTTCGCCCCTACCGGCAAATGGCATTTCCAGCACTGTAGGGGCAGCTCCAAAAAGGCTCTTTCCGAAACGGAGAGGACGAACGAAAATTAAGTAATGCGCTTGTTCCTCCAGTAATGGCAAGTACATCGTTTTGTCCACGTAGTAGCAGTTCTGTTCCCTTACATCCGTGAAGTTGGACATTCCGTAAGGTATTCCTTTTATAGCTCCCATAATCCTATAATTTGTTTGAGTTAAAAAACAACCGATATACAAAGATAGTTCTTTCCGGTGAATATGAAGTATAAAAGAATGGGATTATGACGGAAGGCATTGAATAAGGAATGAACACTATGAAAGTAAAATTCCCCTGTAATGTTACTTTAAGAATAAAAAATACTCTATATTTGTACCACAAACTTATATCTCATCTATAATATAGGTGTACAATGAAAAAAACTATACTATTTTTTCTCACTGTCCTGTTGACAGCTTCTTGTCATCAAGAAGAAATATCGCCAGTCCCCGATGATTCGGGAAATAATTCATCCGTTTTTGATTTGTCCGATGAAGATGTCCTTCAAGGCTGCATCTATGTGAAGCTGAAAGAAGAGCCGATGGGAGAAGTGGGGGTAAGAAATGTAGGAAACGCTGTGACCACCGGGGTAAAGGTCTTGGACCGGGCTGTCTCTACCTTGAAGATCACGCGGATGGAACGTACTTTCCCTTATGCCGGAAAATTTGAAGAGCGCACCCGCAAGGAAGGTCTTCATTTATGGTACAACGTTTGGTTCTCTAAAGAAACTTCCGCTACTAGGGCGGTCACCGAAGTAGGAATGTTGGAGGGAATTGAAAAAGCGGTTCCTGTCCCCAAGATTGTGTCGAGGGCGAGACAAGAAACGATATGGGATGATCCCTATTTATTGTCCAAACAATGGTATTTGGATAATCCTGGCACGGAATCCTGGCAAAAGGAAGGAGCCGATATCCGTCTGTTTGATGCATGGAAACAATATAGAGGGAATCCGGCCGTCATTGTCTCCATTGTGGACGGAGGCATTAACTTGGAGCATCCTGACCTGCAAGCCAATTTGTGGGTGAATGGGGGTGAGATACCGGGAAACGGCATAGATGATGACGGCAACGGATACGTGGACGATGTGAATGGCTATAACTTTGTGGATGATAACGCCGATATTGTTCCTCATCGTCACGGTACTCATGTGGCTGGGCTTATTGGTGCGACAAACAATAATGAAACAGGAATTTGTGGTGTAGCCGGAGGAAACGGTAAGCCTGATAGTGGAGTAAAATTGATGAGCTGCCAGATCTTGAAAAGTCTTACTTCTACCGGTGGTGAGGTGGCTTCAGACCCCCAAATTGCTGCTGCCATTAAATATGGTGCGGACAATGGAGCAGTGATCAGTCAGAACAGTTGGGGATATGCCGCTGGGTCAAAAAGTGCAGTCAATGTAAACCCTGTGCATAAAGAGGCGATTGATTATTTCATAAAGTATGCCGGATGTGATAATAACGGAAATCAGCTGGAAGGAAGCCCCATGAAAGGGGGAATTGTCCTTTTTGCTTCCGGCAATGCCAATACTTCCAGTCCTCAGGTAGCTGCTCCTGCCGACTATGAAGCAGTGGTGGCCGTTGCAGCCATTGAAGCCGATTATAAAAAAGCTTCTTATTCCAATTATGGTACGTATATGGATATTTCGGCTCCCGGAGGATCATTAAACGGGGATGGCAGGATATGGAGCACTACTATTGCACGGTTTGATAATTATGAATACCTTGCCGGTACCTCCATGGCATGCCCGTTGGTTAGTGGGGTGGCAGCGCTGGTCATCGAGAAATATGGAGTAGGCAAGAAAGGCTTTACCCCTGAGAAACTGAAAGAAATATTATACGAAAGTGCATACGATATAGATCAATACAACTCCGGTTATATCGGTCAGCTGGGTGCCGGATGTGTGGATGCTACAGCTGCCTTGCAGATAGATGTTTCCAATCTTCATCCCTTTACATTGAAATCGAAGCAAGTTACTGATAATACATTGGTTTTCAGTGTAAGCAACCGAATGGCAGGAGAAGGACATCTAACCTTATATAATAGTATAGGTAACAAGGTGTTAAGTCAGACTTTGAGAATTGAAGCTTCTACTCCGCATTCTGTGGATATATCCAAACTCTCTGCCGGATATTATCTCTTGGAATACAAATGCAATGAGATAGAGGCAAAAGAGAAGTTTATAAAGTATTAAATGAATGGTTCATTCAATGAAAATGTTGTGTAGTATGAAACAAACATTAATCTGTCTGGCTTTCTTGGGAATGACAATAACTCAGGTTTATGGTCAGGAGGACATCAATCCTGTCAATACAGGAGCTGCAGACTATCTTGCTATCCCTTCGGATGCACGCAGTGCGGCAATGGGAGGAACAGGTGTAGCCCTTGCAGGTGGTGATAACGCCATCTTTCATAATGGGGCGGCAGCTTTAACAGATATGGCTCGCCGGGGAGGGGCTACGTATACCTATTCTCCGTGGATGCGTGATTATGAGTCCGGATTCTCTCTCCATAGTTTGGGTGGTTTTTACAAGATCAATCAGCGTAATGCCGTTTTGCTGGGATTCCGTTATTTTGGTTATCCGAAAATTGATGGAATAGGAGAGGATGCTGGGAGTATACACCCCAAAGAAATGGCTATAGAGGCCGGTTATGCTTATGAGGTTATAAAGAATCTTTCAGTATCTGCTACCTTTAAATATCTTTATTCGGATATGGGAAAGGTAGGCAATAGCAATGGTGCAAGTACGGTGGCATTTGATGTGGGAATATTATATAGGCAAGAGATAAGCAATTGGGAAGGTGCGGACTGGTCGATTGGGGCTCAGGCGAGTAACCTTGGGCCGAAAATGAACTATTTGACGTCCAAAGAGGCTCTTCCTGCCTTGGTCAAAGTAGGAGGCGCTACCAATCTGCCCTTCTTGCAAAGGCATAGATTGGTCTTGGCTGCTGATTTGGGTTATAGACTTTCACCTGACGATGTACGGGCATTCCATGCAAGTGCAGGAGCGGAGTATGTATGGATGGAGCACTTTATGTTACGTGGAGGTTATCATTACGGCGATAAGGATAAAGGGGATGCAAGTTATGCTACAGCCGGCGCCGGAGTGAAATATGCAGGCGTACATTTGGATTTTGCCTGGTTGTTTGCAGGACATGATTGTCTTGCCAGAAATACTTTTTGGCTCTCGTTAGGATACTCTTTTTAAACTAAGCTTATATTGAACAATTCAGGGCCACGCTGAAATCTGTTGTTTTACTTATTCCGTTTCCTTTCGGCGTGGTTCAATCTTAGCAGAGGTGTGCCCATTGATTTGCTCCCTCTTCTATGTTGCTATTCTACATCTCGTGTTACCATTTACTGTAGGGGCAAGGTTTGCCTCATATCCGCCAAGCTAAGTCGTGGAAATGTCGTTTCCACCCACTGTAGGGGCGGAATGCTTCCGCCCGAATGCATCCACTCATACACCTTTCGGAGTGTTATCGGGCGCATTCAATGCGCCCCTACGGTGGACGGAAATGCCATTAATCCTTTAGTTTGACGGCTATGAGGGGTTGTTACCACCTGTCTTACTGACTAGCGGGAGAGCCCGTTCAAAACAGTTCACTCTAAGGGAAGGTAGTCAGAATGCGGTAACTATGTGCCGGGATTTCCATCTTCTGAGTTTTATCCTTCACCTCAACCTCTTCACCGGTGAGAGAATTATACCATTTGCCGATAACAGGGAAGGTAACAGTATATTCTCCGTTCGTTTTGCTGAAGTTTCCAATCACCAGCATATGCTTGGTAGTCGAAGATAAAGTGATGAATCGTCCTTGTTCCCAGTTATTTGCATTGGCTTCCCATGAGAATTGGCTGGTACTGGTAAATAACTCGGGATGATCATTACGTAACTTTATTAACCGGGAATAAGTATCATGCAAGGCTTTGCGATTCTTGTTATCCAAATATTCCCAATGTAACGGCTTCTTACCTGTACGGCCGTTCTCTTCAATAGAAATATCATATCCCATCTCTCCAAACTGCCAGATCATTTTAGGTCCCGGTACAGTAAGGAAGAAGGATGCATTTACTTCCAGTTGCTGCATTCGAGTGGCTAAATCTGTTTTCAAAGTTCCATCTCCCCATTGGGTTTGCTTATAGGCAGTTCGCTCTTCATCATGACTTTCCATAAATCCTACCCATGCAGGGGTACTTTCATACAGTCCGTAGAATGCGCTGCCGTCACTCCATCCCATTGCAGTCTGGCAGTATGCATTATTCATGTTCCGCCATAGGTGCATGCCGTCCGCAGCCAGCTCTTTTTCTTCTTGGTTGTCACAGAAATGTTCCAGGATAACGTATGCTTCCGGTTTTACTTCTTTGATGGCGGCATGGTAATCTTTCAGGATTTTGATGCGGCTTGCATCGTAATTGGAAGCAGTGCTTTCGGTAGATGAGTGTTGCGTAAAACCTTTGGTCAGGTCAAAACGGAATCCGTCTATATGGTATTCATTCAATAAGAATTGCAGATTGCGTTTCACGAATTTACGTACCCGAGGACTTTCATGATTGAAGTCGTGGAATACGCTGTAAGGGTGAGGTGCGTCTACATTAAAGTAGGGATTATTTTTGGCTGTCTTGTTGTTTGCGCTATCCCAGTACAATTTGGCAAACGGCATACTTCCGGTAGCATGATTGTAAACTACATCAAAAATAACTGCCATTCCTGCCTTGTGGCACGCATCAATGAAGTCTTTGTACATTTTCTTTGTACCATAAGCTTTATCCAGAGCAAAGAAAAAGCATGGATTATATCCCCAGCTATCGTTGCCGTCAAATTCCTGAACAGGCATTAATTCAATGGCGTTAACACCCAGTGATTTCAGATACTCCAGTTTCTGCATGGCTCCATTGATGTCATTACTTGCCGTGAAATCACGGAAATGCATTTCATAAATGACTAGTTGCTCCGGATTGGGTGTCTTGAAGTCGGATACAGACCAGTTGTAGTTATCCTGTTGTATTTTGAATACGGATACGATTCCTTTCCCTCCTTCGGGATAACTCTTGTTATCCGGATAGGTAGAAGCGGATATATAGGAGTCATTGTCAGGATCGAGTATCTTTTCGCAATAAGCGTCTCCCAAGCGGGTAGCTTCACCATTTTTGGTGCCTACATAATATTGGAAAGCATATTCTTTGGTTGCATCCAGATTTTTGAGAGTGATCCACCAGCAGCCGCTGGCATCATCGCGATACATCTGGCAATTTTCTTCGTTGCTAAGCTTCCAGTTATTGAAATCACCCACCACATGGGCAAAATCTTTGTGATTCCCATCTGTGTCTTTGTCGTAAAGTACAAGGGTTACGGTAGAGTTATCCACTAGGTTAATGCCTTCTGTTACCTGATCGGGCAAAGCCTCTTTCTTGATAGCAGCAGGAACAAATTCCTGATATTTATTGTCCGTAAGCGTAATGAAGAGATCGCTTGTCTGCTTCTGTCCATCGGCGCTGCGGAATACGAAACCCAATTTGGTGACGGAGCTTTCTCCTGAATGATACCATTGACGTACAGAAGGGGAAAGGGTAATGCTCCATATATTATCCTCCACTTTTTTCATTTTGCATTTATCAATGTTTTTATCCCATTCCGCAGGTACATATTCCCAGGTGGTTTCTATCATGACTCCGGTATGAGCATAGACATCTCCGGTATATCCATATAGCGGTGAACTGGATGGGGCTTTGTAGGTTACAGTCAGTGCTTTGTCTGCATCAGGCGATTCCAAGTCTGTATTTATTCCTTCTTTTAGTTCCGGAGCCGGCTCGGGGGCTGGTTCCGGAAGAATTGTTTCATCATTATCTGAACAAGAATAAATACATAAAGATAAGATTGTATATAGAAGGTAATTTTTCATTAGATGAAGTTTTTAAGGTAAAAATAAAGAGGTTGTTTCATTATTTGAATGCCTGAAACAACCTCTTTTATTAGTTAATGCACTTGTCTTGGCTTATTTCTTTTGAGCATTTTTTAGAGGCATCACCATATATTCGCCGGTCAAATCATTAAATTCAATGAAGTACTCGCCACCATTCTCAATAGTAATATTACCGCTGGCACTACTGTTTTCTGCGACACCGAAAGGAATGCTTCCTGTCCCCCAGTTTCCACCACCATCCCAACTGTTGTTGGCACGGAATTTCAAGCCGCCTCCGGCATTCAGAGTCACTGCGGGCAGTACCCATAAATGTTCTTGTCCGGTTACTTGTGTCATTGGTGTGTCTTTATCCCAGCCTCCCGCTGTTGCATCTCCAATAATACCTATTGTTTCGAACTTTTTGGCTGAAGAGGCATCAAATGGTTTCATGGTATAAGTGTTTGCACTGAAATCTGCTGTGAATGTATAATAGCCTGCGGTTCCTACGTTGTAGTTATCACCGGTATTGTTTACTCCCAAATTGCCGGAAGCTACTGAACTGGTAAACCCGTAAGCATCATCCCAATTGCCCGGAGTGGTTATTAGTTTGAAGCCTTTATTCTGGAAATATCCGGTAAATGAGTAGACCTTTTCTTTCATATCGTTATTGGCCGAGAAGAAAGGTTGTAAGTCTGCGCCGATATTACCTGCATCGTTGCCCCATCCTACTAAGGCATCTCCTACAAGGTAGTAGGCGGCTTTCATCGGAATTTCTGCAATATACGGAGTGAAAGTAATACTTTGTACATTGGAATATAACGGAAACTGTACCGGTGCATCAAAATCTATAGAGGTCATTACCGTTTTCAAACGTAAATCCAAAGTAACAGGTTGTATTTTGGTTGTATAGTTTTTACCTGTATTATTCAACATTTTAGCAGTTAGGACAGCTTCGGTTGTGTTGGAGGTAACTACTTCGATGGGACTTGCAAAGCTACCACCTGCTGTATCTGCCTGCAAGATGTATTTAACGGGTGCACTATACCCATAGTCTGCTGCATCCCATAATACATACCCTAGATTACTGTTCATATCAGTTTCCTCCGTAAAAATGGCATTTTCAGGGAAAACAGCTTTTAATACCGGAGACACGAAGTTTTCTTCCGGGGCAATTGTCAAATCATGCTCATCACTGCAAGAGGCCATAATGCCCAGTGTACACAGTGAAGCTAATAATATATTTAGTCTTTTCATAAGTTTACTTTTTATAGATTCTAGTTCTTGATATTAGTATCCCGGATTCTGTTTCAGATTGGTATTCGAACCAACTTCATCAGAAGGCAAGGGGTAAATATTGAATATAGATTCAACGGAACGTCCTGCTTGTATATTACCTTTCCAAGTCCAGATGTAGTCCCCTCCGGTCAATAAGTTGAAACGAACCAAATCGGTACGGCGTTGTGCTTCAAAGAAAAATTCGCGGGCTTTTTCATCCAAAATAAATGGTAAGGTCAACTCACCTTCTGAAATGGATGCTATTTTTGTCAATTCATCTTCTGTAAGATCTTTGTCTGTATAAGCACGTTTGCGCAATTCATTGATATAACCTAATGCTGTAGTCTTATCGCCGCCTTGTCCACCGCGTAATACAGCTTCTGCATAAGTTAAATAAATTTCACCCAAGCGGAATAATGGGAAGTCAACCCATACCATATTCGATGCCGGATTGGTGCCATCACTGTTTTTATTGACATATTTCACAACAGGAATTCCATTATCAGGATACATGGCAGGATTCACTATTTCCAGGCTTTCGGTTTTATCCACCATCAGCATGTTGCTACGTGAGTCTTTGTCTACGTTATTCTCATTATTGAAGATATTGAGCAATGAGATACGGGCTCTGTTGCCTTGCCATGCATCTTGTGCATTGATGTCATTTTTCATGCTGGACGGAACGGTAGAGCAAACAAGAAAAGTCATACCTCCCCATGTTTGAGTTTCAGCACCTTCATAGCGGATAGGAAAGATAATTTCTCTAGATTTCTCGTTGTCAGCCTTAAAGAGGTTTGCATAAACTGGTTCCAGTGAATAGCCTACACTGAGTACTTTTTTACAATAGGTGATACATTCTGTATACTTGGCTGTACCAACATAGGTTTCAGCATTAAGATATAGACGTGAAAGTAATGTCCAGACTGCTGCTTTGGTAGCTCTGCCATAGTTAGAAGAATCATAGCCTACAAAAGGATCCAGCATATCATTTTCTATGCTTGTCAGTTCGCTTTCAATGTATGAGAATATTTTATTGGCGTCTGCCTGTTCAGGGAAGGTACCGATTTCATTCTCTTCAGTTACAAAAGGTACATTACGGAACATATCCAATAAATAATAATAAGCCAAAGCACGATGGAAACGAGCGTCTGCTCTATATTGCTTGATGATGGCTTTGTTCTGGTCATTTACTCCCCGGCTGTTCAATAAATCATCCGTGGTTTGACGCAAGAAAGCATTTGATAACTGTATCTGGTATAAAAAACGGTAATATAAGCCTTTGATAAATACATTACCGGAACTCCAAGTCAATGTATTCAAATCGTTGACACCGGCATCCCCCCAGCAGCAATGTGCTTCATCGGAAGCCAACTCTTGCAAGTTCCATAAGCCACGCAGGAAAGAAGCCTGACTACCGCCATCTACACCTGCAATATCAGCATCGTCTTCGCCGCCTTTATTACCACCGATAGCTAATCCTGCATATATTTTAGCAATAGAACTGGTATAGTTATCCAGTTTATCGGTAAAAGTACTTCCACTTACAGCTTCTGATTTGGCCAATGGTACAGTATCCAAATCATTTATACACGAAGCTGTGCCGAACATGAGACTCAATCCTACAATGGAGGATAATAGTATGTTTTTAGATGTTTTCATGATAATCAAATTTTAAAAGTTAAGACTCAAGCCGATCATATATATACGAGAGTGCGGATAGATATTGTTGTCTATACCGTCATTGTTGAACTCGGGGTCAAGACCATCATAACCAGTGATAACAAACGGATTCTGTACAGTTACATATACACGCGCACTTTGTTGGTCATTGAAAATCTTGTCAAAACGATATCCCAATGAAATGTTGTCACAGCGCAAGAAGGATGCATTCTGTACGTAGTAACTTGAGAAATAACGAGTGTCTGCAAAGTTTGTCTTCACAGCGCTGTTTATTCTGTTTTTCAAGAAACCGGATGGGTCATAAATGGTACTTCCATGAGCTTCGCGATTGGATTGTACATTATTGTATGCATAATTTCCAATGCTGGCACGAAGAGAGAATGCAAAATCCCAATTCTTATAGGACAAGTTGGAAGATAGTCCCATGATCACATCGGGAGCAGCTTTTTTGTATGCCACCAGGTCGCCTTCTTTAGTTATTTTTCCATCGCCGTTTATGTCTTCGTAATAACCTTCGATAGGATTGCCGGTCTGGTCATAAACCTGCTTGTAAACGTAGAAAGAATTATAAGGTTTGCCTACTTGATGGATCATGATGTTGTTACCGGTTCCACCATCAATACCTCCGTGAATTACTCCTTTATAGTTAGGATCATCATTCAGTGTTAGTTTTTCGATTTTATTCTTGTTGTAAGAAACATTATAGTTCAATTCCCAATTCCATGTATCCGAAACAATAGGGCGTGCATTGATGGTAAATTCAACTCCCTTATTTACTAATGTACCTACATTGGTCAGAAGCTCATTGTTATAGTTGGATCCGCCGGGAACGGCTACTTTGTTTAAAAGGTCCTTGGTTTTTCTATAATAGAAATCCAATGTACCACTTAAACGATTGTCAAGGAAACCATAGTCCAATCCCACATTCCATGTCGTTGTTTCTTCCCATTTCAAGTGTTCATCATATGCTTCGGGACGAACTAATGCATACATATTGTCACCGAAGAAATAGTTGGCACCACCTTTGCTGAATGAATAACGTGCCAGATAAGGATAGTCACCGTTATTAAGATTCTGCTGTCCGGTAATACCCCAACCAAGGCGGAGTTTCAGATCACTCAAGGCATTTACATTTCTCAAGAAAGTTTCTTCTTTCATCTTCCAGGCTAAAGCTACAGCCGGGAACAGCCCCCAACGGTCATCTTTACTAAAACGTGAAGAACCATCATTACGCAAAGTAAAAGTAAGCAGGTATCGATTGTACAGGCTGTAGTTCAAACGTCCGAAGAATGAAACCAAATAACTTTCAGTAGGATAGTTGGGATCTGCCTCTTTATACTCTGACGCTCCATACTTTTCGGCCATTTCGGATGAATAAGGATAGCTGTTGCGTACTTCACTGAAGAAGTGTTGCCAGGAATAACCTGCCATGATATCAAAATGATTGTTTTGATTGAAGTCAGTAACATAATTCAGATAGAAGTCCAGTAGATGGTTGCGCTTCAACTGCCAGAATTCTGTGTTTTCACCAAAACCATTCTTGAATTGTCCCCAGCAATAACTCATAGGAGAGTTGTCTGCTATCATTTTCTTTCCATCACTTTTTGATACATCATAGCCTAAGTTCAAGTTGGCACGTAATCCGGGGAGATATTTAAATTTATAATCCACTTGTATGTTACCGATGCTGCGATATACATCCGAGTTATCATTAATGCCTTCAAGAATGGCAAGCGGATTTGCCAAAGCTAATTTCAGTGGCTCTCCATTGGCATCCGTATGCATGAAATAGCCGTTACCATATTCTGAACCACTCATATAGACAGGTTGTGTAGGGTCAAATTGAGTAGCTGCACCAATTGAACCTTTGTCGGCAAAGCGGTTGGTATTGTATACACCTTTCACATTGATCTTAATGTCCAGTCTCTTGTCGAAGAAATTAGGATTCAAACTGATAGAACCGGTGGTACGTTGCATATTGGACGTTTTTAAGATACCGTTTTCATCAGTGTAAGAAAGGGATACACGATACGGCATGTGAGGAATGGCACCGGATACACTAACATTATGGTCTGTACTCAGGGCAGTGCGGAAGATTTCATCCTGCCAGTTGGTATTTGCTGTACCCAGGGCTTTGACTTGTGGGGAATCGGCATCATACAGGCTTTTTACATAGTTAGAGAAAGTGGGGCCATCCATCATATCTACGGTTTTAGTCTTGGTGCTGACAGAGAAAGAGCCGCTATAGCTAATTTTGACTTTGCCGCTTTTTCCAGTCTTGGTTGTGATGATAATGACACCGTTTGATGCACGTGAACCGTAAATAGCTGTGGCTGAGGCATCTTTTAAAATAGTAAAACTTTCAATGTCATTAGGATGAACGCTGGCTAAAGGATTAGCCATACCTTTAATTTCAGAGTTGTCAACAGGGACACCATCAATAACAATTAACGGATCATTACTGGCAGACATGGATGATCCGCCACGAATACGGATGCTTGCACCGGAGCCTGGAGCACCACCATCTGTAACAACGCTGACTCCGGCAGCTTTACCTACCAAAAGATCGGAAGCGGAAGTCGCCATACCTTTTGTTAATTTATCAGTACTGATAGCTGTTACGGCACCTGTAGCATCGTTTTTCTTAACGCTACCGTAACCGATAACTACAACGTCCTGTAACATTTGTGAATCATCTTTCAAAATAATATTCAATACGGGTGCGGCAGGGACTTCCTGTGACTGATAACCAATGAATGAGATAGAAATAATATCACCTTTTTTAGCTTCCAACTGGAAATTTCCATCGAAGTCAGTGATAGTACCGTTTGTTGTACCTTTAATCAGCACATTGGCACCGATAATCGGTTCACCTGTTGCATCTTTAACTAGTCCTTTGACCATCATTTGCTGAGCAAATGCGTCTATGGACAAGAAGCATCCTACCATTAGTGTAAGTAGGACCTTGAACATCAAGTTTCTTTTCATGTCTTTAAATTTAAAGTTAAATAATTATGTAAATCTTTTATCTCTCGATTAAAAAATACCTATTGAAAACTGTTTTCCCAAACAATCTTATTAATTATAATCTTTTTAATTCTTATACGTCTGACTGGTATTCACCTTTATGAATGGGCTTATTGTGTATATTGGTTCCAGGTGACTACCCCGACACCATATTGGCAACAGTTATACCGACTGCAAGCCGAAATACCATTTCTATCTTTCCATTGAAGGAAGTAATTTCCTGAAGCGCATTTGCAAAAGATAATTTGCAGTGAAATGCGATAGGCGAAAGGTTCTTTTGGATTCTCATAATTTAATGGTCTTTAGTTATAGGTTAACATATATCTTTTATGTTTTGTTTTGGATATTGCAAATGTAACAGTCTTGTAGATCAATTATTTGTGCAAGAATAAAAATATAAATGATTTAGATCAAATATAGATTTTATTCTATTGATATACAGTAAAATATGATATTTGCAATATCCAAAAAATATAAGTGAATGTGAACTTTCTCCACTCTTTAGAACCGCATTTTATGCGTTCCTGATGTCAATTCTTTATCAAAACTAATCAGTTCTACACGGTTTAAAAGTTTTTCATGGCAAACTTTTAAACCGATGTAGATTTTCATGAAGTAATTTCCCCATTAAGTCCTATTTGTTTTTTACAACTATGACTTTGGGGGTTACTTTATTAAAGTACCACTTGATTGTATAATTACCGGCTTCTGAAACTTTGAAGTTACCATCACCTGCATCTTCAAATTCACCTTCTACTGCTCCGGGAGCTATGTCATTTTCCCATTTCTCTTCAGGACGGATTTTCCACTTGCTACCGGCTGCCATATCCAGAGTTGCTTTCAAATAATACTGATATTTGTTGTTATCATCCGTTTCTGTTTCCAGGGTCATCACTGTATCACCGCTTCCCCAGCTATTATAATCGCCTACAATGCCCCAAGAATTGTATGCTTTGGAAACTTTCAGTTCCCCGGTAGCATTGTTGAATTCTAAATAATAGCTGTTTTTGCTATATGCTTTGATGTCTCCTCCGCTACCGGATACTAAAATCACAGGAGACTGTTCGGCTGTCATATCTACCGGAGCGCCCCAGTTGTCAGTACTCCAGTCTTCAGTTCCGCAGAACTTCCAGCCTTCGTTTGCTTTACCGTTAAAGTATACCATAGCGGCATACATATTATCAGAGTTTGCCGAATATACTTTCTGGCTTTTAGCGAAATCCCAGCCATTATAGCCTCCGCGGAGAGTGATGGCAGGATATTCCGGTTCACCTTCATACGGAGTGATAGTGGTTGAAACAACATTGGAAAAAAGAGTGTCGGCAGCTTCTGAGATCGAAGAAGAAATCCGAAGTTCAATTCCTATCGGTTCTGTTTCCATTCCATAGGTTTTCAGCAGGGACATGATTTTACTGTTCAGATCACTTACGGTAATGGAGTACGATACATCTGATTTAGATGAGGCCAGTACAACTTTGTTTGCAAAGCTCTTGCTTTTCACATCCATTTCCAATGAATTGATGACACTTGCCTGATAGCCCATTTCGGGTTTGCTCCAGTTGATGGTGAACGCTTCTTTGGCAGCGTCAATTGATTGGAGCACATACTGGTCGTTCAAGGCTGACAAGACCGCCGGGGTAGCGTTTCCGGGGATATATACTGTTTTCTCCAGATCGCTTTCGCAAGCCGTACACAGTAACAGGGCAAAGATAGAAGCTGATATGCTTTTTATGAGTTTCATGATGAGTAGCTTTTGATTAATAACCTTCATTTTGTTGTAAGTTTCCGTTTACCGTAAGGTCGGTCACAGGGATGGGATAGACGTTGTAGCGCTTGTTCACTCCTACTCCCGTACTGATACCTCCTTTGAAGTCCCAGGTATAGGAAGAAGAAATCAGCAGGCCGAAGCGTACCAAGTCTGTACGGCGCACACCTTCCCAATACATTTCACGTCCGCGTTCGTCCAGCAGGTTGCGGAAACTGTTTTCGCTTAACCAGCTTTCAGATACTTGATGACGCTCGTCGCCGTATGCACGTTTGCGCAAGGCGTTGATATATCCTACGGCAGTTCCTTTGTCTCCTTCTCCGCCACGGGCCACGGCTTCGGCATACATCAGATAGATATCGCCCAAGCGGAACATGGGGAAGTCGGTATCTACCCACAAGGTGTTTTTACCCAGTGTGCCATCGCTGCGCAGGTTGCTAAACTTAAACACACTCCAGCCTTCTGTCTCGAATGTACCTGCTACGGAAGAAGTAATATTGATAGTACGTCCTTTATCGTTGAAGATACCGCGTTTGTCCAATATCTCGGAGGCTTTGGGCGCTTCGTTGTTTTGATAATCGAACAGCTTCACCAGATTGCTTGTACCACGGAAGCCAGCCCAACCTTGGTCCACTCCGCTATGAGCAAGCAACTCTTCTTTGGGATCAGCTCCTCTGGAACCTACGATAAGGGCTGTCATTCCGTATGACTGAGTAGCGTCTCCATCGAAGATAATGGGGTAGATGATCTCTTTTCTTGTATCTTCATTCTCGCCATTGTCTCCTTTAAAGAGATTGGCGTAGTTGTCGGCCAATTGGTATCCTACTTTGATAACCTCGTTGCAAGCTTTCACGCAGTCGGTGTAGCGTGCTTTGCCTGTATAGACTTCGGCATTGAGATACATGCGTGCCAGCAGAGCGCTTGCCACAGCCTGATCGGCTACGCCATACTCAGAGCGTGGAGCGGGCAGAGTGGATTTCAGTTCGTTGAGTTCCTTCTCTATCCAGTTGAACAGTTCTTCTCTTGACAGAGGGGCGGGTTCTAAGGAATAATTGGCTTCGGTGATGAACGGAGGTAATGCGAACATATCCATCAATATATAGTAAGCGAAAGCACGGTTGAAACGGGCTTGGGCACTATAGCTCTCTTTGTCGATACCTTCCGGAGCGTTAGGGATATTCTTCAAGAACTCGTTTACCAAAGCTACGATGTACATGCAACGTTGGTACACACCTTCGATGGGTTCTACTTTGTTGGTAGTCCATGCCATATGGTTTATTTCTGTGCACCATGCATCGCTCCATGCGTTCTTCATTTCATCGGTGGGTTGCTCCTGTAGGGTCCACCAGCAACGTAACAGGGCGGTAGCACCTGCATCCAGCCCGTTGATGTCCGAACTGCCGGCACCGTCTTGTCCCGAAAGTGCCCATACCGAGTATATTTTGTGGAGTCCTTTGGTGTAACTTGCGGCATCGGTATATGCCTTGTCTGCTGTCACCACATTGGGGTCGAGAGGCAGAACATCGAGGTCGTTGACGCAGCTTGATAAAGACAACAGGCAAGTTGCTACGGCTGCATAGATATATTTTCTTGTTTTCATGTGTGACTGTCTTTTAGAAGTTAAGATTCAAACCAACGGTATAGGTGCGGGGACGTGGCCAGATGTTAGAGTCGATTGCTCCGCATTCGGGGTCGAGTCCGCTATACTTGGAGATGGTAAATACATTTTGTACCGATGCGCTGATGCGTCCCGATAGTTTGGCTGCAAACAGGTTGCGGAAAGAATATCCCAGGGTGATGTTATCCATCTTGAGGAACGAAGCATTCTCCAGGAAGTAGTCGCTGGCTGTTTGTTCGGTAGTGTTCAGCAGGGTGAATCCTGTATTCTGGAAACTGTTATAAAGGTTGGCTACGAAGCCCTTACCGCCGTAGCTGTGAGAGGTACTGTTGCCCGACGCTACCCCGTTATATACATAGTTGCCCAGATTGGCACGGAGGTTGAAACCTAAGTCCCACTGCTTGTAACTGAACTGAGAGCTGAAACCCATATATACCTTTGCCATCGGACTCTTGTGAGTGAGGTAACGGTCGGCTTCGGTGATTTGTCCGTCGTTGTTGCGGTCAACAAATGCATTCTGGATAGCTTTGCCATTTTCATCGTATACTTGCTGGAATACATAGAAGGTATTGGGCGTTTCGCCTACTTGGTGCTTTTGGTTCGTACCGGAATTGATACCTTGGTATTCGGGATTGAAAGCAGTAGTCAGCTTGGTAATCTTGCTGTCGTTCCAGGTGATGTTGTAGCCCAGTTCCCAGGTGAAGTCCTTGCTTTGGATAGCTACGGCGTTTACGTTGAACTCCACACCCTCGTTCTTCATCTTACCTACGTTGGCCAGAATCTCGTTCACGAAGTTGGTTCCGGCTGCGGCGCTGATGGTATTCAGCAGGTCTTTGGTATGCTTCTGGTAATACTCGATGCTACCGTTGATGCGGTTGTTGAGGAATCCGTAGTCGATGGCAAGGTTGTAGGTAGTGGTCTGTTCCCACTTCAGGTTAGGGCTGTAGCCGTTGGGTTTCAGCAAGGTAGTACCCAAATAAGAGGAATTGGGGTTGGTGCTGAACGAATAAGAAGTGATGTACTGATAATCACCGATTTCCTGCTGACCGGTTACACCGTAGCCCACGCGCAGTTTCAGTTTGGAGAGTACATCTGCTGTTCCTTTCATAAAAGACTCGTTGCTGATGGTCCACGCCAGTGCAGCCGACGGGAAAAGTCCCCAACGGTTGTTGTCGCTGAATCGTGAGGAACCGTCGCGACGCAAGGTAGCGGTAAGCAGATAGCGGTCCATGAAGTTGTAGTTCAAGCGGCCGAAGAAGGAGATGAGATAGTTCTCGTACGGAATGCGGCGGTGGTCGTTGCGGATGTACTGCTTCTGGTCGGCATTATAGGTATATCCTACCTTGTCGCCGATGCTCTCGGTGGTGTTGGAGTAGTTGATGTCATGGTTGGCATAGTAGAAGTGCTGCCAGGAGTAACCGGCCATCACGTCGATATTACTCTTGATGGATTCGATGTTCTTGGAGTAGTTCAGATAGAAATCCAGGAGGTGGTTGCGGCGCAGGTTGTTCCAGGTGTTGCCTTGTCCCAGATCGGTGAAGGTCTTGTCCAGTGAGCTTTGTACGGAGCCGGGGTTGACGAAGTTGCTTCCGGTAGTCTTGGCTACGTCGTAACCCAGGTTGAGGTTCGCGTGCAAGTCTTCCAGACCGTGTATCTTGTAGTCAAGCTGAATATTACCCAGACTACGCTTGGTAGTACCGTGGTTGTCTCTATCGTACAGCAGAGATAGTGGGTTCTGAGTGGCCATGTCGGCTTGTGCGCCCGGTACAACACCCCAGTTCCAGTAGCCGTTGTAGCGGTTCTCTGTATCATAGATGGGCTTGGTGGGGTCGAAGAAGGCAGCAGCTCCGACAGCACCCGAATCGGCGAAACGGTTCTTGTTGATAGTCCCTTTTACATTGATGTCTACACTCAGGTGGTTGTCGAAGAATTTGGGACTCAGATTGACAGCACCTGTATAACGCTCGTATTTAGAAGTTTTTAATGTACCTTTTTCTGTATTGTAACCAAAAGAAACACGGAAAGGCATAAACCCGGCTTTTCCTGCAATGCCGATATTTTGGTCGGTGCTCAAGCCTGTTTGGTAGATGGCATCCTGCCAGTCGGTACTTTGGTTGGGATATACGTTCAGAATCCGTTGGATATCGTCATGTTGGGGAGTTCCTTCGGGATATTGCGCCTGAATTACCTCGCGGAAGCTTTTCGCGTCGAGCGTCTCAATGCGCTTGTAAGGGTCTTTGGCGGTGAAAGTGCCTGCGTAGCTTATCTTCACTTTGTCTTGCGTTCCCTTTTTGGTTTGGATGATAATAACGCCATTCGAAGCGCGTGAACCATAGATGGCTGTTGCCGAAGCATCCTTCAATACCGTGAATGTTTCAATATCATTCGGATTGATGGTAGCAAGTGCATTGGGAGTACCGGGAGCGGCATCGTTGGATACGGGAATCCCATCAATTACGATAAGCGGATCGTTGCTGGCATTTAATGACGCACCGCCACGAATACGGATGGTTGAGCCGGCACCGGGAGCACCGTCACCCTGACTTACAGAAAGTCCCGGAACTTTACCCATGATTAATTCTTGAGGAGAAGTAACGGCGCCTTTGTTCATCTCTTCTGCTTTAATGGCTACGACAGAACCGCTCAGGTCATCTTTCTTCACAGAACCGTACCCGATCACTACAACTTCATCCAGAAGTTCTGTATCATCTTTTAATAGAATATTCATAGAAGCAGCTACCTGCGCTTCCTGTGACTGATACCCGATAAATGAAATGGTGATAATATCCCCTTTATTGGCGTTCAATTGAAAATTACCATCGAAATCGGTGATGGTTCCATTGGTTGTTCCTTTTACTACAACATTGGCTCCTATAACCGGTTCGCCTGTCGTGTCTTTAACAACTCCTTTGACAAGCATTTGCTGGGCAAATGCATTAGCGGACAGGAGCAGTCCTACAATGAATATCAGTAGGACTTTAAACGTGGAGTTTCTTTTCATGTCTTTGTATCTAAATGCTTTAATGTTATTCATGTTATCTGGAAAAATACCTATTGAAAACTATCCAACCTTTTTACTTGATTTTCTATAACTTCTTCATTCCTTTTAATTCTGATTTATCTTTTACCTCTTTAATGCTGATTGCATAACCACCGCCACTAGCTGCACGCAAGTTCAGTTTGCTCTTGTTGGTTACAATGCCTTTGCGGATGGTATATGCCTGCGGATTATTTTTCCAGTCGGCGTCTTTGGCATCTGCATATATGGTTGCGATATATTGCTTGCCCGGATCAAGGAAGTCGAATACCAGTTTTGAAGTATGACCGTTTTCGTCTGCTGTACAACCGATATACCAGTCATTGGTTCCTTTGGCTTTACGGGCAATGGTGATGTAGTCACCCGGTTCTGCTTCCAGATAGTTGGTTTCGTCCCAGTCGATAGCTACATCTTTAATGAACTGGAAAGCGTCCATAAAGCGTTCATAGTTTTCGGGTACATCTGCTGCCATTTGCAACGGGCTGTACATGGTAACATACAATGCCAGCTGGCGTGCCAATGTAGAACGTACCTGTGAGTTGTTGGTGGGGCTCATTTTGTTGCAATGAGTTTCAAAGATACCCGGAGTGTAATCCATCGGTCCGCCTACCAGACGTGTGAAGGGCAGAATGGTGGTGTGGTTTACATTGTTACCGCCAAATGATTCATATTCAGTACCACGAGCTGATTCATTACCGATCAGGTTGGGATAAGTACGGCAGATACCGGTTGGACGGGTTGCTTCGTGAGCGTTTACCATAATCTTGTAGTCGGCAGCTTTCTTCACTGCATACAGGTAGTGATTGTCCATCCATTGACCGTAATGATGTTCACCACGCGGAATGATGTTGCCTACATAACCGCTTTTTACAGAGTTATATCCGTTGTCTGCCATAAACTGGTATGCTTGGTCCATGTGGCGTTCATAATTACGTACAGAAGCCGAAGTTTCATGATGCATCATCAGCTTGATACCTTTGCTTGCTGCATAATTCTGAAGTTCTTTTACATTGAAGTCAGGGTAGGGAGTTACGAAGTCGAAAACATAATCTTTGCTCTTTCCGAACCAGTCTTCCCAGCCTTCGTTCCAGCCTTCCACCAATACTTGGTCGAATCCGTGTTCTGCTGCAAAGTCAATATATCGTTTCACGTTGGCGGTGTTGGCAGAGTGTTTGCCGTTAGGTTTGGTTTTGCTGTAGTCTGTTTCACCTAGTTTTACACTGGATAAGTTGTCTGTGTAAGCCCATGAGCCTTTTCCTGTAATCATATCCCACCATACACCGATGTATTTCACCGGTTTAATCCATGAAGTATCTTTAATTTTGCAGGGTTCGTTCAGGTTCAAGGTAATGCGTGATGCAAGGATATTGCGGGCATCATCACTTACAATAACAGTACGCCACGGAGAAGTACAGGAAGTCTGCATGTATCCTTTATCGCCTTGTGCGTCCGGAGTCAGCCATGATTCGAAAATAAGGTTCTTGTCATCCAGGTTCAGGTGCATACAAGCATAGTCTATCAGGGCTGCTTCGTGCAGATTGATATATAAGCCGTCATCTGTTTTCATCATCAAAGCAGTCTGTACACCCGTTTGTGAGAACGGAGTTTGTGAAGAGTTGGGAGTGATGGCTTTGTTCATCAATCCTCTGATTTCTGACAAACGGGAAACAGTATAGTCATATTCCTGTGTATCGTAATCTCCCGGAATCCAGTAAGCGGTGTGGTCACCTGCCATGGCAAATTGCGAATGTTCTTCTTTGATTACGAAATAGTTCAGGTTCTTCTGCTGAGGAAATTCATAGCGGAAGCCCAGTCCGTCGTTGAACAGACGGAAACGAAGAATGATATATCTGTCATTGGTTGGCTGGTTCAGTGTGACTGCCAATTCATTGTAATGGTTACGGATTTCCTTTTCCTCTCCCCATACCGGCTGCCAGGTTTCGTCGCTGGTAGATGTCCGGGTATCCTTTATTTCGAAACCGTTATAAAGGTTTGTCTTGATATCCAGTTTGTCCACATCTTTTTTATCGGTCCATTCAAAGTCGGTTTTAGCGTCTGCGTCTTCCTTCTTTAATTCCAATCCCAGTTTGCTGGGTTTGATAACCTCTTTTTGCTTGTAGGTCAGTTCATACGTTGGAGCACCTTGTCCGTCCAGTGTAAATGTCATCTCCAGATTGCCATCCGGTGAAGTCAGTTTTTGCTGTGCATTTGCAATGAATGAGATACAGAGAAATGCAATAAGTGAAAGATTCTTTTTCATTTTCATGATATGTAAGGGTATTAAATTGTAAGTTTCTGCAAATGGTATCAGAATTCTAATATCAGCATTCCGCGGCTCGGAAGCGTCAGGTCTTTTCCCAGTTCAATTTTCTGATCCGTTAAAACGTCATGGGCAGATGTTGCCGGAAGTATTTCTTTGTAGGGAGTCAGATCAATGGTTTGTGCTTGGTCGGTTCCATTCATGAAAACGGTAACCGATTTATTTCCGTATTTCCGTTCGTAAGCATAGATTCCTTTGCTGGGGGCGAAGTGTATCAGTTTGCCTTTCGCTATGGCTTCATTGCCTTTTCTCCATTGTAGCAGTTTCTGCATGTAAGCGAAAGCTTCATTTTGTTGGGGAGTACGGTTGGGTTCTTTAAAGCAATTGCGGGGATCGCCGTTCCATCCTCCGGGGAAATCGCACCGAAGCAGTCCGTCACCGTTCGCCTTATCGGCAGTCATCAGGATTTCTGTTCCATAATAAATCTGAGGAATCCCCCGTGTGGTCAACAGGAATACAAGAGCCTGTTTGTAGCGGTCGATATTTTGGGTTGCTTCATCATTCAAGTAAAAGCGTGATGTGTCGTGATTATCAAGGAATACGAGCAGATTCATCGGGTCTGCATATACTAAATCCTGTGTCAGATAGTCGTAGAGACGATACAGACCACCGTTCCAGTCACCGGTTTCTTCATCAAAGGCTTTGTTCATTTGCTCCATCAGGGGGAAATCCATCACAGTGCGAAGGTTGGAATTTCGGGGAGCGGCTAGTTTGCTGTCTTTCTGCCAAAAAGAAACCAGCACATTGCTGTTCAGCCAGGTTTCACCTACGATGTTGAAATCGGGATATTCGTCGGTCACGGCTTTACACCATTGCGCCATCATGTCGAAGTCGGCGTATGGATGCGTGTCTTGACGGATGCCGTTCATTCCGGTATATTCTATCCACCAGATACTGCTTTGGATCAAGTATTGGGCTACATGGCGGTTACGTTGGTTCAGATCGGGCATCACTTCTGTAAACCAACCGTCTACGGCTATTTTGCGTTCATAATCGGCGGCATGGATATCTTGTACACTGGCTGTCTTGTAAGAAGTCTGTGTATAGTTACCTCTAAAATTGAACCAGTCTTTGGACGGCATATCTTTGAAAAGGTAATTTTCGCTACCGCAATGGTTGAAAATCATATCCATAACGACTTTCATGCCTTTGGCATGTGACTGTTCCACTAACTTGCGGAACTCTTCGTTGCTGCCCAATCTGCGGTCTACTTGATAATAATCAGTGATGGCATAACCGTGATAAGAACCTTCTTTCATATCGTTTTCCTGTATAGGATTCAGCCAGATTGCCGTAACTCCCAGATTGGCCAGATAGTCCAGGTTATTTTCAATCCCTGTGAGGTCACCTCCATGACGGGCAAAAGGATCGTTGCGGTCTACTTTTGCTTCCAGCATTCCCGGAACGATGTCGTTTGAAGGATCACCGTTAGCGAAGCGGTCCGGCATAATCAGATATAATACATCACCGGAATTGAAACCTTCCACCTCAGCAGCACCTGCTTTGCGCTGTTTTATTTCATATGGAACAACAGTTTGCTTTTTGCCTTGTTTTAAAGTAATATGGAAAGTCTGAGGGGCAGCTTCCGATAAATCCATATATAAGATCAAATAATTGGGATTCTCTTGTTTTACGACATCCTTTAACAGAATGTCTTTGGAAGAGATACTTACATCACTGGACGAAATGTTATCGCCATACAATAGAATCTGTAGTTCAGGATTCTTCATACCTGCCCACCAAAAGGTTGGGGCCACTTTTTTGATAATGGCTGCGGACACTGTGTGTTGCAAACCGAACAGTGCGAGTAATGTCATAAGTACAAATGTTCTTTTCATAATATATAGAAATTAGTGTTATATCCTTGGTTCTGTTTGGATGTTGCAAATGTAGGAGAGGAATGAATGAAATTTGAAAGCTAGAATAAAAATATAAGTGTTTTGTATGTGTAAGTGCTTGATAATTAATGGTTATGTTGTGTTTTGTATTGTTGAAAATATAAGTGTCGTTGAAAATATTTTCGTTGAAAAACTTTAATCTAATTACTTATATTTATATATTTGTGAAACTATATACAAGTAGATAAAATGAAGAATGTAACCTGTCTCCTCATATTGTTTTTGTTGACCTTGGCAACTCCGCTGTTTGCTGATAAAAATAGCAATGAAGAAGTGCTCAAGAGGTTGGATCAGATCATTGATAATAAGGGCACTTATCATGTTCAGAAGGAAAAAGAGATTACGGATTTGAAGCAACGTCTTCACCGTTCGAAAGACAATCGGGAAAAATATGAACTTTGTGGCTCCCTGTTTAATGCTTATCTGCATTATCAGGCTGATTCCGCATTGTATTATATCAATGGAAAAATGAATCTCCTACCTCTGTTGAACCATCCGGAACTGAAGAATGAGATTGTCATTAACCGTGCCGAGGTGATGGGAGTGATGGGGATGTACAATGAGGCGTTGGAGCAGCTGGAAAGGGTGAATCCTTTGGAGTTGGAACGAGCGGCTCTGGCTTATTACTATCGGACGTACCGGGCTTATTATGGTTGGGTCGCAGACTATACGACCAATAATGCCGAGAAAGTGAAATACCTAAAAAAAACCGATGAATACAGGGATTCTATTCTTATCGCTACCGATCCCTGTGTGGACAGAAGTATTGTTTGGGCTGAAAAGAAGATTGTCAATAGCAAAATTGATTCGGCTTTAGTTATTTTGTCGGATATATTGAAAGAGGCTCCGGATGAACGGCAGAAAGGATATATTTATTATACCTTATCCGAGGCTCATGATATGCGGGGGGATATTCAGAAGGAGATTTATTATCTGGCTTTGACTGCTATTACCGATTTAAAGTCGTCCATTCGTGAGTATGCTTCTTTACAGAAGCTAGCCCATTTGATGTATGAGATAGGTGATCTGGATCGTGCTTATAAATATCTGAATTGTTCGATGGAGGACGCTGTAGCCTGTAATGCTCGGCTACGGTTTATCGAGGTGGCACAGTTCTTTCCCATTATTGACAAAGCTTATAAGCTGAAAGAGGAAAAGGAGAGACAGATTTCCCGTACGCTTTTAATCAGTGTCAGTTTGCTTTCTTTGTTTTTGCTTGCGGCTATTTTTTATCTGTATCGTTGGATGAAAAAGCTGTCGGTGATGCGTCAAAACCTGAGTTTGGCTAATCAGCAGATGCAGGAAGTGAACGATGAATTGGCACAGACGGGGAAGATTAAGGAAGTATACATTGCCCGTTATTTGGACAGGTGTGTGATTTACTTGGATAAGTTGGAGCTTTACCGCCGTTCTTTGGCAAAAATGGCGATGGCTTCCCGTATCGATGATTTGTTTAAAGCGATTAAGTCCGAACAGTTTATTCGGGATGAACGGAAAGATTTCTATAATGAATTTGATAAATCTTTTCTGGAGTTATTTCCTCATTTCATTACCTCTTTTAATGAATTGTTGGTAGAGGAGGGAAGAATCTATCCTAAATCAGGTGAGTTCCTTACAACGGAATTGCGTATATTCGCCCTTATCCGTTTAGGGGTAACTGATAGCAACCGGATTGCTCATTTTCTGGGGTATTCTTTAGCTACGATTTATAATTATCGAAGTAAAATGCGTAATAAGGCAATAGGCGATAAGGATACTTTTGAACAGGATGTGATGAATTTATAAGTATTTGTCAAATCATCTGGTAGGGGCGGGGTTTGCCCGCCCGATAACATCCACAAATTACCATTCGGAGTGTCTTCGGGCGGGCAAACCCCGCCCCTACAGTGGATGGAAGTCTGAACTGGATGACAATGTAATTTTTTATTTTTCTTTGATAATACTTACACAGCCGGCACCGATAATCAGAAAAACGCCTGCCAATACCAGCATATTTACTTCCGGAGCCACATTGCCCGGGCTGGTAAACAGCTTCAGTACCACACCTCCCAGAGATGCTGCTACGATCTGAGGAACGCAAATAGTTCCGTTGAACAGTCCCAGATAGGTGCCCATGTGTCCTCCTGTCAATGCATTTGTGAGGATGGTGAAAGGCAGAGCCAGCATGGCAGCCCAAGCGCAACCTATCAGTACAAAGGATGCGAACAGAGCATATTGATTGTGTATAAACAGAATAGAGATAAATCCGATTCCTCCTAATACCAGACTTAATACATAGGCGAATTTGCGGTTCTTGATCATCGGGATAACAGTTGCCCAAATGACAGATCCGATAGCCTGAACAGCAAACAGAATGCCTACCCAGTCTCCCGCCGTTTGATATTGTACGGACTGCGTATCCAGTACCATTCTGGAAACTCCGTTTGTCATGGTTTCTATAGTCGGTGTCTGGAATACATTCAAGGCCACTGTTCCATTGGTGTAAGTCCACATAAACATGAAAGCAGCCCAGCAGAAAAATTGTACAAGCCCTACTGTCCAAAAAGCCTTCGGAGCTTTCACCAGCAGTCTGAACATATTTGTTTTTTCTTTCTTATCTTCATTGGTAATGCCATGATATTCTGCATATTCCTTGGGTGGGAACTCCTTCACTTTGGCGGAAGTATAAATCACGCAAAGGATAAGAATCACTGCACCGATATAGAAAGAATAGATTACAGAATCCGGCACTACACCCTTCGGGGCAATGTTGCTGATGCCGATGGCTGCAAAGATAAACGGAAAAAGATACCCTGCCAGACTTCCGGCATTGCAGAGAAAACTTTGGATGGAGTAAGCCAGCCCCTTTTGTTTTTCATTCACCATATCACCTACCATCATCTTGAAGGGCTGCATGGCCATATTGATAGAGGTATCAAGAAACATCAGTGAAATAAGGCCAAAAATCATTGCAGCACCCACTGTCATTCCAAAACTGCCTGCATTGGGGAGCAGGCACATCACACAAACAGCGACCAAAGCTCCTACGAACAAGTAAGGAATGCGTCGTCCGAAGCGTGTCCAGGTGCGGTCACTCAGTGCACCTATGATGGGCTGGACTATAATTCCTGCCAACGGGGGAAGTATCCAGAAATAACTTAAACTATGCGGGTCTGCTCCCAAAGTGGAGAAGATACGGCTGATATTTGCGCTTTGCAGGGCGTAGGCTATCTGTACGCCAAAGAATCCGAAACTAATATTCCATAGCTTCCAGAAACCTAAATCGGGAATTTTTTTCATGGTATTTTATGATATTGATTACCGTAGGGGCGGAATGCTTCCGTCCGTTTACATAAAGTGGATGTTATCGGGCGGATTCAATCCGCCCCTACAGTAGATGTGTTTTTTAGAATCTGCCGGTAGTATCAATTATTTCTACCATCTTCTCATTGAATTTCTTGTTGTTCATCAGCTCTTCCAAAGTAAGATGCATGCGATATCTCCAGTAGTGTCTTGGATTGGCAGGTACGTTGATACGTTCTGCGTTCACATCGGTATAACGGATTTCTTCGTCTATTGACAACCAGTCCTGGAAAGAAAGGATACAGAGCAATGACGGACATTCCAGATGGTGGCGTACGATTTCTTCACAAATCCATCCCGGAGCAGAAGCCGGAACTTCTCCCCAATGCCCCATTACATGGTTGTAGTAACGGCAAGTCTGTTCATAATCTTCTTCCCACCATCCCCGTAAAGTAGACATATCATGCGTAGAGATAGTGCAAACAGAACGGTAAGGATATTCCCATACATGGCCAAATTCATGCTTGGGATTTTTGGGCATCCGCTGGATTTCCAGGCTCAGAATCTGTAATTGATCCATTACCCAAGGCACACAGTCGGGTACCATTCCCAAGTCTTCTCCACACACCAGCATGGAGGTGGCTTGCGTCAAAATAGGCAGTTTCTTCATCGCTTCCTGATACCAGAACTGGTTATGGCGTTGGTAATAATAATGATTGTACAAGCGGTTGAAAGCATCTTTTTCCTTCCAGTTGAGGCGATCGAAGATGAAATCATTCTGAACGGCAATTCTGGGATGGTACATGGACGGATGTTTGCGGTCCGGGACAAACAATACATTGCTTATCAGGGCATATACTCCTTCACGCATGTTTATGCTTTCTTCATCTTTTTTGTCGGAAAAGTATGCTTCGACCTTCCGTTGGGTATCATATTCCGGACGCATTTCATAAATGTCATCGTGGATATGCTGTACGAATGTTTCTTTCACAATCCCGGCTTTGTCGCCAAACATCTTGTTCAGCATCTCTTCGTTGATGAACGGCTTGGTCATGAACTCCTTTTGGAACATTAGTCCGTAACTCTGAATTTCGTCTACACTCATAGGTAGGGCAGGTACAAACTGTCCCAGTAAGCCATGTACCGAGTGAGAGGGAATTTCCCAAATACGGAAGAAACCAAGGATATGGTCTATGCGGTAAGCCGTGAAATATTCTGCCATCTTGCGGAAGCGTTTTTGCCACCATTGGTAGTTATCCTGTTCCATTACATCCCAGTTGTAGGTAGGGAATCCCCAATTCTGTCCGTTTACAGAGAATGCGTCGGGCGGTGCGCCTGCCTGGCCGTTCATATGGAAGTAATAAGGCTCAATCCATGCTTCCACACTGTTGCGGCTGATTCCGATAGGGATGTCACCTTTGAAGATAATGCCTTTTTCGCGGGCATAGTTTCCTGCGTCAAGTAACTGGATATGAAGATTATACTGCATGTAATAGTAGAAAGCTATTTCTTCATAGCAAGAACTTTCCGGTGCACATAGGGCAGCTATTTCTTCTGCCTTATATTCTTTATGTTCAGGCCATCGGCTGAAATCCGGGGTGCCATATATGTCTCTCAGATAGCTGAATGCCGCATAAGGCATCAACCAATGCTCGTTTTCTTCAAAGAACTTTTTGAATTCCGCTGATGCTAACACTTTCTTACCGGCCTGTTGGAACATCAGTTTCAGATAGGCGCGTTTGGCTTCATTTACTGCCTCATAATCAATCTGTGGGAGCGCATTCAGTTCTTTCCTTTTGGCTTCGAAGGCTGCCAGTGCCTCTTTATCTTTCAATTTACCCAATTGGTTCACGTCAATGTACATTGGGTGAAAAGCATAAATGGAGATGCTATTGTAAGGATAAGAGTCCATCCAGGTATGGGTAATGGTGGTATCGTTGATAGGCAGGATTTGGACAGCCTGTTGATGAGTCTTTACTGCCCAGTCAATCAACTTTTTCAAGTCTCCGAAATCACCGACACCGAAACTTTTTTCACTGCGGAGAGAAAATACAGGAATAGCCGTTCCTGCCACCTTGCGGACTGAAGAACTGAAATGTACCTCCGTTTCCGGGGTCAGATAAATTTCTCCTTTTCTTAATTCCGGATTATCAAGAATGCGATTGTCATGTGCTTCCCATTCTTCTACTTGTTTGCTATCAGCGTGGCAGGCAACGAATTTGTAATTCAGCGGGAATTTCAGCGTAGAAACATTCAGTGTAATAGTCCACTCATTAGGCTGTATTTCTTCCATTAGGACTGTCTTTTGAATATCCCAATTGCCCAAGGCAGGACAATTACCACTGATGGCCAGTACCTGATGCTTGTGGTGCAGACAGGGGCATAAGGCGCGGAATGTAATGCTTCCATCGGCACTTGCAGTCACTTTTATAGAGGCTTCGGGCTGATAATCACCGCTGAAAGCAGAGCTGTATAAATAAGATTCTGCCGGAAGATCTTTCCAGAAATCATTTAATATGTAGTGACAGTTTTTCTTTTTTCCGGGGCAAAACAGGTGTGCCATTGTTCCGCTTTCACGACGGATGCATTGTCCGTCACGATATACGCCGTAGCGGTAGGAAATAGGTACACACGCGGGGGCATCCGGCATTTCTGCACTACCTTCCCAATACTCTCCGTTTGGAGTACTAAGGATAATAGGTTCAC
Organism: Bacteroidaceae bacterium; assembly: GCA_963651205.1. Classification (GTDB taxonomy): domain Bacteria; phylum Bacteroidota; class Bacteroidia; order Bacteroidales; family Bacteroidaceae; genus Phocaeicola. The sequence goes on from CAVJPC010000054.1 coordinate 47,956, forward strand.
TATTGTTTCCGTCCAGTATCACACCAAGTTCTTCACCCCATGCTGTACGGTATTCAATCCGAAATGTGAGTTTCATGTTATTATTTGAGTTAAATGGTTTAATGTCCCAAAATTAAGACTTTCTGGCAGATTATTGTCTTTTATCCAATTAATTTATAAGAAAAATGAATGGGGTTAAGTCGGATTCCGGCTTTTAACTTTTGCTTTTTTAGTCCATTTCATCGAATAAAATGGCTGAAAGATGGCTCTATTATACCTTTTATACATACATTGAAAATATAAATGAAATAAAAAAAGCCCCGGTCCTTTTCGGAACCGGGGCTACCTCAAATTGTAAGATGTGAGGATTGATCTATTGATAAAAAATAATGAATGAAAAATTACGCGTCGATATTCGCATACGTCGCGTTTTTCTCTATGAACTCGCGGCGCGGAGCTACATCGTCACCCATTAGCATGGAGAAGATATAATCCACGTTCGCGGCATTGTCAATGGTTACTTGTTTCAGAATACGGGTTTCGGGATTCATGGTAGTTTCCCAAAGCTGTTCGGGATTCATTTCACCCAAACCTTTGTATCGTTGTGTATGGATTCCGTTTTCTTGTCCGTCACCATATTTCTGGATGAATGCCTGGCGGGCATCTTCGGTATAACAGTATTCGCTGATTTTACCTTTGCTACATTTATACAGTGGCGGGTTAGCAATGTATAAGTGACCGTTTTCTATGATTTCCGGCATGTAGCGGTAGAACAAAGTCATGATAAGGGTGTCGATGTGCGAACCATCGACATCGGCATCGGTCATGATCACTACTTTGTGATAACGCAATTTGTCAATGTTTGCTTTTTTGCTGTCATCATCTCCTTCTACACCGAAACGGATTCCTAATGCAGTGATAATATTATTGACTTCATCGCTTTCAAAAGCTTTGTGCCACATGGCTTTTTCTACATTCAGAATTTTACCTCTCAGCGGCAGGATAGCTTGGAAAGCACGGCTGCGTCCTTGTTTGGCAGAACCACCTGCCGAGTCACCCTCGACTAGGAATAATTCACATTCTTCAGGATTACGGCTGGAGCAGTCAGCCAGTTTACCCGGTAATCCGCCACCCCCCATCGGGCTCTTACGCTGTACCGATTCACGCGCTTTACGTGCGGCGATACGTGCAGTTGCAGCCAAAATCACTTTATCGACAATCTGTTTCGCTTCTTTCGGATGTTCTTCCAGATAATAAGTAAGCGCTTCACCTACCGCCTGGTTCACAGCACCACTCACTTCACTGTTACCCAGCTTGGTTTTGGTCTGTCCTTCGAACTGGGGTTCGGCTACTTTGACCGAGATAACGGCAATCAGACCTTCGCGGAAGTCTTCTCCCGATATTTCTACTTTTGCCTTTTCCAGTGCTTTGGTATCTTCTGCATATTTTTTCAGTACACGTGTCAATGCGCTACGGAAACCGGCTTCGTGTGTACCGCCTTCTATCGTATTGATATTGTTTACATACGAATGCAAACTTTCACGATATCCTGTGTTGTACATGATAGCACATTCGATAGGAGTATTGTTCTTTTCTGTATTCAGATAAATCACATCATCAATCAGCGCGTCGTTATTACGGTTCAAGAAACGCACAAACTCTTTCACACCTTCATCAGAGTGAAATACTTCTTTCTTGAAGCTGCCATCTTCTTCCTTGATGCGGCGGTCGGTCAGTGAAATGGTGATTCCCTTGTTCAGGTAAGCCAATTCACGCATACGTGCCTGTAGGATATCAAATTTATATTCAGTGACAGTGAAGATACTATCATCCGGCCAGAATGTCTGTCGGGTTCCGGATATATCAGCTGTTCCGGCTTCCTTTACAGAATACAGCGGATGTCCGCATGAATATTCCTGTTGGTAAATTTTGCCGTTACGGAATACCTGGGTGGTCATGTGTTTGGACAATGCGTTCACACAAGAAACACCCACACCATGCAAACCGCCTGATACCTTATAGGAACCCTTGTCAAATTTACCTCCGGCATGCAATACGGTCATTACGACTTCCAGTGCAGACTTCTTTTCCTTTTCGTGGTAATCAACCGGGATACCACGACCATTATCTTGCACCGAAATGGAATTATCTTCGTTGATGGTCACTTCAATGTGGTCACAATAACCGGCTAATGCCTCGTCGATAGAGTTGTCCACAACTTCATAAACCAAGTGGTGCAACCCCTTTTCGCTGATGTCTCCGATATACATGGCGGGACGTTTACGTACAGCCTCCAAACCTTCCAATACCTGGATGTTACTGGCCGAGTAGTTGCTCTCGCCGTTTATCTTTTCTTCTTCAGTCATGTTGTTTCGATTATCTTAATTTTAGCTTTCAAAGATACGAAAAATTGCTGAGACAGACAGCTTTTATGGACTAAAAAACTTAAAAAAGAGGGGATTGGGCGAGTTTAGAATGAGGCTTGTCCGGGGACATCGGGCAAAGTATGTGGATGATGTATTTGTTTCGCAGGTGTATTTCTTTAAAATCAATTTATCTTATTTTTCCTTCAAATTCTTCATTGTTGATTAATGGGCTTTTTATCAGTCGTTTATTATGAATAATTTCCTTCTGAATCCTTCATGGAAACTTCAGGTGAAGTTTTATATATGTTACGCTTACAAGATATATATCTTTCGCCCGATACATTACTAATGTGTCCTCCCATAGGTTTGTTAACCTGTATTGCTTATGATTTATGAGGTGCATAAAAGACAAAAGGCCGGATTAAAATAATCCAGCCTATTTTATCTTTTAGTTTAAGACTTTGCTTAAGCAAGTTTGCTAATGTAAGCAGCCAATTTTGACTTCAAGTTAGCAGCTTTGTTCTTGTGAATGATATTGGTCTTTGCAAGCTTGTCCAACATCTTCTGAACGCCCGGATACATTGCAACAGCTTCCGCTTTGTCAGTAGTTGCACGAAGTTTTTTAACAGCGTTACGCATGGTTTTTGCATAATATCTGTTATGAAGTCTTCTCTTCTCTTCCTGTCTGATTCTCTTTACTGATGATTTGTGATTTGCCATCTCGACTAATCTTTAATTTTGTTCTTTTATTATTTTTATTTGTAGCCCGTGGGGGAATCGAACCCCCCTTTCAAGAATGAAAATCTTGCGTCCTAACCGATAGACGAACGGGCCAAGCCTTGATTGTTCCAAGCCTTAGCTTGGCTGCTTTCGGAGAATGTTTTTCTCTTTTGCGGTTGCAAAGGTAGAAACTCTTTTTGAATTGGCAAAACATTCGGCATATTTTTTTTAGAAATTCGTGCATTTTCATCTAAAAACCTTATTTTTGTATGCTCTAAGGGCACGTTTCTTTGTGCGGAATGATAAAAAACGTATCCTAAGCAACAATATACCTATTATATAATAAGAGAAAAAGTATGCTTCAAAAGACGGTCGGGATTGTACTTCATACCTTAAAATACAATGATACTTCGAATATCGTTGATATTTATACGCGCGAGAATGGTCGTGCTTCTTTTCTTGTACCCGTTCCGCGTTCACGGAAATCGGCGGTGAAGACAGTATTGTTCCAGCCTCTTTCCATGATAGAGTTTGAAGCGGACTACCGTCCGATGTCCAATTTATATCGTATAAAAGAAGCAAAATCGTGGTATCCTTTCCGGACATTGCCATATGATCCCTATAAATCTTCTATTGCCATGTTCTTGGCGGAGTTTCTTTATCGTGCCTTACGTGAGGAAGCGGAAAATGGGCCACTGTTTGCTTATTTGGAACATTCTATTCGTTGGTTGGATGAGTGCGACATGAACTTTTCTAATTTCCATTTGGTTTTCTTGATGCGCTTTTCACGTTTTCTTGGTTTGTATCCCAATACGGAGAATTACGGGCAAGGTTATTTTTTTGATATGCTGAATGCTTGCTTTGTGTCTTCCCAACCTTTGCATGGCGCTTTTTTGAAGCCTGACGAAGCCTCGCGTATCAATCTTTTAATGCGTATGAATTATGAAACCATGCATCTTTTTACCATGAGCCGCCTGGAGCGCAACCGCTGTCTGGTTATTATCAATGATTACTATCGTTTGCATCTGCCGGACTTTCCGGTATTGAAATCGCTGGATGTGCTGAAAGAACTGTTCGCATGATATTCCGGATAAGTTATTCTATTAATATATATAATAAAGGATGGAATGTCTTCATGCTTATAACGGCAAACTTTTAAAAAGCTTTTTTAGAATGCCAATATGTTAAGTATGAGTGTATTATGTGATTATTGTGGATGGAGTAATTTATAGATCTCTTGCTAGGAGATCTATATTTTCTGTGCAAAAATAAGCAAAGTTTTGAGAACTAACACGTTTTTCGCAAAAAAAATAGGAATTTATATAAAAAAATAGTTTTCTCTTCTGTCTATTTATTCCCTGTTTATCTTGAAAATGCTCTTTAATCTGTTGATATAATGTAATTTATCGTTGCATTATAGATCTCCTAGCAAGAGATCTATAAAAATGCACTGCATTTAAGGTCTCTTATAATATAATAAGGTATGGTCCTTGAAGCACAAAATGAATGAAATATAGCATAAAGCAGATGGAATATCTATTTCTAAGACGTAGAAGGACGACTGCCACTTCAGAGAGGCAGAAGACTTTGCTTTTCAAAGCCGCAGAACGGCATTGGGAGGAAGAGTTTGCAGCTAGAGAAGCGGATGGGAGGAAAGTTGACTGTGATATCTATAGAGGTATCTTGTATCAACTTGAGATACGTCAGATCTTTCTTGATGCTTCGCTCTCTTTGAAAAAACTGAGTGAGATGCTTGAGACAAACCAGACTTACCTTTCGAATGTAGTGAACAAGTATTTAGGTTGTAATTTTAGGGTATTGGTAAATACCTATCGTGTGGAATACGCCAAAGAATTACTCCGTGCAGACAGGTGTGGAGTGGATGAAATGCCGGAACGTTGCGGCTTCAAGTCCAAAAGTGCTTTTTATGCATCATTTGGCAAAATGACGGGCATGTCACCTTTATCTTATCAAACACAAGAAAGGGGAAAATGGAATACACATTCAAACTGACAAAGACAATTATGATGAACTCAAAATGTATAACCAATTTTAGTTTTTTAAATTTATAAATTTAAAGTTTTTCTATTATGAACAAAAAGTTTTTAAGTGCAATCCTGTTCGGAGCCTTAATGGTTTCGTCAACAGGAACGTTTGTGTCTTGTAAAGACTATGATGATGACATTGACAACTTGCAGACCCAAATCACTGCAAATGCTGATGCTATCAAAAAGTTGCAAGATCTGATGGGACAAGGTCAATATGTGACCGGTGTTACCAAAACAAGTGCAGGTCTGGTATTCTCTATGAGTAACGGAGGAGCTTCTGTCACTATCCCTGTTGTAGACGGTAAGGATGGCAAGGATGGTAAGGATGGAACTATCATAACAGTAGATCCGACTACCAAAAACTGGATTATTGACGGTAAGGATACCGGTATCTGTGCTCAGGGTACCAAAGGTGACAAGGGTGACCAAGGCGAGAACGGTGAAAGCGGTACAGGCGTAAGCGGTCATTCTCCGAAAATTGATGCAGCTACCGGCTGTTGGACAGTTTGGGATGATGCAAATCAGGAATGGGTGGTTACAAGTCAATCGGCAATCGGTGCCCAGACTTACGTTGTAAAGCATGACAATCCCGAATACTGGGAATTGAACGTGATGCAGCAGGGTGCTGACGGCAATAATATCGGTTTCCAGTCTATTACTTTGCCTGTGAGCGGTACATTGATGAGCATCACTCCGGAACTGAACGGACAGAGCTATGCACAGAACTTCAAGATATACTATGGTATCTTGGAAGCAGACCAGGCATGGACTGGTCATAAAGCAGTAGGTGGCAAGATGCTGGCCGGTATGTATTCTACTATGGATCGTGACATAAAGATGCAGTTGAACCCGTCGGATGTTGATGCCAACAATTATAACTGGTCATTTGTTTCAACTGATGCTTCAGACGAACTTTGGGGACTGGAATTTGGCACTCCTTCACCATGGGCCGGTAAAGCTACGGTAGAAACTCGTGCCATCGCTTCTCCTAACGGTTTGTGGAGCTTGCCTCGTGAGATTGAAATGTATACATTTAATTCATCTACAGGACATGGCCGTGAGGATTATGCCGGACAGTTCAAGTCTAATGATGGAAAGAAGTACTTGTTTGCTTTGGAAGGTGAATCAGAAATAGATGGACAAACTGTTAAGTCTCCGTATGTTTACACATTCCAGGCTAGCAATATCAATAAGGTTAGCTCTATTCTTACTCCGACTTTGACTTATGCCCCTTCCGGCAGCAAATTTATCCCCAGAGTGGAATATACACCTAATTTTGATACTTATTTCTCTAACGATCATTATGATTCTGACGGTGATGAAGTGCCTGATTCAGTGTTGATTTATGACTATTATCTGACAATTGATCCTGAGTTGCCTGCGGCACGTATCAAAACGTATGGTTTGAGAATTACAGAAGACGGTTATCGTTTTGTAGCAGATAAAGATGCTGTTATCAATAACTCAATAAAGTTTGTATATCATTATATCTTGATTAATGGTAGCACAGGTCAGACTACGTTTACTGTTAACTTCAGCGATGAGGCATTTGATGTAGTAGACAAGAATATCGGTTCTATCAAGGGTGCATTTGATGCCAAGTTGTGGGGAGCTTATAAAGCTACAAGTATTGATAATCCTCTAGCAATCAGCAGTCAGATACCTAATTGTGACTATGTATACTACAAAGATTTGTCATTGGCAGATTTCTTCAAAGCATTGGGTACAGATGGAAAGGATAAATGGATTGATGCTATCGTACGTAGCTATGGCAATAATACAGATCCGAAAGAAATAAACAAAGCTGTGTTTGAAAGAAAAGCTGATAAGGATGATAAAGAATTCACTGTTGAATTGCTGGGTGGTGATCCTATCAACAATCAGGGTCAGACTGATATTCAGATGTATAATGGCTTCTTGTTGAATGAATATATTACATTCGACTATGTAGATGCTGCCGGTATGACTTGTTTGACTGGTACATCCAGGGATTTGGACAACATTGCAAGCTTGCGTGTATACTTCGGTGTAAACAGCAAGATGGGCCATGTTACTGTTCCTTATTATACCACAGATGGTCAGATCTTTAATGAAACCAGAAGCAATTGTGCTGCACTGCCATTGAATAATGCATTCCGTATTGAACTTGCTACCCGTTATGATCAATATGAAATTTCTAAAGTGAACTTCGAGTTCGAATTGAAAGCTCCTGAATGTCCTATCAAGCGTGTAAATGTTGCAACTGACAAGGCTGCCAAATGGAATGAAACTTACGATCTGTTGACAGTATATGGTGAAAAGAGACAATCAGGTGATGCCTTCGTGACAGCCGGTGACTTGAAAGATGCATTTAGTGGAGCGTTCACTATTTCCGGAAGTAAATATACACCTACTCTTGAGGCTAGCTACTATGAACTGATGATTGAACCGATTTCCAGTGGTGCATTGGTAGGATCTACAGGTGGAATTGCTACTTTGAGTCAGATTAGTTCATCGACTATTTACACAGATTGGAATACATGGGGTCATTACACTCCGACTACCTTCGATTCCTTCTCTGTAATGAGCGCTGCTTATAATCATTTCAATGTTTATCCTGTAGAATTACCCGGATTCAATGTTCAGTTTGCAAGCAAGGTCGCAAATTCTCAGAAACATGAAGTAACAGCTACTCCGATTGATGCGACAGCTAAATATGATGCTAACGGAGTTCTAACCGGTTATGAAGTAACAGTAAGTGAAGGTAACTTCAACATGGTTGATGCGTTGGGTGACAAGTATAAATTGTTTGATACTTCATCAAAGACACGTAAAGAATTGAATCAGATGTGGAATGACCGTGAATGCATTGATGACGCGGCTTCTATGTATGGTTTGAATCCGGTGGCTTTGGTTAATGGTTCCAATGCCGGTGCTAATGTGAGATTCGCATTGCCTGCGGCTAAGAAGACTCAATTGAATATTTGGATCAGTCCTACTTTGGGTGGTGCAGCTAACAATGCTGTAGATGTCACTTTGAATGTAACTGATGTATTCGGTCATTCAACCCCGGTTAAGTTCGTTATTAATACATTGAAATAAGACATGGAATAAGAGCATAGTAGTGTGCTTTTGAAAATCGCTCTTAGAATTTACAAAGCTTTGGTTTGTAACTTATTATAAAAAAAGAGCTGTCTATCAGATGAGGGGAGAAATACTTTCGGAAATGGAAGATTTCTCTCCTCTTTTTTCATATTGTCTGACTGCTTCACAGCTTCTCTGTTTTATAGAATCATCATCAGTGTGTGGGATATTCGCTTTATTAAAAACAAAAGAAAAACTTTTGCGTTTTAGCGGATAACAGTTATCTTTGTCTTTACCTCATTTATAGGACCCAAAACAGTAGAGTATATGGAAGAGAATTACAGGCGATACTCTATAGGGATACAGAATTTCGAGCAACTGCGTAATCGGAATTGTGTATATGTGGACAAGACTGAATTGATTTATCGGTTGGCCAATACGGACAGTGTGTATTTCTTGAGCCGTCCCCGAAGGTTCGGGAAAAGTCTGTTGGTTTCTACACTCGAGGCCTATTTTCAAGGGAAAAAGCAGTTGTTCGATGGCCTGGCTATGGAGCGTTTGGAAAAAGACTGGGATGTGTATCCGGTATTTCATATTGATTTCAGCCTGACGAAATATACCGAATTGCGTGATCTTACGGGACAACTCAATCTGAATTTGCTGGATTGGGAGAAGATATATGGAAAAGGAGAGGATGAACATACTCCCTCAGAACGTTTGCGTGGTGTTATCCGCCGTGCTTACGAACAAACCGGTCTGCCGGTCGTCGTTTTGATTGACGAATACGATGCCCCTCTTTTGGACAGCAATTCCAATATTCCTTTGCAACGGGAACTTCGGAATGAGATGTGGAAGTTTTTCAGTCCTCTCAAAGGATTGGGACAATACCTTCGTTTCCTCTTTATCACAGGGATTAGCAAATTCAGCCAGATGAGTATCTTCAGCGAACTGAACAATTTGCAGAATATCAGTATGCGGGATGATTTCAGTGCGATATGCGGTATTACCGAGCAAGAACTGTTGCAGGAACTGCGAGAGGACATCCGTCAGATGGCTGTGGCAAACGATGAAACTTACGAAGCCGCCTGTATGCATCTGAAACGGCAATATGACGGTTACCATTTCAGCAAGCATTGTGAGGATATCTATAATCCTTTCAGTCTGTTCAACGCTTTTAATGCAAAAGAATACAAGAATTTTTGGTTCTCTACCGGCACTCCCACCTTTCTGATCGATTTATTGCAGGAGACGGATTTTGATGTACGCCAGCTGGAAGGTGTGGAAGCTACGGACGAGCAGTTTGATGCTCCGACGGAACACATCATCAGCCCTATCCCCGTTTTGTACCAAAGCGGTTATCTGACCATAAAAGGTTACAATCCTGATTTTCAGGTATATCTACTGGCTTATCCCAACGAGGAAGTCCGCAAGGGATTCATTGAATCTTTATTGCCC
>CAVJPC010000055.1:0-5254 GCA_963651205.1 Bacteroidaceae bacterium
AGAATTTGTCGGCAACGCCTTTCGGACGGCCCAGGTGAGAACCGATGATGATGCTGCCACCGTCTGCCAGAATCTTCTTTAGCGTAGGAAGTGCAGCACGGATACGAGTGTCGTCTGTAATGTTGAAGTTTTCGTCCAAGGGTACATTGAAGTCCACGCGAACGAATGCCTTTTTACCGGCAAAATTGAAATTGTCAATTGTCTGCATAATACTTTATTTATTTACTTTAAAAGTGTTAGTTTCTTTTATGATGACCGCAAAGTTAGTATTAATTTCTCTTTTTTGCTATGAAATCGTTATTTATTCTTCCTCTTCGGTGTGTCTTTGCTAACTTTATACTTCTCACAGTAATATTTACACATTAATTGCAAACCACAGGTTTCACATTTGGGTGTACGTGCCTGGCAGACATAACGTCCGTGTAGAATAAGCCAGTGGTGAGCAATGGGAATCAATTCGTTGGGGATGTTTTTCGTCAGTTCTTTTTCTACACTGAAAGGAGTCGTGCAGGCATCACCCACGAGTCCGATGCGGTGGCTCACTCGGAATACATGTGTGTCTACAGCCATGGCCGCCTTGTTGAATACGACAGACTGGATGACGTTGGCCGTTTTGCGTCCCACTCCGGGCAGTTTGATCAGTTCTTCAAGGGTACCGGGCACTTCGCTGTTAAAGTCACTCACCAGCATTCGTGCCATGCCTACCAGGTGTTTTGACTTATTGTTAGGGTAAGAGACACTGCGGATGTACTCGAATATCACTTCCGGAGTAGTAGCGGCCAGTGCTTCCGGGGTGGGGAAGTCCTGATAGATTTTCGGGGTGATCATGTTCACCCGCTTGTCAGTACATTGTGCGGAGAGGATAACGGCAATCAGCAGTTCGTACGGGTTGTTGTAATGCAGTTCCGTTTCGGCTACGGGTACATTCTCCTGAAACCAGGCGATTACTTTTTCATAACGTTCTTTCTTTGTCATCTTAATTTGTTCTTATGATAATGAGGTGCGACTTTCAAGTTAAAATAGAAGGTGGAGATCACTGTCAGGCAGGCTCCGAAGAGATAGGCCATGTCAAACGAGGTAAATTGGGCGATATAGCCGCCCAGAACCAGACCGATTCCGATGCCTACATCCCACGAGGTGAGATAGGTGGAAGTGGCTGTGCCGCGTTGGCTGTTCGGAGCCAAGTTGACAAACAGCGTGTTGAAGGCTGGAAACATGGTGCCAAACCCGACTCCCAGCAGCAGTGCTACCATGAAGAAAAGCACATCGGTTAGTTCGGGATTTATCTGCATCAGTTTGTCACAGGCAGAAAGAGTGAAGAAACAAATGCACACCAGATAAAGTCCCAGAGTGATAACCTGCGTGATGTGTCCCTTGTCCACCTGCCGTCCGGAGAACATACGTGAGACGGCCATGCCTATTGCCATGAACGTAAAGAACAGACCGGAGCTGAGTGTGATTCCTATTTCTTTGGCATACATGGCTATGTAAGTGCTTGTCATGCCATAGGGGATAGATAGCAAGAGCAGGGCAACGCCGGCCGGTATACCTTTTATTAAAACGAAGCGGTCAAGTGAGATTGGCTCCCGCTTGACCGGTTGCTTGACAGGAGTCTTCACCAGACATGCAGCTACAAAACCGGCTGTGCCGGAGAGGAGTGAGCAGAGGAAGATGGTTTCGAATGAACAAGTGTCGTGCATGAAAAGCCCGATCATCGGTCCGAAACTCATGGCGGTGTTGTTCATCAGTCCGTAGTAGCCTACTGCTTCTCCTCGTCGTGAAGAAGGAGTGATGTCGATTACAATGGTGTTTCCTGCTACGGTCACCATACCGAAGGCCAGTCCGTGCACTACACGGAGCATAATGAATAATGACAGTACTCCCGCCAGGATATATCCCGCGAAGACGGTTATGAACACGAAATAAGCGATCAGATAGAGCGGTTTGCGTGCCAGTGTGTCCAGTAGATAGCCTGAAAAGGGGCGAATACAGAGCGAGGCCACAGTGTAGCATGATAAAATAACGCCTACTGCCGCATTTCCGGTTTGGAAAACTTCAGTCAGATAGAAAGGCAGTACAGGCAGAATCAAGTAGAAGGCAAAGTACAAAAGGAAGTTTGCTGCCAGTATCAAGACATAACCGGGAGTGACAAGCCTATCTTTCATTATGGTTTCATAATTAACAGTTGGACGATTTGCGATTGGAAGCCACTTCATCCTGTGAAGAACACGAAGTTTGAAGCGAATTAGACGATTTACTCTCTACACATCTTTCTTACCTCCTTCATGTCGGGAAGTAATTTCAATTGTAAATTGTAAATCGCCTGATCGTAAATCAATATGCCGCTTCGAATTCCTTTAGGAAACGGGTATCGTTTTCGGAGAACATCCGGAGGTCCTTCACCTGATATTTCAAGTTTGTGATACGTTCGATACCCATACCTAAGGCATAGCCACTGTAGACTTTGCTGTCAATTCCGTTGGCATCAAGCACATTGGGGTCTACCATGCCGCATCCCAGGATTTCCACCCATCCGGTATGTTTGCAGAAAGGGCAACCTTTTCCGCCGCAGATGTTACAGCTGATGTCCATCTCAGCACTGGGTTCTGTGAACGGGAAGTAGGATGGACGCAGGCGGATTTTTGTATCGGCACCGAACATCTCCTGGGCGAAGAGAAGCAACACCTGTTTCAGGTCGGTGAAAGAAACATCTTTGTCCACATACAGCGCCTCCACCTGGTGGAAGAAGCAGTGTGCACGATAGCTGATGGCTTCGTTACGGTAAACGCGTCCCGGGCAGATGATGCGGATAGGTGGTTGTGAAACTTCCATTACGCGACTCTGCACCGACGAAGTGTGTGTGCGTAGTAGCACGTCGGGGTGTGATTCGATGAAGAATGTATCCTGCATGTCGCGTGCCGGATGATCTTCGGCAAAGTTAAGTGCTGAGAACACGTGCCAGTCATCTTCGATTTCCGGACCCTCGGCGATGTTGAATCCCAGACGGGCAAAGATATCGATGATTTCATTGCGTACAATGGAGAGCGGGTGACGTGTGCCCAGTTCCACAGGGTAAGCCGAACGGGTCAGGTCCAGATCGTCCTGTCCGTTGTCTTGGTTGTCGAACTGTTCTTTCAGTGCGTTGATTTTCTCTTGTGCTTTAGTTTTCAGCTCGTTGAGCCTCATGCCGACTTCTTTTTTCTGTTCGGCAGCCACGTTACGGAAATCTGCCATCAAGTCGTTGATGGCTCCTTTCTTGCTAAGGTATTTGATGCGGAGAGCTTCGAGTTCTTCGGCATTGGCAGCCTTCAAGGCTGCTACCTCTTCAAGAAGTTGATTAATCTTAGCTATCATATCTTGCGATTTATTGTTATTCGGTTTTTCTTTAAATTGCTGCAAAAGTAACAATAATATTGCAATCAAAGGAGATAGAAAGAAATAAAATGTGTCAGTCGGCTGAATTCATCACAGAGTACTTGGGGTACACAAAGGAGAAACAAAGAAGTGAAACTCTATGATAAAGGAAAAAGATGTTTCTTTGGTAATTGCTTTATGACTTTTGTGGCTTTTCAGTTTTTCATTGGTGTATAATAATCAGAAGGGTAGAGATATTTTTCTTTCTTTTTTCGGTTTGTTGATACTTCAAGATAAGTTCGGGCAGTGAGTCGGTAACGTGCATGCCTTTCAATGGTTTTCCAACCGCTACCATATTGACATATATAAGAGATAAAATAAAAATAACTTTCTTTTTTTACAAATAATAGGTTGTTCTGTGAAAAATGATTATTTTAGCCGATGCGGGGGAGTGATTGGGCACGATAGCTATTCTTTTCGTCATAAGGTGAATTACGGATGCTTCGGATCTTATGTACAATCTTGCAGACCTTAAATTGTATGGATATGGCCGATTGGATGTCAGTAAAAAGTATATCTGATAAGTATGGGATCAGCGAATCGCGGGTGCTCGGATGGATACGGGAGTGTGAGATAACCTCTTCGACTGTGGGTAGTGTGGTGTTGATTGACGACGAGAGTGTACAGAGATTGATCGGAAACGAGAAGCGGTTGGCGCGCCTGACCACTAATTACGAACAACTTTGTGGGAAGTTTGAACGGCGCATCGAGGCGGAACTTGAGAAGGACGAAGATGCCGCGCTTAAGATGCGCCTCTTTGATGACTTTGCGCCCATCGTGCGCCGGATATTGTCTATGGTGGTGGGTGGCTTGAGTACCGAAGAGCAAAAACTGTTTAATAGTGCCTTTGCCGCCTCTCCTCTTTCAAAGGTAGCCGCCAGAATGAGATTCGATTCTGTATGCGAATACATCAAGGAATTCAGGAAGATGTTGAGTGATCTGCCCGCAAGTACAAACGAAATCATCAATGGGCTTCAATCAGAACTTTCCAGAAGTCGGAAGAGCGTTGAGTGGTTCAAGAAGCAACAGATGGAAGAGTGGCAAATGATAGAAGCTGCGCGCAGACGTAATACTGATTTGTGGAACAGAAATGAGAGTCTGTCCAAGCAGAATAGATGCTTGGAAAAAGAGAAAGATGAATTGTCGAATCGTCTAAAAACACTGGAAGAGGTACTTGGCGGACGGGAGCGTATAAAAATAGTCGGGCCGGAAAAGGACGAAGATGCCGCAAGCTCCGGAGAAGCGCTTGTAGAGACATCGGAGGTGCCGACAGACCTGCGCGGTCAACGTTCTGAAGTGGGGAAATTGCAATGCTGCAAATCAAAGCTGTATGACCGGATCATTAGTTTGCGTGAAGAGGTAAGAAAAATCGAGTGGGAGATACAGCTATTGGAAAATCATTTGAAAATTATACGCAGTTGGGATTATGCCGGAATAGTACTTGAAGTTTGGATTAAAAGGAATTTTGAGAAAAAGGTGAAGGTCTCTATACAAGAAGTGGTAACAGAAGTGGAAGCAGAGACCACGACACATACAGACTCTGAGGTTGCATCGGTGGAAGGAAAAAAGAAAGAAGATGGCTTTTGGCATAAACTTCGTTTCCGGTTTGGTCATTAATTGTGTAGTTGCTCTAGGGAAGAGGCTATCGAGTCTGGGAGGAACATTGGTCCATGATCTGTGGCAAACTGATGTAGAACCGGATAAAAAACAAAATGGGGAAGTCCTCACGGATTTCCCCATTTTAATGATGAAATATTTACTATTTTTATTAATTGGGTGTGGAGAGTATCGGACTCGAACCGATCACCTTAACACTGCCAGTGTTACGCTCTAGCCAGAT
>CAVJPC010000056.1:0-15303 GCA_963651205.1 Bacteroidaceae bacterium
TCCTTTTTTATATCCTTTTATAAGCAAGTTAAGAAATAATTTTCTAACTTTGAGCATTCATTATTATAATAAAGGAGAGTATGGATATCATTCAGGTTATCATATTTATAGTAATCATAGCTGTCGCCATCGTACAGCAAATATCAAAAGCCGGTAAAGAGAAGAAGAAACCTTCCCCCAAGGAAGTGCTTGCAGATATGTTTCCTGAAATAGAGCAGGAAGAAATTAGAGAAGAGCAACCCGTTCCTCCGGCTCCGGTAGTTCGCACCCCTCACTATCCCCGCAAACAAAACCAGCAGATGGCTCAGAAACCAGCTGCTTCAGCACTGAAAGAAAATAAAAAGCAAGACCAGACTCCTATAAAGTTGAAAACAAAAGAAGAAGCACGGCGCGCTTTCATCTATTCAGAGATTTTTAATCGCAAATATTAATAACAACTATACTTATAAGAATAACACATTGAATATCATGGGATTTAATATTATTTCCGCAGCAGAAGCAGCCAGCTACATCAAGCATGGCTACAACATCGGGCTTAGTGGCTTCACTCCGGCAGGAACACCGAAAGCCGTAACCCCCGAAATCGCAAAAATAGCAGAAGAAGAACATGCCAAAGGTAATCCTTTCCAGATTGGTATCTTTACCGGTGCCTCAACAGGTGATGCTACAGACGGTATCTTATCCAGAGTAAAGGCCATCCGCTACAGAGCGCCTTACACCACCAACCCTGATTTCCGTAAAGCCGTGAATAACGGTGAAATAGCATACAACGATATCCACTTGTCACAAATGGCACAGGAAGTACGTTATGGCTTCATGGGTAAAGTAAATGTTGCCATTCTGGAAGCATGCGAAATTACTCCCGACGGCAAAGTATACCTGACCGCTGCCGGTGGTATCGCACCGACCGTTGCACGACTGGCAGATAAAGTAATCATTGAACTGAACGCCGCCCACAGCAAAAACGGTATGGGTCTGCATGATGTGTATGAACCGCTGGACCCACCTTACCGCCGCGAAATTCCTATCTTCAAACCTAGTGACCGTATCGGCCTGCCTTATGTACAGGTGGACCCGAAGAAAATCATCGGTGTAGTGGAAGTGAATACTCCTGACCAGGCCCGTTCGTTCACCGCTCCGGACCCTATCACCGACCAAATTGGACAAAATGTTGCCGACTTCCTGGCTGCTGATATGAAACGGGGTATTATCCCTGCCGGCTTCCTGCCGTTGCAGAGTGGGGTAGGTAACATTGCCAATGCCGTATTGGGTGCATTGGGACGGGACAAAACGATTCCTGCTTTCGAAATGTATACCGAAGTATTGCAGGATGCTGTAGTAGACTTGATCCGTCAGGGACGTGTTAAGTTTGGCAGTACCTGTTCATTGACTGTCACCAACGAATGCCTGCAAGGTATTTATGATGACATCGACTTCTTCCGTGACAAACTAGTCATGCGCCAGTCCGAAATATCGAACAATCCGGAAATTATACGCCGTCTCGGTGTCATTTCCATCAATACTGCCATCGAAGCAGATATTTATGGTAATGTAAATTCCACTCACATCAGTGGTACCAAGATGATGAACGGTATCGGCGGTTCAGGCGACTTTACCCGCAATGCCTATATTTCTATCTTTACTTGTCCGTCTGTGGCAAAAGAGGGAAAGATCAGTGCTATTGTCCCTATGGTTTCCCATGAAGACCACAGCGAACATGATGTCAATATCATTATTACCGAACAAGGCGTTGCCGATTTACGCGGCAAGAGTCCGGTAGAACGCGCTAAAACTATCATTGAAAACTGTGCACACCTGGATTACAAGAACATTCTTTGGGATTATGTAAAAATGTCTTCCAAAGGACAGACTCCTCATTGTATTTCGGCTGCACTGGCTATGCATGATACCCTGGCCAAGAAAGGGGATATGCGACTGATAGACTGGTCAGAATATAAATAGCCACCATTTGTTGTTTTTCATATGTCTTCGGTCGGGTCTATGTGCCTGATCGAAGACTTTTTATATATTAACTGCCTTTTCGTATAAAAAACAATATCTTCTACCTTTCAGTCAAAAAATACACGCACTATTTTCATAATTATTCTATTTTTGCCGTGTAACTAATCATAATTACTATTTTACTATGAGAAACAAAATTCTGTACTTATTTGCTTCCCTTGTGATCCTGAGCGGTTGCAGCAGTCAGCCGGCTTATAAAAACAGCCATTTATCGCCTGAAGAGCGGGCGGAGGATTTATTACAGCAACTTACACTAGAAGAAAAAGTAGCCTTAATGATGGACAACTCCAAACCCGTCGAAAGGCTGGGTATCAAACCCTATAACTGGTGGAATGAAGCCTTGCACGGAGTGGCACGAAGCGGACTGGCTACGGTCTTTCCACAGCCCATCGGAATGGCGGCCTCCTTTGATCCTGATGCCATACATGCCATCTATACGGCAGTATCGGATGAAGCCCGTGCCAAAAATACGGCTTACTCAGCAGCAGGAAGTCACGAGCGTTATCAAGGATTGACTATGTGGACGCCTACCGTCAATATCTATCGGGATCCCAGATGGGGCAGAGGTATTGAAACCTACGGAGAAGATCCTTATTTGACCGGTGTCATGGGCGTAAATGTAGTGAAAGGATTGCAATGCACGGATGAAAATCAGAAATACGACAAGATACACGCATGTGCCAAACATTTTGCCGTCCACTCGGGACCGGAATGGAACCGTCATGAATTTAATGCCGAGAACATAAAACCGCGTGACTTGCATGAAACCTATCTGGCACCTTTCGAAGCATTGGTAAAAGAAGGAAAAGTAAAGGAGGTAATGTGTGCCTACAACCGCCTGGAAGGAGATCCTTGTTGTGGAAGCGACCGCCTATTGATACAGATTCTCCGTCAGGACTGGGGATACGAAGGCATTGTACTGTCAGACTGCGGAGCCATTGATGATTTCTATCGGGAAAAAGGACATAAGACACATCCGGATGCTGAATCGGCTTCTGCCGCTGCCGTATTGAGCGGTACAGACCTGGAATGCGGTTCCAGTTATAAAGCACTGGTAGAAAGCGCTAAAAAAGGATTAATCAGTGAAAAAGACATTGATGTATCTGTAAAACGATTATTAAAGGCACGCTTTGAATTGGGAGAAATGGATGATCCCGACAAGGTGGAATGGACTAAAATCCCATATTCGGTAGTCTGCTCGGCAGCACATGACTCTCTGTCGCTGGATATAGCCCGCAAGTCAATGACTTTACTACTGAATAAAAATAACATCCTGCCGCTGAAACGTGGTGGACAAACCATTGCCGTAATGGGCCCCAACGCCAATGACTCTGTGATGCAATGGGGTAATTATAACGGTACGCCCAAACATACTATCACCTTATTGGACGGTATCCGTTCGGGCATGGGAGGGGATGACAAACTGATTTATGAACAAGGTTGCAGTTGGGTAGAACGCTCATTAATCAGAAGTGTTTTCAACCAGTGTACCTCTAAGGAAGGTCCCGGATTCTCCGCCCGTTACTGGAACAATAAAGAATATGAAGGAAATGCATCAGCCACCGCTCAGCTCACCACACCGTTCCGCCTTTGTACATCCGGAGCCACTGTATTTGCCCCCGGTGTGAACCTGACCGACTTCTCGGCCATCTATCAAAGTGTTTTCACCCCGAAAGAAACAGGAGAGGTTATTTTCAACTTCTATAGCTGTGGTGCCACACAACTGCTGGTAAATGGTGAGGAAGTGAAGAAGTTCACCAACAAACATGGAGGCAGGGGACAAGTTTACTCCATGCATGCAGAGGCCGGCAAACCCTATGATATAGAAATCCGGTTCCAATACTTCAGTGGAGATGCGCAGCTGAATTTCGATCTTGGCTTTAAAGAGGAAGTGAATATAAAGAACGCTGTGGCAAAAGTGAAAGATGCCGATATCGTAGTATTTGCCGGCGGTATATCTCCAAGTCTGGAAGGAGAGGAGATGGGGGTCAATTTACCGGGATTCCGGGGAGGGGACCGTACTGACATTGAACTTCCGGCCGTTCAGCGTGAACTGATAAAAGCCCTTTGTGATGCCGGAAAGAAAGTGGTATTCGTCAACTTCTCCGGATCGCCGATTGCCCTGGTGCCCGAAACACAATGTTGCCAGGCCATTTTACAGGCATGGTATCCGGGACAATCCGGTGGTAAAGCTGCTGCCGAGGTTTTGTTCGGCGATTACAATCCTGCGGGGCGTCTGCCGGTAACTTTTTACCGTAATACGGCACAATTACCTGACTTTGAAGATTATAATATGACAGGACGTACTTACCGTTATTTTAAAGGTGATCCTCTTTTCCCATTCGGTTACGGTTTGAGCTATACTACCTTTCAGTATGGTGGTCTAAAACTTGATCCGACACTTACAATAGGGGAGACTGCCCGAATAGTTGTTCCCATAACCAACACAGGAACCCGTGACGGAGAGGAAGTAGTGCAAGTATATTTAAGAAAACAAGGGGATGCAGAAGGTCCGGCTAAAACATTGCGCGCCTTCAAACGTGTACAAATCCCTGCGGGGAAAACAGTAGATGTAGAACTGGAATTAACTCCCAAACAGTTGGAGTGGTGGGATGCCCAGACCAATACAATGCGGAACATAGCCGGAAAGTTTGATGTAATGGTAGGAGGAAATTCCAAAGATGCGGAATTGCAGGTAAAAACTCTGACACTACAATAAAATCATAGCACTTGTATAAAATTTCAACGTGTGTCAAAAGTAATTTCAACTATCCACGTCTAACAAACAGAGCGTTGAAGCTTTTGACACACTTTCATTTATGTTCCGCTCCATACTTTTTTTTATTTTTTTTACTATTCCATTTATATCATACTAATACACACAAACCAACGATGGAATCGATTTACTTGTCTTTTTGAAATATTTTTGCGTAATTTGCTCCATCATGTCGGAATGCACAAATAATAAATACGGATTTGAACAGCTCTACAAGGATAAGTATGCCCGATTGTATTATTATGCATTCCAGTTTATCAGTGATGCGGAAACCTGCAAAGATATTGTTAATGATGTGTTTGAAAAAACCTGGAAGCAGTATGAATCTCTGCAACAGGAAACTATCACTGCTTATCTTTATGCCAATGTACGTAATAAATGTATCGACTACCTGCGCCATTCACTGGTAAAAGAACAATACGCTGACTTCTACAAGGCTGTGACACAAGAGGAGGCAGACAATGGCTTTAGTGAAAGGGAAGAAAGAATAACCCGTATAGAGAAAGTGATAGAAGAATTGACCGATCCTACCAAAACAATCCTGAAAGAATGCTATTATGAAAACAAAAAGTATCAGGAAGTAGCTGATGAATTCGGCATAAGCACAAATGGAGTAAAAAAGCACATTATGAAAGCACTCAAGTTGATACGTGAAGAGTTTGGTATAAAAAAGAAGAGCAGGGAAGTACCCGGAAAGGAAGCTGAAACGTATATATAATAAAGAGGTAAGGCCATGAATGAAGATAAATGTTTTGAGGAGAAAATAAACCGGGCATTAGAAGCGATGAAAAATCCCGAGAACTTTACAGACGAAGAACTGCATGAGTTATTGGATGATGAAAAATGCCTGCAAACTTGCCGTGAGTTATTGGACAGCAAAGAGGCATTGGCACGTCAGAATGCACCTGTTCCCGATGTATTAAAGGAGTGGGCTAAATTCTCCTCACAGATAAACAGCCACCATAGTATGGGCGAATTGAATTCGCCCGACAGCACTTCAAAACCTTCCGCCCATACAGCAAATCGCACATGTCTTATGGGGTTGAGCATTACTTTAATTGCAGCTTCCATTGTTTTATTAGTATGCTTTTATACTCCTGCACATTCCACATATACTGTTTTTGAGGCCAATACTGTGGCCCAACAAATCAGTATCAACACCCACGAAGGAACAAATCTTCTGACCGTACCCCGTGGTATGAATAAAAAAATAACACTGGCAGACGGCACTCGAGTTTGGCTGAATGCAGAAAGCCAATTGGAGTACCCCGAAACTTTTGAAGGACGTGAGAGGAGAGTGGTTCACCTGGCAGGAGAAGGCTATTTTGAAGTAGCCAAAGATGCCACCCATCCTTTCATTGTAGAAACAGATTTACTGGAAACACAAGTATTGGGTACCTCCTTCAACGTACGGGCCTACTCACCTGACGATGCCCATGTCACTTTATTGGAAGGCAGTGTAAAAGTCAGTAACGCCCATCACAAAAAGGAGTTACTTCTAACACCCGGTCAAAACGCCACCCTGCAAAAAGAAGGAACTTTTTCCGTAAATGAAGTAGAAGCTAAAGATTATAATGCCTGGGCCGAAGGGCAGTTCTATTTCGATAATACCGAATTGGTGGAAATCATGCGCGAACTGGGACGCTGGTATAACATCAATATTATTTTTACCAGCCAAGAAGCCATGCATTACCGGATGCATTTCCAATCGGACAGGAGCGAGCCGCTCTCTCAAGTTCTCGATTTGCTGAACAGTATGCAGAAAGTCAAAGCCAAACTTGACAATGATAAAGTAATCGTCAGCCTGTGAAACAAAACTTTAGCTAACAGTTTTGGGGCTATCCCCAGAATCTTAACCATTTATTCGAAACAAATGCAACCATTTAATAAAAAAAAATCTATTTTCGCAGTACCCGATTCCGCAGGCGGTCCGTACTATAAGCAAAGAAACAAAATAAAACGCCTATTATGAAAACAAGACTTATTTATTTTTTGCTGATTTTATTCAACCTGCAACTGACGGCTTCCGCACAAACCGACAAAAAAATCACCCTTGATTTCCGAAACGAATCATTGCCTTCCGCACTCAAGAAACTGGAGCAAGCTTCGGGCTACCGCATCCTCTTTACTTATGACGATGTACAGAAATATGCAGTGACCGCTTCTATTAAAAACGAAACGATTACCCAGGCAATCAGTGATGTGCTGCAAAACAAACCATTGAACTATACCCTGAAAGGAAATCAATACGTGGTAATCGTTTCCTCATCTGTAAAAAGCGTAAACAGCCTAAAAGGACAAGTGCAGGATGAACAAGGTGCACCGATGGAAAGCACTACTATCATGCTGAAAAAAGGGGAGAAGGTGATCACAGGTAGTATCACCGATGCAAAAGGCAGCTACTTTATACCTAATATCCCTTCCGGAGACTATGAACTCTGTGTCTCTTTCCTGGGATATGAAACCTATACAAAACCTGTTACCCTCACCTCGGATATGGTTCTTCCCGAGCCCGTCATTCTGAAAGATGCATCTGTAGCCATGAATGAAGTGGTAGTTACTGCCTCAGCCCCCGCCTTCAAGATGAAAGGAGGAAATGTTATTGCCAATGTCGCCAATTCTGTACTGAACAAGGAAACCAAAGTAATGGACGTGCTCCGCAAAATACCAGGCATGACGATACAAGACGAACAACTCACCTCATTCACCGGAGGCGTACCCCTGATTTATATCAACGGAAAAAAGACACAGTCCATCGACGAAGTGAAACGACTGGAAGTGAAGAACATAAAGAATGTGGAACTCATTACCAATCCGGGAGCAGAATACGATGCCTCGGTAGGTGCAGTCCTCCTTATCACCACTACACGACGTACAGACGGCTGGTCGGTGCAACTGGAAGGGGAACTGAGCCAAAATCATCGTTTGAGCAATGAAGAAAGTGTAAAACTTAACTACCAGACAGGAAGGCTAAACCTGTTCGGCACATTTACTTACGGAGATTTCCGCCGCAAGAGCCACCAGTTAATGAAGACCATCATCACTACCCCCGACACCATCTGGACACAAGACCTCGACCAACAGTGTAAAGCCATGATTTATACCTCGTATAATTATTCTGCCGGAGCAGACTATAGCTTCAATGAACGGCACAGCATCGGTATCCAGTATGACGGCGATCTGACCACCCACTACAACGATGCTCCCTCTTACACCCGCATCCTTGCAGACGACAAACCCTACGATTATATCAAAGGGAACTCGCTCCTGAAAAACGACAATGACTATTATCATCACCTGAACGCCTACTACACGGGAAAATTAAATGAAAAAACGAAGTTAGACGTCTATGCCGACTATGCCCGCACCCACAACGGACGTGTGCAGACGGTCATCGAAGACTCGGAGCGTTCAGGCATATCTGAAGTCACCAACCAGAACAAGGCAGATTATCATGTCTATGCCATCAGCCCGAAACTGAGCTACACCTTCAACAATGACCACTCACTGGTCGTTGGCGGAGAATGGAGCAAAGTAACCGGCGACAACTTCCTGACTTACGAAGGTGGAAAAGGGAAGGATGCCCGTTCGGAAACAGACGAAGAGAAACGTGCCGGTTACCTTTCATACAGCTATTCACACCGGAACTTCTCGCTCAATGCAGGGATACGCTACGAAAATGTAACCTCGGACTATCGGAACCTATATGATGCGGAGAACAATATCCACCGCACCTATAATAATTTCTTCCCCAGTTTCGGTCTGTCTTACAAAATGAATCAAGTTTCCCAATCACTCAACTACCGCATCAGCACCATCCGTCCCGACTTCGGACAACTGAACAACAACTCTTATTATGGCAACGCATATATGCGTCAGGAAGGAAATCCTAACTTGCAACCCGAAATCGCCCATCAGGTACAATATTCATTAAGCTATGATTTCCTATATCTGTCGCTAAGCTACCGATACAAAAAGGATTATATCGGTGTGGACTATACCACTGACCCCCAATATCCCAACGTCACCAATTACACTTGGAAGAATTACGACAAGCAGCAACGATGGATGGCAGTGGTGAACCTGCGTCACCGTTTCGGCTGGTACGAACCCTCGCTCACCGGAATGTTCCAGAAGAATATCTTGAAAGTGAAAAGTCTGAACGAACAGATAGCCGTAGACCGCCCTGTATGGATAGTGACTTTGGAGAACAACATCCACTTGCCAAAGAATTGGCTTGCCAACATAGAATACAGTTACCAAAGTCCCGGCAGCATCCAGTGGTTCAACTTCCGGGAAGAGCACAACCTCGACCTCAGCCTCAGCAAAATGTTCCTGGATGAACGCTTACAGGTAAAACTGAAAGGGTCGCACCTGCTCAACCGACGTATGAGCCTCTACGACGGGCGAATCAATAATATCTATTTTTGGCAGAATGAAGACCAGGACCAACGTTGTGTATCTCTGAGCGTAGTTTACCGTTTCAACAACTACTCCAAGAAGTATAAAGGACAGAGTGCAGCTGATGATGTGCTGAACAGACTCTGATAGAAAAAAACTACCCTAGGGTAATTAGGCAATTACTACGTAGTAGTTACTTGATTACCCTATAGTAGTTACTCATTTACTATAGGGTAATCTCAAACACCTCTCTGTTGCACCTAGAAACGCCGCATTTCCGATTGTCCCGCACCCGTACCTTTATACTTGCTTTTCTTCATATTAAAATGATAATGGGCAGTCAGCTTCACCCCTCTGGTATTGTCTTTTGTCGTTCTTTGCAAATCCGTCCACGGGTTATATTGCAAACACTTATCCCTTTGAGTATGAAACAAGTCATTGCCTTCCAGCAAGATATCCAGCCTTCCTTTGCAAAAGGACTTGAAGAGACTTACATCCATACTGCTACTGGCTCCTATCTTATTATTCTGCATTTTTCCCTGACTGTTATAATTACCATCTATGCGGAGAAGATACCCGCACGGCAACTCAAAAGCATTGTTCCAACTCAAGTGAAAAATCGTTCCATCCATTTTTTTATTTTCTTCTCTATATTCCACATCGAACCATTGCGTTTGCGCTACTGCCATCCATTGCGGTTTCCATATTCCATAATGCGGAGCACAAACCAGAGACGCAGTAACTCCGTTTCTTCTATCGGCATTGCAGAAACTGATTACAGAGATTTTGGGGTCCGCTTCATATTGAGTGGACAAAAACATAATATCATCTTTATAATAGTTATATTCCACGGCTGCCTGAAGGGCTTTGTAGCTTCCCCGCAATTCTACCGTATGAATATAAGTAGGCTGCAACTGAGGATTTCCACTTAAATAGGTAAACCGATTACCATAGTGCACCGAGTTTTTCAGCATTTCATAAGCCGGACGCCGGGTCTTGACGTTGTAGCTCAAGTTCCATTGTACACTACCTGTAGGAACGGAGAGGGAGAGAGAAGGAAAGAAGTTATTATAGATTTTACTTGCTTCCGGCCGTAAGATTGATTCCTCATAAAAATCATAATCCACATGCTCATAGCGCAATCCTACCGTTCCATCCACCTTTCCAAAGGTATGCCGGTAATCCAGAAAGAAAGCCAGATTCTGCTCCTTTATCTTATCATCCGTAGATTCAAGCACCAAACCGTTATCCATAAAATTATCCGTCTTATGTGCGTAAGTATATTCGGAACCTCCCGACAGCATACCGCCTGCCAATGGATAAGCCAACACCAACCTGCCTGCATACAGCCGGTTTTTACTCCGGCTTATCAAGCCGAGCCAAGTATCCTTATCCTTCAAACTTTTCTCGTTTACTTCTTCATCTTCTTTATTATTTCCCATCATCATGTCAGCATTCAAATCGATATTCAAACAACCCGCATTTCCATTATAATAGGCATTTACATGACTGGTAGGTCCTGCCGATTCCTTTGAATCGGAAAAGGTGTGCCATTGGTCATAAAGCGTTTGGTCTGCATATACATCCGAGAAATTATCATTGGTCATTCTTATATGGGGCATAGCTATTATTTCATAAGTAGCGCCCAAAGAGTGATTTTTGTTTATTTCATAGTTGAAGCCGATTTTTCCGAAATACGAATTTGTCTTTCCCAAGTCCAGTGAACGGGTGGATTGCTGCCACAAAGTATCCAGATAAGTCGTCTGATAGGATGAGCCCGTTTCCTTATGATGGGACAGTTCATACCGGAAAGTTCCGAATACATCCAAACTCCGGTGACGGTAATTTACATTAACCTGCTCTTCCAGCCCCGTTTTGTAGAAATAACTTATCCCCGACCGGGCATCCACGCCCCAACCATTCTCTTTCTTTCCATCCGTACTGATTTTCAGAACCGCACCTACTGAGGCATCATAGCGAGCACCGGGATTGGTCAACAACTCTACTTGTTTCACCGCATCCGAACCCAAACGATTCAATTCGGACAAATCGCGCACTTGCCGTCCATCGATATAAATCAAAGGTGCTCCCTTACCCAATACTTCAAAAGAACCGTCTTGCTTCTTCAATACACCGGGAATATGCGCCAATATGTTCTGTGCCGTACCCACCTTACTTAAAACACTATTCCCGACCTTTGTCACCAGGCCGCCATTCTGAAGTTTATGCTGAGGCAGATGCCCCGTTACCAGTACATCGTCCAACATCACATTGTCCGAGGGTAAAACCACCGTACCTATTTCTCCGGCCGAACATTGCCGGCAGACTGTCCCATAACCGATACAAGACACCTTCAACAGATACTGCTTTCCACTTCCACCTTCCAAACCGGAAATGTGGAACAATCCGTCTTCATCCGAGATTCCGCCTTGTACAAGAACCGAATCCGACAATACGACCACAGTGGCATACCCCACAGGCAACGACTCACTATCCACCACTTTTCCACTCAAAGTTTGTGCCGAAAGGCGACCAATACCCAAGCAAAGTAACCCTATTATCATCCCTAACCGCATCATTTTAGACCCTTTCTTTTTCATAATTTCCTTCTTTAATGATTAAACCACTATAGACCGCTTGGTCTATTTCAAGACATAACAATCCCTGCCCACTGACGTGGGCTATTGCGCAATATTGGATTTATTTGTTCTTATTTACTTTTTATGAGCTGATAGATACTTTCCCAATCTTTTCCGATTTCATCAACAGCTTCCATGTTATTATGACCGTTCCTCATCTGATTACTACGGCAACCCATCATGGAATGGACAAACAGACCGGCAATTCTATCATCCGGAAGTCCGGTTCTTATTTCCCCGGTTTCCTTAGCCTTCTTTATGATGGCAAGCCAAGCCTCACATTCCTTTTCCTTCTGACGTTCCATCAACTCTTCCAATGATTTCATCCGCATATATACCTGCCCCATATAAATGTGCAGATTGATGACATCCCCCAATTCACTCATTTGTATGGCAGCCTTTTCCTTCTGCCTCAAATAGGATTGATAGAATGCCTCCAACGAATCATACGAAAGGCGACTGCAATTCACTACCATATAATTGGTAAAGAAAAACATAGCCGCTTCCTCATAAATTTTATCTTTGCTCTCGAAATGATAATAGAAAGTACCTTTCGCAAGTCCGGTAGTTTCCAATATATCTTTCATTGTCACCTCTTTATAACCTTTCTGGAGGAAAAGCCGCAAAGCAGACCTTAATATGAAGTTCTTTGTTTCACTCATTCATTTTACTTTTTAGACCAAACGGTCTACAAAAGTAGTGTTTTTATAGATACGGGCAAATATTTCCGACTATATTTTACTTCATTGATATGATTTAGATGAAACAAGTATCTCATTTCACGCAGATTTAGACCAAATTCAGAATTTATCGCTCCTCTGTAAAATATAAAATAGCTATTGGTCATCATCCTCTAGCATTGCCAAAAGCTTAATGACCGATTTTAATCAGCAGGCAGGACGCAGGTCAGATGCCGGTATTTTTGTTGGATTAATAGTATTTCTCAATTCCACCGAAGCCTGTTATTTTTTTATTGTCCTTCGTTTTATTGATAAAGTTGTTCAGTCGCTTTTCAAATTCTTCCGGTCGTTTCCTCGCTGCTTCAATGTATGCTATCCGGATACGTTTATAGGAGTCTGAAAAATGCTGATAATTGTCCCATATTGTTTGATCTTCTTTCAATCTGTCGATTATATCATCGGGAAAAACGAAAGGGGCAGATAAAACATTTCGTATTTTATCCTCAAATTTAGGGTGTATCATCTTATGTTCCAGTAACCATTGAAGTCTTTCTTTGTTGGCTTGCGAGTATGTGCTCTTAGGGTTTCTAGGCGTGAAATGCTGAATTTTATGTTCTTTGTCAAGCGACTTTATTGTACTGTCAATCCACCCAAAACAAAGGGCTTCTTCAACAGCGTCATTGTATATAATACATTTTTTGCCCGAAGATTTACAGGGAAATACAAACCAAATATCGTTGGCAGTCTCAAAGTTTTCAGCCAACCACTTCCGCCAATCCTTCCGGTTCTCAAAATATTTTATTTCTATTGACATAACCAATCATTCCAATTAATACATTCATTCAGCCATCAAGTACTTGCAAAGATAGAGAAAACACTTTTCATCCGGAAATGAACAATACCTATTCTTTCGCTTTCACCCAAAAAACTCATTCATTTATAACTCAATCCACTGGTCTGCCTTTATCTGCTGCACGAAATAGCTGTCATGGCTCACCACCAATAAAGTGCCTTTATAGTCCTTCAATGTCCCGGTCAATATCTCCATATTCAGAATATCAATATTATTGGTCGGCTCATCCAGAATGAAAACATCGGGAGTCTGTGCACTGACCATGAGGCAGCAAAGAGAAAGTTTCATCTTCTCACCTCCACTCAGGCAACTGCATTTCTTATCCCAGGTAGAAACGGGGAATAGAAAACGATTAAGAATTGTTTTCAACTCATTATCATACAATTTGTTGTTGAATCCGGCAAGCTGCTCCAATACTGACAAGTCATTGCGGATAATGGAATATTCCTGGTCAAGATAAACATAGGTGAGATTTTCTGCTTTTATCAAAGAACCTTGAGTGGGAGAGAGGCTACCGGTAATCAACTTCAATAAGGTTGTTTTTCCACTGCCATTCCCCCCTTTCAAATGAATGCGGTCACCGCTCTTGATGGTAAACTCAAGGGGAGAGGTCCACAACGGAGTTTCTCCATACGCGTAATTCAGGTGAGAAGCCTCCATCAGTATCTTACCGACATGCAATGAAGATGAATTGAAATCAACCTTCATCGCTTTGATATCTGGCAATGCCTTACGCAGTTCAGTGGCTCCTTCGGCTAAGGACTGAATCTTATCAGCATGCACATTGCCTAAACGGACAGTGCTTTTTTCAGCCTGATCTTTAAAGGTATTCATCGCCATTTTCCCGACTCCCTTCTTTATATTCAGCTGCTTGCCCCGGACGTCGTGTTTTTGTTGGCGTTCCATGACCTCGCGTGCCTGTTTCCGCGCTTTCTGCAATTGCTTTTCACTCTCTTCCAGACGGGCTTGCAAGGCTTCTACAGCCAGGTCCTTCTGCTCCTTATAGAAATCATAGTTACCGGCATAATAAATAACACCTTTTTCTGTGAGTTCGTAAGTGGAAGAAAGCAAATTAAGCAATGTACGGTCATGGCTGACAACCAGTACACCTGCAGGGTTAGTGCTGATAAAACGATAAAGCCGGGCACGACTCTTGTCATCCAGATGATTGGTAGGTTCATCCATCAGGATAAAAGCAGGAGAATGCAAGGTTATTCCCGCTAGAAAGACTTTTGTCTTCTCGCCACCGCTCAATAAATGCATCGGATAGGAGAGAGGTACATCCGGCAATCCCCATTCATCCAGAGCAGCCATCGCCTTTTCCTCTATCTCCCAATCATCTGTCAAAGCCGTAAAATGCTCCACTGAAGCATCTCCTTGCAAAATGGCATGGAGTGCGCGTAACTTTCCTTCAATCCGCAACGCTCCGGCTATGGTTAAATGATTGAACTGGCCGAAATGTTGTGGGATATAATAAGGTATTTCCGGACAGATAATCTGTCCTTCGGAAGGGGATAACTCTTTTGTTATCAATTGCATCAGGGTAGACTTTCCTGAACCGTTGTTTCCGATGAGGGCGATCTTCTCGCCTTTACTGATAGTGAAACTGACGTTGCTGAAAAGTACGTCTTTATCCGGATGCATGTAAGTGATGGACTGTACATGTATACACATACTGTTTCTAAAAATTTAAAATGTTAATACTGAAATGGTTGTAGCTGGAATAAGAAGACAACTATTACGCAACAAACGAAATTACTTCGCCTGTCGTCCCAACCTGAAAATGAATAGTTGTAAGGAAATGAATGTTTTAGATTCTCATCGGAATGGTTTTAAGTTTACGGGGCAAAGATAACAGGTTTACGGAACATAAAAAAATATGGAGGTGTGTCGTAATGCACGATGCACCTTCTTTTTTATTCATTACTATAC
>CAVJPC010000057.1:0-3440 GCA_963651205.1 Bacteroidaceae bacterium
TACATTGATCCTGCGTCTGGAACTGCTGGCTCCTATCCGCCGAGGTATCTCCACAATGAAGGGTTACATCTTCGTGGGCGACAAGTTGGTTTGCGAAGCTGAATTTATGGCTCAGATTATCAAAAATAAATAATAATAGAAAGAAGAAGGCAATGAATCAATCCCCTTTAGCAGTCGTACATCCCGAAGCAAAGATCGGTCAGAATGTAACGATAGATCCTTTTGCTGTGATTGAAAAGGATGTAGTAATAGGCGACAATTGTCACATTTATTCACACGCAGTCATTCTCGACGGGGCCAGAATAGGAAACGGTTGTTCCATCTTCCCGGGAGCTGTAATTGCCGGTATTCCACAAGACCTGAAGTTCAACGGAGAGCAAACAACCGCAGAAGTAGGTAACAATACCACTATCCGCGAGTGCGTTACGATCAACCGTGGAACAGCGTCGAAGGGTAAAACCGTAGTCGGAAACGACTGCCTGATCATGGCATACTCTCATATCGCACACGACTGCGTACTGAAAGATCATATCATCATCGGGAATGCTTCCCAGATAGCCGGAGAAGTGGAGATTGACGATTTTGCTATTGTCAGCGGCGGCAGCCTGGTTCACCAGTTTACCCGCATATCCAAGCATGTGATGGTTCAGGGCGGTTCCCGCATCGGAAAAGACATTCCGCCTTATACCCTGATCGGCCGCGACCCGATCGTTTACTGCGGTATCAATATCGTAGGATTACGTCGCCGCGGATTTACCAACGAGCAGGTATTCTTGATTCAGGATATCTATCGTACATTGTATACCCGCGGACTGAACAACACGGAAGCATTGAAAGCGATCGAAACAGAATACGAACCCAGCGTAGAAAGAGATCTGATACTCAACTTTATCAAGACTTCTGAACGCGGTATCGTAAGAGGTTCCATCGACGAGTAAACGATAGGAAAAACAAACGATTTCAGAGGGCTGTCAACTCCTTGCGGGGTTAACAGCCCTTTTGTTTTACATTACTCAATTTGCAAACTTCTTTTTTTATATCGTTATATGTTGGTTTTGATATTTTTTACTACTTTTGAACCAACAAAAAACTAAAAAGACTATGGTATTTAGATTCCTCATTCTATCAGACGAAGTAGATGACTTCAAACGCGAGATCAAGATTGACGCGGAAGCTACCTTCCTCGATCTCCACGACGCCATCCTGGATTCGGTTGGTTACACGAAAGATCAAATGTGCTCTTTCTTTATTTGTGACGACGACTGGAGCAAGAATACGGAAATTACATTGGTTGAAATGGACACCACTTCAGAAGTGGACAATTATATAATGGGTGATACCCGTCTGGAAGAACTCCTTGAGGACGAACACCAGAAACTTATGTTCGTTTTCGACTATATGACCGAACGCGCTTTCTTCATGGAACTTCGTGAAATCGAGCCGGGTAAAGACCTCGACCAGGCAATTGTCAGCAAATCGATCGGTCTACCTCCCACTCAGACTGTCGACTTTGACGAGTTTGACGCTAAAAGTGCGACGACTGATATCGGCGAAGATTTCTACGGTGATTCTGAATACGACATCGACGAACTGGATAAAGGCGGTTTCGAAGGCTTAGGCGACGGGCCGATGGAAAATCCGTACGACGACGAGCGTTTTTAAATGAATTCCCTTGTCATATTACTAGGGCCGACAGGAGTCGGAAAGACGGAACTGAGCCTGCGTATAGCAGAGCATTTCGGTTCGCCTATCATTTCCTCCGACTCCCGTCAGCTATATAAAGACCTGCCTATCGGTACAGCTGCCCCCACCCCGGAGCAAATGG
Organism: Bacteroidaceae bacterium; assembly: GCA_963651205.1. GTDB lineage: Bacteria > Bacteroidota > Bacteroidia > Bacteroidales > Bacteroidaceae > Phocaeicola. Next base: position 1,826 of record CAVJPC010000057.1, read on the forward strand.
CAAGAGTAAAACACTATATGGTCGGCATGCTCGACCTGACAGACTATTACAGTGCCAGCAACTTTGAAGAAGACGTTATCTCCCTGCTTAACACACTTCACCAGACGACCCCTACGGTTGTCATGACCGGTGGTTCCATGATGTATATCGATGCCGTATGCAAAGGGATCGACGACATTCCGACCGTTACCCCCGAAATACGTGAAGCCATTTACGCCCAGTTCGAACGCGAAGGCCTGGAGCCGATCCTTGCCGAGCTGAAAGAAGTAGATCCGATACATTACGACGAAGTAGACCGCATGAACTACAAGCGGGTAATCCATGCCGTCGAAATCTGCCGCATGACCGGAAAGCCTTATTCTTCTTTCCGTACCAATATAAAGAAAGAGCGTCCCTTCAAAATCATCAAAATAGGATTGACCCGCGATCGTGACGAGTTATGCGACCGTATCAACCGCCGTGTCGACCAGATGATGGCCGACGGATTACTGGAAGAAGCCCGCAAAGTATATCCTTACCGCCACCTTAACTCACTCAACACAGTCGGCTACAAAGAACTGTTCAACTATTTCGACGGAGAATGGCCATTGGACTTTGCCGTAGAAAAAATCAGACGCAACTCCCGCGTTTACGCCCGCAAACAAATGACCTGGTTCAAACGGGACGAAGAGATTGAATGGTTCCATCCGGAAGATGAAACAGAAATCCTGAATTCTATCGAGAAAAAGTTATAAAATCAGACTTCAACATCTGACACATCCATACTTATACCAAGTCTCTGCTTTCCTTCTTCACCAAAGGCAAAAAAACTGTTTGATATTTTAGTGAATAAATAATAATCCAGGAGTAAGTTCTTACGGAACTATGGTTTATTTGTGGCAAATATATGAAATATTTATTTAATCATGTTTCATTATTAAAAAATACACACATAAAGAGGAATGTTTTTTAACACATTCTTATTTATAACTCTGAAAAAGCCCTACTATTTCTCCCCTCAACTCAATATTCATTGGCTCTAGCAAGATAAATTCCATCTAAAGGAAGAGTTTCGCCATAGTTCCGTAAGAACTGTGGTTTACATAAATCCTAAACGCCAAATCTAAATGGTAAACACCGTTTTGGTTCATGGGATGGGAATATTTAAACATCAAATATTATTTTTAATCTAAATTTCCATGCGAAAAAAATTAAACTTAGTTAGCTTTATTCTACTGGTGGGAACATTAGCTTCCCCAGGAACAACATTTGCCGGGACTACACCGGCAGAGCCTAATACCAGTATTTCCCAACAAACGAGAAGAGTAACATGTGTTGTGGAAGATGCCCTAGGCCCTGTAACCGGAGCATCTGTGATCGTGAAGGGGACAACAACAGGCAATGTATCCGACACTGACGGTAAGGTTGTTTTAGAAGGCCTAAAACGCGGAGACATCATCCAGGTATCTTTCGTCGGTTACATCACGCAAGAGATTCCTTATACCGGACAGGCAAATATCAAGATCGACCTGAAAGAAGATTCTCAAGCTTTGGAAGAAGTAGTAATCGTAGGTTACGGAGTACAGCGTAAAGAGAGTCTGACGGGTGCTTTACAGACTTTGAAAGAAGAGAAGTT
>CAVJPC010000058.1:0-4157 GCA_963651205.1 Bacteroidaceae bacterium
GGAAGTTTTCAGCTGTTCGCCCTGATGAATTGAGTGAACGTTCGCGCCAGAATGGGTATTATCAATGGCCCGCTACGCCAGGAATACAAGAAAGGAACCAGTATCTGTACTCCTGACTGGGAGACATCGGCCAACAAACCTCTTGTCTATGCGCATCTTAACCGGGATGATAACGGAGTGGTTCTGATCCCGACTACCGTAGATCTGTTCTACAATGGTGTGCAGATTGCCTTCGGAGAGGATGGACTGAGTACCACCGGAGCTCTGGCCGGTGTGTTTAAAAAGTCTACAAAAACGATAAACATCGGGGGCCGTGACTATCCGAACATGATCGTCTTCGAAATCGTAAAGAACATCGTGCCGGTATCCAATTACGATAACGATACAATCCTGCTTAAGGGAACGACCGAGGTCGGCGGTCAGACTCTAGCCTTTGACGGAATCTCTGAAACGGTTGAGATTGTCGAAACGGTAGGTAGTTCTACTACTCTTTACCTGGATGGTGATACGGATGTCACTACAGAGTCTCCGACAGCCACACTCAATGCCCATGTGCTCGTAGATGGTATTACCCCATCCGATCTTTCCGCATATACGGCGAAGTGGTACAAGGTAAGCGGAGAAACTGCTACGCTGGTAACTACAGGCGCATGGTCTCTGACGGTAAACGCATCCGATATCGACGGTACGACTACCTACCGGTGTGACTTGTTGCAAAAAGACGGTTCTACGGTTATCAGTAGCGCATACATTAATGTTACCGACTATACCGATCCCTACCGGGTGAACCTGTATGTAGACGGAATTACAGGGGAACAGATCAAGGAAGGTGAAACAGCGATCTATACCGCTAAGGTAGAGAAAGATGACGGTACGGAAGATACCACCGCTCAGACTACCTTCACTGTTACGGATAACTCAGGGTCGGTTATATCCTCTCTTTCCGGCGTAAAGAAAACGATCAGCGTAACATTCCAGGATGTGATGAACGCCGGTGGTGGTATCTCCGGCTATGTTAGTGCAACGATAACGGCATAAGATAATGGCAAAGAAACTGTCTTCTACTTCATTTAAGGTAAGCGTCGCTCCGCAGTCCGGAGCTGACGCTACCACCTACTGGCTCGTTCCTTCCGTGACACAGGTTAAGAGGAAGGAGGACGGGACGCATCTGCCCGAATATGTCTCCTGTGAAAGCAGGGCTAAATCCGGAGAGGATACTCCCGTGTCGGGAATAGGAAGCATCAAGTTTGTGCTGACCTACCAGACGGGCGGTACATCGTCTGAATTCATTTATTCCTCCCGTGTCATCGTGACATCCGATATGGCAGCGATCTCTTTCAGGCTCTATGTCGGTGGTGTGCAGATGGACGAGAAGACGGTTCTTGTTGTTGATGACGGACAGAATGGCGAGCCGGGTAAGCCTGGTGATCCGGGTGATCCTGGCACACCGGGAAAAGACGGTACTTTCTTAAAACAGATATTTACCCAGGCGGATACACGTCCGGATGCTCCGACAGGAAGCTCCATCCCGGCCGGATGGTCTGAATATCCGGAATTCGGCGTGCTGACTATTCGTGGGTATGAGGGAGAGTATTATCCCAATGGCGGATACAGACGCTCTCCCAAGCTCACCGCGCATAGCGGTACATACAGGGACCGAATACTCTTCTCTACGACCAATGCTAATCAGATGATCACGCTTCGCGTGGTCGTCTCAAGCGAGACGTATGATTACGCGTATATTGGGACACCCGATACTACCTTAAATACCTCAAACTATTTCGATAGGATGTCGGGTGAGAATGATCAGCTGATCTCTCAGGCTGTACCACAGCCGGGAGATCACTACATAGAGATTCTGTATGTAAAGGATGCCTCTGTAAACAAGGGAGAAGATATGGTCAAATACAAGGTCGTACACAGCGATACGGTATGGGTATCTTCCGCACAGGCTACCTATGACAAGGATTATGAGAAATGGGTATACGGAACCTGGTCCCATCCTTCTAAGTATCTGGCGGATACGCCTGATATGGAGTATATCTTCCGCCGGGAAGAAAGTGCCTTTGCTCCGGAATCTGATCCGTTTGTAAAAGGCTTCATTCCTCTTCCTTTCGCGTCCGATGAGAATTACCTGGGTGATTTCCTCTCTTCCGCTGCGCAGGTGGTGGATGCCATTTATAAGAACGGAGAAGACTATTATAGATGTATTCAGGCAAGACCAGCCAACTCGGGAATCCTGATCACTAATGAGGATTACTTCAGGTATCTTGTGCCTTTTACCAATGATCCTTTGGGAGTGACCGAAGAGTATCCGAGAGAGTACATGTCCTTCCGAAAAAAAGAAAATGGCAAATGGGGAGCTTACTCTGAACCGAAGCTGCATGCCAACTACGCCAAGGGAGAGGATGGTCTTCCCGGACCGGCCGGCGAAAGAGGAAGGATGCCATTCCCGGCCGGATTCTGGAGCGCGGATATCGAGTATACGGCAACTGAGGATATTACACCGATTGTCTATTACGAGGCAGGATCAACCTACTATGTGATGAGAAAGACAGCAACCATCATCGGTGTAAATCCGATGGAGGATTACCGGGATAATCCTACTACGTCATATTGGATACCTTTTGAGAATTACAAGGCAATATTCACAGAGATCCTGATGGCGAACTTTGCCAAGCTCGCCAGCGCGGTGTTTTACGGTGATTATATGTTCTCTCAATATGGAAAGGATGCTGACGGCAATGATACATCCAACTACGGACTGTTTGATCCGACGAAACTTGGTCAGAGTGATTGTCCGTTTACGCCTAATATGCTCCTGAACTTATTGCTGGGTAAGTTCATGGGACTGGATGTGGATATTCAGGGAGGGAAGATCGGAGACCTTGTGATAAACGGGAATAAGTTGAGTTCCGATAACCTTTCTTCCGGAATAGAAATCGGAAGCGGATCAGAGGGAGAAGGTGGTTCCGGTAGATTTTTACGATTAGGAGGAGGATATAACGTTCCTCTGATTGGGATCAGGCTTGACCGTCAGAATCCTCTCTCTAATGGTTATCGAGGGATAAATATCGAGAGTTATGGAGCTGGCAATGTTTGTCTAAGCTTGCTTGCCAATGTCGGAAGTAAGTTTGCCATAGATTCGGTAGGTCCTCATCATTTTTATCAGCGATCCGGCGAAGTGTGGGATGCTCCCGGTGTCCTGTGGGCAGGAAGGATTAGTGCCGATGGCACAATTGAGAGTTCCTGGGGAGATGGCTGTACTATTGACTCTCCTGTATATCACGGACAAGCTGGGCTCTACGCTTTTAATCATGATCTTAATCATACACAGTATTTTGTCATGGTAACAGCTGTTCATGGTAACTGGAGTATTGGTGCGGATACGGATAAGTACACCCATCAGTTTACCGTCCGGACTTTCCATAAAGATCAGGGATATATAGACTCTCCATTTGAAGTTGCAGTTATAGGAAGAAACAGATTAAAAGAATATTAATGAAAAGAATAATAGATAAATATTTGGGCTGGCTGAAGGATAGTAACCGCCCAAAACATATCCTTTGTGGATTGCTGGTGTATGCTGCGATGATGGCTGTCTGCTTGATTATGGGTAATACTTTTGCTTCATCGGCTATAATATCATTGGTGGCAACTATTATTGCTGCTATGGCTGTTGACTACAAGGATAAACTATGGGGAGGAAAGTTTGACTGGCTGGATGTAGCAGCTACGGTGTTGCTGCCGGGAATGATCACTTCTTTGGTGGTGCTGATTTATATATTTTAAAATAAAGATCACCAGCTCGTCACGAGTTAGTGATCTAGTAAGCAATAGTACTTTTTTAGTTATCGTAAACTATATAAAGTAGATTTAAGGTCGTTTTAATTTGCTTTTAAAACCGCCGACTCTCACGAGCTAGCGGTAGTGTTAATCTCTTTTATTATAAAAGGAGCTTTTGCTCCTATGCTAAACTGATGCAAAGATAAACAAAACTGGTAAATAGGTGAAACCACCTTAGTAAAATGCACATTTTGTTTTGTGTTAATAATATCAAATTCGGAACAAAATGTTTTGTGAAAGTGGAACAATTTGTTTTGCCGTTTATACACGGGTCACCGATCCGTATCAACAAAGAATAGACTTCACTTTCT
>CAVJPC010000059.1:0-2674 GCA_963651205.1 Bacteroidaceae bacterium
CGCAAGGAAAGGGAATGAGAGATGAGCAAAAAAGGAGGAGAGATAAGCTAAATTGGTAAGCGTCTCGGCGATGTCGTGTTTTTCTTCAAAAAATCTGATAATCCTTTTCTTTTCAGATTTTACTTCTGTTTTCCTTCCATTTGTCGGGCAATAACTCTCTATATATTTTCCTGTCTGTATTTGGTGGTAACTTCGCCGCTTTGTTAATCACATCGGCTATATATTCGAATGTATTTATACCATGCATCCTGCACGAACATGCCAATGAATATAGTATTACCCCTCTTTCAGCCCCCTTATGGCTTCCGAAGAAAAGCGAGTTTCTTCTGGATAGTGATATATACCGATTATACCTCTCGACAAGGTTGTTGTCCAGATAATACTCGCCTTTGGTAAAGATATCCTCTATGGCCTTCCACTGGGATAGTGTGTAATTAATGGCCTCCGCCATTTGGCTTTTCGGTAATAAGTCCGGCTTTGCCTGCAGGCTCAATAATTTCTTTTTTATCTTCCTGAGTATTGGCGGGGCATACTGTTTTCTATGTGCAAGATTGTCTTTGATTGTCCATCCCTGATAGCCTGTCCGATGTTCATGTTCCTTTTGGTACAGTTGGTTTATCATTTCAACTATCTTTCGGGCGTCCGGTTCCTTATCCTGTTCAAGAAACTTTCGTTTGACGTGCTGAAGACATGCGATCCTCGTGATATTGTGATATTGGTCGGTTTCCAGTTTCCTGTATGGGGCGTATGCATCACTTTGTACTGTTCCTTTATAGGTTTTGAGGAAATCAAAAAGCACCTCCTGCCTGCGTGATCCGTCCTCATAGAAATAGAGCACCAGCTTTAAGGTCGCCGCTGCTGCTGCCCAGATATACCCTTTTCGTACCCCTTTGCCTTTACTGTTCTTTTCCGGAACCAGTACTTTGTGATATGTTTCGTCACAACAGAGGTAGGGATCTTCAAGCACCGCTTCTCTGAGTGCTTCATAGAGGTTTTCGAACAAAACAGCCGTTTTACTCAGCAGATGATGGGCGGTGGGCTTCTCGAGTTCGAACCCGTTTTCCCGAAAGAAGTTAACGATACGTTCCACACTCATGGAATAGATATATCGCAACTGGCATAAACCGGCAACGAACGAACCGTCATATTGGGAATTCAGAAAAGGGGCGGCGGGGGCGCAACCGCTGAAGACCGTTTCATTAAAGCTATAAATATTCTGTCGATAAATGTACTTAATGAACTTTGGCGGAATATAGACATATCGGATAGAATCACGGTATCCCATAAATTTGGCAAGAGACATACTGAAAAGGGGATGATCGGGATTGACTTCGATTATCTTTTCTTCCAGTTCAAAATGCTCTTTACGTTTGGAGTTGTTATTCCCCCGTTCTTTGGGGGAAGCGGACGGACGGGACGGAGCTGTCTCAGAAACGGGTTGCGGCTTATCAGGTATTTGCTTTTCAGACTCATTGCTGATAAGCTTACTCAAACTGCGGCTAATGTTCTCCTGCTTTTTCAGTTTGCCGTTCTTCAGCGTCAGCGCTTCTTCCAGAGATTGAACGGCATCGGTCAGTTGCTGAACCTGTGAAGTCAGTTCACAGATCAGACGCTGACTTTGTTGCTCACGCTTGTCAGCAGCTTTAATCTGTTCCTTGAAATGTCTGTTCTGTTCCTCCAGAAGTTCTATGACCCGGTCTTTTTTCATACCTCAAAGATACGAAAAAAGAACCAGGCAACAAAGCTTTTTATTATATATCTACGTTATAATACATTGTTTGTCAGATAGTTGTCATTGATACAACTTCAGCCGGAATCGTTTCCTGCACTTGGCTGACCGGAGGGAGACGCCCTGCATAATCAAAAAGAAACTCTTCCAGGAAAGCTCGTAAGCACCCGTAGAAGGATTAAAACGCGGGACTTCGAAGGTACCTTCTTCCAGACGCTTCTGGTAAAGAATAAAACCATCCGTATCCCAACGTAAAATTTTAACCATGTCCCGTTTGTGGGAAAAGAAAACAAAAACATCTCCTGAAACGGGAGAAAGTGACATGTCGGACTTGACCAGCTGATAAAGTCCTGTCATACCTTTACGCATATCGACATAATGCTGGCACAGGTAATAACGCATATTTTCGGTTAAAGCAAACATGACTGTTCCTCCTGTATTTTACGGTTGTAAAGGTCAATAAAACGCTGAATACCAAAAGAACTTCCCTGCTTGATGGAAATAATCACCCCATCCGGAAAAGTAATATTGATACCATAAAGCATATCCGAAGAAGAGGACGGACAGGCCGAAGGCGCGGATGAGGGAACCAAAGGACTGAAGCAGGGCACCGGCTTTTCGGAGGAAGAAGCCGAAAGGGAAGAACGAAGTTCACGAATGCGAATGCCGTGCCGAGAAAGCCAGAGTTCCATACCATGATAATTAACATGACACTCATGACAATAACTACGAAGAGTTAAACAGGGAGAAGATATCAGACGGGATTTATACTCAGACAGGGTTTGAGTGTATAAAGCATGTGCAGTCATATAAGTAGGAATTGATTAATATGAAAGCAAAGATATGAAGAAGTTGAATTAAAGAAAAGACGACATCGCCGAGACGCTTACCTAAATTGAAGGCATTTTGCGTAGAAAACAATGAGAGATACCTTATAGAAGAAGT
>CAVJPC010000060.1:0-2547 GCA_963651205.1 Bacteroidaceae bacterium
TTTGGTAGCTCGATACGATATAAACAATGAAGCGGGAAATTCCCGCTTCACCATCGAGACAGTCTCGATGGGCAATGCACGACGCGGTTCCGGCTACTTCCCCATACGACCTTACGGCGATATGCCCGAAGCAAAACCCGACGAACTCTTCACTAGCCCCGTGCGACGGTTTTATGGAGAAAAGGCTAACAATGGGTTGCAGACAGGAGCTTTCTACTCCTATCCCGCTCCACAAAAAGACAATGCATTCTTAATACTTAAAGGCATGTATAAAGTGAACGAAACAGAATATAAAGAGGTATCCTATCAAGTGCCTTTCACCAGGCTGAACGAGAACGGGACGGCCACCATGTTAGAGATTGCAAACAACCATCGCTATACACTGGCTATCACCGCGGCAGACCTCTACCACCTCGACTGCAACATATCCGTAGACGACTGGGCGGACGACGGAAGCATCATCGAATTCAACCCCAACGACGATAACGGAGAACTGGTCGTAACCATTCCAGACGATTTCAAGGACGACACACAATACGATCCCGAAACGCGATCTGTCAGCATGTCGCTTAAACCGGAAAGTAAGTTCGAACTGAATACCACCGCCTCCTCCAGCCTGACGGTCGAGAAAAAATATGCCGGAGGACTCGCCGCACAGCAATACGACTGGCTCGATGTATCGGAACCCGTCATATCCACTAAAACGGCGTTGAACTTCGCATATACCTTCTCACTCAAAGAGGGATATACAGGGGGACGCTACCCGCGTGCCGTATTGCGATTCACAAACACCATGAACGGCGACGAAACAACCCTCTTTGTAGACGCAGTATCCGTACCACAGGCGGACAACACACCGCAGCCGGGTACAAACAACCCCAACAGCTTCGACGCCGAAAACCTCCTGGTTAATCTGTACCGCACTACCGCAAGTAATGCACATGTACGTATCACCTGCCCCGACGGCGCAGAAGTGGATAGCAAACCCGACTGGCTCGATGTGACCATATACAAACAGACCGGAGCGGAAACCATCTATTCATTTACGCTCAACAACCGCGATATCGCCGATGTCCCCGAAGATAAAGGAATCGTCACTTTCCGCAACAATAAAGTGAACGACCTCAAAACGGATATTACCGTGCAACTGCTCGATGCCTCCCTACAACCGGATTTCAATACCTCTACAATCGAGAACGGGGGAAAGAACAGCTTCGAGGCTGCTACCGATGACAAGCCCGCAAACATCAATATGCAGATTTCAGACGCGAACAAATTCGCCATCAGCTGCAAATCCATGCAGGGCATCGAAATCGGAATGGACTTCGACGGAGGTCCGGAATGGCTCAAAGTGGCAGGGGTAGCCGTCACAAAAGCGCTGAATGAAAATAACGAACTCACCTTCTCGCTGGACAATGCAAAGCTGGGAGGAGCTAAAAAGGCTACCATCACCCTCAAAAATAAGGTAGGCGGTAAAAACACAGTCTTCACCGTCTCACCGGTGTTCCTTGCCCCCACTGTCGCATTTGTCAGTGGAAGCAGCTCGCCCACGCAAAACAGTTTCAACAATTCTACTGTAAAGCTCTACCGCGTATCGGGTTCCAAGATCAACCTGAAAGCCTCTTCCCTAGGAGGTACTTATGTTAAAAGTAAGACAGGAGTAAACATTTCCGATAGCCAAGGCGACCTGAATCAGGATAAAATCTATACCGTCACTTGGGACGGCAGTGCCACCTCTGGTAGTGTTGTGTTTGCCAACAAAACGGATATCCGCCGCGAAACAACAATCGACTTAAATTTACCTTCCCCGGACATAACTGCAACAAATAATATATCTGTAACTGCTGCGAACAGTGGTAACACGAATATATCCGTCACTTCGCCGGAAGGAGTGACAGCAACAGTCTTGGACAACAACTGGAACAATGGTGGACAATGGTTTGACATAACAACTAATACAACCGGCAGCGGCACCCAGAATATCATAATCGCTCAACTTGCCAATAATGCCAGCACCGTAATGAAACCGGTTACTATTCGGTTAACGAATAAGATAAATGGTGCGCCCAATAAAGACATTACCATAACACCCGGAAATTTCGTAAAACCGATAATTCCATCTTCTCAAGGAACGATTAGCCAGGTGAGAGCTAAAAATAACGTAATTATACCTAGAACTCTCACTATTACTCCTTCCAACACACCTATGGGAGGTCTGACAGCGACTTCGTCCAATCCCGGGATCGCAACCGCTTCTGTGAATAGCACGTCTGTATCTGTTGCAGCTAAAGGAATCGGTACTGCTACTATAACCATATCAAATGCAAGTGCTACAAATTTAAAAGCAACCTATACTGTTACAGTACAGGATACGGAAGCCACATTATATAATGGTACTCAGGTATGGTATTATTATGGCTATATGATTGCTCCTACAAATGCACGTGTAGGTCCCTGGGAAACAGACTTAACTTCCGCTTATTGCAAAGATAAAACAGGTGCAGACTGGCATGTACCCCATCATAACGAATGGGCAGATATTATCGG
>CAVJPC010000061.1:0-2231 GCA_963651205.1 Bacteroidaceae bacterium
AGATAGTTTTCTTATTATCTCCCTGGTTCGCATGTTTCGTCCATCCGCTATTGGCTGGAGCAACAACGTAGGAAAGCGGAGCATCTGCCAAATCAGAATAGATTGCAACTGCTTCACCGAACGAACTGTTAGAGAAGGTAAATACCGGTTCACTGGTTATACCACTTCCTTTATCTACATTTACACCTGCTTTCCAACCATTACCATTGGTGGTGAAATTAGTAGCGGTTACTTTCGAACCGTTTACCGTCAGTCCGACACTGGCGTTGTTGCGGGATACAATGTTTTCCAGTATTACGCCGGTAACTCCGGTTACATTAATACCGCTGCGGAAAGCTTTTTCTACGGTTAGATTACGGATTACAACGTTATCGGATGTTATATCCAAAAGATGCTTAAGAGCTGTTCCTCCGCCTGACGTATATGTTCCGGACAGTGTATATCCATTTCCTTCCAGTGTAATCGCTTTTTTTATTTCAATCGGAAGATCTCCTTCTGTAATGTTGGTTATATTGCCGCTTAAATGAATTGTACTGCCATCAGAAGCGCTGGCTATAATAGATTTTAATGAGGCCAGGTCTGTTGCCAGAGAGACTTCCTTTCCATTATCATCTACAAATTTTCCATTTTTATCTACCTGATACAGTTTCAATACATTTCCTGCATTAACAGAATAAGCAGTACCGTTGATGGTTAAAGCATCATACTGTTGATTAATATCGCGACGGAAAGTAGTTACCAGATACTTTTCTCCTTCTTTTGTTTTCAGTTCGCAGTTTGTTAACTTTATTGTGTTTTGCGATGGAGTCGATGCATCATCCCCTTTAAAGTCGGCATCATGCCATCCTAGCTGAATAACGGAAGCATGTATTTTACTGTTTATGCCGGCAATATTATTTTCTGCATAGGTAGCAAACAGCTTGCTGCCGCTGAAGTTAAGCGTATTCCCATAAGAACGAACACATAAAGCAGACATTTGCTTTTCTGCATCTTTCCCATTATCGATGCCTGGCACTGTTTCTATCGTACAATTCGTAAACTCTCCCTTTACACCATTGTATTTCTCCTGAAGAACAATCGTACCATAGCTTTCGCCTTCTCCCTGAGCTATTGTTTTTCCGATGAAGGTAGTTCCTGTTGCTGTAATAGATGTTCCGGTAGGATCTAAATATCCTCCTAAGTTGCCAGCAGATGTCATAATTGCAGCGCGGCCGGTTATGGAGCCGCCATTTATTGTTACTTTTTGGTTCTTTTCGCGTAGCCCCAATCCGTAATAATAAACATCGATATCCGTATTCTTCATTGTTAATTCCGCTCCGGCAGATTCCATACGGACGCCGACTGCGGCTGTTTGTCCTTTCAATGCACCTCCTGATATCTTACAGTCGGTAAGACCCACTTTTCCTGTACCATTACCGGTAATACCGATAATACCATGCCCAAAACTATTATTGTTCCCTTCTAATGTAAGACCTTTGGCGGTAAGGGTCGCTTGACCTGAAGCAGGGTTCACTTCGATATGGCCTTTGATAGTTGTCTTATCTTTGCCAGCTCCTTCAAAGGTTAATGATTTATCTATAGTCAAATCATTTAACGTGTAAGTACCTTCAGCTAATATAAACTTTGTATCAGCCGGAGAATTCTTAATCGTATTTGCAGAGAAAGCATAAGCATCACTATTGACAGCTACCTTTATGACTAAATTACTGGTGTTTATAGTCAAATTAGCTTTATCTGTTGTTGATCCGATCGGATTGTATGCAGCCAGTTCCTCCATACTATTACCTTCAATCTTTACGTTTGTATAGTCAATAGTAACGTCTGATATGTTCACAGTTCCGGTAGTTGTTCCGGTGAACGTGATGCGTCCACTGTTCAGTTGCAGATTATTCAATGTGGCTGTGCCTAAGTCGTCAATATTGAAATAGATAGAACCGGCAAAGTTCTTGTCGGCAGGAGAATTACAGGTTATGTTCTTTAAAGTGACGTTTTTGCCAATTATTTCTATAACCTTATTAGTCTCTTTCTTACAAACTAATGTTAGGTTTTCCAATGTTACATTGTCCCCGAAAATGGTAATCAGGTTCTGTGAAGACCATTGGCCATTAGGCTTTTCTGCAGAAGAAGTAATAATAACACCTTCTTCACTCTCTCCTTTAATTTTTAAACCGTTTTTTGTGATTGGTAAGTACCATCCTGTTTCACCATGCTCAGTTTCAGCACCAGGAACC
>CAVJPC010000062.1:0-155433 GCA_963651205.1 Bacteroidaceae bacterium
ACCATACTTACAAGTAAGATGAAGGAGTAGTCAACCTAAAGCGTTAAACTACAATACAATTTATTGTCCCACCCTAGTGGAATGCTAGTCCCACTAAGGTGGGAGTGCAGTCCCACGTGTGTGGAATGGGAATCCCACTATGGTGGGACAATAAATGAAAACAGTATTACTGATAAATATTGACTGCTTATTGTATTAGAATCAAAAGGCTTGTTTAGTTTTGCTCTCCCCTGCTCTTGAATCATTCTTCTTTTGGGAAGAAGCCGACATGTTACTCGACAGAAAAAGCTTTGTTTGTATTTTGATAACCAAATATTTTCTCATATATTTGAGAAAATATATAAATGACCGTTAAAATAGTAACGCAATGAAAAAGTACTGTACTTTTTTCTGTTCTCTTCTTTTCCTTGCTCTGTTAGGGTTGAACGTATCTTGTAGCAGAGAAGATAGTGGCGACACGCCTGAACCGGCTCCTGAACTGACTCCGGAAATAACCATTCCTACCGGCGAAGACCAAGTGCCGGTTATAACCGATGCAGGAGGTGAAGTGACATTGAAGTTTACCTCTGCCACAAACTGGACGCTTACAATAAATGCAGGCTGGGTGAAAACACAAGTCAGTACTGGAAAAGGCGGTGACCAGATTGTTATGCTGACTATTCTCCCCAATGAAACTACGGACGAACGCCAGGCTATTGTCACTGTACAGTCAGGCAATGTGAAACGGGCCATAACAATAACACAGAAGCAGAAAGATGCGCTCACGTTGACTATGCGAGAGCAGGAAATGGATGCAACAGGCGGTTCATTCTCCATTGAGGTTAAATCCAATATTGAATTTGAAGTTCGGATATCCGATGAAACTTGGATTCATCGGATTGAAAACCGTGCATTGGACACTCATACGCTTTCTTTTCTGGTTGATATAAATGAAAGTATGGAAGAACGGGTGGGCGAAATAGTTATTAGTGGCAATGGCCTAAAGGAAACATTTACTATCAGTCAAGAAGGAGAGGTTTCGGATGAGCCGGAAGAACCGGTACTGGATGTTTCGGAGAAAAACTTCTCATTGAAGGCTGGTGGTGGGCTGATAGCTTTTGATGTGGAGAGCAATCTGGAATATGATATAGAAGTAGGTGATGGCTGGATTTCACAAGATGCTGCTAAGAGTACTGACAAGCATTTGGTATTTATGGTGGAGGAAAATACTTCTACTGAGGAAAGAGCGACGACTATAAAACTGACAGGTGGTGAACAGACTTGTACTGTAAATGTCAAGCAAGAGGGACGTGCGGACGAACAACCGGATGATAATCCAATATTGAATGTTTCTCGAACGGATTTCTCCGTAAAATCCGAAGGTGAGACGATATCATTCAGTGTGGAAAGTAATGTGGAATACCATGTGACAGTACAAGATGACTGGGTGAAGCAAATCACGTCTAAGGCTCTATCTACTGACGATCTTTCATTCATCGTTGATGCAAATACTTCTTCCGAGCCACGCCAAACCGCTGTCACTATTTCGGGTGGTGGACTGACAAGGACTGTCATTATTACGCAGAAAGGTAAAGTGGAAGAGGAACCGGATGGACCTACCACCGGTGGAACGGAAGATTTTAAAGAAGAACAGGAAAATTGGTAAAACTATTTAGCTTATTGAATGATGAAAAAGATATACTCACTTATATATTGCTTGGTAACGCTTTTGTTGGCAGGCTGTACTAATGAGCCTTTGGTAGACTCGTCCGAGGGAAGAACGATACAAAGCCTGAATGCGTCAATGGCCGATCTGACGATGTCACGTTCCCATTTGGAGAATGGCACCTCCGTGGTGTGGGATGACGGCGATGTGCTGGGAGTTTTTAGTGATGTGCAAGGACAAGCCACTCCTTATTATTATACAGGAGATGGTACTACGTTTTCCGGAGATAAAGTTAGCGGGAAAGTTTTTTATGCGTTTTATCCTTATGCAGAGTTCACACCTGAAGGCAGCAGAATAACGACTACGCTTGAGGATGAATTTTGGTATAAGGAAAATACCTATACCCGCCGATGTCCCATGGTGGCTAAAAGTACGGATAATAATTTCAAGTTCCTTCAGACATGCGGCATTGTCAAACTTTCCTTGACTGGAACCTGGAAGCTGAGCCGGATAGTCCTGAAAGGTAATAATAATGAGATATTGGCCGGCACGGGAACGATAGATGCAGCCTCAAAGGCTCCCGTACTGATGATTCCAACCGATACCGGAGCTGCAAGCACTTCTTTATTGATGCATGCAAATGTAGACTTGAAGAAAGAGGTGCCGACCGAGTTTTATTTCATCGTACCGGTACAAACTTTTACTCAAGGACTGAACTTTGCCATAACAGGCTATATGCCCGGAAGCTTTGCCGAGACTACGGTTACTAAATCGACGAACAAAAAAGTTGAAGTTTCACGAGCTGTTGTGAAAAGCTTTACAGCAATCGATGCGGACGATTTATTGGCGGAAGAGACAAATGATGACCGTACAGTTCTGATGGCTCTGTATAATGCTTTGGGAGGCACCGATTGGACTGAGCATGAAAATTGGGGATCAGATAAGCCTCTCAGTCAATGGAGTGGGGTGCAAGTAGAAGATAATCGGGTTACTGCGTTGTATTTAAGCGGAAATAATTTAACGGGTGTGATACCTCCGGAAATAGCCAACCTGACATCACTTAAAAGATTGTATATAAGTTCGAATAATATCAGGGGAGTTTTGCCTGCTTCCATGAGTAACTTGAAGAACTTGGAAAATATATATTTTAATGATAATAATTTGTCGGGTGATATTCCTGCCGGAATTACTGCTTTGCCTTGCTGGGTTACTTGCGGATGGGCTAATGTAATGCAGAAAGAAAATAATCGCTTTACTTTCTCTACCTTGAATTTATCCGTTCCTTCTTTTACCCAGAAGGATTTGATGACACAAAAAACGGTCAACAGCAGTGCTGTGATGCAAGAGAAAGAACTCACAATCGTTTATCTATGGCATTCGGAAATTAACTATCCTGCCGGTACATTGAAGGAACTGTTTAAACGCTATAAAAATCATGGCCTTAATATTATTGGGATAAATGATGATGAAAATGAAAGTACGGCTAAGAATACCATTACAGCAAATGGCATGGAGGGATGGGATCACGTTTTCCGAAAGAATCTTGGATATGATTCTTGGGCTTATTATCTTCCTACAGTAGCCTTGTTTGATAAAGCGGGAAATCTTCTGTTTTTTAGTGGCTATCAGAATCTTAACGCAGATTTGCTAACGATTATCAAAGATAAATTAGGCGAAGGGGAGAGCTTGTATACTTCTTCCGATTTCTCTCAGGACGGCAAATATGTGACTTTACAAACTGCCAGTGAAGGTAATGGTATTGATATCATATTAATGGGAGATGCTTATAGCGACCGCCTGATAGAGGACGGAACTTATGAGTCTGTTATGAAAAAGGCCTGCGATGCGTTTTTCAGTGAACAGCCTTATACGGATTTCCGGTATTTGTTTAATGTGCATTATGTAAACGTGGTATCTGTAAATGAGGAATACAGAGAAGGCAGTGTAAATACAGCATTGAACGGCTATTTTGGAGAAGGAACACTTGTGGGAGGCAATGATGACAAATGTTCGGAATATGCATTGAAAATACCGGGAATGACAAAGGAAAAGCTGAACAATACATTGATTATTGTGATGATGAATTCTACTAAATATGCCGGTACTTGTTACATGAGTTATTATTCGAACTGGACCACAGATTATGGCGAAGGCAGATCAATAGCCTATTTCCCTGTCGGGGAATCCGATGAGGCATTAGCTAGTACATTACATCATGAAGCAGGCGGGCATGGCTTTGCCAAGCTGGCGGATGAATATTTTTATGATAATGATCCTTTGAGTCCGGAAAGCGAGAAGCAGAAATTGCAATCCATGGCTTCTTTAGGTTGGTATAAAAATGTGGACGTCACCTCTGACCCGTCTAAGATACATTGGAGTAAGTTTATCAGTGACGCCACTTATGTAGCAGAGAAAATAGGTGTATATGAAGGTGGATATACTTATCCCAGAGGATTCTACCGTCCTACGGAAACGAGCATTATGCGCTATAATATCGGAGGGTTTAATGCACCGTCCCGTGAAATGATTTACTATCGTATTCATAAGCTGGCTTATGGTGCGAGTTGGCTTTATGATTATAATGACTTTAAGAATTGGGATGCAAAAAATATTCAGGAGCATGGTGCGCGTGCCGTTACGGCTGTGCCAAATAATTTTGTACCATTAGCTCCACCGGTAGTCAAAGTCATCAAGTGATGTAGTTGATGTAAAATTGGGCAGGAAGAAAATGGAATGAGAATTTTCTTCCTGCTTTCATGTTCTGGCCCCCCCGTACTTGGAGTCTGTTTAAATTTCTACAGATAGTATTGTAATACCCTGACTGAGGATATCGTGGTTTCGCATGGGGGAAGCTGGGATGCCAAAGTTCTGTATCAGAAGAACACCGTTTATGATTGCTTATGCTCAGAGCTGATTCGGGATTTTATGAAGCATCCATGAAGCATAATTATAGATAACTCGTTGACTATCTGAATAAATGAAGGATATGAAGGATTTTCAAGAAAAAAGTCCAAGTATTGCATATAAACGAAATTCGTGAGAACAAGATTCTGTATTTTAAGCAAAATAGGGCAGACCTCACGGCTTGCCCTATCCGAAACTTTAATCTGAAATACCTATTAAAACAAAAATCACAGTTTTTACCTTAAAATATTGCATTTAGAAGTTTCCTTTATCAGCGTTGTCCCACCACAGATGGGTACCGCCTTTGTCGCCGGAGATACCGAATTTGCTGGAATTTTCCTGGTCAAGAAGTTTGATTCCACCTTCTACTCCCTTCGCATTGGCATCATAAGCCTGACTGCTATAAATCACTCGGCGTACACCTTCATCTGTATTTACAGCACCGTTACTTTCATTGACAAATGCAGGGAAGAAACGGGGATAACCGGTGCGACGTTGTTCTGCCCAACCTTCGGTAGATAACGGGAACAGAGCGAACCATTTCTGAGTAATGATTCTTTCCAGTTTTTCTTCATTGCTTGCACTTTCATCCCATTTTACACCTAATTTGTTCACAGCCGGAGTGCTCAGATCGGCATTGGCAGGATCTTTAAAGTCAATTTGGGTACTTGTTCCATTGATGTATGCATCCACTGCTCCGTCAGGATATCCTTTTACGCTTGCATAGGAACCTCTATATGCTAATTCATTCGTCATGGAAACCCGAATACCGTTTTCATACAAACTTTGTACGCTTTCGCTGCCGATACCCCATCTCAGTTTTGCTTCAGCCAGCAGGAAATAAGATTCCGCCGCTTTCATGATAGGTAACGGCATGGAGTAAGATGAACCGTTGTTACCTTGTATCCAACCGGAGAAATTACCCCAACTGTTCGGTTTGGCGGGTAAGCCGCTGGCAAAGCGGATGCCTAGATATTCACTATTGGCTGCTACGGCTACAGCTTCTGTTTTAGGAACCGGCTTTTTATCTTTATCATCGGTCTTATAATAAATGGTAGTATCATCTTTCTTTTCTTTTGAATAGCCGGCATTCAGTATGTCATCTGTATTTTTTGTCATATATAAAGGCTGTCTCGGATCGTTAAGGCCGCTCATTAAGGTTACGATATTGGCATTGAATCCACAGTCGCCCCAGGCGAACATCAGCCACATTTCGTTTTCAAGGCTCTTGTCAATCAAAATGTCTTTATTAACGGTTGCTAATGTGTTTTTGGCAGCTTCGGTAGCGATAGCTTTCAGATCCATTCCGGCACTGCCGGCTTCAGCTTCCCGTTTGGACAAACGTAATGCCATACGCAGTTTCAGGGTATTGGCAATCTTTACCCATAAGTCTTTATCGGCGTTGCACCAGCAATCGAAGGATTTTAATTTGGCTATTTCACTTTCTCCCATGGCACTGATGTCGGTAATAGCTGTATTCAGGTCTTCAAACATGGCTTTATACAGATCTTTCTGACTGTCGAACTCAAAGTATACTTCGTTTTCTCCCGACAGGATGGAACTGTAAGGTATGGGTCCGTAAGCATCCGTAGTCATCAATGTTCCGTAAGCCTGTACGATTCGCATGACACCTGACAAACCTTTTTCACCGCTGGCATCGCATTGGGCGATGATGCGGCGGGTGTTATTGAAGATATGGAGATAATAGTTTTCATACATACCACCGCTGTGACCACGGTTTTCGCCCATATCTCCGTTAGTGAAGTTACCGTTGGGAGTCATAAAGTATCCACCATAAAGGTCAATGGTCAGGTTGGTCCAAAATTGGAACATATTTTGTTGAGGCGGATAACAGTAAGTCATCGGTTCGGTACATTGTGCGGCAAAAGGAAGGTCTGCCGGATTTACCTGAATGTTACTGGTGTTCAATTTCTCAAAATTGTCTGTGCAGGAAGAGAAAAGACTTCCCACAGTCATCGGGATTGCCATCAGAAAGGCATATGTTAATATCTTGTTCCGTTTCATAGTTTCAAGCATTAGAAGTTAAGTTTTAAATTAAGACCAAAGCTGCGTGAAGTAGGCAGTGCGAACATGTCTACACCTTGTATGCCATTACCTGTACCTGCCGATACGTCGGGATCCATCGGTGCGTCTTTATGGAAGAAGAACAGGTTGCGGCCGATGATGGCTGCTGTCAGGTTTTTGCCTGCCCCCAGCAGGTTGCGGAATGTGTAACCGAAAGTTACTTCGCGAAGACGTACATTAGTCGCATTATAAACGTAGTTTTCTACGGCATATGGGCTGTTGAAGTTATTGTTACCGGTAGTGCGATAATATTTGTCGGCGTCGAATTTTACACCGTCTACTGTAATGCCGCCGGCATCACGGGCTTCGCCTGAGCGTTTTGATACACCCCAGCCGTCTAAAGCGGCTTCGGTCATGCCAATTACTTTTCCACCGAATTTGGCATCAATCAGGAAGGATAGCGAGAAGTCTTTGTAACGGAAAGTATTGGTCCATCCCATATTTACCTTGGCATTCATATTGCCTGCATATTCCAGTTCGTCCATAGAATCACCGCTTACGATAGGCTCGCCTTTTTCATTTTGTAAAGGTTTGCCGCTTTCGTCACGCATCAGGTGGCGTACATACAAGTCACCATAGTGACCGCCTTCTTTCAATATGATTTTTGCACCACCGAAATCGGTTAAAGTCAGTCCGTTAGGCAGATCCTCGACCAATTCTTTAATTTTATTGTCGTTGTAGGAGAAGTTCAGGTTGGTGCTCCAGCTGAAGTTATCGGTGAACTGTTCATACCATCCGATGTTGAATTCAAAACCTTTGTTCTCTACATTACCGGCATTTACATAGCGGTTTCTCAAACCTGATTCGTAAGGAGCTGCAACAGAGAAGAACTGATTCTTGGTGTTGGTCTTATAATAAGTCAGGTTGATGTTCAGGCGGTTTTGCAGGAATGTACCGTCAAAACCAATTTCCAGCGAATGAGTCTTTTCAGGCTTTAATGTTCTGAATGGGGCCTTGTCGGGAGGAGTGATGGCACCTTGTGATCCTAATGAGTAAAGCAGGTTACTCATGAATACAGGCACGTCATTACCCACGATAGAATAGCTTGCACGGAACTTGAACAAGTCGATGTTCTTACCCATATCTATAAATTTATTCAGCAGGACGCTGCCGCCGAAAGACGGATAGAAGAATGAACAGCTTTCTGTAAATGCTAATGCCGATGACCAGTCATTACGCGCTGATATATCAACGAATATACCTTCACGGTAACCAAGCTGTGCAGTGGCAAATACCGAGTTCAATCGTTTTTGGGTCATCCAGTTGTCATCTTTGCCTACGGTAGACATATTGCCATAATAGTTGTTCGGAGTAAAGATATTGGGATAATAGATGTTTCCGGAGCCGGGCTGTGAGAATTGGGAACCTTCACCCCATAAGTCTACATGAGAGGTCTTGGTCTTGGTAAAGCTGGAACCTGCAGTAGCGGAAACTGAAAAATCATTGAATGTATGGTTATAGCTTACCAGTACATCTCCGTAAAGTTGGTCACTGAAATAGCGGTTGTCTTTCATGCGTCCCATCGGATAAAGATTTCCCACACTGGATGCGTAAGCATTGTGTATCCAGTGTTCTTCACCTCTTTCATAGCGCATACGACCCTGAATATTCAGATCGGAAGTGATGTCCCATTTGATGCTTCCACCAAATTCGTAGCGGTTACGGTCGGTAACGGGAGTCTGTCTGTTCAACATCCAGTACGGGTTACCGAATTGTTGCTGTTCTACATTTGTCCAGTTCTGGACATAGCAGCCTCTTGCGGCATCATATACTTCGTAGTTTTCTTTATAGCCGTTCCAGTCTTCTCCTCTGGGGAAAAGATAAACACCTGTCAGCGGATTCCACAAATAACCGGCTGCTGCCTGATTGGTGATGTGCTGATTGGTAAATTTGGCAGTGAAATCAATATGAATATCTTTCAGTACGTTGAAGCCTACTTTAGAATTCAAATTGTGGCTGCGGTAGTCATTTTGTGGAGTGATACCTTGTGAATAGACATTGGCATAAGAGAAATAGGACTGGATATTCTCATTACCTCCACTTAAGGAAATAGAGTTGTTGGTTGTAAATCCGGTACGGAAGAACTTCTTGGCATAATTCGGAGCCTTATTATCCAGTTTGTTACCCCAACTGAAAGTACCGTTGTCACTCATTCCGTAATTAGTCTGGAATTCGGGAAGCACCATTGGATTTTCCATAGTGGTGTTACTGGATACATTTACGGAAACTTTACCCGATTGAGCTGATTTGGTGGTAATCATGATGGCACCATTGGCCGCTACTGCACCATAAAGTGCGGCGGCTGAGGCGCCTTTCAGCAAAGTAATCTGGGCGATGTCATCCGGATTAATCGTTGACATGGCATCACCACCATCTCGCTGGCCGCCATAATTGCTGTCAACCTGTGAGCCGGTGATGTTCATCATTACCGGCACACCGTCAACTACTACTAATGGTTGGTTGTTGCCGCTGATGGACTTGTTTCCACGAAACAGGATTTTGGAAGATCCACCCGCTCCGGTAGAGTTCGGTGTAATCATCATACCGGCGCTTTTGCCTTGCAGGGAGTTGATCATGTTGACACTCTTGATGTCATTTACGTCTTTGCCTCCCACTGTTTGTGCAGAATAGGTCAGTGTTTCGGACTGGCGTTTGATACCCATTGCCGTCACTACGACTTCACCCAAGGTTTCAGTGTCCGATGCCATTTTTACGTTAATTACCGTGCGTCCGTTGACAGGTTCCTCTATGGTTTTCATACTTAAATAAGAGAATACCAGTATGTCTTTGTCACCGACTTGCAGGGTATACTTTCCGTCGAGGTCGGTCACGGTTCCGATAGTTGTACCTTTAATTAATACGTTTGCGCCGATCAGAGGCTCATTGGCATCTTTATCTATCACGGTACCACTGACTGTATGCGTTTGTGCATACAGTGCTGTTACAAACATCCCCAATAGGAATGTCAGGAAAAAAGTAAAATTTCGTCTCATAAGGTTAGATTTTGAGGTTCGTTCTTAATTAGATTTTTGTTTTCAGATTAAAAAATAAGTTTGTTAGTAATGGGGGATTCTCCCCAATGGTTTGGACTTGATAATTCGCATAGGCATTCAGTTTAAGGTTAACTTATTAAGGTTCATTTATTAAGGTTGCTTGTTAAGCTCTCTTTAAGGCGGTTAACATTATTAATACAAACATCACGACCGGGTTACTAAACAAAATCTTATATTTTTTGTATTTTATCTCACTTCTGTTTTCTTATTTTAAAACAATTGTTTATGTTTGTGTAACCTTAAATTAAAAATGACCTATGAACCTTAATGATAACCGATTAGTTATTAAGACTTTGAAATCGGGAGATCAAAAAGCATTCTCCCTGGTTTATGCTTCTTATTACAAACCGCTATGTTTGTTTTGCTCTTCTTATGTATCTCCCGAAGAAGCCGAAGAAATAGTACAGGATTTGATGATGTATGTGTGGGAAAGGCGCGACTTGCTGGTGGAAGATTTGTCTTTAAGATCCTTTTTATTTACCAGTGTCAAGAATAGGGCACTGAACTCGGTAACCCGTGCCCATATCACTCGCCATGTGTACGAGGAATATCAGAATCAGCAACAAAAATCCCTGTCATCATTGGACTCTTGCTATAGCACGGAATTATTTAATGCATACATGGAGGCTCTTCATGATCTCCCTAAAGAGCAGCAGGAAGCATATGTTATGAGCCGGTATAAACAACTGACTCATAAAGAAATTGCCGATACACTCAGTGTTTCGGTACAGACAGTCAATTACCGGATAGGAAAAGCTCTTCAGTTTTTCCGTATTAAATTGAAAGATTTTTTCCTAGAATGACCGCTTCAATCACTTGGGGGAAATATTTGTATTCCAGCTGATGTACCCTTGCGGCCAGTGACTCCGGTGTATCATCGTGCAACACCGGGCAAGTGGCTTGGAAAATGGTATTTCCTTCATCATAATGTTCATCTATATAATGTATGGTGATGCCGCTTTCTTTTTCGTCCGCAGCTATCACTGCTTCGTGTACGCGCGATCCATACATCCCCTTTCCACCGAACTTGGGAAGAAGGGCCGGATGAATATTTACTATTTTGTTCGGATAATCATGCAAAATAGCATCGGGTACCTTCAGGAGGAAGCCTGCCAGCACTATAAAATCAATATTGTGCTGATGAAGAACCTTGAGCGCCTCTCCGTCAGCAAATCCCTGGGCTGCTATGACAAGTGACGGAACACTCAGTCTCTCAGTCCTCTTGAGTACACCGGCCTGTGCTTTGTTGGTTATAACCAAAGCCACTTCGGCTGTTCTTTTCTCTAAAAAATACCGAATAATCCTTTCGGCATTTGTACCTTCTCCTGAAGCCAGAATTGCAATTTTCTTCATGATAGTCTCTGTTTTGGTGCACATAAAACAAAAAAATGTGCAAATTTCTGCATTTATTTGCTTGAATATTTGCTCAGCCCAAGAAATATTTATTCCTTTGCAACCGCAAAGAAAATAAAATAATTCAATTTATTAACTAAAAAATTAAAGTTATGTCTGAAATTGCATCAAGAGTAAAAGCTATCATCGTTGATAAATTAGGTGTAGAAGAATCAGAAGTTACAACTGAAGCAAGCTTCACTAACGATCTGGGAGCAGATTCATTGGATACTGTAGAACTGATTATGGAATTTGAAAAAGAATTCGGTATTTCTATCCCTGATGATCAGGCTGAAAAGATTGGTACAGTAGGCGACGCCGTTTCTTATATTGAAGCTAACGCTAAGTAATTATCCCTATTTTATAATATGGAATTAAAAAGAGTAGTAGTAACAGGTCTTGGTGCTCTTACTCCTGTAGGTAAAAATGTTGCAGAAACATGGGAAAACCTACTGAAGGGCGTAAGCGGGGCAGGACCTATTACTCATTTCGATGCGTCTAAATTCAAGACTCATTTTGCATGCGAAGTGAAGAATTTCAATGGAACTGATTACATTGATCGCAAAGAACTTCGCAAAATGGATCTGTACACACAGTATGCCATTGCAGCTGCTAAAGAAGCAGTAGAAGATTCTGAAATGGACCTCGAAAAAGAAGACTTGAATAGAATTGGTGTAATTTATGGTGTAGGTATCGGAGGTATTCATACTTTTGAAGAAGAAGTAGCAAATTACACTCTGAATAAAGATACTGTCGGACCGAAATTCAACCCGTTCTTCATCCCCAAGATGATAGCTGATATCGCATCGGGACAGATTTCTATCATGTATGGTTTTCATGGACCTAACTTCACAACGACTTCTGCTTGTGCATCTTCATCAAATGCTATTGCTGACGCATTCAACTATATCCGTTTGGGTAAGGCGAATGTGATCGTGGCAGGTGGTGCAGAAGCTGCAATCTTTGAAGCCGGTTTGGGTGGTTTTAATGCTATGCATGCTTTGTCTACCCGTAACGATGATCCTGAACATGCATCTCGTCCGTTCAGCGCAAGCCGTGATGGTTTTGTGATGGGTGAAGGTGCAGGTTGCCTGATTTTGGAAGAACTGGAACATGCAAAAGCACGTGGTGCCAAGATTTATGCAGAACTTGCCGGTGTAGGTGCTTCTGCTGACGCATACCATCTGACTGCTTCTCATCCCGAAGGGTTGGGAGCACGGTTAGTGATGTTGAATGCATTGGAAGATGCAGAATTGAAGCCGGAAGATATTGACTATATCAATGTACATGGCACTTCAACTCCTGTAGGCGACGTTTCAGAAGTGAAAGCTATTAAGGATGTGTTTGGAGATCACGCTTATAAACTGAATATCAGCTCTACCAAGTCTATGACAGGTCACCTGTTGGGTGCTGCCGGTGCGGTAGAAGCCATTGCCAGTGTATTGGCTGTGAAGAACGACATTGTTCCGCCGACTATCAACCATGAAGAAGGTGATAACGATGAAAACATCGATTATAACTTGAACTTTACGTTCAATGAAGCTCAGAAACGTACTGTAAACGCTGCGTTGAGCAATACCTTCGGTTTTGGTGGACATAATGCATGTGTAATCGTAAAAAAATATGCTGAATAATCGTGTTTAGCGATATAAAAGATAGGATAAGACTTCTTTTTCGCAAGGATAGGAAGTCTTATCTTCGTTTTTATAAGATGCTTGGATTCTATCCAAAGGACATTCGCATCTATGAACAGGCTTTACTTCACAAATCTTCATCGGTGAAGTCTGACAAGGGACGTTTGCTCAATAATGAACGTCTGGAATTTCTAGGAGATGCCATTCTGGATGCCGTAGTGGCAGATATCGTTTATAAAAAATTTGAGGGAAAGCGTGAAGGTTTCCTCACGAACACCCGCTCTAAAATAGTGCAGCGTGAAACATTGAACCGGCTGGCTATAGAAATCGGTTTGGACAAACTGATAAAGTATTCGGCCCGTCAGTCTTCCCATAACAGCTATATGTGCGGCAATGCATTCGAAGCATTGGTCGGCGCTATCTATTTGGACAAGGGATACCGCGCCTGCAAATATTTTATGGAGCACCGTATCATTGGTCCTTATATAAATTTGGAGAAGATTTCCCGTAAGGAAGTGAATTTTAAGTCCAAATTGATAGAATGGAGCCAGAAGAATCGTTTTGAAGTTACTTTTGAATTAATAACTCAGTCGCATGATCAGGGATACAGTCCTACTTTCGAAAGCGAAGTATTGGTAGAGGGCATCTCAGGTGGAAAAGGGACCGGTTATTCTAAAAAAGAATCTCAGCAGATGGCTGCACAAGTCACTTTGGGCAGAATTAAGAATGATTCGGAATTTATCGAAAATATTTTTGCGGCAAAGACTGCCCGAGAAGCTGTTTCGGAAGAAATAGACCAAGTGGAAGAATCTGTTTTGATTTCTGTTGAGGAAGAAATAGAAAAGTCGGACGGGATGGAACGGATTATCAGTGAGGCAGAGGAAGTAGCTTTCAAGGAACAGTATTAATCATTTATTTCTTTCTCCCGTCACTTTTATTCAGGAAAAATGTTTTTTCTTGTTTTTCTTTCTTTATATTTGCATAAATGCAAGCATCAAGGACAAATAAAGTGTGTGGACAAGATCAAATTAGCAAAGATCATCTTCTGGAATTATTGGAGATGGCGCATATGGGTTGGTGGAAACTGAATTGCACAAGTGGGCAATTTGTATGTTCTGATTTCATAGTCCAACTCCTTGGGCTAAGTTCTGATAACCTTTCATCTGACGACTTCTGTCAGATGGTTCACAAAGACCATCGTGGATGGTTGGAACATAAGTTTGGAGATACTCCTACGGGAACTAATTGTAAGGAAAGGCTGCTTATACGAACGGTCTATGGTTTTCAACCGATTATATTCTGCATTGCGTGTAAAGAAACAGATGGAAATGGAACTCCGATAATATGGGGATACATAAAGCAGCTGGATGCGGAGGATGAAGAGCGTACTGTATCACAGGTGCAGCAACAGATGAATAAATTACTTTATCAGCAGAACGCGATGTCACGTTCATTGCTTTCTTTGGCAAAGACAAAGAATATAGATGATGTGATAAATGAAATTCTGAAAGATGTTCAGATTCAATTTGATAGTGATCGTGTTTATATCTTTGAAGCTGATTTTGAACAGGGCATACATTCTTGTACTTATGAGGTGGTAAGCGATCCTATGTTTGCAGAACGGGAGAATCTGCAAAATATGGAGGTGAATTATTACTCTTGGTGGTCTTCTCGGTTGTTCGCTGGAAAATCCATTATTCTTTCTTCTCTGGACGAGATACCTGTTGAGGCTAAATCAGATTATGATGTGTTGTCAGTGCAGCATATTAAATCGGTTATGGCAGTTCCTTTGATTGCCAGTGATAAAGTTTGCGGATATATCGGTGTGGATATGGTGCGCCATTATAAGAAATGGACTAATGAAGATCATCAATGGTTTGTTTCATTAGGAAATATCATTTCTATTTGTCTGGAATTATATCAAAGTCGTGAAAAAGCCCGCTCGGATAAACAGGAGATGGATAACCTGTACCAATATATGCCTTTGGGATATACACGTATGCAGTTGATATATGGCTCATCGGGTGAAGTTATTGACTTTATGTTTGAAGATGCCAATGAGTCTTTCGAAAAAATAACCGGTGTATCCAAGGAGGTGGTGATAGGCAAAAGGGCCAGTGAAATGGACCTGTTGACGCAAAGAAAGTTGGATGATCTGAATATATTGCATGATTCGAAAGAAAGTATGGAAATGGACTTTCAATTGGTGAACGGACGATATGTTCATAGTATTGTTTATGTTCCTTTGCCGGATACAGTGGTTTCACTTTTCACTGATATTACGGACTCTATCAGGTCACGAGAGGCTTTGGACCGTAATGAAAAGATTTTGCGGAATATTTATATGAATATTCCGGTGGGTATTGAACTTTATGATAAAGACGGTTATTTAGTCGATATTAACAATAAGGATATGGAGATATTCGGGGTGAAAGACAAGATGAGTGTTTTGGGACTGAATATGTTTGATAATCCTGTTATGCCCCAGCAAGTTCTTGATACCTTGAAAAAGAAAGAATCCGTTGACTTCCGTTTTAACTATGCTTTTAAGAAAGCGAAAGGATTTTATGCCACTGAAAATCAGGGAGTGCTGGATTTGGTTACCCGCATCACTTTATTATATGATTCCAAGGGCGAACTTCTGAATTATCTATTTATAAATATTGATAATACGGAAACCTCGAATGCCTATTATAAGATACAAGAATTTCAGGATATGTTTTCTGTTATTGCAGACTTTGCAGAAGTGGGTTTTGTTTGTTGGAATCCTCTGAAGGAAGATGGTTTTGCTATCGAGCAATGGTTTAAGAACTATAATGCAAAGCCTTGCAAAGTAGATGATATTATCGGTGTTTATTCCACTTTGCATCCCGAAGACAGAAAGATGATGCTTGATGTGGTTGAGGCGTTGAATGCGGGAGAATTATCAAAATTTTCTTCAGAACTGAGAGTAATGAATCCGGATGGAACCTATAAATGGTTGAGAAGTACCATGCTTGTCCGTAAGTATGATCCGGAACATGATATCATTGACATTGTAGGTGTGAATTTCAATATCACCGAATTAAAGGAGGTGGAGGAGAAATTGATAAAGGCGAAAGAGAGGGCGGAGGAATCTGATCATCTGAAGTCTGCTTTTCTGGCTAATATGAGTCATGAGATACGCACTCCGCTGAATGCAATAGTAGGATTTTCAGGTTTGTTGGCCGATACTGATAATCCAGAGGAGAGGAAGCAGTACATGGATGTAGTGGCAGAGAATAATGAGTTGCTGTTGCAGCTAATTTCTGATATTCTTGATTTGGCAAAGGTGGAGGCCGGTACTTTTGAGATGGTAGATTGTGAGGTCGATGTCAATCAGCTTTGTGAAGATATTGTACAGGCCATGCAGATGAAGACTCCTGAGGGGGTGGAGATTTGCTTTGAGCCGGGAGCTGCTGATTTCTGCTTTATTAGTGCAAAGAACCGGATTCATCAGGTCATATCGAACTTTGTGAATAATGCCATAAAGTTTACTTCAGAGGGAAGGATAACGGTGGGTTATCTGTTGCGGCGGGATGAAATTGAATTTTATGTGCAAGATACAGGTATGGGCATAGAACCGGAGATGCAGGCAAAGATTTTTGGCCGTTTTGTAAAACTGAACAACTTTATACATGGTACGGGACTGGGGCTTTCTATTTGTCAAAGTATCGTTCAGCAATTAGGTGGGCAGATAGGAGTACAATCTGAACTTGGCGAGGGCTCTCGTTTTTGGTTTACTCATCCTTTAACGGAGACAAATTGTGCAAAGGAGAACCTTCCTGAGGAATAACAATAACGCATTTACAGAATTTTTCATTCACTGCAGGGGCAGATATAAGGAGCTCATAACCGTCAAGCTAAGGAAGCCAGAGTTAATTTCCCATAGTCGTTGGTAACGCTAAGAAACTTAACTTGACGGATATGAGATATACGGAATTGGCCCTACAGTGAATAATCTGATATCCCGGTTTAAACTTCATCCGGCCACGGACAAGGTTTTCCGGTTGCTTTGAATGTAGGGCGTTGGCCGTCTGTTGTGCGCAAATAGTTTCCCAATTCTTTTGAAAGCCGTTTTACAATATCGGGATGTTGCCCGGCTACATTATTCTTTTCGCTGATATCGTTTGGAATATTGAACAGTTCTTTTTTGCCGGTGTCGTAGTAATAGACTAATTTCCAGTCATCCTTACGGATGGAACAATCTAAATTTATACCCGGTCCGTCATTTCCCCAGATATTAGGGAAATTCCATACCAGTGCACGTCCTTTGGATGGGTCTCCTGTACCTTTCAGCAGGGGCATGAAACTGATACCGTCTAAAGGACTGGCAGTCTTATAGTGGCTGATACCTGCCATTTCAAGGATGGTAGGATAAAAGTCTTCAATGATAAGATATTTGTCACAACGGGTGTCCGGAGTAACTATTCCCGGCCAACTGACAATCATCGGTTCACGTATTCCTCCTTCATACAAAGAACCTTTACCGCTGTTAAGGGGATAGTTCTGGGTATGAATCGGTCCGTCCCGCCATCCCGGTTCGGCGGCTAGCCCTCCATTGTCACTCATAAAGATGATAACCGTATTGTCTGTTTCGCCATTCTTATCCAGCCAGTCCATCAAATCTCCCAAACTCTTGTCCATTCCTTCAATCAGGGATGCGTAGGCGGCTTCTTTGTCGCTAAGCCCTTTCTTTATATATTTAGGGAAGAAGCGCATATCTTTATCTATGGGTACATGGATTGCATAATGGGCCATATACAGATAGAAAGGCTGGTTATATTTCTTCGCTTTATCCAAAGCTTTGATTGCTTCTCTGGTTAATGCTTCGGTGGCGAACACTCCTGTTCCCCAGTAATCTTCCA
Organism: Bacteroidaceae bacterium; assembly: GCA_963651205.1. GTDB lineage: Bacteria > Bacteroidota > Bacteroidia > Bacteroidales > Bacteroidaceae > Phocaeicola. The sequence goes on from CAVJPC010000062.1 coordinate 17,600, forward strand.
ATCCGGGGATAGCCATCAGAGAATATGGCTTGCCATCCCGAGTATGACCGTAATTTTGTTCGCTCAGATAAGTAGCTAAACCACCGGCTGCATGTCCCGCAATATTTACTTCAAATCCCCAATGAGCAGGGTTTTCTCCCGGTGTGTCGATTGAACCGAAATGAGCTTTGCCACAATGGATGGTGTGGTAGCCGCTTTGTCTCAGTAACTCGACAAAAGAAGTGCCGACAAATGTATTAGGAGTACCGGCTACCTGACTGACTCCGTTATAATTCCAATCTGGTAGTTGTACCGTATTACTGGGCCTGTCGGTAGCTTTGTTTTTTTCGAGTGTCCAGTTGGTTACGCGGTGGCGGGTGGCATTGGCACCTGTTATCAGGCTGCAACGGGTAGCGGAACTGATGTTACAAGCGTATGCTTGTGTAAACATCATGCCTTTCTTTGCCAGACGTTCCATGTTGGGAGTTTCGTAGGCTTCATTATAATGTGTTTTCTGTGTCCAGAAAGGCAATGAGGTGTCTTGCCATCCCATATCATCCACCATGAATAAGATGATGTTGGGACGTTGTTCTGTTGCTTCCGAAGGTACCTTTTCCTTTGCATGTGCCGGGCTCCCTGCCAAAGATGCAAGAGCGAAAGATAATAGTAGGTTTTTATTCATATGGGCTAGTTTTATAGGTTATTTTTCAATTATAATCTTTTTAGGTTTGTCAATGGGAATATTTCTCAGTTCCTGTTGTCCGTCTTTTTCTATCCATACTTTCAGTGTGCCTGTACATAGTACATTTAATTCTAGGCGGCTATCTGTTAAAGATGTGATTTGTACAGTAGCAGGAGATAAGTACTTCTCCTGTATACCGATAACTGACCATCCTTTTCGTATGGGGCAGAGATGAAACAGTTGGTCGGTGAAGCCGGTTAATTCAAAAGTGGTACTATCTGATAATTCTTTTGCATCTCGTGATTCCCAGCTATAAAGCAATACACGTTCTTCAGAATTGGGAGATACTTGCTCAAAACTGTTACGAAGCATATAATCTTCTTTTCTTATGCTAGCCTTAACACACTGATATTGTGGGGAAACATTTAGATTATAGCAAATTAATGCCATTGCGTCATTGCCTACAGGAGCAGCTACACGATATGCTTTCCCACTCCATAGAGGATTGGTCAGGATAGATTCTGGCATAGGAGTTGCCGGAGCCTTCGGACGGAATAGTTTTCCTTGCTCATCAATTAAAGGAAAGATATGTTCCTTGATAAAATCGTCAGGTGAGTCTGATAAGTAAACCGGACCTCCCGAAATAGCTTTGGAACGTGCCATTAAAGCACCGCAAACGGTATCGCAGGAATGAAACATATCATGATCGGGCCAAACGGTCTGTCCCAGCAATAAGGTGTTGGTATAAGACTGGAACAGATGTGATTTTGCCATATTTTCATCATATTTCTTATAATCTATACTGACGCGGGTGCAGTTACTGTATAAAGTATGATCCGTATTGACCACATTTTGTGCCATGCAGTTCATTAATCCCATGTTTTGTTCATGCATTTCCGCTTCCAGACTCCGGTTGCAGTCGATTGCCTGGCGGACGCTTTCAATACCGCCCATATAAAGTGGTAATGTAAATGCCTGGTTATCCACTTTCAGAAAATCAAATCCGTATTCTTTTAAGGAACTTACATAGTAATGATAGAAGGTACGGATACGGGTGCTGTCTTTTCCCGGTAGAAGGCAGGTGTTATGTTTGTATAATGTTTGCCTGATAGCTTGCGGGAACTCATTTTCGGGTGATAATCCCATCCAATATCCTGAAAGGCTGTACCATAGTCCCATCCACTTGATCTTATTATTATTTTTGTGTGATATAATATTCTTCCATCCTGAAGGGAAACGCCGTTTATCCGGTATGAAACTAGTCAGTTGCCTGCCTTTATTGGCGAGATGCCCGTCATCAATCAATATATATCTGATGGGAATGCCGGATGTTTCTATAATCTCAATGTCACTAACTATCTTGGATTCGTTTATGTCATCATGGTAGTGTTCCCATGTACACCAACCCAAATAGCGGAAAGCTTCAAAATACTCTTTGTCTGTGCGGCTTCTTAAATTGGAAACCTCTGTATCCTTTGTCAATGCCTGATAAGCCTGCCGGATGGTTGAATACAACTCTTTGCCCTGCCGGATCAGTAAAAGGGGAACTTGGGATTTCAATTCATCTTTTCCAAGAGTGGATACATAGAGTGTAACAGAACCATTGTCATTCACCTGCAACCAGCTCAGGCTGTTGCTACCTGCAACTGCTTTGGCAAACAGGTATTCTCCGTTTGTTAGTTCCAATAACAGAGCATCTCCCAAAGTGGATGGAGAGGCGTTGGAAGGTATTCCCGGGTAGTGGACATCAGTCAATTCATTTAAATCATTGAAAACCCAGGGAAGAAGCCGGTTCGTATTGTTAGGCCATTCAAAGTCTTCCAGACGGGAGTCTCGGCTGAAAAAGATACCGCGAACATAGCTAGGTAATTGTACCGGATAGGCAATCGTCCGGCTATGTTCAGGTACTGATTTTTCATAGAGTATAGGAGAAGAAATAGAGACTAGGTTAACCGTATCTGTCATTGGCAAGGCATTCGTGTCCTTGAATGACTTTCCTTTTTTATAAGTATAATCTATTTGTCCAAAGACTTTCGGGCAGGCAAAGATGCTGCAAATCAGAATACAGACAGATATGACTCTATTTTTTCGCATATTTCTTTATTTGGTAGTTACGTTATATGCACTAAAATTGATAATTTCGGGTAATGCGATGGATTTGGTTACAGTCAGGCGCAATGCGTTAGTTTCTACCGGTTTGAAGTTTTCAATCCGTTTATGCCCTACAGATGTACCGGAACATACCGTCTGCCATTTCCCATTGACCTTTGCTTCTACCATGTATTGACGGATTCTTTCTCCTTTGGCTATATCTTCCTGTATAATGCAATAGTTGACCCATTGTTTTTTATCCAAATTTAAAGTGAGGCTTTTCTTTTGACCTATAGTTTCTGCTAATGGCGTACCAAAACGGCGGTTTATTTCTTCTCCCCATTCTCTCAGACGTTGCTCGTCACCGCTGGGAAGCAATCCGTCGGGATTGGGAGTAAGTCCCATTATTAGTGTGGCATTACGACCTACAGACTTTTCATACATATCCATCAATGTTTCCAAAGGATATATATTATTTTCATCATCGGGTTCCCAAAACCATTCGTGGCGACCGTTAGCACCACGTAGCGGACTGTCTGCCATAGCCGGTACCCAATATTTTCCTTCGGGATCACCCTGTTTCAATAATTCGATCTGGTCTTTTTGTCCTTCAATGCGTTTATGATGTGAGCAGGGGGCGGGGAAAGTAGACCAACAGGGATAACCTACGGTTCCCGATTCCGAACCTCCCCAACGGAAGTCCGCACGGTCTATATTGTGATAGAACAGGCAGTTGGGTTGGTACTTGTTGACAATAGGCTCTACATCAGGACCGTCTCCTCGGGGATCATCTGCCCCACCATCAAACCATATCAGGTATAAATCTCCATATCGGGTACAAAGTTCTTCTACCATTTTTTCGCAAAAACGCTTATACCATGCTTGCCGGTTAGCTGCAAACTCTCCGTCACCGGCTACTTTAAAGTTATGGATACCTAAGAGGGAATTCCATCGGATGCCTACATAGATACCTGGTTGGATACCATATTTATGGCAGGAGTTAACGAAATCGCGGACAATATCTCCTTTGCCGTCACGCCATTTTACGGCCTTCAGACAGTAAGGATTCACATCACTTTGCCATAATCCGAAGCCGGTTTCATGGGTGGCTGTAAGTACGGCGAATTTGCAGCCTGCCGCTTTGGCTGCCAATACCCATTGGTCTGTATTTAGTTTTGTGGGGTTGAAGATGTTATAATCTTCAATAGGGTTGATGCGGTTGTTCCCTTGTCCGTAGCGGATACCGTCGAATACATGAAGGTCATAATGGAATACGGCTCCCATTTCCGCTTCATGCCATTTCAGTTGCTGCGGTTTCGGTACAATGATTTCTTGTTGTGCAAAACTCAGCACGCTACTCATCAGGAGGATTATGGATATATATAATTTCTTCATGGGTTATAAATAATTAAGGAATGGATCTTCTGTTTTCTTCAGCCATGTTTTCAGTTGGCTTTTTAATTGGTTTGCCAGTTTGGGTTGTTGTCTGGCAATATTATTCATTTGATGTGGATCTGATCTCCTGTCGAATAGGATAATATCATCTACCTTTCCATTGGTTGCGTGAATGGCAAATGTATGTGTGGCAGTGCGCAATCCCCGGTAGCCTGTCGTTTGATTGGAAGACTGGATGTAATAGTAGGGTTGGATGATGCGGTTGTTTTCTTTTCCGGAAAGGAGAACGGAAGAGAGATCTAATGTTTGTACCTCCTCCGGTATTTGTTTCTGAAATCCCATGATGGAAAGCAGTGTCGGATATAAGTCGGCAAAAGCTATCATGGTCGTGTGGTCGGTTTTCGGCCTTATTTTTTCTGGCCACGAGATAATGACGGGAACTCGCATGGATTCCTCATAAAAGATATCCTTTCCGGCTTGACCATGAGCACCCATACAGATGCCGTGATCAGAAGTGAATACAACAATTGTATTTTCGAATAATCCCAGACGTTTCAATTCATTGACTATCCGGCCTACATATTCATCTACTCCGGTCATACAGGCATAATAATTGCGGATATTTTCACGGAAATAGTCGCCCATTTCAGTACCTTTAGCCGGTATGTCGGGGCGATTGGTACATAATGCTTCTACATCTAGGTCCTTATAAATATCTTTATATCTGTCCGGCACCAATTCGTAACCGGTATGTGGGGGATTCATTGAGACCACCAAAGCAAATGGTTTCTTTCTGTCTATCTGTTCGTTTAAATATTCTATAGCTTTACCGGCTTCATATTCGGGGCCCCATTGGTTAACATAGTAGAAACTGTCTCTGGGAGCATCTGTATCCCAGTACATCGGTTTCAGATGGTTGTCATAAGTGCCATAGGCAGTCCAGTAGTCGAACCCATGACGGCGTTCTTTGGGACACCACTCATTCCAGGCGACTGCTCCGCGGTTATTATAGGTGTCTACATAGGGTGGGTATGGAGAATCCAGATGCCATTTACCAATGTATCCGGTTTGATATCCGTTGGCTTTAAGCACATCACTCCAGCAACGTGCATCCTGTGGTAGCTCCACTCCATAAGGTGCGTTGGCAGAGTTGCAATTCCCTGTCACTTTATTCTTATGCGGATACATGCCTGTCATTAACATGCCTCGTGCCGGTGAAGATACGGGATAACTGCTGACAGCATTGGTGAAGTTGACACCTTCACTGGCCAGTTGATCCAGACAAGGCGTTTTTACAGGCTCTTTTCCAATGCATCCAAGGGCATCGCCTCTCCATTGATCGGCCATGATGAAAACCAGATTGGGGGCGTTCTGGGCTTGTAGATATGCAGACGCCAATAAAGGAAAAGTTAAAAGCGTCTGTTTGATGAGTCGTTCCATATTATTTAAAAATAGTGTTGGTAAAGGGTGTGCTCAAAGGTACAATAAGAATAGGTTGTAACCATTTAAACGACACCCTTTTTGAGTTATTTTTTCTAAAACCTATTGCAGGGCATATTGATTGGCTCCAACAGGCCAGCCCGGATTCTGATAGACAACGGAAGTAGAAACATCCCCACCCTTTTCCGGTGTGGAAAGACGGAATACATCATAAGAAATAGGAGTCAGGTAGTTCGCTTCTTCAAAGTTATAGCCACCGTTGGCAATCACCAGTTCGTTGGCGAAATGCGGACGTATGTATTTGGAATCACTGACTATCAGACCGGCTGCCAATTGCTTCACATAATAAGGCTCCTTCTGATATTCTTGCCAGTTGAACCCTTCTGTCTGATAGTTCTTCATCTTGTCCAAAGCACGCCAGCGCAACAGGTCATCTTTACGCATACCTTCTGCTATAAATTCACAACGACGTTCCCGACGGATATTATATAAAGTGTTGTCTACCATCTGACCTCCCGACCAGACTGCCAGATCGTTTTCTTTACTTAAATCAGTAGCGTCAATGGTCTTTTGGAAGTCTTCGGACACTCCGGCGCGCTTTCTCAAAGCTCTCCAGTATTTCTTGCTATATTCATCCAGGCTCTTGTCCTTCATGTAGTCAGCCTCCATATAATTCAAGTATGCTTCACTGGCACGGAAAATCATATATGCCAAAGGGGAGTTATCTGCCGGAGCCACTTTGCTGTCTCTCCATCCTTTGCGTACCAGGTATCCGGTAGCTGTCCTACCCAAATTCCGGTAGGCTTGCAGCAAGTTCGCATAGACCATTCTTCCGTCCTGATCCATATTACCACCTCTCCAAACCATATCGCCCGGTTTGAATGTAGATTCTACCAAACGTAAGTCGCGGTTTTCCATCGCATCAAGGATGCTTTTATCACCTTTGTATTCAGTGTTTTCAGGTGCATAAATAGGTAGGCCGTTGGTAGTCAGGAAAGTTTCTACCATTGAGCGTGTATAACCTCCACCCAATCCGACACAACCTTCACTGTTTTCATTATATATACTGTGATAGTTTCCTTCAATCAAACTGTTTACTTTTGCATCCGCACTATACATACGCCATAATAATACCTCTTTGTTCGAAGCAAGATCATACTGATTGAACATATTCATATAGTCTTCTATCTTATCGGATATCTGTATCGCTTCGGCCACTTCTTTGGCAGATGCCATTGCTTCAGTCAGGAAGAAATCTATTTCTGTGCTAAGGTTACCGTTGAAGGTACCTCCCGGCCAGCCCGGACCACCCGGAACCCGTGCCGTTCCTTGATGATAGGTTTCCCAACTTGCTTCATACAATGCCACGCGTGATTTGAGCAGGTAAGCGCATTCCTTGTTCAGACGATGGTTGGTCAGTGCATTGCTGCGTGGAAGCAGCCGGGTAATGGCTTCATCCAGGTCTTCCAGAATAAAACGGGCAACTTCGTTACGTGGTTTGCGTTTGTTCGCTTCTACATTGCTTGCATAGTCATCCGCAGTCAATTCTGATTTGATAATGGGGAAATCACCGAACTTTCTCAGATACTCAAAATAGATATAAGCCCGGAAGAAGTAAATTTCGCCGATGTATTGTTGGGTTTCATAAGTATCTTCCAAATCCCCATTTTGAATATTTTCCAAAGCGAAATATAACAAACGGTTGCAATCACGTAAATGTCCCTGTCGGTTGTAACTTCCATCGGCAGCAACCTTGATACGTTGTGGCAAAAATAAGTCTTCAGGATCTACATTGGCCTGGTTGTCACTCTTTTGGTCATCGGTGAAAAGGTTGTTGTCCTTGAAATCAGGCAATAACTCATATTTCTTATTGCAATAAGCCTGTAACTGGCTTGGTTCGGTAAAGAACCCTTCATTTACGTTGTCCGTCAATGGTTCTCTATCCAAGAAGTCGCTGCATGAGCTTATCCCGAATGAAGCAGCTATTATGGGTAGTATGATGTATTTTAGTTTCATAATCATGATTTGTTTAAGGTTTATAATGTAATGTTGACTCCACATGACAAGGTATAACTCAATGGATAACTCATACCGTTTTGATAAATCAATTCCGGGTCAAAGTTCTTACTCATTTTGGTTCCGGTCCATAGATTATCTCCGGAGAAGAATATACGTACTTTTTCAAGATTGACTTTTTGTATCCATGCTTTAGGCAAAGTGTATCCTATTTGTATGTTTTTCAGGCGGATGTAAGCCGCATTCTGTAAGTAGCGGCTTTGCACCTGCTGGTTTTGTTTGCTTCCAATGATGGGGCGCGGATAATAAGCATTGAGGTTTGTCCCCATTTCATCACCTTCGGGACGGAAATAATCCATGTGCTCATCGTATCCGGTAGAGTCCCATTGACCGCCGTTGATACCCCAGAAAATCATACCTTTAGAATAAGCAGTTCTGTCATCGCCTCCTACCCAAACATCACGTTTGGCTACGCCTTGGAACATCAGATTGATATCAAATCCTTTGTAATCAGCTCCTAAAGAGAAACCGAAACGGAAGCGTGGAGTGTAGTTGCCGATAATGGTCAAATCTTTCGGGTCAGTGGCAGATGTACCTTTCTCTATGGCAGGGTTATTGTCCAGGTTAGCGTACATAATATCACCGGCTTTCCATATATTGTTTCCTACATTAGGTAGTTTGCTTTGATCGTGCTGGGCAATCCATGACTGCATTTCTTCGTCGGTTTTTGCCATGCCTACTGTCTTGAAGCCCCAAATTTCACCTAGTTTCTTACCTTTCCAGTAATTTTCAATGGTATTGCCGTCGGAATCTTTGGTATAGAATGTTTTATCCGGATTGGGATATTCGGTAACTTCTGTTTGTGCATCGGACAGGTTGAATGAAGCATGATATCCTACCTGGCCTATTCTATCTTGCCAACTGAGTTGCAACTCCCAGCCCTTGGTTCGTAAAGAGGTATTATTCATTTTAGGTGCTGAGGCTCCTACTAGCGGGGTTATTTCTTCGGCAGGCCCTACCATGTCTTTGGTATCGCGGACATAGTATTCCACATATCCGTTCAAACGATTGTTGAATGCTCCGAAGTCGAGTCCGACATTATAACTGGTAACGCGCTCCCAAGTGAGTAATGAACTGACAAGGCCGGGAGAAGAAGCTATATTCGATTTATTGGCCAAATCGAGCAACCAGCGTCCACCTTCATCTACACTACCCACAGTAATGTTCTGGATGGCATAAGTGGGATAATAATTATCTGTATTCTGATTACCCAGACTACCGTAAGAGAAACGCAATTTCAACAAATTGACATACTCTTCTGCCGAGCTCCAGAATGCCTCACGGGCAATATTCCAACCTACAGATACCGAAGGGAATACACCCCAACGCTGGTCACCGCGGAAGCGTGAAGTACCATCACGGCGGATATTTCCTTCCAACAGGTAACGTCCTTCGTAGTCATAATTCAAACGTGCAAAATATCCCATTGTGGCCCATTCTTTCGAAGAACCTTTTAAATCGCTTGTTCCGGTAGCTGTATTGATACTGGGAACATTTTCATTGATGACGTCATAGCGTTTGCCGATTAATTCGTTGATGTAGTAATACTCGGAATTCATGCCGACAGTGGCTTTGAAGTTATGTTTGCCCCATGAATGCTCGTAATCAGCATACAGTGAAGTTGTCATCATAGAGGTTTGCTGAGTCTGGCTCTGTACGAATGTCTTTCCGGCTGCCAAGTCGGGGTCTCCACCCAACCATGCTTCTTCTACCGGCTGGTTGTCACGGGTATAAAGATATACCTTATTTACATTATACTGATGGCGGTAGCTTTCTGTGCGCAAGGTAGCTTGTCCGTGAATACCTAGTCCTTTCAAGGGTGTCAGATGAAAACCTCCGGAAGTGAAATAAGTATCCTTACTGCTATCGGAACGTCCTCCTGAAGTTAATTGCATCAATTTCGGATTGCGTGTGTAGTGTCCGTTATTGTCATAAAGAGGCATCATAGGATATAATTTGGTTGTTTCTGCAAAAAAACGATCACCATATAACTTCATGAAAGTGGGCATTCCTATATCTGAACGGATAAAACGGGCGTTAAAATCCAGACTTAACCATTTGGTGACTTGTCCCGTTACTTTTCCACTGATATTATAGCGTTTCTTATTTTCATTAGAATAATTCATTTGTCCGTCTTGAGATAAAAAAGCTCCTGACAGATAATACTTCACTTTTTCACCACCTCCGGAGATACTTAGGTTATGTTCTTGTCCAAAAGAAGTTTTATCAATGAAGTTTCTCGGCCAATTCTGATTGTCATTGGAAGCCATATTGAATGGGAAAAAGTTACTTCCCTGCGAACCGCTGGGATCTGAAGTATATTGATATTCCCCTGCCATGTATTTTTGGATACGGTCTATGGTATCATCATTGAAAAGAAATGTGGTACTTCCTCCTGAATTTTTTTGTGCGGCATTGAAATATTTGGCAAAGCGATAAGAATCAAGCATATCAGGAATGTTTGTGGGGCGTGACCATCTGAAGTTGTTTGAATATTGTATGGTAGCCTTTCCTGCTTCTCCCGATTTGGTAGTAATCAAAATCACACCGAAGGGGGCACGTGAACCGTAAATGGCAGAGGCGGCAGCATCCTTCAAAACTGAAATATTAGCAATATCCTGCGGATTCAACGAGTTTATATCGCCTTCGGCTCCATCAATCAAAACCAAAGGAGATGAACTGGAACCGGTATTCAAATTTCCTACACCACGAATATTCATGGTTGGATTCTCATCCAGTCGCCCACCTTTGTCATTCATGTCAATGTTCAATCCTGGCATCACTCCTTGAAGAGCTTGTGACACAGAAGTGACAGGGCGTGATTCCAGCGTTTTTTTATCTACTGTAGCAACTGCTCCCGTCAAGTTCACTTTCTTTTGCGTACCAAAGCCCACTACAACAACTTCTTCCAGTGTTTGTGTATCTTCTGTTAAAGAAATCTGGTAAGAAGTCTGATTACCATTGATAGTAACCTCTTGGGTAGTATATCCGATAAAAGAAACTATCAGAACATTTCCTTTTGAGGCTTGAATCGTGAATTTTCCATCCAGATCAGTAACCGTTCCGTTAGTAGTACCTTTGACAACTACACTAGCACCGATAATGGGCTCATTGAGTTTTTTATCTGTGACTACACCAGTGATACTGAGTTGCTGGGCGTACAAAAAAGTACAACTGCTAAGCAGTATCAAAAATAAAATTGAGATTTTTTTCATGTTTCTCCGTTTTTAATTAGACACTAGGTTAATGTGTTGCAAATGTATGTTAACCAGTGAATTATATTGGTGCATGTTTATTTCATTCAGTATACACGTTTAATGCAACTCCATATTTTTTCGTGAAGTTTGGTTGTTTTCTCTTTTTTATTTTATTCCTTTGCCTCTCATAATGAATTAAATATGAACCTTAGAATCTTATCACTGGTTATAATTGGAATATGTATATTATTGCCGGATGTATGTTATGCTTTTTTAGAAAAGGATGTACATCTTCTCAATATGCAAAATGGATTAGCCGATAATACTATATCTGCTGTTTATAAGGATAAAGAAGGTTTCGTCTGGTTTGGAACCCGAAACGGGCTGAGTCGTTATGACGGCAGGCAGATTACAAATTTTGAACTTAAAAGTGGTTATCCTAATATCTCAAATTTAAAGGAAATTTTTGATGGTGTTTTGGCCTTTGTGGATAATGGCGTATTTTCTGCATTTGATTTAAAAAAAGAACGATTTTTGTCTGTGGTTTCTTTCTCGGGAAAGAGCATTTCATCTCGGGGAATGTTACAGAAGAATGATTCTTCAGTTTGGGTCATTTCCGGAAGAGAGTTGCATTTAATGAGGCGATGTGCATCAAAGGAAAGTAACCTTCAACTCCAAGTTGAGGAGAAATATTCAGGTTGGGATAATCATGATGATCCTTTGGTTGCAATAACGTATTCTCCAGATAGAAAGAATATTTGCCTGATTGATGAAAAAGGTAGAATTATATTGTTGGATGCAGCAAATTTGAAGTCTTTTCGAGTGATTGACTTTGGACGTACTGAAAAACTATCAGTTAATTCTGTTTTGTATGATGATGACCGGATATGGATTTCTACGATTTCTCAGGGTATTATTTATTATAATGAACGAACCGGAAAAATCAAGCAGCTGACTTATAATGTGATTCCGGCATCCGACAGGCTTTCTCATACAGATGCTTTCAGTGTAATTAGATTGAATGAGAATAAATACTTGGCTGTGACATGGAACGGATATACGGTGATGACAATAGATAAGAATAATCAGGATGAGATATCGACAGAAATTTATAGTAACACTTCTTCATTGATGCACCGCAATCTTGAAACGAGGATGATTGCGGCTTATTATGATTCACATGGCATTCTTTGGATTGGTACGGATGGTGGCGGGGTCATTTGGTCTGATTTGCGTATGCAGTTTTATGACCGATTTTATCAAGACAGGCATAATGAGATTTGTTCTATTGTAAATGATGATGATCATTATGTTTGGCTGGCAACTTATCATAAAGGGATTATGCGAAGTCGAAAACCTTTCGATATTTCAGAAAAAATGGATTTCTTTCAAGTGGAAGACCAAAATGTAAAAAAACAACAGACCGTTTTGTGCGGCTTGAAAGATGAAAAAGGGAATTTATGGTTTGGAAATTTAGATGGTTCATTGACTTGTTACTATAAAAAAGAGCGCTCATTCAAAATATTAAAAGTGATTACGGAAGATGGTGTTCTTAATAAATCATCTGTTTGGGCTTTATTCCTTGACAGCAAAGGCTGTTTTTGGATTGGTACGCAAAAAGGACTCTTGCTATTTGATCGTGAAAGTAACAAGTGTAGGAAGATGCATTTCAAAGCATCCGGATTACAGAGCCTGTCTCCTCTTTATATTCGTACAATTGCTGAAACTAGTGATCATACTCTTTGGCTGGGTACTGCCAATTATGGTATATGTAAAGTAATAAATGAGAATAAACTTCAGACCGGCTATGAAAAGGAGTATGGTATGGCTGAAAATTCTGTGCGTTCGTTATTAGCTTCGTCAGATGGTAATTTGTATGTTGGATACATGACCGGTTTGGCCATTTTTTCTCCCAAGCAGAACTCGATTACTCATGTATATACTACTCGGGATGGACTGTGTAGTAACTTTATCGGTTGCATGACTGAGGATGCAAACGGGCAGATATGGCTGGGTTCTAATTCGGGAATCTCCCGTTACAGCCGTCATCAACATTTATTTTATAATTATTATATCGCAGGCAGTAATCGTTCTGTCTTACATTGGGGGGATGTTTTGTTTTGGGGAAATAATAAAAGCCTTACTTATTTCAATCCCGATGATATTAAGGCATTTGCTACTTCTGAAACGATAGTTATTACCGGATTGGAGGTAAACAATAAACCTGTAGAGATAGGGAGAAAGGTGAATGGTCAGATCATCCTTTCACAAAGTATTTTCTATACGCCATTTGTCCGGTTGAATCATGCAAACCGTGACTTTGCGCTGACGTTCAATAATCTTTCTTATTCTGAAAGCCAACAGAAGTATAGTTACAGGCTTCGCCCTTATCAGCCCGATTGGCTTGTCGCTAATGGAGGAGAAAAAGTTTCATATGCCAACCTGCCTGCCGGAAAATACACTTTTGAGGTGAAAAATATCTATCCGGACGAAAAAGAAAGTAAAGTAACTTCTTTAAAAGTAGAAATTCTCCCTCATTGGAGTGAAACTTTCTTTTTTCGCTTCTGTGTGATTGTGTGGGTGGTTATGGCAATTTATATGGTTATTCATCGTATTAAATTGCGGCAAAAGAGGCTGGAGCATGAATTGCGGTTAGAGCATGAAATATTTACTGCTACAGTGGAACGTGATAAGGAGAAACAAATACGAATGGAACGGGAGAACTTTTTTACGAATGCAGCTCATGAACTGCGCACGCCCTTGACTTTGATCTTATCTCCTTTGCAAGAGTTACTAGGAGCAGTTCATCCTTCAGATACAGTTTATAACAAACTAGCTGCTATGTATCGCAACGGAACATCTTTGCAGACCTTGGTCGATCATTTGCTCTATGTGCAAAAGATTGAGGCCGGGATGATCAAACTTCGACTTTCTAAAGTTGATATAGTGGTACTGGCGAAGCAGATATCAGATTCATTTCGTGAACTGGCAAAAGTTAAAGGACTTGATTTTACGGTTGATTTATTGGCAGAGCCACTTTGGTTATGGATAGATGTTGAAAAGGTAGGTTCGGCTATCCGTAATTTATTATCTAATGCATTTAAGTATACTTCTCCGAACGGAAATGTGACCTTAAGGATGAACCGTGTCGAGATAGATGAATGCTCATTCTGTAGCATAATTGTATCAGATACCGGCAAAGGCATTCCCACAGAATTGCAAGGACGAATTTTTGAGTCATTTATAACCGGAGAGAATACACCGTTATTTTCTAATAAAGTAGGCATAGGCTTGCGCATAGTGAAAAATACAATGGATCTTCATCATGGCACGGTAACTTTAGATAGTTGCCTAGGGAAGGGTAGTATTTTTACACTTTTGATTCCAGAGGGTAATGCCCATTTCTCTGGGGATCAGTATGAAATTATCGCTACTCCGGAAATGGAAGAACACCCTCTTTTGTTTCCCGTGGTACAAGCTCAAGATCAGGAAGAAAAATCTTCGAATAGAAAAAACAGCTTGCTGATCATTGAGGATAATGAGGAAATACGGCATTATGTTTATACTTTGTTTTGTAAAAATTATGTTGTGTATGAGGCTGCTGATGGTGATGAGGGAGTCAGGATTGCCACAGATAAACTTCCTGATTTGATTATTTCCGACATAATGATGCCTGTAAAAGATGGGTTTACCTGTTGTAAAGAGTTGCGTGAACAACCTCGGACTGCACATATCCCTATTCTGATGCTGACAGCAAAGGCCGAGGATGCGGATGTTTTACAGGCTTCCAGAATTGGTGTGGATGATTATATGATGAAACCGTTTAACCCTGAGATTCTGAAATCAAAAGTTCAGAATTTGATCGTACAGCGGGAGCGGTTGAAGAGAATATACACAAAAACGCTGATGTTGAAGCAACAGGAAAGTGGACATGTTACAGATGGAAATGCTCCCAATGACTTCATCCAACAAATTATTCAGGTCATTGAAGCCAATCTGTCCAATGAGAATTTTAACGTAAAAATGCTTGCAGACCAACTGAATATGAGTCAGCCTACCCTTTATAGAAAGATAAAGCAACGCAGTGAATTGGCTGCCATAGAGATGATTCGTAGTGTACGAATGGGCAAAGCGGCATCTCTCATCATGGAAAACAGATATTCCATGCAGGAGATAGCAGAGATGGTAGGGTATAGTGATACGCGTACACTCCGAAAGCATTTTACGGAGCAATTCGGAGTGTCCCCGTCTAAATATATGGAAAAAGAATAAATCTTTTTCCTACCCGAAGCAGATTCCCATTCGTTTGCCTTGGGTTATTAAATCATGATCTTCATTGACCAGTTTTAATTTGCCGGCTACTTCATCCAGAGAGATGGAACCTATTTCAGCACCCTGTAAAGATACCATCCGTCCAAATTGTCCGGCAGCAATCAGCTCTGTGGCATGTCCTCCCATACGAGTGGCCAGATTGCGGTCATAAGGAGTGGGAGACCCTCCCCGCTGAATATATCCCAATACCGTTTCACGAGTTTCGAAACCGGTTTCGTATTCTATTTCTTGTGCTATGTATTCGGCCGCTTTTTTGCCATTAATCGTTTGGATACCTTCTGCTACCACTACGATGGAGTAAGGCTTTCCTTTCTTCAGACGTTCAATGATGGTATTACCTATATTATGGATATCATAAGAAAGTTCAGGAATAAGAATCACATCGCCCCCTCCTGCCATACCGGAATATAAGGCAATCCAGCCTGCTTTGTGTCCCATTACTTCGATAACCATGACACGCTGATGCGAACTGGCTGTAGAGTGCAACCGGTCAATAGCGTCTGTGGCAATTGTTACGGCAGAATCGAATCCGAATGAGACATCTGTCCCCCACACATCATTGTCTATAGTCTTAGGTACGGAAACAACATTAACCCCTGCCTGGGCTAGTTTGGCGGCTGTTTTCTGAGTTCCGTTTCCACCAATACACACGATGCAGTCCAATCCCAAGTCGTGAATATTCTTTAACATCAAAGCCGGTTTGTCTTCCGAGGCTGCGGACAGGCGTTTCTTAAATGGTTTTTCCCTGGAGGTGCCCAATATAGTCCCTCCTAAATTTAACAAGCCCGATAATGATTTTTCTGTTAATGGTTCTACGTCATTATCCAGCAATCCGCGGAACCCGCTATGGATTCCATAAACTTCCATGCCATAGTGATTTATCGCTGTTTTGCAAACCCCTCTGATTGTGGCGTTTATTCCGGGACAGTCTCCTCCTGATGTCAATATTCCTATCTTCATAGCCTTTGATGTTAAGTTGTAAGTGACCGTAAAGATAACAAAAAATAAAAGTAATGTAGAAAACTATAAAAAAAATAATGTTATCAGCTATTATAATATAGAAATAAGCTATTTTTGCACGATATAACGAATTGTATACTAAGACAAATGAATTCTACCAGACTAATTAGTACGCTATTCAAGCCCAGACAAAAAGCGACGGCCTTGTATGCAACTCAGGCTGAAGCACTTCAAAATAAAGTATTTTGCCGGTTGATAGATGACGCAGCAAATACGGAATGGGGATTGAAATATGGCTATAAAGATATAAAAGGCTACCAGGACTTTCAACGTGTACCTATACAGACCTACGAAGAAATCAAACCTTATGTGGAACGCATGCGGCATGGGGAGAAAAATGTCCTGTGGCGTGGAGAAGTGCAATGGTTTGCTAAATCTTCAGGAACGACCAACGATAAAAGCAAATTCATCCCTGTAAGCAGGGACGGCCTTCACGATATTCACTATGCAGGTGGTATGGATGTGGTGGCACTATACCTTCAACAAAATTCGGGAAGTCGTTTTTTCTCTGGAAAAGGGCTGATTCTGGGAGGAAGCCATGCACCTAATTATAATGTGAAACGAAGTTTGGTAGGAGATCTTTCTGCCATACTGATAGAAAATGTAAATCCGTTTGTCAATTTGATCCGTGTGCCTGAAAAGAAGATTGCCCTGTTGAGTGATTTTGAGGAAAAGGTGGAAAAGATTGCCCGTAGCACCATGAACAAGGACGTCACCAACCTTTCGGGAGTTCCTTCCTGGATGCTGGCAGTAATCAGACACATTATGGAAATCAAGGGAACGGATAATTTAGCTGACGTGTGGCCTAATTTAGAGGTGTTTTTTCATGGAGGAGTTGCTTTTACTCCTTATCGTGAACAATATAAGCAAATTATCCGCAGTGATAAGATGCATTATATGGAAACGTATAATGCCAGCGAGGGCTTTTTCGGGTTACAAAATGATTTCAACGATCCGTCCATGTTGCTGATGATTGACTATGGCGTATTTTATGAATTTATTCCGATGGAAGATGTTGATTCCGAAAACCCTCATATTGTTCCGTTGGTTGATGTAGAGCTGAATAAGAATTATGCCATGGTAATCAGCACTTCCTGCGGCTTGTGGCGTTATATGATTGGCGATACCGTGAAGTTCACCAACAAACATCCCTATAAATTTGTTATAACAGGGCGTACCAAGCATTTTATCAACGCATTTGGTGAGGAATTGATGGTGGATAATGCAGAACAAGGGCTGGCAAGAGCCTGTGAAGCTACCGGTGCACAGATTGTTGACTATTCTGCTGCTCCTGTTTTCATGGATGCACATGCCAAGTGTCGTCATCAGTGGCTGATAGAATTTGCCGTGATGCCGGATTCTTTAGAGAATTTTAGCAAAGTTCTTGACACCTCGTTACAACAAATTAACTCCGATTACGAAGCCAAGCGCCATAAAAACATTACCTTGCAGCCGTTGGAAATAATCGTGGCAAGACCTAATTTATTCCATGATTGGCTGAAAGAAAAAGGCAAACTAGGCGGACAACACAAAGTGCCGAGATTAAGCAATACGCGTGATTATATAGAAGAAATGCTAAGCTTGAACCAATAAGAACATGAATTGGAAAAAACATAAATTACCTGCTTTGTTGATGCTGATGATCGTGGTGTATTCCTGTGCAAGTATGGGAACACCGGATGGTGGTCCCTATGACGAGGAACCTCCCAAGTTTGTCAGAAGTTCCCCTAAGCCTTATGCTACAAACAATAAGGATAAAAAGATAGCCATTGAATTTGATGAATTTATCAAACTGGAGAAAACATCAGAAAAAGTGGTGGTGTCTCCTCCTCAATTGGAACAACCTGATATTAAGGCAAGCGGCAGAAGAGTATTGGTTAATCTTATGGACTCATTGAAGCCCAATACCACTTATACCATTGATTTCTCGGATGCTATTGTAGACAATAATGAAGGTAACCCGCTAGGCAGTTATTCATTTTCTTTCTCTACGGGAGAAGCCATTGATACATTGGAAGTTTCCGGAACTGTGTTAGGCGCTGCCGATCTGGAGCCGGTTAAAGGGATGATGGTGGGTTTGCATTCCGATTTGAATGATAGTGCTTTTGTCAAGAAGCCGTTCGACCGTGTTTCACGTACAGACAGCCGTGGACGCTTTTCCATTCGTGGTATAGCACCGGGCAAATATCATATTTTCGGTTTGATGGATGGCAACCAGAATTATTTGTATGACTCCAAGACAGAGATGATTGCTTTTAGTGATTCTATCATTATCCCTACTATGGAATCGGCCATGCGTCAGGATACATTGTGGAAAGATACGGTTACTATTGATACCATCAAGACAGTGGGCTATACCCGTTTCTTGCCGGATAATATTATTCTAAGAGCATTCAAAGGAATCAATGACCGCCAGTATTTGGCCAAGAGTGAACGTGATAAGGAGAACCATTTCGTGTTATCCTTTAGTGCGGCGGCAGATACGTTACCTACTCTGAAAGGCTTGAATTTCGATGAAAAGGATGCTTTTATCATAGAAAGTACTCCCCGCAACGACTCTATTTGTTATTGGATTAAAGATTCGCTGGTTTATCAAATGGATACGTTGGAAGTCCAACTGGATTATCTATATACGGATACATTGAACCAACTGGTCCCTAAAACCGATACGCTTTTTCTGGCTAATAAGCTGACAAGAGAGCAACGTGAAAAGTTGCAGAAAAAAGCGAATGAAGAAAAAGAAAAAGAGCGTAAGAAGAGAGAAAAGAAGGGAGATACCTTGAAAGTTGAACCGACGAAATTCCTGACTATGAATGTTGATGCTCCGTCAGCTTTTGATATTTACAGGAATATCTATTTATCTTTTGAAGAACCTGTAGCAAGCATAGACACTTCGGCCATTCACATGGAAGTGAAGGTAGATAGTTTATGGCAACCGGCTCCTTTCCTTTTTGTAGCAGATTCATTGATGCCGCGGCAATATCAGATATTGGCGGACTGGCAACCGGAGCAGGAGTATCAGTTGACTATTGACTCTCTGGCATTTACTGGAATTTATGGCCTGCATACTGATAAGATTCAGCAGACGGTGAAGGTGAAGAAAATGGAAGAGTATGGAACGATTTTGTTGAATATAAAAGGAGCTGGTCCAAACGCTATTGCCGAATTGCTGGATGCCAGTGGAAATGTATTGCGCCAACAGCCGGTGACGGTGGAAGGAACTGCGGACTTCTATTTCTTGAATCCAAGTACGAAATATTATATACGTTTGTTTAATGACCGTAATGATAACGGAGTATGGGATACGGGAGATTATGACAAGAAAATTCAGCCCGAAGAAGTCTTCTATTTTCCTAAAGTTTGGGAGATGAAAGCCAACTTTGAGTTTGAAGAGAATTGGGATGTGAATGCTGTTCCTGTAGACAAGCAAAAGCTGGATGAAATAAAGAAACAAAAACCGGAAGAGACGAAAAAAGTACAAGATAGAAATAAAGAAAGAGCTAGAAAACTAGGCCGATGAAAAAAACTATTCTATTATTATTATGTAGCTGGTTTACCATAATGGCAAACAAAGCGCAATGTACGGCACAAAACGAAGCTATCCAGGCAGGTGAAGAATTGGTATACGATTTGAAATTCAACTGGAAATTTATTTGGGTTGCTGCCGGACAGGCAAAAATGGACATGCAGGCCATTACCTATCAGGGGAAACCTTGTTTTCGTAGTAACCTGATCTCTGTCAGTAACAAGCAAGTCGATTTCTTCTTTAAGATGCGTGACACATTGACTTGTATTACTAGCAGTCGTCTGGAACCTATTTATTTCCGCAAAGGGGCGGAAGAGGGTGACCGCTATACGGTGGACGAAGTATGGTTTAACTATAAAAATGGAAAATGTATTGCCGACCAGCGCCGTATGAGACGAGGGCGTGACACGGTAAAATCCAAAGACCAGAGTGATGAGTGTATTTTTGATATGCTGAGCATATTGATGAGGGCACGTTCATTTGATGTAAGTAACTATAAAGTCGGCGATAAAATTTTGTTTGATATGGCTACAGGCACTAAAGTAGAGCAGCAAACATTGATTTATCGTGGGCGGAAGAATTTTAAGGCAGAAAATGGTGTGAAATACCGCTGTTTGGTCTTTTCATTGGTAGAATATAAAAAAGGAAAGGAAAAAGAGGTGATTACTTTCTATGTTACTGATGATAAGAACCATTTGCCGGTGCGTTTGGACCTTTATCTGAATTTTGGTTCTGCAAAGGCATTCCTAAGGGAGATAAAAGGTAATCGTCATCCTCTTACTTCTATTATAGAGAAGTAATTCATTTTATTCATATTGTTTATGGAGGTATGTCAGGGCTTTGAGCTATCATATCATCTGTCATTCAGAATGACAAAATGATAGACTAATTCAGTTTTGACACACCTGCATAAATGATTATCTATTTTTATTCATCGAATAATCTGGCTTGTCTGGAAATAAGTTTCAGTGTTTTTCCTTCATTCAGTGCGGTAAGAATGTTTTCGCCCCCTTTATTCACCTTGCATAAAGAGATTTTCGGTCCCATGATTTCTGCAATCCGTACTTCGCCAATCTTGGTTTCTGTATAATGCCCTTCCAGCATTCCATCTTCTACCACATCAAAGCGTAACCCTTCTTTGATAGGATCATCATATCCCAAATTAATATAAATGGTTTTTGCCTTATCTTTTTTCATAGATACCACTCTAAGTATCGAACCATATACTTTAAAGTAAGTTTCCACAAAAATACCCATTTCATATGGGACATTTATTAATGAATTTTCCAAGGCACTGTATTGAGTAGCATCTTTGCCTGATGCTGAGCCGGTTTCCTCATAATTACGTGTGCTGATGGTAACCCCGTCACTGGTTCGTATCAAATCCAATCGGAGAGTAAACTTTTCTTTGTAACTGTTTTCACGGCTGTGATAGCGTCTATGTGAACTTCCGTCATCGGTTGCTTCTCTTTTTATCAGGTTGCCCTTTAACAAATACTCTGCCCTGAACCGGCGTGCGTCTTCCAGCGGACTCAAGCTAAGGTCGCTACCGGCGGAAACAGCGTCCACTATGTTGATGCGGTTTGTATTACGGATGCCATCAATAATTGCAAGACGGATCATGTTGATGGCTCTGTTAGGAACTTTGATCTCACTGTCGAAGTCATCTACATAAATGGTGTATTTTTGTCCGGAAGCTCCTATAGATACTACCAGCAAAATAATAAATAATAGAATATTACGTTTCATAGTTATACGAATTTGTAAGGTTTGTAATGTAGTTCCTTTACGAAAATACACAGTTTGCTGTTCATTTGCAAATGAACAGAGTTAAAAATAGATTTCGAGCCTTGATTATTCATAGTTTATCTCCATTTTTTCATGTTTCATCACTTGGTATTGAAAGATAATGATTATCTTGGCACATAAATTCCAAGGGTAGTGTAAATATGGGGAAGGTTCTAGAAAATGATGCAAGATTGCAGCAACTTGTATCAATGGCACGTATAGGATGGTGGGAAGTGGATTTTGAGGAAGGAGTCTACTACTGTTCTGAGTTTGTTGCTGATTTGTTGGGGATAGAAGGGAATATGATTTCCGCTAAAGATTTTGCCAATCTGATTTGTGAAAATTATCGGGAACGTATCTTGGAGGAATTTCATTCTTTCCGGATGATGGAAATCTATGAGCAGGTCTTTCCGATACATTCCAAATACGGAGTGATGTGGGTCAGCACTAAGGTCGGTGAAAAATATATAAATGAAGCAGGGCATGTCCGTGTCTTGGGTATGTTACAATGTATTTCCCGTCAACGGATGAATATGCAGGAGCAGACTGTAGACCGCTTAAATTCTTTACTATCCCGTTTGAATGGCATTTCCAGGTCATTGCTCGATTTTTTGCACTCTGATGATATCACTTTGGTTATCAATAAGATTTTAAAAGATGTATTACGCCAATTTCAGGCTGACCGTACTTATATCTTTGAATTTGACAGAAAGTTGCATACACAAGTCTGTACTTACGAAATAGCTGTAGAGGGGATAAAGGAACGTAAGAAGTCGATGCCGGAATCTTCTATTGTCGATGACTCCTGGTGGATGAATCAGATATTGACTGGAAATCCTATCATTCTTTTTACATTGAATTCGCTTCCCGATTCTGCCGGTGTAGATAAACTCAGGTTGGAAGAATACGGTGTGAAATCCATAATGGTTGTACCCTTGAATTCAAAGGACGGTGTATGGGGCTATATAGGAGTTGACATGGTGCATGAGCATCGGAACTGGTGTAATGAAGATTATCAATGGTTTGTTTCCTTGGGTAATATGATCAGTATTTGTATGGAGTTGAGACGTTCTGAATCTGAGGCCCACATGGAGAAGGCTTTTCTTCAGAATATTTATAAGAACCTTCCTGTAGGTATTGAATTGTATGATAAAGAAGGTTTTATGACAGATCTGAATGATAAAGAAGTCGAAATTTTCGGTTTGCAGCATAAAGAAGATGTGCTGGGGTTGAATTTATTTGATAATCCTTTGTTGCCGCAAGAACTGAAAGAAAAATTGAAGGCGGGAAATCCGTTGGATATGTCCTTTATATATGATTTTGATCATTTGAACGGTTATTATTCCACTTCTCGTACAGGTACCATTAATTTAATCTCCAAATTTGCTCCGCTTTATGATGCTTTGGGTAATTTGATCAACATATTGCTTATCAATATTGATAATACGGAAACTACCAATGCATATAGCAAGATACAGGAATTTGAAGAGTTCTTTACCTTAATAGGAAACTATGCTAAAGTAGGATATGCCCACTTCAATGCTTTGAAATGTGATGGTTATGCTGTGAATAGCTGGTATCGGAATGTGGGTGAGAAAGAAGGAACTCCACTTAATGAGATTATCAGAGTGCATTCCCATTTTCATCCGGATGATCGCAAGATGATACTTTGTTTCTTTGATCAGGTATTGATGCGTGAAGCCAGCCATTTAAGGCGTGATGTACGTATATTGCGTGAAGACGGCACTTATACATGGACACGAATCAATGTAATGGTGCGCGATTTCCATCCGGAAGACGGGATTATTGATATGGTTTGTGTGAACTATGATATCACGGAACTGAAAGAAACAGAGCAGAAACTGATAGCAGCAAGGGATAAAGCGGAAGAGTTGGATCGTCTGAAATCCGCCTTTCTGGCTAATATGAGCCATGAGATCCGTACGCCGTTGAATGCCATTGTAGGCTTCTCCAATCTTTTAGCAGAAACGGAAGAGATGGAGGACCGCAAGCAGTACATGGCTATTGTGCAGGAGAATACGGAATTGCTTCTCCAACTCATATCAGATATTCTTGATTTGTCGAAGATGGAATCGGGAACTTTCGAATTTGTCAATAGTGATACGGATGTCAATCTGCTTTGTGAGGAGATTGTTCGTTCTTTACGCATGAAAGTGCCGTCTGGTGTGGAGTTGGTGTTTAAAGAATGCTTGCCCGAGTGTCATGTATGGGCAGACAAGAATCGTTTGAATCAAGTCATTTCCAATTTTATCAATAATGCTTTGAAGTTTACCTCTTCGGGCAGTATAATGCTGGGATATTATAGGCAGACGGATGGATATCTGCGATTCTATGTTCGTGATACGGGAATGGGAATCCCAAAGAATAAGATAAATTCAGTTTTTGACCGTTTTGTGAAGTTGAACAGTTTTGTTCATGGTACGGGATTGGGCCTTTCTATCTGTAAAAGCCTGGTAGAACAGATGGGAGGTACCATTGGCGTAGAGTCGGAAGAAGGAAAAGGTTCTTGTTTCTGGTTTACTTATCCTTATCAGAATATGACTGATACCGGAAAAGTCTGTAGCTGATAACAGTTTGCTACCGTAAGGGCGCATTCAATGCGCCCGAATACGTACGGTATATTAGTCTAACTTCTTCATGGCGCTGTATACGGAACCTGCCCAATAATTGCGTAGTCCGAAACCGCGTGCTTTGCCGTTAGTCGGTGCGCTATACAGTATCTCACGGGTTTTCGTGTTGAAGAACACAATTTGATAGGTCGCTCTTGCATCTGCCTTGTTTAAAAGCATGGCAACCATAATCAATCCTGTTTTTTCTTCTTGAGAGAGAATAGGAAGTGTCTTGATGACTTCTTCTATCTGTTTTTCATCCAAGGTGTATCCGCTGTTGGTCGTCATGATCTCATCGGGATTGATGGTCTTGTTGGCATCGTTTACTGCCTCTAATGAGGTCACTTCTACATTGACACCCAATCTTTTGCCAATATCATACTTTTTCGGTTCAGTGATGAAAAGCTTGTTGATGTCATCAAAAGTATATTTGAACTGCATGGGGCCTTCTTTCGCTCCGTACACTTTGGCACGGGTAAAGTCTATGCCATAAAATGTCACAGAAGAGATGTCTTTCAATGCGTCTTTGTTTTGCCCGAAGCAAGCCATGCTGCTTACAAGGAATAATAAAACGAGTAACTGTTTCATATGAGTTCTTTTTTAAGTGTTGTTTTGTTGCTGCCAAAGGTAGAAAAATATTATCTCAAATCAATAAATTTAACTATTTTTCGACTCATGGGCGGCATTTGTATTTTCGCGATATACTCTGCCGATTCAAAATTGATACTCGGAGCCACCCGTACTTTGGAACGGAACAGGTCTTTGATTTCTTTAGCGAAAGCTTCGCTGCGATTTTCACTTCCGATGCGGATCAGTATTTCATCCGTTCCCAGTTCATTGGTATAAACCTCTACAATGTAATTCTTGATATGGGGAATGTTATCCAGAATATCGAATAAAGCGGGTGGGTAAAGGGTCGTACCTTTATATTTTATCATTTGTCCTTTGCGGCCCAGTATGGAGCTGAGACGGATGGTGTTACGTCCGCAGGCGCAAGGCTCGGTATAATGGTAACAAATATCTCCGGTCTTGAAACGGAGTAGCGGCATTCCTTTCACGCCCAGGGTAGTGATGGTCACTTCGCCTGCTTCCCCTTCTTTTACAGGCTGGTTGTTATCATCCAGAAACTCTACGATAATCAGTTCCGGCTGGAGGTGGCCACCGTGAAATTCATTACATTCGGTAAACGAGGATTGCATTTCGGTAGATGCGTAGGTGGAGTAAAGTTGCAGGGAATCCCATTTCTCGTGTATCCGCTTACCCAGTGTGTTCAGGGTGAAATCGGGATTGCGTAGTGCTTCGCCTATGCATACGCATTTCTGCATGGAGCAGTGATGGTAATCAATATGGTTCTTTTCGGCAAATTCAATCAGCTTGATCAGAAAGGAAGGGACTACCATGCCGCAAGTGGGATGGATGCGCCGGATAGTGTCCCATTGCAGTTCTGGAATGCCGTTTCCCACGCGGGCTACTCCCATACCCAGCTCACGGGCTCCCATATAGTAGGCGAGGCCTGCCATGAAACGTCTGTCTATGGTGGTCATCAGCTGTAGTATATCTTGCCTGCTGCATCCGGTGGTGGTGAATGACAGATATTCGTTGTAGGCCAGCCGGTCAAGGTCTTCGGAGGTCAATACAAAAGTGACGGGGTCGCCCAAGGTGCCCGATGTGGTGACATAGTCAATAATTTCATCGCGGCTCACGCAGATAAAATCTTCATTATGAAGTTGCAGGTCTGTCTTGGTCGTGACAGGTATTTGTTGCAAGTCTTCTATGGTTTTTATCTGTTGTATATCGATGTGATGTGCTTGGAACAGACGTTGGTAGAATCGTGAATGATTCTGCAAATAAAGCAGTTCCTCAGCCAGCCGGCTTTCCTGATAGGCTTTGATTTCCTCAGGGGAGCGGAATTGTATTTCCGGATTCTTATTCATCTTAGTTGTTTATTTTATGTTCTATACGTTCTGATTCACTTCGCTTGGGGATAGGAAGTAAGAGGGCTTTCTTCCAATTGCGCAGGGCTTTGTCCTGCTGTCCCGTGGCATGATAGTAATCTCCCAGTAACTCGTACACATAAAAGAAATGAGGGTTGGCATGTTGGAAGGCATGCAGTGTTTGTTCGTCCAGCCGTTCTTTCTTTTTAATCTGCTTCCGTAGTACAGGAGCCAGTATTTTGTAAGCCATCAGTTGTTGGTATTCCTGTTGTTGCAGCAAGGAGTCCGCAGGCAGGGTCAGGTCTTCGGTATAGATTTCATGGTTGAAATCGATGGAATCACTGAAAATCCTGTTCAGGTCGTATGCCACGTACTTGCCGCATTGCCAGGGAGAGGTGGATACCCACATCAGCTTTTTCTCCGGTTGGAAAATAACGGAATGATGGGCGATGAATTGATTGATGGCCATTTCGTTGGCAAGTCCCAGTTCCGCTTCTCCTATTCCTTTCCGGTTGCGGAGGATGGCTGCGGCTTTCGAAGCATCTAGGGGGATGTTTTCTTTCAGCAGCTCCTGCAAACGGGCAAAGCGGTAGGGACTGTCCGAAGTTTCTATGTTTTCCCGGTTACGTTTGTCATGGCTGAATGTTTCCGACTGATAGTGGTTGGTGCAGATTATCTGTTGTCCGCTTCCTGTGAAAAGAGCGATTTTCTCTGGTGATTTCTCTATAATCGCAGCTTTGCCATCTTGGGCCGAACCGACTAATATGGATTCCGAGACAAATGTTTTCCGTTTCCGGGCGATAGCGTATGCTTCCTCAATGGTAGAGGCATATTGCAATATTTCCCTTGTCAGGATGGAAATAGGGGTGGCGGATGCGGCAGGCAGATCCGATTTGGCGGCATTGATGGTGACAGTCAGCCCCGTTTCATTCATGCCGGAAAGGACACCGGTCATTCCGGCCCATCCCACGGATGCGAAGCGATATCCGTTTTCGGGTTGGTAAAACGAAACGAGCTTGTTGCGTGCAAAGGCGTCACCCATGTAGAAATCGAAATTACGGCCGATGATAAGGGAAGAATCGGCACTGTTCTCACCCCAGCAGGCAAATGAACTGCATCCTACCAGCATATAGTCCTGCATGGCATGTCCCAAGTCGTGGGCGGAGTGGTAATTCAACTGACGCTCGTAGGGGGTGCCGATGAAATCATACTCATGGGTGCAGGAGAGGGAGATGCCATAAATCTCGTCCCGGTACTCTTCCGGCACATTCTTTCCCAGATTCCGGTTGAAAAGGACAATGAAGAAATGGAGAAATTTGAGGTAACTTTCAGAAGGAACTATCTCTTTTATCTGGTCCACAAATACTTTCTCTTGAAAATAAAGCAAGTCGGAAGTCAGTTGGCCGATGGCTTTGCCTCTTTCGTAGGCAGGTCCGCTTACTTTCAGTTCCCAAAGTCCGCTCTCACTGTGCCGCAGGTAGTTTTCGCCGTATTGCCGGAGACTGTCTTTCCGTATCACACGATCCGTTTCAGGGGTAGACGCGAATTGCGGAGTCATCATATCGGCAGATAAATAGAGATAGCCGATTCCTGTCAGGATCACCGCTATCAGCGTCAACAGGACAGCTGCCCCGTACTTTATGGTTTTCTTCAAAATCTTATGCATTGCCAACTTTCTTTGCTAAATATTCCTGACCTACAAATTCCGAACAAGTGAGCATGGCTGTCAGCGTCACGCCCAAAGCGCCGTGTACATTCAGATTCTGCCCCGTGAGGAACAGATTCTTCAGTTTGGTGCGTGTAGAAACAAAACTGATTTGCGGATATTGGTAATTCTTGACAATGCCGTATGCCGAACCGTCTATGGTTCCGGTATAGTCCCGATAGCTCAGCGGAGTCGTGGTATGAATCTTTTCAATGCAATGATTCCAGTGAAACCCGAACCGGCTCAGAAGCTGCAAGATCCGTTCCGTCTTTTCTTCTTTGAACTGGCGGTATGCCTCGCCACGGTGTTCGGGAGTCGTATCCGTCCATTCACTGACCTCATCCATATACATGGGGGGCAGTATGGAAACCACCTCTGTGAATTTGCTGTTGCCGCGGGGTACTTGCATGGAGATCATGCAACTGGGGGTATTCCCTTTGTGCGTCTCTTTGTCATACCATACATCCTCATTGCCGTGCAGGTATATATTATAGTTCTGATAGGGGCAACAGTCTTTTTTCATCATCAGATTGAGTGTGAATATCCCGTAACTGTTTTCCAGTGACTTGATGCGCGACACAAAAGCCGGTTTGATGGAATGGTTCTTATCCAGCAGGGATAAGGTGAGTTGCGGATGCAGGTTGGATATGACATAGGTACTTTCCAGTACCTCTTCATGGTTCACTTCCACTCCTTGTATGGCTTCATCCTTGACAAGGATACGGGTCACTTCTTTCCGGTTCAGCACCGTGCCGCCGTTGGCACGTATGCTCTGGATTAATTCCAGACTGACTTGCATACTTCCTTCCGTGAAACGATAGGCGCTCTCCATATAAGAGTTGTTAATCATGGCGTGCTCATAGAAGGTAGATTTATTTTTAATCCCGCCATAGAGCAGGGAGGTTGCGGCAAGTACATTCTGTAAATCCCTGTTCGTGGTAACGGATGCTATCATCCCGGCTGCTGAGGTGGCAAAGAAATCCATGCCTTCTTGGGACAGGCGGCCTTTTTTCAGGTGGTCTGTGCTGATCAGGTTTCCCACCGATCGGATAGCTGCCACATACCGTTTTAAGTTCTCCCGTTCATGGGGGAATGAGTGGCACAGGGTTTCCATGAACCGTTCATGCCCCATGGCGTAATCATAGATAGTGTCTTTATAATAAATCCGGTCGAACACTTCTTCATCCATCCGTTTGATGGATAACTTGTCCATGATACCGAAATAACGGAAATACTGATTCATGATTTGTCCTTCATCCAGACTGCCGATATAGTGAATGCCGGTATCCATCCGGTGCCCGCTGCGTTGGTAAGTCTGGAAGCAGCCGCCAAACAGTTCATTCTTCTCCAGCACACAGACGTGGTAGCCCTCTTTGCTTAAGATGGCTCCGCATTCCAGACCGCCCAGTCCGCTGCCTATGATGATGATATCGTACTTACTCATGCTCCGGTTTGTTTTTTTGGAAGATATAAATCGTATTCGAGGTATATCTGTCATTAGGTAAAATCTCCAGTTGCATCCCACCTTCTTGCGCGATGCTCCTTATTTGCGCTTCGGATGTGAAACAAAGTTCTTCTGTCGTCTTGTTGAAACTGAAAATGCCGGTAGACAGCAGTTCCGTGAAACGGGTGAGGCGGTGTTTCCGGGTGTTGGCGGCATTGCCGTCCCGCACAATCAGCTTTCCTTCCGGGCGCAACCGCTCCATGCATCTGAGCAATAAGGTCCGCTGGTGCTCATAGTTCATATAATGCAGGATATCATTCAGTATGAATACGTCACTTTCCGGTAAAGGATACTCCAAGGCGTCGGCACATACAAATTGCAGGTAGGGAGTGCGGAGCCAACCCTGTTGCGCCACTGCTATCTTGTCCTCATCATAATCAATCCCTGTAATCTCCCGTTCCTCGGAAAGTTGGGAAAGCATATAGCAAAGCGGTCCGAATCCGCAACCGATATCTGTAATCTGTCCTTTGACGGGAACCAGCCGGTTGAATAACCTGTAGTTATCCTCCATTTTCACCTTGATGCGTATATACCATTCCTCTACCGGTCCTTTATAGATATAGTTCTGTATCAGGTTCTCGTAAAAGACGGGATTGTCCGTTGTGCTCTGCTCCCGGCAGATACGGGCATATTCTTTTTTCATCCGTGCGGAGATGCTTTTGGTACGTTCCTGATAAGTGGTTCCGTACGTAGCATCGTTGGCCGGGATACGCGGCAGAATCTCTGTCAGCATGATGCCTTTCCGTACATTGAACGGCTGTGCTTTCGCTATGATTTTACAGTTGCCGTAAAGGATGACCGGAATGATATCCAGTTGCAGTTTTTCCGACAGATAGAAGGCTCCTTTATGGAAGCGCTTCATCCGTCCGTCGTAGGTACGTGTCCCTTCGGGAAAAATGGCGATGGAATATCCTTCTTTCACCTTTTGGCGCATTCGCTCCACGTAAAGCTCGTAGCCGTCTCCTACGTAATAGAAATCGGCATAGCGGATAATGGCTCCGAAGAAAGGAGAGTGCCATACCCAGTGATTGGTTACCATGACCAGTTTGGGAGTCAGAGCCAATAATACCAGTATGTCGATGAAAGACTGATGATTGGCTATCAGGATGGCAGGCTTTTTAAACGTTTCTCCCGTCCGGTTTATTTTTTCTTTATGTACAAATGTGGCTATATGGATCAGGCCTTTGCAGGTGACATGTATCAGTTGGCAAAGTACTTGTTTCTTATAGGCTTTGCGGATAGGAAGCAAGGTCATGACAGCTATCAGCAAGCGCAGGAACAGGCATCCGATAAAGAACAGCAGGAACAGGCCGCCGGTTCTTGCCAGTCCTGTCAATGTATAAGGGGGCAACCCTTTGGAAGCGGGTGCTGTGATGAAGAACCGGAAAAGGATGGGTTGCAGCGTGTAGGCCACCAGTACGACGGCAATCATTCCCAAAATGGAGATGAGGGAAATGGACTGCAATGCCGGATGGCGTGCGAAGACCAACGTACCCATACCTATCACGGTGGTGAAAGCGGAGAAGAAGATGGCTGTCTTGTGCGAGTTCAGCAACTGCCGTCCTGTGCGGTATTTGTTCTGTAATCCGTCCATAATGAAAATGCTGAAATCATCCCCGATCCCAAAAATAAAGGTGGACAGAATGATGTTGATGATATTGAACTCAATACCCAGTATGCCCATTAACCCCACAATGATAATCCAGCTGACCAGCATCGGCAGGAAACTCATCAGAGTCAGTTCTATGCGTCCGTAGGAGATCCATAAGGCAAAGAAAATCAGGAAAGAAGAGATATAAAGAATCAGATAGAAATCCTGATTGACGGCTGATACCCATTGGTTGGCGAAATAGCCGCGGTCGAAGATAACCACCTTCTCTTTTGGTTGGAAAAGGGGGTACACCGCTTCCTTGTCGGCTTCGTTCATCCGCACCTGAGTAATCAGCATGGTCAGGGAATCGGCGGAAGTCTGCCATTCGTTCAGAAGCCGGGTAGTGATTTCATTCTGGTAGTCCAAAGGCTGGAACGGACGGTCGAGCCTTTGGAAAAACGGCTCGAATGCATGTTCACGGAAATGATAACGGGCAGCCTTTGTCCGGATGGTTTCGCGTAACCAGGCTTTCTTTTCCGGAGTCCAGTAGTTGTGCCATTGTTTCAACCGTGCTTCCTGCACCTCTTCCGGTATCAGAAACTGTCCGGCAGAGGCGTAATCTTTTATTTTTCCCTCTTCTTTCAGTTGGGAGAGCAGACGGTTCGTTTCGGCGTATTGTCCGGTAGCATCTCCCATGTCTTTGCCTGTACTGACAAAGAGAACAGTCTTTTCTTTCTTGTCAAAGAGTTCGGCCAGCTTGTTTTCCGATTGTTTCAAGTGGGCAGGCTCATAGTTCAGACTCATCATGTCCTCGTTGAAACGCACGTTCTGCGAGGTGAAAAGACATATTAGGGTCAGCACGAGGATGCCCCCTACCAATCCTTTGTTCTTTTCGTATGGATAAGCGTTCAGTTTCTCGATAAAGCGTAGCACCGCCCCTTGTTTTACATGCGCCTGCCCTTTCAGGAAATGCGGCAGATAGACCAGGCAAAACAGCGTGGTTCCTATCAAGGCAAGCGAGGCGAACAGACCGAAATCCCGTAACAGGTTGGAACTGGTAAAGATGAGGCCGAAAAAGGCGCCGATGGTGGTAAAACTGCCTACGGTAAGCGGATAGGCGATTTCTCTGATTAATTGTTGTACCGATGATACATGATTCTGATGCGCCAGCATATGTATGGAGTAGCTCAAGGCAATGCCCATTACGGCGGAGCCCGCACCTACGGCAATGGCTGAAATGCCGCCTTTGATAAAGTAGATGAGGCATAAGGCGAATAAAGCTCCAAACAGCACCGGGGTGATGATAAGCGGAATGGATTTCTTATGCTTGAATACCAGAGATATGAAGGCAATAATGATAATCAGCGCGATGGAAGAAGTGACCAGCGTATCTTTCTTTATCTGTCGTGCATTGTACACTCCTACGGAAGGACCTCCGAAATATTCGGCAACCAGTTGGGGATGTTCCTTTTCCGCTTTTTGCAGCTCGTCTTCAATCAGCCGGATGAGTTTGTCATTTTTGCCCGTGCTTCCGGTGTTGAATACCGGGGTGATGAACATCAGCAGGGTGGAACCGTCCCGTGAGAAGATATGTTCATTAATCAGTTCGTAATTAGCTTCCAATTGGAAGTCTTGCAGGTGTTTCAGCGTCTGGCTGCCCAGTCCCAACGGGTCCCGCATAAGATAGTTTTTCAGGGCGAATCCTGCCGGAGATATCAGGTTGGAATAGTTTTTCTGCATCAGGGAGGCGATGTTTCCGGTGGTAAGCAAGGTATCCAGCCGTTGGTAGTCCTCGTCGGAAAGGAACAAGGGCAGATTGTCGTAAACAAAATCTCCGGCGCTGTTGATCAGGTTCTCGTCGGCTGTTGAGAAGATCTCTTTAATCAGGGTTCCTTCCGCTTGTTGTTGTAAATCCTGCTTTATTGTCTCGGCTGCTTCAATCAAGGAATCCGCATCCGCCACACCGTCCTTGCCGGACAGCATGATCATAATCTTATCCTTTATCTTCAGATTTTCAAATACGTTGATGGTATTTTGGGAGTCCTTGGTATCCGGAAAGAAACTGGTTACGTTTTCCTCAAACCTGACTTGGGCGGCAAAAAGGACCATAAAGAGAATGCATACGCTGAGGGACAGGTAAAACAAGACTTTATGCCTTTCAAAATAGTTATATAATCCAACAAAGAATTTAGTCATATCCGTTTTTTCTCCTACATATAGCCAGCAACGCGGTGGAGATTACTCCCGACAGCAGACTGCAAGCCATTGCAAAGATAATGCTTCCTATTAAATATTGCTCTAAAACTGATTTGACATTTTCAAGAGAAAGGTCTCCGAGATGCAAATCGGGAGGATTACCCAGTACCATGCAACCTGTCCGGTAACTGCCATACAGCAATAGGGGAATCATGGGTGGAATACTGATATTGGCGGCGACAAGGGCAATCACTTTATTCAGTCTGAACAGATGCGCAAGAAAGAGGGTGATCAGCATCTGATAACCCCATAACGGAACGATACCCATAAAAATCCCCAGCATGATGGCGAGTACAATCTTCAGGTTGGATTCCTGTGTATTCAGCACATTGTCGGTAAAGAATCGCTTGCAGTTGCTCCATGACAGTTTGCGGAGCAGGTTACGGGGAACAATCCAAAGGCAGGTAATCAGTACCAGCACCGTGTTCAGCACACTGATGCGGGTAAAGTCCCGGAACGGACGGAAATGGGATACCCGTTCTGCTTGCGGGGGATAATACACGTGGATGGGAATGTTCTTCACCGCTACATCTCCCCATGCGGCAAAGACGATGGCTTCCAACTCAAATTCGTATTTGGCGGTGTACCAGCAGCTTTGCACATTCATTTTGCGCAGAGGGTAAAGGCGGTATCCCGACTGGGTATCTTCCAGTTTCAGCCCGGTTTCTAGTCTGAACCAGAAATTAGAGAATTTATTGGCGAAGGTATTCTTGCCCGGCATATTGTCGGAGGCCAAGTTTCGGGCGCCTACCAGCAGCGTGTCGGGCTCTTTTTCAATGGCTTCAATAAAACAGGGAATATCGGATGCGAAATGCTGTCCGTCCGAATCTATGGTGATGGCATAGCGGAAACCCTCTTTTTGGGCTTGGGAAAGACCATGCTTCAAAGCGGTTCCTTTTCCTTTATTGACAGGATGGGTAATAGTCCGGATAGCCGGATATTGTTCCAGAATGTTAGCCGTATCATCCGTAGAGCCATCATTGATGACAATGATATCGCCTGCATACCTGCATACCTCCTCAATGACTGCCGCCAGTGTCTTCCCGTTGTTGTAGGTGGGAATAACGACGACAATCTCCAGTTCCTGTAGTTTCTTCCGCCAGACCGATGCTGTGTTTGTATTCATCTTGTTTCTTCAGTCAAACTATTCAGATACGTTTGGGATGAATGTTTTCGTATCTGAACTTATGTGGTTTCTAATGGGTGACAAAGATAAGAAATAAAACTGAGACTAAGAGCAGAACGCAGAAAGAAGACTGTGGGATAGCGATTTAGGTGATGGAATGAGAAAGGAAAAAACAATTATAACGATTAAAAGCAAAAACAGTATGGCAAAGAAATTTAAAATTGAAGACATTGATGTTTTGAGTAACTCAAAAGGCAGCGAGTAACTCGCCGCACCTTGGCCTTGCAGTGAATAATCATCCTCCGAATTGGGGTGATTTTGGAAGAACTAGGCTTTACAATTATATTTTAGCGCCTATTTTTGGATTATTTCAAATAGAAACAATATATTTGTATTATATGCTAATTAAATGAGCAAATAATGAAAGACTTAAATAGATTGAAAGTTGTTTTAGCTGAACAAAAGAAAACAGGCAAATGGTTGGCTGAACGATTAGGGAAAGATACCTCAACCGTGTCGAAATGGTGCTCAAATAAAATGCAACCATCGTTAGAGATGCTAATGAGGATTGCAGAAATACTTGACGTGGATATTAGAGAACTAATAATTACCACTAAACGATAATTATGGATGGTCAATTTATAACAAATAAAGATTTGATATTATCGGATATTATAAATTCGATTCTACCAAAGTGTGACAATGCCTATTTCTTGGTAGGCTATTTTTATTTTTCGGGCTTCGCAGAGCTCTGTGAGAAGTTGAAGAATGTAAATCTCAAAGTTCTTGTGGGTTTAGAAGTGGAGCGCAATATTATTAATGGTATAAAAGAAGTTGAGAATTTTACGATTTCAAACAAATCACGTGGGCAATTGCGTGAAGATTTTTACAAAGGTCTCGTTGATATCTACAACAACACAGACTTCTTTGATTCCGAAGAGCAGATAGAGAAATTCAGATTCTTTCTGGAAAAGATAGAAAATGGAACATTAGAAGTCAAGAGGACTTCTGATCCTAACCATGCAAAATTATATTTATTCCAGAATAGAGAGGAAGAAAGTGTATGCGATACATTCCCCGGAACAATGATAACAGGTTCAAGTAACTTTTCTGTTACAGGGTTAAAGAATCGTTTGGAACTGAATGTGATTCTTCGGGATAAACCAAGTTATGTTGAAGGTAAATCCGTTTTCGATGAATTATGGGACACTGCCGTAATGATTGTAGATGAAGAACATATCGCAGACTTCAAAGAGAAGGTCATCAAACACATTTGGTTTGAAAAGCTCTATTCTCCATACGCAATGTTTATTCGTGTATTGCATGAATACTTTAATATTACTACTGATGAAAACATACTGACTCCAAGCGATATAACAGACGGCACATATTCTGATTTAAAATACCAGACGGATGCTGTGCAATTGGCATTGAACTCCATTAAGAACCATGAAGGAGTAATTATTTCGGATGTTGTAGGCTTGGGTAAAAGCATTATCGCCTCTACAGTTGCACGAAATTTACGTTTACGTACCATTATTATATGTCCTCCTCACTTGAAACAGCAATGGGAGGAGTATAAAGATGAGTTTGGCTTTACGGCATCCGTGTTCAGTACAGGTAAGGTAGAAGCGGCGCTAAATCACTATCGTATGATTGCCCGACCTGACGAAAAATTCCTTATTATTGTGGACGAAGCACATAAATACAAGAATGAATTTATTTTGGATTATAGTATCCTGCATGACTTATGTATGAGTAATAAGGTGATGTTACTTACGGCAACACCATTTAATAATCGCCCGGAAGACATTTATTCTATGCTGAAACTCTTCCAAATACCAAGTAAATCGACACTTAAGACTGTAGAAAATTTGAGTGCAGCATTCAAAGATTTGATTTCAAGATATAAGGATTTAGCGGAAGGACAGCGGAAGAATATATTGTCCAAATCCGAAATCAAAAGTGAAGCAGACTCCATTGCTCAAAACATTCGTTCCATTATTTCTCCTTTGGTCGTTCGTCGTTCACGTCTTGATCTGGAAGAAATTCCGGAGTACAAAGAGGACTTAAAGCGTCAGCATATAAATCCTGTGATTCCCGAACCTCCTGTACAGTTAGGATACTATTTGGGAGATATTCGTGACCTCTATCTTCGCACATTGAATTTGATTTCTCCAACAGATGAAGAAAAGAGAAATAACCCGGGATTTCATTACTATGAAGGTGCCCGTTATAAGCCGACTGCATATATTGTTGATGACGAGAAATCAAAAAAGGATCTGGATAAGGAATTGGAAGAAAAGATGGGTACGGATTTGGGCATGTTAATTGGACGACAGGTCAATGTCTCCCTATTTATGCGCCGTATGCTGGTTCATCGCTACGAGAGCTCGGTAGCGGCATTCCGTGATTCTCTGAACTCTATGATTGATTCTTCGGAGCATATCTTGAGGTGGATAGAAAAACGTGATAAAGTACCTGTATATAAAAAAGGCACACTGCCTGATGTGGATGAATTTTATGAGACAACGGCTGATGATTTAATTGAAGAAATTACGGAAGTTTTTGAAAAATATCAAGAACGCGGATTCTTTGAGATTGACATGAAGTATATCAAACGGGAAGAGTTTCTTAATGATATCCAAGCAGATTTACAATTATTGAAAGATATTCGTGAAGAATGGTTTAAGTCAAAGAAGAAGACTGTTAAAGGGAAATCAGTGACTACCTATGACATGAAGTTTGATTATAAGCTTGAGGCTTTTCGTAAACTTCTGAAGGAACAACGTATGGCAGACCCGGCTCGTAAGATAATCGTTTTTACAGAGTTTGCCGACACAGCTAATTATTTGGGAGCCGCATTGGAGAACGAAGGATTAGGTGTGTTCAAATATACATCAAAAGAAGCATCCTCTACCAATAAGTCAATAATTCGTGCCAATTTTGATGCGGGTTTGAAACCTCAATATCAAAAGGATGATTATCAGATATTGATTGCTACCGATGCCATATCTGAAGGATATAACCTGCATCGTGCCGGTACTATCTTCAATTATGATATACCTTATAATCCGACTCGTGTCATCCAGCGTATCGGACGTATCAACCGTATCAACAAGAAGATGTTCGACAAGCTCTATATATATAACTACTTCCCGACAGATATAGGTGAAGCCGAAACACGAACAAAACAAATATCGACTTTGAAAATGGCAATGATACACGCCATTATGGGCGAAGATACCAAAGCCTTAACCGATGAAGAAGAACTGAATGCATTCTTCAAAGAACGCTACCAGACGGAATTAGCTAAAAGTGAAGAACATTCGTGGGATACTAAATACCGCAATCTACTTAATAAGGTAAAAGGGACGGAGATTCATTCCACAGCTCTTCAGATACCGCATCGTGCCCGAATAGCCCGTGAAGTGGAGAAAGCATGCAAAGGAATTATTCTTTTTGGTAAAAAAGGTAATGACTTTGTCTTTAAAATTGGAATGAATGACATCGATATCCCGCTAATGCTTACTTCAGAACAGGCATTGAATCTTTTTGAAGCAACAGCCGAAGAAAAACCTGTAGCGGTAGATAAGCAGTTCGATAAAATCTATCAGCATATCAAATTGCATTTATATCGTAGCATTGCAAAAGATGAAAACGAGAAGTCTCGTCTTGAAGCTTTTGACAAATTGAAATTATGGATGAAAACCAAAGCATTGCCAAAGGATTATCTGAATGATTTGTTAGTGATTCTTCAGAATGATGGTCTAACCGGTGAAGAAGTTCGCTTTATCAACAAACAGACGAGCAAGACTACCGATAAAGTTATGGAGAAGATAACTCAAGATTACCTGAACCGTATAGTAGATAAAATGAATAAAGTGGAAGAGGGTGACGAAATACTTATCCTTGCCGAACAATTGAAATAGAATTAATTGAGCATGAAAAACAATATAGATAAACCTTTGGACATAGCAGTTGACCAGAAGTTAAATCAACTTGCTGATAATATTACCAGTCTTATCAATGAGACGAAAAGTCATTTGGTACAAGTTATTAATACGACTATGGTCGTTACTTATTGGAATATTGGTAGATATATTGTTGAATTTGAACAGCATGGAGATGCTAAAGCTCAATATGGAACCGCCCTTTTGTCATCGCTTGCCAAAATATTACGTGCAAAGTTAGGTAAAGGATATAGTCGTCCTAACCTCAATAATATGCGCAAATTTTATCTACTTTACCCAAATTGTCAGACAGTG
The DNA here is from genome assembly GCA_963651205.1 of Bacteroidaceae bacterium. Lineage (GTDB taxonomy): Bacteria > Bacteroidota > Bacteroidia > Bacteroidales > Bacteroidaceae > Phocaeicola. The sequence continues at coordinate 56,140 of CAVJPC010000062.1, forward strand.
TCTGACAAATTAAGCTGGTCTCATATCTGTGAACTTATAACCATTGATGATGAACTGGAGCGCAACTTTTATGAAAAAGAATGCATTGTTTCGCGATGGAATGTCCGCTCACTTCGACGTCAGATGGATAGCGCATTATATCTTCGGCTTGCAGCCAGTAAAGACAAAGAGGGCATACTTCAATTGGCTCAGAAAGGAGTTGTTATCCAGTACCCTGAAGATATCATTAAAGATACATATACGCTTGAATTTCTCGGATTACCAGAAAAGGAACTATATAATGAACGTGACTTGGAGCAAAGATTGATTGATAATTTGCAAACTTTTTTATTGGAATTGGGAAAAGGATTTGCTTTTATTGGCAGGCAATATTCTCTTACAATTAATAACCATCACTTTTATGTCGATTTGGTGTTTTATCATAGAATCTTAAAATGTTTCGTTTTGATTGACTTGAAGAAAAATGCCGTAAAACACAAAGATATCGGGCAAATGAATATGTATATGGGATATTTTGCAAAGGAAGAAAATACAACTGATGACAATCCTCCTATTGGTATAATATTAAGTAGAACCAAAGATGAATTGATGGTAGAATATGCTACCTATGGCATGGACTCACAGCTGTTTGTATCTAAATATGAGCTATATTTACCGAATAAGGAAGATTTAAAACGTTTGGTGGATGATGTAATTTCCGGAGAAAATAATCTAATATCTAACAATAAATATTAATTATGGAATTTAACAAAAGATACAATCGCACAGAGTTTGTCGACTTCTTGCAATATAAGTTTTTACCGGAAGATTTCGTGGTAGAAGCAACAAGTATTGATATAGAACGCCAAACCAAATATATACGCGCAATCACCAAATTGGGTTCAAGTAAAACACTCGATTTGGTAGTGTACGAAGTACGTCACAACTCTACACAAGATGCTCGTGTAGGCTTGTCGAAAGAGGCATTTCGTTTTCTTGCAGACGAATGGGAAAGCAGAGCTTTGGTGCTTTTCGTACCGGAAAATAGCGATGCCAATTATCGTTTCTCTTTGATTATTATTGACTTGAATGAAACCGAAGAAGGCAGGCTGCAGCGTATCTACTCTAATCCTCGTCGCTACTCCTACTATTTGGGTGAAGGTATTGCTTATTATACTCCCAATAAATATCTAAACAATTTAGGCCGTGTTGCCAATGAGAAGGATTTGACAGAACGCTTCTCTGTAGAAGTATTGACCAAGGCATTCTATCAGGAACTCTCCGACTGGTATGCATGGGCAGTCAAAATTATACGTTTCCCGAATAAATTGGATGATAAAAACGACGATGACAAGTATAATGCTGAAGCTGCCATCCGTTTGGTTACTCGTCTTATCTTTGTGTGGTTCCTGAAACAGAAGCAGCTGATACCGGAAGAGTTCTTTGATGAAGAGTATATAAGAGAAAACTTAATTGAAGACTTTAATCCAAATACAAAAGTAGACCTGTTCTATAAATCATACGAAAGTAAGTATTACAAGGCCATTCTTCAAAACTTGTTCTTCGCAATGCTCAATAGCCCGATAACCAAAGAGGGAGACAGCGAACTAAGTGAACGTCATTTCCGTTCCGGGCGTGGAGATTATGACAATAATAAACTGATGCGTTACGAAACCATGTTCAAGAATCCGCAGTTGTTTATCGATTTGGCCAATCGTACCGTACCATTTCTTAATGGCGGTTTGTTCGACTGTTTGGATGACAAGGATAATAAAAACTATGTAGATGGATTTTCCGACCGCGAAGAAGTTAAAAAATCACTTGTTGTTCCCGATTACTTGTTCTTTGGCGAAGAGGTGGGCAAAAATATCGACCTCTCGGAATGGTATGGAGACAAGAAGAAAAAGCGTGTCAGTGCTTGTGGCATTATTGACATTTTGAAACGGTATAACTTCACAGTAGAAGAAAATACACCTTTCGACCAAGAAGTGTCGCTCGATCCGGAATTGTTGGGTAAAGTGTTTGAGAATTTATTGGCTTCTTACAATCCGGAAACACAGACTACGGCTCGTAAGCAAACTGGTTCTTTCTATACTCCGCGCGATATTGTACAATATATGGTGGACGAAAGTCTCGTGGCACATCTTAAGCGGATCGTTGGTGAAGAATTAGAAGTGGAATATCGTAAGCTCATCAGTTATGTAGACGAGGAAGACTTATTGACCGATGCACAAAAGCTGCAAGTGATGGAGGCTATCTATCATTGTAAAATACTCGACCCTGCTTGCGGTTCGGGAGCATTCCCTGTAGGTATGCTTCAGCAGATGGTCCATATCCTCTCTAAACTTGACCCTACCAATGAGCTATGGAGAAAGATGATGCTCGACAAGGCGGTCAATGAAAGCCGTACTGCATTTCAGGCTGAATCAAGAGAAGAACGGGAAGAACGTTTGAAAGACATTGAGAACTCTTTCGATGAGAATCTCAACAATCCCGATTATGCCCGTAAGCTTTATCTAATAGAAAACTGTATCTATGGTGTAGACATTCAGCCTATTGCCATCCAGATAAGTAAGCTCCGTTTCTTTATCTCACTTGTGGTGGACCAAAAGACAACGGCTGATCCTGCCAATAATTTCGGTATTCGTCCGTTACCTAATCTCGAAGCCAAATTTGTGGCTGCTAACTCGCTTATTCCTTTGGCAAAGACAGAAAATAACTTAGGCCGTACACCCGAAATCATTGAAATAGAAAACAAACTAAAAGAAGCTAATCATAAGATATTCGGTGCTAAGACTGTTCGTACAAAACGCAAATGGAAGGAAAGGCTTATTGAACTTCGTGCCGAGATGGCTGAAAGACTGGCAGATAATGGTTTTCTTACTGCTGATACTACCAATCAGCTTGCATCTTGGGATATGTTCAACCAAAACACTTCCGCTTCATTCTTCGATGCAGAGTGGATGTTTGGTATAAAGGATGGATTTGATGTGGTGATTGGGAATCCACCATATTTGAGAATACAAGGTATTAGGAATACTCAACCACAATTTGCAGACTATTTGGTAAAAACATATAAATCAGCTACAGGTAAATTTGATTTATATGTTACATTTGTTGAAAAAGGACTATCTTTATGTGCGTCAAGTGGTCTCCTGAATTTCATAATGCCGACTAAATGGACTAATTCAGATTATGGGATAGGAGTTAGAGATATTGTATTAAAAGAAAAATTACAAATTAGAATAATAAACTTTTCTTCCTTCCAAGTATTTAATGCTTCTACTTATACAGGATTACAATGGTTTGTAAAAAGTGAAACAAAGCAACTTGAATACTTACAGTTAGGAAAAGACATTACTACTCCTGAGGAGTTGAGATTATTTTTACAAGGGATAAAACCTAGTAGCTATATGGTTTATCCTTTTTCTCGGTTCTCTTCAAAAACATGGAAACTATCCTCCGACAAAAATACTTCTTTCTTATTGGAGAAGTTTGCTAATATGCCAAAACTGAGGGATGTTTTGGAATATATCAGTCAAGGAACAGTTTCGACAGGAGATGATATATTTGTAATGAAGGGGGGATTTGACGATAAGTATTTTATTGGCTATTCTGAAGAAATAAAAAAAGAAGTTGTTATTGAAAGAGAATTGATGAAGCCTCTTTTAAAAGGGGAAGATGTAAAACGATATGCTCAAATTAGCTATTCTCATTATATATTGTATGCGCATCATACAGTGAAAGGAAAAACTGTTCCATATACAGAAAAAGAAATGATAGACAATTTTCCTAAAGCTTACGCATATTTATTTCCATTTAAAGAAAAACTTATAGCAAAAAAAATTCGATATAAGACTAATCCAACTTATTGGTACAGTTTACATCGTTCGAGGGAAATATCTATGTTTGAAAATAGAAAGATTATAACTCCTGAAATTTCATTGGGATGCAATATGACTTTGGATAATGAAGGGCTCTATCATAATACACAGTGCTATACTTTATCTCCTAAAACAGAGTATCAAAAATATATTTTATCATTATTAGGCATTCTAAATTCAAAATTGTTTTGGTTCTTTTTGTCTAATACAGGAACAATCTTAAGAGGTGATTTCTTTAGATTTAAAACTAAATATATTGAAGGATTCCCTATTTCAGAGTTTCAAGAAATGCAAATCGCAAGTCTTGAATCACTTGTAAAAAAGGCGTTAAGTATAACTGATAATGATGAGCAAGTAAGAATTTCTTCTCAAATCGATATTCTTGTTTATCACCTCTATAACCTAACTTACGATGAAGTCTGCATTGTAGACCCAGAAACTTCAATTACACGTGAAGAGTATGAAAAAGCTGAATCATTATGAATGAGAAAAGAAGACAATTACTATTAAAAGCAATGGAAGTATGTGAAGGTATAGCCAAAGCTATTACCTTAAAGAATAATGGGAAACCGTTTTGTAATACATATTGTCCTGGAGAAGATGTATTGATAAGTGTTTTAAATCAATTGATTGTAGAGATAAAAGATATTGAGCCTGAATGTTCTCAACGTTTGATGTCGGAACTCCTAAATATCAAGGGATTATCTAATCAATGTGTAAATCCATTTTCATTTGGAGCAATAGTTGCTATTGTGAATATTCTACGTATGAAGCATATTAACGTGCAAAAGAATGAAAAGAAATTTTTCATTAGTCATTCTTCTCTTGACAAGACTATCGTTAACGGATTTGTTAAAGAAATATTGAAAATCGGTTGCGGCTTCAAGGATAATGAAATATTTTGTACTTTAGATTCAACTTCGATTCGTACAGGTGACGATTTTCGAGAGAAAATTATTATGAATATGAAAGATTGCGATTATATACTTTTGTTCATTTCTGAAAGCTACAATCTGAGCGATATATGTAAAAACGAAATGGGAGCAGCATGGGCATTAAAAGAAAAGAGAGTATTACCGTTTATTCTTCCTGGAGTTTCTTTTGAGCAAATGGGATTTCTTAATGTAGTAAAACAAGGAGCATCTATAACCGACAAACGAAAGCTAGATGAGTTTTATAATGAATTATGTGAATGTTACAATATTCATCCTGATTGGCCAAGTTTTAATAAAGCAAAAGAAGAATTTATTGAACTAATTACACAATAAAAGTTTTATGTCTCGACTAAGTGACCTATACAAAGCAATGGAAACATTGCGCAAAGAAGGTCTTTCATTGAATGAAGACCTCGAAAAACAAGTGAATGATTTGGAAGAGAACATCATCAAAAAAGAAATCCTTCCGATTGTAACCGAAACGATTGCACCGGCTTTAAAGCAAGTGCAGCGTGAATTAGTGCTTGTCGTGGATTATGTACCGGGCGTACCTATTAGTGTACATTTGTCTCGCAAACGAAATTTCACAGCAGATATAGCGGATGCCAAAGAGATTCTTCCTGACCCACAGGTGGAACATAAAGAAATAGGTAAGACCAGACCAAAAGGCGAAATTGCGCCGGCTACCCGATTGAAGATTACATTCGCTGATGGTCGCGTGATTCAAGAGCCACAAGCAGCTGAAACTTTCCGTAAGTTTGTGATAGAAGTAGGTGCCGAACGTGTTCGTACTTTAGGAATGAAACAAAATAAAGTGCCTTTGATTTCCAATACGCTTGACAAGAAATATAAAAGTTCACAAAAGCCTGTCGGTAATGGTTGGTATCTGATGACATGTAGCAATACGCTTACCAAGAAACGGGATATAGAACGTATAGCCAATATGTTTGATATAAAGATTAAAGTTGAAATAGTGTAATTCTTTCCATCATGAAACGAATAAGAATATTCATAAGCAGCAACTACAGAGTGAGTTTGCCAAAGAACGTGCAATGCTTTGTCATTATATCCGAACAGACGTACTATTGGGCAAATTTTTTAAATTGTTTATTTTTGAGGAAGTTCCGGCTAATGAGTATCCTACAAATCATGTTTACCTGAAAGAAGTTGAGCTATGCGACATCTATTTGGGGCTGTATGGAAACCTGTATAGATACGAGGATAAAGAAGGTATTTCTCCAACAGAGCGAGAATATGATTTGGCGGCATCATTGCATAAAAGCCTACTTATCTATATAAAAAGCATTGGTGAGGAGAAAAGGCATCTTAAAGGAACGGCATTGATAAGAAAAGTAGAGCAAGATATAGTACGTAAGACTTTTGTAGATATTGACGGATTACGAACTTCGGTATATGCTTCTTTAATCAGATATTTGGAAAAAAAGGAATATATCCGGTGGCGACCGTTTGATGCTTCCTGCGATAATGGAGCAACATTGAAGGATTTGGTAGGAGCACCGTGATTTCCACTTTTTCCTTCACTGATGCATACTTGTCATCAGTGTCGCTTTCAACTTGATAAATTCTGTTCCCTTACAAATGCCTTCTGCCTGCAACTTGAAAAGGTGCTCTTCCGTCTCTTCTAATCGGATAAATAGTTGTAGTAGCGGAGTTTCCAGCGGGTTGATGGCAGACAGGAATTTGGAAGAAGCAATCTGTACATACAGCAAAGGTTGGTTGGCGATCTGTTCGGCACTTTCTTTTATTATCTGTAAGGTACAGACACCCGGAACCACCGGCTGTCCGGGGAAATGACCCTGATAGAGAACATGGCCGGGATTCAGCTCTATCTCTATTTCCTGTTTCCCGTCTTCTCTTTCCTTTCTATGAATGATTTTATAAAAGTTCTCCAGCAGCATCTCAAGGGTTGTTTATGTTCAGTTTGTCCAATTGGATTCTTAGCCGTATCAGCGGATGCTTGATTTGTACTTTCTCCGCCTGTCCGTTTACAAAGCCGGACAAGGTGAATGCCGTCTTTCCAAATCCTTTGCCACTGATTCTTTGCTCAAAAGTACTACTTTTCTTTTTAATACGTGCTTTTTCACTCTTTAGAAATAGATTTTTGAAATCAGTTTCCAGTATTTTCAGCATCTTTTTCTTCCTCATCGGTTCAATGCAACTGTTTACTATGAAGGTGTCGCAGTGCAGGGAAAAGTCAAAAAGGCTGAGGCCAAAGTAGGTAGAGCCCAGGATACGGATTTCGTTATCGGGCATTTGGCGGACAATGAGCATTCCGCTGAAATGATGTTTCATGAAATCCAGTTGCAGGTTGTACTTTTGCGACTGTGCTTCTGCCTGCAGGATGGGAGGCAGTGCCGTAGCTTCCCCTGTCACCCGGTGTGAGCAGGAGAGCAGGATAAACAGCAACAGCAGCCAGCTAGCGTATCGTAAACTTTGCCTCATCGTTCTCATTTATTAGGATACCAATACCTCTTTCCACTCTTTTACGGTCATGGTTTCCGATGAGAAGTCCACTCCAATGCAGAATACCTTTCGCGGATCGTCCAGATAAGGCCCGGCATAGTGTTTCTCTTCTATCTGCCGTAAGGCTTCGGAGGCCGAGCCATCCAACTTAAATTCAAAGATATAAACATAGTCCTTAAATTCCAGCACCGCATCCACCCGGCCCACAGCCTGTGTCTTTTCGGTGAGTAGGGTGCATCCACTTCCGCCCAGCAGACGCAGTATGAGATAGAAGGTGTACTGAAAATGTTTCTCAGTGGCTTCTTCCGCTTTCAGCGAAGGATGCACGTCATAGGGAATGCCGGACAGGAAGGCCGTAAGGCTGTCACGGAAAGCGGTCGTTTCTCCCCGTTTCAACAGTTTGATGCCGGCGGAGATCCAGGTGTCCACCTCCATGGTGCCGGATTTCAGATATCCGGACGCTATCATTGACAGGAATCCGCTGCGTACCTCGTTGTTAGGAAAATCTAGCAGGAACTCATTGCTTTCCATATCGTAATCCTTGATGGTGAGGTAGCCACTCTGATAAATCATAGGCAGGGGCTTTTCCACATCGGCTTTATAGTCAATGAACATCTTCGGCTCGTAGTACTTTCCGGTAAGATCGTTAATGCCCTCGTGGTTATGCCGGAGCAGGGTTTGCAGATAGGTGGGCGTGCCTGTGCGGAACCAATAGTCGTCTATCCGGTTGTTGAAAAAAGCGTTGATGAGGCTGAACGGGTTGTATATGTCTGTTAGTTCGTCACTAAAATGGTAACCGTCATATTGTTGCTTGAGCTGTAGCTTCATTTCCGCTATGGTACACTTGTATTTCTTCGCCATCCATCCGATGGGTTCGGCAAAATAATATTCCAGTTCCTCCTGCGTAATACCGCAAAGGGCTTCGTAACGCGCGCTCATGCTGATATCATTGGGTTGGTTGAATCCACTGAATCCACTGACCTGCGAAAACTTGGTCACCCCTGTGAGGAACACGAAACGGGTGTAGTCGTCGGCACTTTTGAAAGTGGAGTAGAACGCTTTCAGTATGTCCCGATTCTCCTCTTCCTGCGGAGTATCCAGTACGTCCAGTATGGGTTTGTCATATTCGTCAATGAGCACTACGGCTTTGCGGCCTGTCTGTTCGCAGGCATTACGCAGAATCTGCTCGAAGCGTTTGCCTATGGGTGCTTCAGGTGAAGTGGCGCCATAGTCTTTTTCCCATAGCTCGATGTAATACAAGAGGGTGCTTGTCAGTGTTCCTTCCTGTTTATATTCCCCTCCGTTAAAGTCTATCTTGAACACCGGATATGCATACCAGTTTTTCTCCAGTCTCTCCATAGCCAGCCCTTTGAAAAGTTCTTCCCGGGCACGGAAGTAGCATTCCAGCGTACTCACCAACAGACTCTTCCCAAAGCGGCGCGGGCGGCTCAGGAAATAGATCTTACCGGTAGTTACGAGATCATAGACCAATGCGGTTTTGTCTGCATAGACGTATCCGTCTTCTATAATCTGACTGAAACTTTGTATACCGATGGGATATTTCATCATGATGCTTTGGCGTTAAAAAAGTTACGTTGCATACAAAGATACGCTCTTTCCGCCAATGTAACAAGTGTGTGGCAGGAATGTTTGCAATAGTCGAATCACTTTTGTTCCCCTGTCACCCGGTGTGAGCAGGAGAGCAGGATAAACAGCAACAGCAGCCAGCTAGCGTATCGTAAACTTTGCCTCATCTTTCAAAGAATTGAATTTCTTGTCCGAAAATTCGTATTCGGTATAGTTGGTTGCGGTTTCCGATAAACGTAGTTTGTGGACAGACATATCTTTCTTGTCCAGATAAATTAGAATCTGGTTGATATATGCCTGTACCGCTTTGCTGACAGGCTTGATTTGAATGAGATAGTAACGGGCGTCTTCAAAATATTCCAAGGCATAGCCGGGTGACATGTTGGACAGGTCGCCCACCATGCAGGCGGTAAGCATATCCTGCATTTGGTTCATCATTTTGTTGGAGTGAAGGTCCATGATGCTTTTCTTTCCGTCCGATACTATTTTCAGTTGATTGTTGTTGATCACGATAAGGTAATTCATGGGCTCCGCATAGTCCATGCAGATCTTATTGCTCTTTTTATAATAGAACTTTCCTTTCGAGGTTATTTTCTCATCGAATACATCCAGATACTTTATCTGAGTGAAATTACTTTCGATGGACTCTATATTTTTAGCCTCTTGCAACAGACGGGCTTCAAAATCTTTCAGTTGGGTCAGTTTCTTCATTTGTTGGGCTTGCATCGGCAGCACTGCACAGAACAGTAAGAGCAAAAGTATTTTCATGTAGTTCATACTTTATAGTGGTTTATCCGTTTGTAATGGGAGGCAAAGATAGTATATTTTGGGAAACCATTCATACCTTTACCGGCTATTTACGATTTTTACTTGTTTTCTGCTACCTGTCTCTACAATCGTTAACATGGTCAATTATAATGAATAAAAAAGTTATATTTCTGCGTTGCAATACTTTTTTGTTCCATCACCGCATGTCGCTGTGGATCAACAGTCTATAGTGACGAAACTTCCTATATCCCCTCGAAATGGTTTATCTGTTTTTCCTGCCGGAGTCAGTTTGGCAGAAAGCGTCATTACGCAGGATGAAGGTCTGTTGGAATCCTTGTGGGAGGGCGGTGGAATCCTTGCAGGAGAACGGTAGGATATAATATTTCACTTGGGTGAAGATGGATTTTCACCTGTGTGAAGAGCTGTTGTCACCTGTGTGAAACCACCGTTTCACACAGGTGAAGCAACAGTATATATCGGATGTTTACACACTGACATCCTATTAAGTTGAACGAAAGTACAGCATATCCTGTCAGATTTAATCTGATATCTACGCTTCTCTTGCAAATAACGGGTGAATGTTCCACTCCATCGCTTACATACCGGTTTGGGGGTATTGCAGACTTTTTTACGCAGCAAATTGCTGGTAATGAGTGGAATGAGGTGGCGGAAGAATTTTATGTTTTACGTAAGACGAAGTTATCTTTTTATCAGTTTGATCATGAGGTGTGAACCGGGTTTCGTTTCTGGAACTTGGTGATGTCGCTGTTGAAGATATAGAAGAGATTTATTTTTTCATGTGTTTTATCAGCCTGTCTAATGCTACTACCGTATACCCCTCTTTTTCTATAAAGTCCAGAACCTGTACCAGCAGCCTGTCACTATCGGGCATCCGGTCATGTAGCAGAAGGATGGAGCCCGGAACGAGCCGTTTCTTGATGCGTTTTATTATTTTTTCAGGAGTGGGTTGCTGAGTGTCCAGTGTGCGAATGTTCCAACCAATGGGAAAGTATCCCAGTCTGTGCACTGCTTTGGCCAGGGTAGGATTAGTCACTCCGAAAGGAGGTCGGAACCATTGGACCGGTTGACCGGTTACTTTTTCCAATTCTTGCTGGCAGGTTATTAAATCATGGCACATCCGTTTGAAGGTATAGAGAGGAAAATAGCCGGAATGGGAGAAGGAATGATTCCCGATACGATGTCCTTCTTTGATGATTTGCCGGAGCAGTTCTTCATTGCCTTTTATCTTGTTTCCGATGCAAAAAAAGCAGGCTGGTATGTGTTTCTCTCTTAACACTTTCAGCACTTTGGGGGTCTGTATCGGATCGGGTCCGTCATCAAAAGTGATGGCTATGATTTTCTCTTCGGTTTTCTTACAACAGAAGACACGCATGTAAATACAGGCACGGATGCTGTAAGAAGCGTAAAAGAAAAAGGCCATGACGCTTGCTATGATGATTACAGAAACTAGGATGTGCATCGCTTGATTAAGATGATTGAGTGATTGATGCCTTGATATTGGTTATAAATCAATGCGTAACGGGATGAAGCTTCTTCTTTCAAGGCTTTTGCCGCCATCCAGAGAGCATAGGATGAAGCAGTCTGATATTCTCCGCATTGTTCTTTAAAGCTGCTATGCAGGGCATGAGGGAACAGACTGTGTTCCAGATCCGTATAAACGGCATCTGTTGCTTTCTTCCCGTTCTTGCCACTGATAAACCAGTCAATGTCTTCGGGTGCAAGCCCGTGAGATTTTAGAAAATGATGCATCCTGTTACTGATTTCCGGAGTACTCATCCGGGTGATAAAAGTATCCACCCCTTTCAGTTCGGCAAAAGTCTGTTCCTCTTTTTGTGCGCTTAACAGGAAAAATTGTGCTCCCTCACCGGCTGTCGTTCCTTTCAACAGTCCTAAACGCTGTTGGATGATATGGCTGGTAGGGGTTATTTCATCCATAGCACCTGCCAGTACATGCTGTTTGCCTTCGGCAATGCTCATGATGCCATCTATCAGAGCACTTTCAAAACTTAAGCCACGGTGTACATACGTAACATTATAGGCATGTATTTTGAGTAGCAAAGCTAGCTGTGCACCCACCGTATTAAAGGTGGACTGAATGAAAGCGGTGGGATTGAGCATCTGTTCCCGGTTGTCCATCAAGGCGTTCATAAACTTTTCCGTATCGGCCAGACAACCCAGTCCCGTAGCAGTGATAATGGCATCTACCTTTTCCGACGGGATATCTTTCAGACATTCCAGTCCGCAGGCTACTCCCATCTTGATCATGCGGCTCATGCGCCTCCGCAGATTGGCGTTGGTGATCATTTCTTTATAATCAGGTTCCTGTGCGGAGAAATAAGGCTTCTCATTTCTGCTTTCCGCATGGATAGAGGCGATACGGTTGATATATACTGGGCACATACGCTATCTGTTTAGAGTGGAAAATACGAGAGATGAGTTGTTGCCGCCAAATCCGAAGGAGTTGGATAATACATGCCGTATGGGAAGTCCTGACCGGAAAACCGTTTCAGGAATAAGGCCGCTTTCTTCATCGGACAGATGGAAGTTCAGATTAGGGTAAATCAGTCCGTGACGGATGGAGAGTACGGAATATACGGCTTCTATTCCTTCCGAGGCTCCCAGGGTGTGCCCGATGAAAGCCTTGACCGAACTGAAAGGCGGAATACGGGTATCGAAGATACGCCGGATGGCTTTCCCTTCGGAAGCGTCGTTGCTGGGAGTGCCTGTACCATGTACATTGATATAGTCTATGGCTCCGGCTGTCAGCCCGGCAGAGGCTATGGCCTGACTCATGGAAAGGAAAGGCCCGTTTCCGTCGGGGGAACTTCCTGTCTGGTGGTAGGCTTCATTGGCATTGGCGTAACCGCTGAGTTCGCAATAAGGAGCTTTAGTAAGGGATTTCTCCGATTGAAGAACAAGGTATCCGGCTCCTTCTCCCAGGTTTAGTCCGGCACGTGTGCGGTCGAAAGGGCGGCAGTGCTCTTTGTCCAGTATCATCAATGAATTGAAACCGTTGAGCGTGAAACAGCATAAGGCATCCGTTCCGCCTACGAGGACAGCGTCCAGCAGACCGTGCCGGATGAGGCGTGCCCCTAACATAATGGCATTTGCGGCGGAAGAACAGGCGGTGCTGAGGGTGGTCACCGTTCCTTTCACTCCCAAATAAGCGGCTATCATTTCGGTACTGGCCCCACAGTCATGGGAGATAATGTCACGTAATCTCCCTTTCCGGTTATCTTCCCGGAAAGAGGCATAAAACCGCTCGCTTGCATCCATTCCTCCGATGGAAGTGGAAGAAATGAGCCCGATACGGGGAGAAGTGAAATCGAGTTCCGCATCACGGGCCGCTTCTTGGGCTGCCCACAAGCCCAGCAAGGCTGTACGTGAATACGTTTTGCCGGATGGAAGGGACAGGAGTTTCTTTAATGCTTCATTGCTCTGTTTCACTTCGGATACGGGTACGTCAAGCACGGTGGGGAAAAGGGTTATTTTCCCCATGCCGTGTTTGCCTGCTTTCAAGGAATCAAGGTTTTCCCGGACTCCGTTTCCAATGCCCGAAATCACCCCCAGACCGATGACATAAATCTTCATCATTTCTGATGAGTGGTGATGTAGTCTGCCAGGGTACGTACCGAATAGAATATTTCTTTGCCTTTGGCAGGGTTCTCTATCTTGATTCCATAATTCCTTTCCAGAATCAGGATAATCTCTAACGCGTCAATCGAGTCAAGCCCCAGTCCGTCATCTCCGAATAAGGGTGCTTCACTGTCAATATCCTCCGGAGTGATTTCTTCCAGATTCAATGCTTCTATTAATTCAACTTTCAGTTTCTCAATCAATTCTTCCATATTCTTTATTGTATTTCAATCAGTTAAAATTCTTTTCTTAACTCCGATAGCATGGCTTTGGGCTCTCGTCCCCTGTAGGGGCAGAATGCTTCCGTCCGAACCAACGGTCACGACCTTGGGAGTAATGCATCCACAAATACACCTTTAGGAGTGTTATCGGGCGCATTCAATGCGCCCCTACGGTAAACGGTTTGATCATGTTATCTAACCTTTGATACACCTCCCTGTTTCAAGCAGTTTAAATTCAGCTTTGTAGGTATCGTTCAGCAAGTCGCACCATCCGATGATACCATATTTCAATTTCCCTTTTCCCATGACCATTCGGGCGTATTCCTCCAGTCTTTCCGGCTGATAAGCTTTTGTGATGAAGAAGGAGTTTTCTCCCTGTATCTTGTGGCGGATGCAAATCTCGCCGGATACTACATTGGGCAATGTGTAAACAAAAACTGTCGGACTGGCGGCTTCGTCGCCATCCCTGTCTATCAGTTGCTGATGCTTGATATCCGTATGCAGGGATGAACCGGCATTGGCCAGTAACATACCTATTTCTTGCGGAGCAAAGGTCTTTCCTTCCAGTAAGTATTCGGCGGCTATATATCCTAGTTTGCAAAGATCATCCATTTTATAGAACTTCATGTTATTTACTCCCTGTTTTTTATACACTTCACGTATAAATGTACCGAAATCCGGTTCTTCCGAATGAAAAATGAGTTTGTTGTCTACGTAGACACGACTGTTTTCAATCCGAACTTCCCTTGTGCACCGGACATCGGGCAATGGGGTGTCCATTCCTTTTTTCTGATATTCCGGCAAAGATAGAACAAGGGCGGCATTACATCCACCGAATCCCGAAGCGGTTTTCAGGCAATGCTTCATCAGGATGGCTTTATGTGTTGCATATACCTGTAGTGGCATAGGAGTGCCCGCCGTTTCGTAGCCCAAAGTGCCGAATAATACGCCTTGTTTCAGCTCGTGCATACAGATAATGCTTTCAATGATTCCCGATGCCCCCAAGGTATGTCCGAAATAGGGTTTTAAACTATGGACGGGCACTTGTTCCAAATGAGCCAGTGTGAGGGCTTTGGATTCCATTTCATCATTATATAAGGTAGCAGTGCCGTGAGCATTCACAAAACTGATATCCTCAGCCTTTGTTCCGGCTTCCTGCATGGCTTGGCGGATGGCAAAATAAAGTCCGTCTCCGGTACGTGAAGGGCCTGAGATATGGTTGGCATCGTTACTGACGGCTCCTCCCGAAAGGATAACATGTTCTTCTGTTCCTTCTGAACTGAGCAAAACAGCTCCGCAAGCCTCTCCCAGATTCAAGCCGTCCCGACTGCTGTCATAAGGGCGGCATGGATGGGTGCTGATGGATTTGAAAGAGAGGAAACCGCTGGTGATGAAATGGGAGAGAAGATCTCCTCCGGCTACAATCACTTTGCGGTAAGTCCCGTTTTCTATCATTCTCATTCCCATAATCAAGGCAGAAACACCCGAGATACAGGCATTGGAGATGACATGTACCCGTTCTTCGGCATGAAAATAACCGGCCATGTTTTCTGCCATCTTCCAGAGGAAGACCGCTTCATCCGGGTTCTCCGTATGGTGGGCTAGTAAATCTATATTTCCTTTCGTTGTAGAAAGAATCAGTCCGCATGTCTCATCTTCCAAGGTCAGTCCTGACTGACGCACTATTTCACGGATGGCCAGGATAAACAATTGTTCCATACGGTTGTAATCTTGCAGCCCCGCAATTTCCGCCTGCTGTTGCAGCCTTTCTTGCGAGAGAGTGGCGGCCAGCAGGGGAGTGTCCGCAATCCGTTTGTCCGTCTGCAGGGTGATACCGCTGTGATAGCTCTGGATGGCTTCCAGATTTTCCTGTGTGCCGAAACCCAGCGCGCTGATCAGGGTATCATGGGTGATATAGGTAGTCAGATGATGTTCCATTTCTTTTTCCACTCTATGTAAAAGGCAGGATTAACTAGTTCCAGTTCTCTATTTGTATTCAGGAATACCTGTGTAGTGGTTCCTGTTGCAACAATGCTTTGGTCCGATGCCCGGTAGATGGTGTATTCAAAAAGGATTTTGGCGGCATCACTGTGGATAAACCGTGTTTCAACAATCGCTTCCTCACCAAAAGACAGCGGTTGTTTGAACTGGCAGGTCAGATCTACGATAGGTACTACATATCCTTCCCGGTAGATGCTCATATAGTCCAGACCATATCGCTTTCCGAAAGCTTCGCGTCCGTCTTCGAAATAACGCACATATTCGCCGTGCCATACTATTTGCATGGAATCGATCTCACTGAAGCGGACTTTGATCGTAGTCCGGTCTGTCAGTGCCGCCTGATGTGGACTTGTTTTTCGTTTCATTCTTTCTTCAGATATATTTTCATCCGGCATTCGGCCAGCAATTCATCGTTTTCTTTTACCTCGGCGGTAATCAGGGTGATATCAAATACTTCCTGAACGATGGTTATACCGGTATATAGTTCTGCTCCGGCAGAAGGAAGACGGAATAGTTTCATCTTTTCTACCGAACCGATAAAACCTAATGGTACAGGTTCTTTTCGCAGCATATAGATATAACCTACACGTGCCGCCGCCGACTGGGCGATATGCTCTATGATTCCCGTTTCCTGTAATACACCGTCCCGGCAGAACAGGTTGTCGGTAGTGACGGTCAGTCCTGACCAGGATGTATCTTCTTCTATCCCATAGAAGCGGTCTATCATTACCATGGGCGGGCGTTGCGGAATCAGCCGGAACAGTTCTTCTCCTTGACAGATGATTTCTTTGCTGCTCATTTCAGTCTGCATTGCAGGATGCTGTGTCCCAGCCCTATGTTATCTTGAATTTCTTCCACTTCCAATCCGGCATTTTCAATGCAGCGGATCAGGTCATCCGAATGGTACATCTTACTGTTGCCGTTTGCCATTGCTGTAAAGTAGAGGCTGATTTGTGTCAGGCAATAAGACGCGGTTTCATACCGTTGGCGATCCCATAATGTTTCCATAATATAGACTTTGCTGTCTTTGCCGATGGATTGTGCCACACGGGTCAGGATGCTGATGACTTCTTCTTCCGAGAAGCAGTCCAGGAACTGGCTCATCCATACAGCGTCAAAACCACTGGGAAAGGGCACGGTCCGATCCAGCAGATTGGCGCCGTGACCGTGTATGCGTTCGGCACCGGACAAACCGACCGTTTGCTTTCTCATCATTTCCAGTTGTTGAGGCAGGTCCACGATGGTTACTTCCACTTCCTTATTATATTGTACGCATTGTGTGGCCCATCTGCCGGTATTCCCGCCAATATCGAGCAAGCGCTTCGGGTGATGGCTGAACACGATTTCCAATGCTTTGCCGAATGACTGGTCTGAATAGAAATGATCAAAGCCGAACCAGCTTTTCTGTACCTGTTCCGGCAATTGGGACAGACCTTCGTAAATGGTAGGCCATTCGCCGAATACTTTCAATCCTTCCGGACGCCCGTTTAAAAGAGCTTCTTCCAGATAGAACAATCCTTGATAGTTCACATCGTGATTGAATTCCATATTGACACGAGCCATTTTATCGTTCAGCAGAAACCAGCCTGCCTTGGCCAGTACATAACGGTCTTCTTCCGACAGGATGGTTCCGATGGTCAGCGATGCTTCCAGTAATACTTGTGCCGCATAGCGTGTCAGTCCGGTCCGCCCGCTGATTTCTGGCAGCGTATATCCTTCCCGTTTATCGGACAATAATTGGAAAATTCCGAATTTCAACATCAGGCGCGATACTTGGAATACCACAGGACCGAAAGCTATCTCTTGTGCCAGCCTTTGCGCTTCGGCAGCCGTACATTGTTCTTTTGTATATCTTTTATGCATCATACCAGATTTATTTTTATGTCCAGAACGGGTAGTAATTGAACCATTGTTCCGGATACTGCCGGACAATCTTTTCCAGCGTTTGTGTATATTGCTCTAATAATGCCTGTTCGGCCCGTTTCTCTTTCGTCCGTACTACTGTCTCGGCTATAAAGAAATGAAAACGATACGTTCTTTGGGCTTCACGCATGGCAAAATAGAATACGACGGGTACTTTTAACTTCGAAGCCAGCAGGAAAGGGCCCATCGGGAATCCGGCCTCTTTTCCCATGAAAGAAGTCGTGAGTAACTTCTCTTTATTCAGATAGCGGTCTCCCTGAAAGCAGACATACTCCCGGCGGTCCAGCGCTTCCGTGATGCGGAATACATGTGTCAGGCTGTCTTCATTCACCGGAATTATTTTGTAGTCTCGCGTAGAGGCGTTCTTTTCCAAAATCTCCTTTATCCGTTCGTGTTCGGCGTCAAACATGACGATATTGATCTTTTTTCCATATTCATCGAAGAAAGGAGCGCCTATTTCCCAGTTACCCACGTGGGCGCCTATCATAATTACTCCGGTGTTTCCGTTCAGTACGTCTAAAAATGCCTGATAGTTCTCAAACTTGAAATGATACTTGCCGGTCATTCCGTTGCCGATGGCCACTTTGTCAATCAATATTTGTCCCAGTCGGTAGTAGTTCTTCAGTAATATTCCGGTGGCTCTGACACGCCCGTATTTCAGCCTGTTCCGTGCGTATTGCCATATGTTGGCGGTAGCTTTCGGTGCGAAAGGTATGAAGTAGAGGACGACCAGCGCCAGAAAGCCGTAGGCCGCAGTTATCCCCAGACAGCGGATCATGTAGATAAAGAACATGTATCCGAATGTGCCTCCTCTTGTCTTACCTTTCCATGTTCCGGACATCAGTCTTCTTTTTGCATATGTGAAATTACCAGATTATAGAAATCCTGAAAGGTCTTGATACCGACAAAATCTTTGGCGGTAACAGTGAAACCGAAATTCTTGTCAATCAGCACCACCATATCCACCAGGTCAAGGCTGTCCAGTTCCAGGGTCTGCATCAAAGGTGCTTCCGGCTGGATCAGTTCTACATCAATTTCAAATTCGTCTGCCAGGGTGGTTCTGATCTTTTCGATGATTTCTTCGTTGGTCATAAATCTATATAATATATGGGTTTGAATTAATTGTTTTCTTTGAACTTACGGATAATCAGTGAGGAATTGGTTCCTCCGAATCCAAAAGAGTTGGATAAAAAGGTATCAAATTCCGTTTCTATTCGCCCGGAAGGGATATTCAATAAAGCAGAAGCCTCATCGGGCTCTTCAAAATTAAGGTTGGGAGCAATGAAGCCGTTATTCATCATTAAGGTAGAATAAATAACCTCACTGGCGCCTGCCATCCACATTTCATGTCCGGTTTGTGACTTGGTAGAGGTGACGTAGGGATGATGATTTCCGAATACTTCCGCTATCGCCTTTGCCTCGTTCAAATCTCCCACGGGGGTGGAGGTGGCGTGTGCGTTGATATATTGGATTTCTTCCAAAGGAATGCCCGCATCGTTGATTGCCATTTGCAATGAGCGTCTGGGGCCGTCCACATTCGGTACGGAAATATGATCTCCGTTTGATGAGAAACCGTATCCTATGACTTCTGCCAGAATAGTAGCTCCGCGCTTAACGGCAGATTCATAACTTTCGAGTACCAGACTGGCACCTCCTCCGCTGGGAATCAGTCCGTCCCGTCCCTTGTCAAAGGGGCGTGATGCCTTTTCCGGTTCGTCCTCACGTGAGGAGAATGCACCTAATCCGTCAA
This sequence comes from Bacteroidaceae bacterium, assembly GCA_963651205.1. Classification (GTDB taxonomy): domain Bacteria; phylum Bacteroidota; class Bacteroidia; order Bacteroidales; family Bacteroidaceae; genus Phocaeicola. The sequence continues at coordinate 75,329 of CAVJPC010000062.1, forward strand.
AACTGCCTACGGAGTAAGGATTTACCTCTTGTGCCCCTCCGCACAGAATGCAATCCTGAAGTCCTGATTTAATAAGAAGATACGCCATGCCGATGGCGTGTGAACCGCTGGCACAAGCTCCCGATATGGTAAAGTTAATTCCCTTCAAATGGAAAATAACCGAAAGATTCATGGTAATCGTAGAGTTCATGGACTGGAAGATAGATCCGGAGCCCACCATAGCCGTATTCTTCTTGGCACGAATGACGTCAATGGCATTGATTACCGGGGCGGCACTACTGTCATTTCCATATAATATGCCTACTTCACGGTTCCATAAGAACTCCTCGTCTATTTGTGCCTGACGGAATGCCTCCAAGGTAGCCATGTAGGCATATTCTCCCTGTTCGGCAAGGCTATGTCGTTTCTTGCGGTCCAATAATTTCTTTAAGTCGGGACGTTCGACAAGTCCTGTCAAGGCCGAAAAATACCCCATCTCCTTGCGTGCCGGATCAATGCCGATGCCGGAGCGCCCTTGGAACAAGGATTCTTTCACTTCATCCAGATTCCTGCCTATGCACGAATAGATTCCCATTCCTGTAATTACTACTCTTCTCATCTTCTGCTTATGTATAGATTCCTCCATTGATGGAAATCACTTCTCCGGTGATGTAGGATGCTTGCCCGGATGCCAGGAAGCCTACCAGTGCGGCTACTTCTCCGGGTTCGCCGAACCGTCCTGCCGGTATCTGTTTTTTCCATTCATTTTCATCAATGCCGTTGGTCATATCCGTGCGGATAAATCCCGGTGCTACGGCGTTCACTGTCACGTGTTTTCTGGCCACTTCCTGTGCCAGTGCTTTGGTGGCGGCTATCATTCCTCCTTTGGCAGCCGAATAATTGGTTTGTCCCGGCATCCCTTTGATGCCCGACAGGGAGACGATGTTGATAATACGTCCGAATCGCTTTACCAGCATATTTTTCAGCAAGGGTTGGGTGACGTTGAAGAAACCGTTCAGGCTGATATCCAGCACCCGGCTCCATTCTTCCTGTTCCATCCACAGCATCAGGTTGTCACGGCGTATGCCGGCATTATTCACCAGCACCTCAATGTAGGTATCGGGATGCTGCTCCATCCAGCCGTTCAGTGCGGCGTGTGTGGCTGCCGCGTCTGTCACGTCAAATTTCAGCAGTTCGCCGTCCGAGCCTTGTTCCCGTATCTGCTGCAAGGTGGTTTCGGCTTCCGTATCGTTGCTTTGGTAGTTTATCAGTATATGGTATCCCATTTCGGCCAGTTTCAGACAAACGGCCCGTCCGATACCCCGGCTTCCTCCTGTTACTAATGCGTATTTCATCTTTCTTGAAACCTCCCTTTTTTAAGATATACCATCATTCTTTCTATCTCTTTATATTTAGGCGTATCTTCCCGGAAAACAGGAAAAAATGCTCGTATCTCTTTATATACTTGTTGCGAGCGGTCGCTCAACCGGTCGGCTATATCCAGACAATCAATGGCTTGTACAATACCCATCATCAGGATAGCCATCACCTGATAAGCATTCTCAATGACTGTCTTTGCCAGCAGTGCGGAATTGGTTCCCATGCTTACAATGTCCTGATTGTCATTGTTGTTGGGGATGCTGTGCACATACATCGGGTTGGACAAGGTCTGGCACTCTGCCGTGGTAGAGGTTGCGGTAAATTGCGATGCCTGCAAACCATAATTCAAACCCAGTACTCCCATATTGACAAAGGGTGGCAGAATACCGTTGATGCGGTCGTGAAACAGGTAATTGATCTGTCGTTCGGCAAGCATGGCCAGTTTGGTCACTGCCATTTTCAGTTTATCCATTTCAAAAGAAACGTAATCTCCATGAAAGTTGCCGCCGTGATAAACGTTTTGCGTATCAGGGTCTACTATCGGGTTGTCACAGGCGGAGTTGATTTCGTTTATCAGTACTTTTTCGGCATTGGCCAGTTCGTCGTAAACGGGACCTAACACTTGAGGGATGCAGCGCAAAGAATAATAGGGTTGTACCTTGTGGGTGAATATTTTCTCTTCGTGTTTCCCGTTGTAAAGTTCATTCTCTCTTTTGCGTACACACTGGCTGCCCTTTACCCAGTCGCGCATCATGCGGGCAATCTCTTGCTGTCCTTCATGCAGTTTGGCTCCATTCAGCGGTTCGGACATGAAGTCGTCATACGAGGCGGCAATTTCATTCATCATGACCGATGCGCCTACCGCCCACTGCATAAGTTGACGTGCATAAATCAAGTTGACAATGCCTATGCCCGTCATGACAGAGGTTCCGTTGGTCACCGAAAGCCCTTCGCGGATGTGCATTTGGAAAGGTTGCAATCCGTTTTCCTTTAAAACGGAAGCGGTATCTCTTTTTTCTCCCCGATAGAACACCTCCCCTTCACCAATCAGGGTCAGGGCGATATGGGCGAGTTGTACCAAGTCGCCGCTGGCTCCTACGCTGCCATGTTCGGGCACGTATGGATAAATTCCTCGGTTAATAAATTCCGTAATAAGCAAAGCCAGTTCTTTATGTACACCCGATTTTCCTTGCAGGAAAGTATACAGACGTGCAATCATGGCTGCTTTGACATAAAGTTCCGGCAGGGGTTGTCCGGCACCTGTGGCATGGCTGCGGATGATATTATATTGCAGTTGTGACAATGATTCATCTTCAATACGATATTGGGCCATCGGTCCAAAGCCGGTATTGATGCCATAGATGATCTTGTCGTTGGAGAATGTTTTCAGGAAGTTGAAACTCTCTTCCAGTATTTGGATGCAATTGTCGGAGAGTGTTAATGGTTCCTCTTCAAACAAAATCTTGTATAAGGATGCTAAAGTTATCGTTTTCTCAGCTAGCATTGGTTTGTGTGATAAGCAGTTTTTGTATAGTGTCTGCAAAAGTAGTTATTTAAAAATTAGTATGGGCATCCAAAAGGTACTGAAAATGTGTTTTTATGATATTTTTTTGCTGTAGGGGCGGAATGCTTCCGCCCGAATGCATTCACAAATACACCTTTTGAAGTGTTATCGGGCGGATTCAATCCGCCCCTACAGTGACAGCATGATGTGGGATACAGATTTTTTCGGTGCTGAGGTCAATCTGGTATCTTTCTGAGTCTTCTACTTATTCAGTCTCCACGTAAAGCCGTCTTTGGTATCTTTCACCTCGAAACCAAGAGCGGCCAGTTCGTCACGGATCTTGTCACTGGTAGCCCAGTCTTTATTCGCTTTGGCTTTGGTGCGTTGTTCCAACAGCATATCCACTACTTTTCCGTATGCCTCTTCGCGTGCTTCATTGTTGGCGGTTTCTTCTTTCAATCCCAGAATTTCGTACATAAAGAGCTGGAATGTACCTTTCAACTCTTCCAGATCTTCTGCGGAAATAGTTGCCTTCTTATCCAGAACCGTATTAATCATACGGGCGCCATCAAACAGATGGGCAATGACAATCGGTGAGTTCAAGTCGTCATTCATGGCTGCATAGCATTTCTCACGTAAATCTTTTACGCCTTCTATGCCGGTGGTTTGTGCCGCCGGAGTGATGCGGTCAAGACCTTTCACTGCTTCTGTCAGTCGTTCAAGTCCCTTTTCGGCTGCCTGTAATGCCTCATTGCTAAAGTCCACCGTGCTGCGATAGTGAGCCTGGAGGATAAAGAAACGGATAGTCATTGCACTGTATGCCTGTGTCAGCAATTTGTGAGTACCGTTGAAGAACTCGTCCAGATTGATGAAGTTGCCGTATGATTTACCCATCTTCTGTCCGTTGATGGTAATCATGTTGTTGTGCATCCAGTAGTGAACCATATCATCTCCCTGTGATGCCACACTTTGGGCTATTTCACATTCGTGGTGCGGGAAGATCAGGTCCATTCCTCCTCCGTGAATATCGAAGTGCTCACCCAGGTACTTCTTGCCCATAGCGGTACATTCGCAGTGCCAACCGGGGAAACCGTTGCTCCACGGACTGGGCCAGCGCATGATATGTTCGGGTTGTGCACATTTCCACAAGGCGAAATCGGCGGGATTATGTTTCTCGCTTTGTCCGTCCAGTTCGCGGGTGGTGTTCAGCACATCGTCCAGGTTGCGGCCGGACAATTTACCATAATGGTGGTCTTTATTATATTTGGCTACGTCAAAGTAGACGGAACCTTCGCTTTCGTAAGCATATCCGTTTTTCAGGATCTCTTCTACCAGGTTTATCTGTTCAATGATATGTCCCGATGCATGGGGTTCGATGCTGGGGGGAAGTACATTCAGTGCCTCCATTGCCTTGTGATAGCGGTTCACGTAATATTGTACCACTTCCATCGGCTCCAATTGTTCCAGACGGGCTTTCTTGGCAATTTTGTCTTCGCCTTCATCGGCGTCATGTTCCAGATGGCCGACATCGGTAATGTTACGGACGTAGCGTACCTTGTATCCCAGATGGGTGAGATAGCGGAACAGGATATCGAAAGTGATGGCAGGGCGTGCGTGTCCCAAATGGGCATCGCCATACACGGTAGGGCCGCATACATACATACCTACATGAGGTGCATGCAAAGGAACAAAAAGTTCTTTTTGGCGGCTTAATGTATTGTAAATGGTTAGTTTATTCTCCATAATTCATTCTATTAGAACTGCAAAGTTATAAATTAAAGTGTGTATTCGGCTAATAATTAACAAAAAAACTGATGCTGTCCGGCTTCCAAATCCCTGCTTCTTCCATTTTCTTATTGTTTTATGGTTTATGGGGGACAAATGTAGGGGCAGGGTTTACCTGCCCGAATACATAGGGCGAACCGTTTTCGGGCGGGCAACCCCCGCCCCTACAGCAAAAGGATAGCAAAAACTTTTTCGGGATGATGTATGTTTTCAAGGCAGGAAAGATATTTTTGATACGGGAGAAAAATGAATAAGACACCGGGATAATTTTTTTATCCCGGTATCTTATCAATCCTTTGCCGGTGTCTTATTCCGGAATCCATACTTGGCCTACTTACACCGCCACTTCACTTTCCTTTTCCCCGGTTGTATTTTCTTTCAACTTTTTCAGCAAGTATGTCACATTCTCAATATGCAGCATGTTCACCCGGCTCATAGTCCTGAATTGACCGATATTTTTAGTTGTTTCCAAAAGGCAATTCATCAAATTGCCTGCCACATCAGCAATTTGCAGACGCTTGGATTTGGAAATACTCCCATCCGCCATGTGCAATCCCAATCCCTTTATCACCTCTTTCACACTGATGGATTGATAATTATTGATAACTTCAAAGGTAGCTGCATTTCTATAAAGCATATTTTTTAATTCTTCCAGTCTCTTTTTGTCCGTACTTTGCACCAGATGGCTACCTGGATACATTGACCGATAGAGGGTAAGATAGAAAGCCATCATTTCATCATCGGATGAAAAAATAGCATGCATCAATTGTGTTTCGTCCCCCGGGCGAACCTGCTCGTTGTTCAAATTTTCTTCCATAAACTTTTAATTTAATAGTGAATGAATAAAGTTTAATGGGACCAAAAAGAGGAGTCGTTTTTATAAAATAAATGAAGCGGTTCCGCCTGTCCCATTGCTCTTTTCCCATAACATACGAGGCAGTAGGTGCATTAACACTCTACATGGGGGTGCGAAACCGCCCATATAGAATGAAGTGGACAGGCATAAAAATGCCTGCCATCGTCAAGAGGCAGGTTTCCCAGCCTCATATGTTATTTGAAAAAAGAGCACTACAAAGATACGATATAAATTAGAAAAGCCATAAGAAAATCAGAATAATTTAAGTTCTTGTTCACTTTAGATAGGGATCTGCATTTTTAGTTTCAGGTGTTGTCTTTTATCTGCTATAAGCCTATTTTTAAATTATATAACTCTGCAAATATGGCAAAAGTCATGTTTATTACATAATAAACATGACTTTTTAATTGGAAAAGGAAGAGAGTAGCCATATAAAAGCATTAATAAATGTCCCCGAAAATTATTTTAGGTTTTCATCGGTTTGATATAACCGATTGAGGAATAAACTTTTAGCGGAGCATTTGAGGAACTGAGGTAACCATTTGGCAACCGTGCGAATTTCAGTGATTTGCAGTGCAGCGCTGTCAAATAACACTTTCTGATACAGAGGTATAACAATTCTCGAAAAAGACAATATTTGTTATCGGTTTTTGCTTTCCATTTTTGCAAATTATTCATTAAGAAGGAGATAACCTAGTGAATTATAATTACCTTTGTACTTGAAACCCAATGAATCAAATATAAATGGCAAAGATTACAGTAAAAGATACCGAAGTAAATGTAGTAAAAGTCAATGGCGAGGACTATATTTGCTTGACAGATATGTTGCGTGCCAAGGATGGAGATTTCTTTATTACGGATTGGCTACGCAACCGGAATACACTCGAATATATCGGTATTTGGGAGAAAGTGTATAATCCCAATTTTAATTATGGCGAATTCGCCACAATTAGAAGCCAATCGGGACTTAACAGTTTCAAGATTAGTGTGAAAGAGTTTGTATCTCGTACCAATGCCATAAGTTTGCAAGCAAAAGCAGGAAGATACGGTGGAACGTATGCCCATAAGGACATTGCATTTGAGTTTGCAATGTGGATAAGTCCAGAGTTTAAGATTTATATAGTAAAAGAGTTTCAACGCTTAAAAAGCGAAGAACAAAGACTGCTCGGCTGGTCGGCAAAACGTGAACTGTCGAAAATCAACTATCGCATACATACCGATGCCATCAAGCAGAACCTTATTCCGGTGGAAGTGACTCCGGCACAGGCAAGCGTCATCTATGCCAACGAAGCTGATGTGTTGAACGTGGCAATGTTCGGCATGACGGCAAAGCAATGGCGGGAAACCAATCCCAACTTGAAAGGCAATATCCGAGATTATGCCACCATCAACGAACTTATTTGCCTGTCGAACATGGAGAACCTCAATGCCGTATTCATCGAACAGGGCATGCCGCAGGACGAACGGCTTATAAAACTCAACCAAATAGCCATCCATCAGATGAGCGTGTTGGAAAACGGCGGTAATGATGAGAGGAAATTATTGAAATAATAAGAAATTAAAATAAACTATCCGCTATAAACTCTATGGGAGTTAGGTTGAAAAATCCTTCAGATGTTTCAGCCTCTCCGTAAATCCTTTATGGATGGGCGTTTCGGCTGAAGGATTCGGCTATTTTATTGTTTCAGTCGCTTTCGGATGTTTCAGCCGGGAAAAAGTAGGGTGTTGTGAGATCTTGGAAGATGTCTTGAGAGTTTTTGAAAGCTGTCAAGACAGTTGCCGGAAACTCTCAAGACAGTTTCAAGACATACCATTGTCCGGAATCGGGTACGGAAAAAGATAGCTGCCCGGACCGTAAAAGAAATATGCGTCTGGGGAAAAGGCTTGGTAGTTTTCCGGAAACGGTATCGTTTTCAAAAAACGGGCATACGTTTTTTGAAAACGAACTGTTGTTTTTTGAAAATGGACGTTCGAATTACAAAAACGTATGCCCGTTTTTCAGGCTGAAACATCTGAAAGAAGGCCGAAGCAATAAAAGAATTAAATCCTTCAGCCGGAACATCCATCTACAAGGGGTTTGCGGAGTGGCTGAAGCATTTGAAGGATTTTTTAGCTCAAACTTACAGTGCTTGGCGGCTATGGGGGAGCTTGCCCGAAAATGGTTTACTTTGTGTATTCGGGCAGGCAGATCCCATAGCTGTCAGGCTAAGGCTGTAAATAGGGGGTTCATCCACCGTAGGGGCGGAATGCTTCCGCCCGAATGCATCCACAAATACACCTTTCGGAGTGTTATCGGGCGCATTCAATGCGCCCCTACGGTGGATGAGAGCGCTATTTATCTCTTAGCTTGACGGCTATGAGGCAGTCCGTGTCCCTACGGTGACAGCATGATGTCGGATACAGACTGTTTCAATGTGAGAACAAACATTTACTTGGACTTCTTCCCCCAATACGTCTTGTTGTTGGCGTAGCCGGCGTAGACGATGGTGTGGGTGCGCGGACTGGCTTCCCAGTCGGTTTCGCGTTGCAGGTAAAGTTCCACTCCGTTGGCGGTCAGAATCTGTTTGTCGGCATCATAGCTCCAAGTTCCTCCTTTCCAGGTACCTTCGGTGATGGTGTGGTCGGCGGCGAGGGTCATCGTTGCCGAAGTTCTTTGCTCTCCATATTTGTAAGTGAGGTCTATATGTTCCCAGTTCCCGATCAGTTCTTCTTCGGTGATGGCTACCTTGGGCACGGCTCCGTAACGTTCGGGCATTACGAGAGGCCAACCGTCTTTCGTCCAGCGGATGCTGCGTACGTGGCCCATCATGATGGCGTTGCTGGCGTTGATGCCCGGAACATCCTTAGGCAGACGGCCTTGTGAGGCGTAGAACCAGTTGTCTTTGCCATCGTCGAAGATAGCGCAGTGGGCGATGCCTACCCAGCCGTAGCCTTTGCTGAACTTATAGGGATGAGTCACTATGGGCAGTGCATCGGCACCAGCGGTCACGTCTTTGCCGTCAATGCCCACGTAGGGACCGGTGATGCTTTTTGAGCGGACTACACGGGTGTTATAGGGCACGTCGAGAGCGTCGTAGGCCAGGAAGAGGTAGTAGTAGCCATCGCGGTAAACGACTTCGGGACCTTCACTGGCTTGCCAGCGGTTACCTGTCTGGCGGGTGACGATCAACTGACCATACTCGGCAGGAGCTTGGCCTGTAGCCCAAGGTTGACCCAAAGTTTCGGCAGGCTTGCCTGTCTCGCCATTGAGCTTGAGAGCAACTATGCCGCTATGCCATGAACCGTAGACCAACCAGTGCTCGCCTTCGGGCGTGATGATGTAAGAGGGGTCGATGGCATTCCATTTATAATAGCAATTGGCCCAGTCGTCCGGCTTCACGTTGAAGTTAAGTCCTTTGTCGGAAGCATTAGTGATGACGTAGCCTTTGTCCACCCAACCGTCGTTGTTGGCAGGGTCGCTGTTTTCCATCAGGCCGATGAAGGCGCGTTCCGACCAGGTGTTGGCTCCGTTGAGGGTGCCGGGGCAGACGATGGAATAGTACATGCGATAGAGGCCGTTCTTCACCTTGCGTACTACGGGAGCCCAATAGCCGAAGTCATTAGTATTAGGATTGACTTCGGCAAGTCCCATCTCTTTGCGTATTTCGTTGAGCTTGGGCACTACCCATTCGGGCAGGTTCTTCATTGTGCCGCCCAGGTATTCCCAGTTGACGAGGTCTTTGGAGCGACGACCGTGGAAGTGGCCGCCTGTCGTGTGGGCGTTTCCATAGGAAGCATCTGTCTGATACATGTAATAATAGCCGTCTTCGGCCAGTACCACCGAGGGGTCGTGTACGTTGGCAAGATTCCATTGAGAGCGTTTGCTCCAGTCGCTTATCGGGGTGTAGTCGTCGGCGTAGGTGGGGGCCACATAGTTCTTGAGCGCATCGTCTATGCTTAAGCTTTCCGTGGTGGCCGTGAGCGTCTCTGAATAGCTATAGCGGCTGTCGCAGTAGACGTATGCACGGATATAGTAAGAGGTGCCGGAGGTCAAGGCTGAGAGGGTGGCGCTGAAATTGCCGTCGGCATCCACCACTTGGTCTTTGACGGTCGGCGTGGGAGCAGTGACACTGTAGCAGAAGCCTTTCTTGACTATCTGGTTCATATCACCCGTGACCGACGCGGTGACGGTGAGCGAGGTGGCTGTGGTTGCAGTTACTTTCGGAGTGCTTACGGTTGCTTCGTTGCGGCCTATATCTTCGCTGTCATCGGAACAAGCAGCCAAGACGAGGAAAACCGGTAAGAACATCCATAGGGATAATAGCTTTTTCATCTGTTGATAGTTTAAAAGGGGATGTGTCAAAACAAAAAATAGCTATCATTTTGCTGTAGGGGCAGATTGAATCTGCCCGATAATAATTTGCTTTGTGTATTACTACCAAGGTCGTGACCGCTGGTTCGGGCGGATTCAATCCGCCCCTACGGTGAACAATTTGATAGTTACTTTGGAGTTTTGATACATCCCTTGTGTGATTACTGATTCGGCTTAGAAGACGAGATGTCCGCCTTCAATCGTTAAAGCGAAGTTCAAGTCGTTCATATCCACTTTGTTGATACCTACATAGTACTGGGCATAGGTGGCGCCTGAGGTGCCTTCCATTACCGCCTGAATGTCGGCAGTACCATTGCCGCAATTGGTTACGTAGACGGTGACTTTGGCTCCGTTCATATCGGCAAGCCAAGCGGCCCAGTCGCCTTGTGTACCGTTGTGAACAAGGCTGGCATTTCCATCGTATCCTGCACCCCATCCATAGTTGTCGGCGCGTACCACTGCATATTCGGCCAGGTCGGCTTTGCGGAGAACGACAGCGAAGTTGCTCCAGTTGTTAGCCAGGCTGGTGTAATTGGTGAAGCTGATGGACTTAGTCTCACCGGCGGGTACGTTGAAATCGTCAGAAAAGACAGTCCACCAGCCCGTGGTGTTGTCCTCGGCTCCTAGGATGCCGGCTGAGTTGCTGACAGCGGCAACCACAGACTCCGCAACCTTGACTGCTACGGTAGCGGTAGCTTCATCGGCCGTAATGGTTACGGTCTGTGTACCGGCTTTGGCAGCAATGGCAGAGAAGCTGAGTTTCGCGTTGTCAATAACTCTGGTGCTTCCGTCGGCATAAGTAGCCGTCACTTCCAATCCTTTGGCAAGGAATGCCAGCGTACGGTCCGCCATTGCTTCGGTTGCAGCTGAAGCATAATAGTAATATTGCGTATGCGTAGGTTGAGCCGTCACTTGGATGGATACAATCTTTTCCACTACTTCAAACGTAGCATTGGCTACCACCGGTTGATCGCAATTCTCACCCTTGAAGGTCTTGTTATAGATGGCTACCAGTGTCTTCGTGCCCAGTTCTTCCATATTGGGGATGGCAGTGAACTGGATCTCTTCAGCGGTTACGGTCTTAGTCACCCCTTCTTCGAAGCTGACGACGGCAGTGATACCGGCCACGGCTTCTTCGAGTGAGGTACCGGCATTGACCTGATCGGGTACATTTTGCAGTACCATCGAGAGCGGATTCTTGTCTTCGGCAGAAGTAAGGCCGCCGACAGGAACGATGTTCGATTGCAAGAAGTTGATGTAAGAGCCTTCGGGTACCAGGAAGCAGCGGATGTTGGTATTGCTCGCATCTGCATTCAGATTGGGTAACTTGTAGGGTTGTTCATAAGTCTTGGTCGCCGAAGCGTTCCGGATTTTGATAGAGAAGGCACTTTCACTGGTGCGGTCTACGGTGAGGGTCACTTTACCACCCAATTTCTGTACGGCTTCGTCTATATTGTCAACGGGCGACAGCATCAACGTGCTGGAGGTGTATTTGAAAAAGAGATGGGACCCCCATTGGGAGTTATAGGCCACAGAGTCGTTGGTGGCGTCAAAACGATAAGCACCATATTCCGTGTATCCTTCCCCTCCACGGTCTGCATCGTTGGTGATGACGAGGGCGAAGTTTTTATAATAAGTATTGTCGGCAGGATTGATGTTGAGGTTGAACACTCCATGCCATTTCTGACCATCGGGCACGACGTAATACTTGGAGAAAGCCGTCCAGAAGCCGGAGGTGTAGTCCGTATTACCGAAGGAGTAGACATCTTCTTGCATGCCTTCCAGTATTTCTTCTTCCGGTTCTTTCTTCGAATTTGCTATAGAATCCACTTTCTCGGAGATCCAGTCAGGGGCGTTTACATCATACAGCTCGCCACCCTCGCAGCTTGGCAATGCCATCACCCCTAAGGTGATGGAACAGCAAACGTATACTAATTTTTTAAGTATTCTCATTGTCTTACATTTTAATAGGTTTGTTTATTTGCTTAAGTCAGCAACCGGGCGAACGGTCCATCCATTGTCACTGAAATAAGTAGAGTTGTCCGTACTGAAGTTGGCGGAATTACCTCTTAAATTGGGGTTCTTGTTCAACAGCTGCTGTACGATGGGCAGGAATTCGTGTCCCGGCAAGTAGGTGTCGAAAGAACTCTTCAGTTCGGGGTCGGTTGTGATATCGTTGTAGTCTACAGGGTCCTTGGTTCCGGTTAAAGAACGGCGTACGACGCTGTGCTCCTTGAGCTGCTGCAAACGATCATTCTTGTAGAAGAATCCCCAGCGGATAAGGTCGAATCCGCGACCGAACTCACAACCAAATTCTTTCGGACGCTCCACGTTGGCAATCTGTTCGAAAAGTTTGTCGGCCGTAGGAAAGTCGGTCAGTTTCAGATCGGGCAAATCAGCGCGGTTGCGCACTTCGTTGATCCAGTCGATGGCTTGCTGTGTGGGGCCGTTGACTTCGTTTTCACACTCGGCGGCGCGGAGCAGCACGTCGGAGTAGCGCATCAGACGCAGGTTGATTCCATCGTGCAAACCTGTAACGACGGTGCTATAGAGGCCGGTGCGGAGGTTTGTGAACTTGGCGATGGGCAGACCGCCGTATGTATTGTTGGTCACGATGTTGTCGGTGGCTGTAAGTTTGTTCGTATAAGCTACATTGCCAAATTCGAAATCCTCCCAATCGGATTCGTAAGTACCGATAGTCCAGTACAGGCGCGGATCGAGTTTCCCGTCGGTTGTACGCTCGGCTTTGAAGAGCTGGTAGAGCCAGGGAGAAGCCGAAATGTCGGCCCAACCACCATAATTGCCGGGGGCGAAGTTACTCTCGATGGCCGAACCTTGGGTGGCATTCGGGCTGGTGTTCACCGGAGTCCACTCGTCATCGGTTCCTTGTGATTCCAAGTCGAGGTACTGCACTTCGAAGAGGCTTTCCTTGTTGTTCTCATAGGCGGGACCTTCACGGAAGTTGTCACCATAGTTCTTCATCAGTTCATAAGTGCCATATTTCTTGCCTATAATGTCTTTCAGCACGGTAAGGGCGTCATTGAATTTGTGGCGCGTCATGAGTGTGCGGGCATAGTAGCCGGCCGCGGCGCCACAGGTGGCACGTCCTTTTTCCCATTCTCCGCCTTGATCGCGTGAAGGCAGCAATTCCATGGCTTCCTTGAAGTCGCTTTCCACTTGGTCGAGCACGGCATCATAGGTACTGTTGCCGGTATAGAGTCCGTCCAGCGAAGAGTAGGTGGCATAGTCTGTGATGAGGGGTGGGTTCTGGTAATAACCAACCAGATTGTAGTATGACAGGCCGCGCAGGAAGAGCACTTGTCCTTTGATGCGTTTCATTTTTTCGGAAAGCTGGCTGTTGTCTTCATCGCAACGGGAAATGGCGAAATTGCACACGTTGACGGTGTAGTACCATTCGCGCCAGGGCCACCACGTGATGTCCGAGGTTACTTCTGCGTTCAAGTCATCGAAAGGCAGATACCATACTTGTGAGGAGTTCCAGGCTTCATCACCACGGCACACGTCGATGGTGTAGCCTACACGGGCGTAAGAACCTTCCATACGGATATGGTTATAGGCGGCAATAACGCTCTCTTCCAAATCATCGGCATTGAAGCCGAATGTGTTTGAGGTTTGCTGGTTGGGATTCAACAGCTCCAAATTGTCATTGCAGGAAACCAATGTGCCCAATCCCAAAATGAGAGCCAATGAATATTTATTGAGTTTCATATTGTTATGTTTTTAATGATTAGAAAGTGAAATGAACGCCACACATGAAGGTACGTGCGGTAGGATAGGAACAGAAGTTATATCCCGGTGTGAAGGTACCTCCTGCATAGTCTACATTATAACCTTTGTAGCCGGTGAAGGTGTGCAGGTTCTGTGCCGACACGTAGAGGCGTACATCGGATACGTATTTGCCAAACCATTCGTTGGGGAAGTTGTAACCCAATTCTATGTTGGCAATTTTCCAATAGGCTGCGTTCTGAATCTTGCGGTCGCTGAAGAGGTCGTTCCAAGCAAGGCTGGCACTGTTGGTGACATAGGTGCGCGGCACGTTGGAAAGATAGGTGCTGCCGTCCTCGCTGAAGCGGTTGGCATCGAGCAGGGCTACGTCCTTGTTGCCCCAGCCGTAGCAGGAGTTCAGAGAGTTGTGGATGTCGTCGCTTACGTGATAGTTGAGTGCACCGAAGGTAGCGATGCTCAGGTCGAAGCGTTTATATTCGAAACGGGCATTCAAGCCGAAGTTGATCTTAGGCATACCGCTGCCCAATACTACCTGGTCGTTGGCGTCTACTTTTCCATCGGGTTTTCCGTCGGGACCGCTTACGTCTTTATAGAGGCAGTCACCAATCTGGGCGCCTTCTTGTGTGGCGTGGTTGTCCAGGTCGGCCTGTGTGCGGGCGATACCGTCATACACCCATCCGTAAAACTTACCGATCTCCTGGCCTACGTTAGTGATGTAAGCACCGGAGATGTAGGAGTCGGTGCCGAAGCCCAATGAGGTTACGCGGTTGCGGATGGTGCTCAGGTTGGCCGACACTTCATACTTGAAGTCGTGGTCGCGGTTGCGGTAGGTAGCTGCAAATTCGAAACCGGAGTTGTTCATCGAAGCGGCGTTCATCGTTACGGTGGTATTGGATACACCGGCTTGTTCGGGAACGGGAACGGCATACAGCAGGTCTTCACTGATGTTCTTGTACCATTCAGCGGTGAACTCCAAACGGTTGTTGAACAAGGCGAGGTCGATACCCACGTTGTAGCTTTTCTTCTTTTCCCAAGAAAGGTTGTTGTCTACGAAAGTGGAAATGGCAGAACCGGTGATAGGCGTGTTGCCAAAGCTATAAGTCATGTTGTTACGTGCCATTACAGCCTGATACATGTATTCACCGATGTTTTCATTTCCGAGTTCACCATAGCTGGCACGTACCTTGAACAGGTTGACAACATTCCGGTTGAAGGGGAAGAAAGCTTCCTTGTCGAAACGCCAACCCACAGATACGGAGGGGAAAGTACCCCAACGGATATTTTGGGATAAACGGGAACTGCCATCGCGACGTACGGTTGCCGAGAACAGGTAACGGTCGTCGTAGTTGTAGTTGATACGGCCGATATAAGAGAGGATGGCGTGTTTGTATTCGAAGCTTTCAGCGTAAGTGTTGGCGGCATTCTGGAGTTGCAGGAAGTAAGGCTCGGTGAAGTTGACGCCCCAGCCCGTCAGCAGGTCGGTGTTTTCTTCTTCATAACTCTGGCCGGCCACCAGGTTAAAGTGGTGCTTGCCGATGGTGGCATCATAAGTCAGCACGTTCTCTATCAAAGCATCGGCGTAGGAACGGGCTGCCTTGGTGAGGCGTTCGTTGCTCTTGGCCAGATAGACACGGTTGCTCTGTACCCACGCGGGAATCCAAGTAAAGTCCTTGCAATTGGTTTTGCTGTAAGAGAGGTTGACTTTGTAGTTGAGCTTGTGGTTTTTGCTGTCAACGCCAATCATTTTCAGGAGATCCACATCGGCGGAAGCTGTTCCCACGAAGCGGTCCACGCGGGTGTTGCGTTTCAGCAGGTTGTTGACCAGCAAGGGGTTGGAAGCTGAGATGTCACCATGTACGGTATCGTAGTAAACACCATAACCGTAAGAGTCATAGTTGAAGTTGTTGGCAATACCTACCAGATTGTCAAGTACCCAGGTAGAGTTGTCGTAGGCTTTGATGGTGGGTTGCATCAGCAAAGTACCGCGTAGCACGTTGGTTACGTCGCCATACAGACCTTGAACGTACTCGGAAGCATTTGACAAACCCATGTTATCCTGATCGGAGTGAGAGTAAACCAGGCTGGTATGGAACTTGATGAATTTGGTGTCCATCGTGTTGTTGACACGTGCCGTGTAACGTTCGTAGTTAGGACCGGCACCTTCCAGTGTACCTTTCTGGTTGTAGTAGTCTAATGAAACGTTATAGGTGTTGTGGGCGCCACCACCGGAGAGGTTCACATTGTGATTCTGACGGATACCTGTTTTGAACACTTCTTTGAACCAGTTGGTATTGGTGTTGTCTTGGAAATGATATTTTCCGGTGGTACTGTCAAGCTTGTAACCCCCGGGCAGCGGAGTGTTGGAGTTGGCACATGCCTGACCGATGTACTGGCTGTATTGGTCGGCATCCATGACATCGTAGACATTGCCGGGTATCTGGTCCATACCCACGTAGCCATTGTAGTCTACTTTCAGCGGTTGGTCTTTCTGACCACGTTTGGTAGTGATGATGACCACACCGTTGGCGGCACGCGAACCGTAGATGGCAGCGGCCGATGCATCCTTCAGGACTTGGATGGTTTCAATATCGTTTGAAGAGAAATCGCGGATGGAAGTTCCCATGGGGACACCGTCTATTACATAAAGAGGAGAGGTGTCACCGAAAGACCCCACACCACGGATGCGGACGGTAGGGTCGGCACCGGGTTGTCCGTCGGAGGTGACTTGTACACCCGATACCTTGCCTTCGAGCATGGTGGAGATGTTGGAATGGGAGGTCTGTTTCAAGGCTTCCGCATCTACTATGGCTACAGAACCGGTCAAGTCGGATTTCTTTTGTGTACCATAACCTATGACAACCACTTGCTCAAGCATTTGATTGTCGGGTTGCAATTGGATGGCTTCGATGATGGCACGGTTGCGAACCGCTACTTCACGATCTTTGTAGCCTACATAGCTTATGGAAAGGATCGTGTTCCCGGCAACCTCCAGTTGGAAGTTTCCGTCCACATCGGTAATGGTTCCACCTTGTCCACCTTTGATTCTGACGGTAGCTCCTGTGAGGGGTTCACCTTGTTCGTCTACCACTTGACCGCGAACCTTGATAGTCGGAGATTGCGCCACGGTAGCCCTGACAGGGGTAGGATATACCGTCATGGCGCCCATAGCACACAGACTAAGCATTACGGAAAATAATAAATGTTTCCTCATTTTTTTAAGTATTAAATTAGTAGATTAAATTGTTGCTGATGGTATGAAATTAAGATGTTGGATTATTGCATAATCCAATGTTGAACATTCTAGGTAGCCAAACCACAGACTTTATAAATGTGCTGGAGTCATTCTTCATAATATTTAAGATTAAACTTTAAAAGCAGGATTCTCAACCAAGAGATTGAGTACCGATTGCATGGCAAAAGTAAAATTTACACCGAAAGCAGGGGTGGACAAACGGTTTTATAGGGTGGACAAATGAATAATGGGGAAAAGAAATGTATTTAACGCGAATTCGATAGATGAATTAGCGCATAACCGAATGGAAATGAATCACGTTTCCATCCACTGTAGGGGCGGGGTTTGCCCGCCCGAATGCATCCACAAATACACTTTCTATATGTTTTCGGGCGGGCAGACCCCGCCCCTACGGTGGATGGTTTCCAACAATGATTGATTCAAAACTGTATGAAAATATGTAGCCGGACAACGTGGAAGAGGCTGTCCGGTTACATGAGGGAATGAGAGATAAAAAGCAAATGAAGCTCTCTGAAAGGAATTATTTCACAAGTAAAATGCCTCCTTCCGCTTGTATCGTGATACTAAGTTCATCATTCTTTTTCAAAGTTATGCTCTCTGCATAAGGATTTAGTTTTTTATCATCCTGATAGAGCATCACTTTATCTCCTTTATGACACATGGGCAGCTTCAGCTTTAACTTCAGCGGTTCTTTTTGCGCATTGATTCCGGCTATATACCATTGGTCGGCGTGCCGGCGTGCCAGTACTACGTACTTGCCCGGATAACCGTCAATGAACCTTGTTTCATCCCATGTGGTGGGAACTTGCTTCATGAAATCCAGGCACACTTGGGGGGCATCGGTCAGGTTGTTAGGTGCTAAGGCAAAGTTCTGGATAGGATTTTGGAACAAAACAGCTGTGGCCAGTTGGAATACATCGGTGGTCTTGCGTATGCTTCCGCCGTCATTGTTGCGGTTCAAACGTTTGTTGAGGAATGTACCGCCAAACTCCATGCAACCGATGGTGTTGCGGATAAATGGATGCAGACAGGCGTTAAATGCTTCTTCATCGCAAAAATGTTGTTGGAAAATCAGATTCTCTGATGCGAGTACGGCTTCACTGCCTACATAATTAGGATACATACGCTCCCATCCGCGGGGAAGGGTGCAGCCGTGGAAAATGACCATCAGCCCATTGTCATCCGCATCGCTCAGGATGGCTTCGTACAGACGCATGGTTTCCTGTTTGTCACCTCCGAAGAAGTCTACTTTGATTCCTTTTACTCCCAGACTGTGCAGCCATTTCATTTCCTTTTTACGGATAATGGGGTTGTCCATGTAATTGGTAGGGCCTTGTACGATATCATTCCAGTAGCCGCTGGAGCTATACCATAAAAATACGTCTACATTTTTGCTGTGTGCATAGTCTATGAAGTCTTTCATACGTTCACGACCGATGTTGGTATCCCACCAGTTGTCTATCAATACATATTCAAATCCCATAGAGGCGGCGAGGTCTACATATTTTTTCTGGTCGTCGAAATTGATGCTTCCATCCTGCCAAAGTATCCAGCTCCAGGTTCCGCGTCCCATTTTGTATGTATGTTCGGTTTGGTAGAGAGGTTCTACGACATCCCATGGAATTGTTGTTTCGACAATGGGCTTTAGATTTTCGCCTACAGTAATAGTACGCCACGGGGTGGAGCCGGGCAATGCGAAACCGGGAGATGCCGTGCCGTTACCGTTGTTCTCTTCGGGCATGGGGAAAGCGATGGTATAAAGTCCGTCAGCGGTGGCATCGTTTAGGTGTGAGGCGCAGTATTTGCTATCCACTCCGGTTTCACTGATAAGTGCCCAGCCATTTTCTCCTACATGGAACAGGCAGGGGAATGTGTAACCGTGCCCATATAGTGAACGTACATTCATAGGGGCATCGGCCTTGTATTCTTCCTCATAACTGGGTTTGGTACGTTTCCAACCTATCATGGCATCGCTTTGAGGGCATAGGAAAGTGGTGGTGAAAGATGGAAAATCAAAACCGGTCGTTTCTTTTTCTATCACGATACTTCCCGTATCGCCATATTTAGGTATTTCATATCGGAAAGCGATGTCATGGTTGCTTACACGGAATATGACATCAATATTCTTCTTTTCCTTGTTGGTGAAGGTACAAGTCAGTTCATTGGCTTGATAATGTATTTGTGATTGTTTGATACGGTCTTGCGTATAGGTTTTATCTATTTTATTCTCTTTTTGTCCGGTGAAAGTCATATCCCGGCTGAAGTCTCCCACATTGGCGACGAAACCTAAAGGTGAATCTTCCAGGATGGTCTTGTCCTTATAGGTGACGGAATAAACGGGGATACCCTGTTTTACGGATACATTTACTTTCAAAAAGGAATCGGGTCCTGTAACTGTAGCTTGTTGGGCAAAAGCTGACATCGTGGTGATGGCAAGCAGCCATGTCATAAATTGTTTTTTCATGGGTATTAAATATGCTGTTAATGTAGGGCAAAGATAATTTATTTAGCGCGAAGAAAGCGTAGACAAACGGAGCATTTATGGTATACAATCCGTTCATTCTACGCTTTGGAATAAGTCAATCGGTTCCATTTTCCATCATCGAACTGGGGGTTGCTCCGAAGTGCTTTGTAAAGCAGCGTGTGAAGTATTTGGGGTCATTGAATCCCACTTCGTATGCTATTTCGGATATGTTCATATTGTGCGTCAGCCGATTACGAAGAATAAGCTCTCGCGCAATATTCAGTCTGTAGTTACGCATAAATTGTCCGGCGGATTGTCCTGTCAGATTTTGCATTTTTTTGTTCATCAAACTTTTGCTTACCCCCATTGCTTCGATGAAATCGCTTATTTCGTAATAAGAGTTCTTATAGTTTTCTTTCACTATCTGCATCGCTTTGTCCAGGAACTTCTTGTCACTGGATTCTTTTTCGATATTCAGCGCATCCACATCCATGCTGTATGAGAACTTTTGTTGGAAACGTTTGCGGTTTTCCAGTATATTGGATATCCGGGCCAGCAGCAAAGTGTCATCAAATGGTTTCAGCAGGTATTCGTCCACACCTATGCGGAAGCTTTCGATGCGCGATTCGTTGGATGTTTTGGCCGTGAGCATCAGGAAGGGGATGTGCGAGATGGCAAAACTGGATTTTACCCGGCGAGACAGCTCCATGCCATCCATGACAGGCATCATCAAGTCACTGACAATGAAATCCACATTTTGAGATTGGAGCACAGTCAATGCTTCTTCACCTTGGGACGCTTCAAGCACGTTATAATATTCGGCCAGGATGGAACGGATATAGTCGCGCATGTCTTTGTTATCTTCTACCACCAGAATCGTCAGTTTTCCATTGGCGGCAGGTTGCAAGGCCAGCGGAGATCCTACCGGTTCTTTAATTTGTTCCGTTGGTGTGGGCAGGGTGTTCGCATCGGCATATTGCAATGGGAGCAAAATGCGGAAAGAACATCCTTTGCTCTGATTATTCTTGGTGCAAATCATCCCTCCATGTAACTGGATAATTCGTTTACATAGATAGAGGCCGATTCCTGTTCCGCTTTGTCCGTTGATGGAGGAATGCATCTTGTTTTGCGATTGGTAGAAGCGGTTGAATACTTTGTCTATCTCTTCTTCGGGCAGTCCTGGCCCCGTATCCCGAATGCAGATGAACAACTTTTCCTTGTCTTCTTGACGAAGGGTAGTGGCATAGATGGTAATTTGCCCTCCTTGAGGGGTAAATTTCAAAGCATTTCCTATCAAATTGACAATCACTTTATGCATGGCATCCTCATCGTACATGATTTCACATGATGGAAGGCGGAAACGACGTTCGATGGTTATTCCTCTTTCGGAAGCATATGCGTCGAAAGGAACTAGCAGTTCATTAAGTAACTTGGCAAAGTTGCCCGGGTTGCGTACAATTTCCATTTTCCCTGATTCTACTTTGCGGAAGTCCATTAACTGGTTGACCAGTGAGAGCAGGTATTTTGAGTTACGCTCCACGAAATGTAATTGTTCAATGACTTGAGGATTGTAACTTAGTTTCAAAGCTCTTTCTATTGGTCCTACGATTAATGTCAACGGAGTACGAAATTCATGGGTGATATTGGTGAAGAAGGCGAGTTTGTCAACCGTCAATTCCTGCACCTTTTTTGACATCTGGATCAGTTGCCCTTTTTGTTTGGTTATTTTTTCGTTTTGCTGTTTCAATAATTGGTTTTGACGATAGAGCTCGCTTGCCTGAGTGGAAAGCAGTTTTTTCTGTTCTTCCAGTTCACGGGTACGTTCCTCTACTTTGATGTGGAGTATTTCTTGTTGTTCTTTTAACGAACGAAGCCTCCATGATAATACCTTATATATAAGGAAAGATAGAAGAACCAATATGGAAAGAATGAACCAGATGGTTTTATAGAAATAAGGTGATACGGCAATGTGGAGTTCTGCCATTTCTTCCAGCCACTGTTTGCCGTCGGGGGCATAACGTAGTTCGAAAGTATAGTTGCCGGGACGCAGGTTGGTATAGGCAGCCTGTCGCCTGTTGGCAGGTACTTTTATCCATTTGTCGTCAAACCCTTTCAAACGGTAATAATAGTTGGCGAATGCCGATGCATCATAATCCAGTGCGGCAAATTCAATATAGAGAGATTTGTCACGCTCGTGCAACTGTAGGGTGCCGTTTGTATACAATCGTTCTTCATTTGCCACACGAACATGGGTGAATGCCAGAGGAACAGTCTCCTTGGGATTTGTGTCTATGACTGGTTTGACTACAGACAGCCCTTTAGTACTTCCTACATACAAATCTCCATTGGCGGCACGGCATATTGCGTTCCAATAGAATTGGTTGGATAATAGTCCGTCTTTCCGGGTATAGTTAAAGAAGCTGTTGTTGTTAGGATTGAAGCGGGAGAGTCCGTTGGTGGTGGTAATCCAAAGATACCCTTCTTTATCTTCCGATATGCAGCGGACACTGTTGTTTATCAGTCCGTCTTCGGTGGTGAAGGAGCGGAAGGTATATTCTCCGTTTTCTGTCGGAGAGGATTTGTAGAAACCATACCCGTTGCTGCCTATCCATAGGGTTCCGTCTTTGGACTGGGTGATGTAGGTTACTCTTTCTTTTAACTTTGATTCCGGTTCGTCCAGTTTGGTTCTCCAGAGTTGATAAATCAGTCTGGGGGCTTTCAAACTGCTTAAATCTATTCGGCAAAGTCCTTCTGTAAGTCCCAGCCACAGGTGGTTGTCTCTGTCGATGTAGTATCCTGTACAACCTTCAATTCCACCTAGGTTCATACCCTTGAATGGTTCGGTGAGCGTTTGTGTCTTCAAGTCGTAAACATAGATATTGGTACTGGTTCCTACCCAAATGGCATTATTCAAGTGGTCATAACAGATACTTCCGGCCCATCCCCATGAGAAATCTCCGTATTCGGGTATTTCTATGTGGTGAAATTGTTTGTTCTGCGGATTTTTCATGTCTATCCATCCTATGCCTCCTCCCCAGGTTCCTATCCAGAGCCTTCCATCGTTATCACTGGTAAAGCAACTGACAGTATTATGGCTTAGATGAGCAGGTGCGTCAGTGGTATAGTGCTCAAAAGTGTTGCTGCCGGGAGTCCGCCGGTTCAAACCTCCTTCTACGGTTCCTACCCATAAAACACCCGACGGGTCTTCATAAATGGCATTGACGGGATTTTTGGAAAGACTTTCGGGAATGGTGGGAGTATGATAATAGTTTTGTACGAACAGCATCCGGCGGCTCATCTTGTTCAGGCCTCCTACTTCGGTGCCTACCCAGATAATGTCACCATCGGTCAGCAGGCAGTTTACGAAGTCACAGTTCAATGTGTTTTGTACGATTTCTCCTTCTCCGGTATCTTTATTTATTCGTTCAAACTTGTCTGTCAACGCATTATAAAGGTTTATACCTTTTAGGGTGGCAACCAGCATGGTATGTTCTCCTGTTTCTGCTATGTCTGTGATAAAGTTTTGGGAAAGCGAGCTGTTGTCATTCTGATCATACATATAATGCTTCATCAGTTCCGTATCCATATTGTATCGGAAAAGTCCTTGTGCACTGCCAATCCAAATTTCATTCTCTTTCCGGCGGATTACTTGTATGGATACGCCGGGTAATTGCAGGGCTGATGAAATGAATGTGGGTTCCTGTGCCTCCATAGCCGATTCTTTGATGCGGTAGATTCCATCTTTATAGTTTATCCAAAGATAGTCTTCCACTTCACAAATAGTCCGTATGGATTCTCCTGTCGGCACTTCGCATATTTTAATGATCTGTCTGACCTCTCCTTGTCTGCCAAAGGTAATTTTGAATAAATTGTTTTCCGAGCAAACCCAGATGTTCCCCGCTTTGCTGTGGAGAATGAGATGGGAGGGGCGGTTGCAGAATGGAATGAGTCCGTCTTCCGCATCGGTGATTTGAGCTGTTTGCATGGTTTGTATATCCAGTATATCGGTGCCCATTTCACTGACGGCCCAGATACGCTTGAAGTTATCTTCACACAGTTTGTTTATGAAGTTGCTTCGTAGTTTGGTGTGGGTGCTTCCCATATTGAAGGCGGTAAATTCATAGCCGTCATAACGGGCGATTCCTTCCCCACGGGTGGCAATCCATAAAAAGCCCTGACTGTCCTTCAATATATCGTCCACGAAGTTGTGAGGCAGCCCTTCATCCATCGTAATGGCGGTGACGTTATAGCGTTCGGACCATTTTCCGGCGGTTCCTTCAGCTTGCATAGACAGGCTCGACAAAAAGATGAACAGAGCAAATAGCAAAGAATGTCTTTTCATAGTGTGTAGTTCATTAATGACGTAAGAATATACCATTATGGAAACAAAGATATACCTTTTCATTTTTCCTCAAAAACAAACAAATCATTTTTATCCCTCTGCTGCACAAATGTCCACCCTTTAAGTGATATTGTCCACCTGGCGAGCTTTTGGTTGCAGCTATATTTGCATTAATAATAATTAGTCAATGTGCCAATGTGCCAATTGGCTGCGTTATATGCCGCATGGTCATTGGCAAATGAGCACATTAACAAATTGTCACATAATAAAAAAAATACTATGAAACAGCAATTTTTTCCTCAAAGATTATTCATGGACGTGAAAAGGTTAATAATAAATAGGTTGGTTGGTTTAGGCCTGTTGGTCGTAGGGGCATTGGTATCATGCAGTGCACCTACGGCTTTCGTGCCTGTTCCTTCACCGAATCCTTGGGTTGATGATTATACCGCTCTTTCATCTATGGAAAATTACAAGCAGTGGGGAACGTATAATGTACACGACCCAGCCTGTAAGAAAATAGGGGATACCTATTATATGTATTCCACTGATGCTATCTTTGCCGAGAACCGGAAAGAGGCGGAAGAGAAGAATGTACCGTTAGGTTTTATCCAGGTACGCAAATCAAAAGATCTGGTACATTGGGATTTTGTGGGATGGGCCTTTCCCGAAATTCCCGCTCCGGCTATAGAATGGGTCCATAGTCAGGCGGAAGGAAAAGGAGCGACTAACATTTGGGCTCCCTTCCTGATGCCTTATCAGGGTATTTATCGTTTGTATTATTGTGTATCGGCATTTGGTAGGAATACATCCTATATCGGTATGGCCGAGTCGGATTCTCCCGAAGGTCCCTGGATACAGAAAGGGTGTGTGGTCAAGACAGGGGAAGGGGATGCAATGAATGCCATAGATCCTTCTGTTATTGAGGACCCGGAAACCGGAAAGTGGTGGATACATTATGGCTCTTATTTCGGCGGTTTGTACTGTGTGGAACTGAATCCCGAAACAGGAATGACTATGCAGCCGGAGGATCATGGGCACTTGATAGCACGTCGGGCCAATTACCGGAAAGACAACCTGGAAGCGCCGGAAATCATGTATCAGCCGGAACTTGGCAAATATTACCTGTTTACATCCTACGATCCGTTGATGACTACCTATAATGTACGTGTCGCTTATTCCGATTCTCCCGAAGGACCTTTTGTGGATTTCTATGGAGAGGATATAAAAGATACAACGAATAATGTTCCCATATTGACAGCTCCTTATCGCTTCGAAAATCATCCGGGATGGGCGGGAACGGCTCATTGCGGTCTTATTGATGCTGGTGACGGTCGTTATTTTATGGCTCACCAGGGACGTCTCTCTCCTCAGAACCATTTGATGGATCTGCATGTGCGTGAAGTGTTCTTTACTGTGAATGGATGGCCCGTGGTTTCTCCCGAACGCTATGTGGGTACTGCTCCGCGCTCTTTCACTAAAGAAGATTTGGTAGGTGAGTGGGAAATTATCCGCATTCAGGAACCACCTTTGGAACGTAGCTTGGAGGCCGGTCAGATATTGTGGGGCGAAGGAGACTTGCGGAATGGTGAGCAGGCATTATCTGCTCGTGTCGTTCTGGAAGCAGATGGCAGTGCGGGAGATGCAGTATGGGGGTTTAATGCTAAAAAACAGCTTCTTACTATAAAAACAGCTACAGAAGATATTAACAATTTGATTATCTTTGCCGGACACGATTGGGAAAATGAGACAGAAACCATTCTCTTTACCGGTCTGGATACCAAAGGTCATTCTGTATGGGGAAAGAGAATTAACTAATAAAAATCATATAATATTACTATCATGAAATTACACAGAACTCTATTCACGGCATGGGTATTTGCTGCCGGAGTAGCGCTGCATGCACAGAATGCGCACAACATGGTCGTGCAGACTAATAAACCGGGTGCGGAAATACAACCAACCATGTATGGTTTGTTCTTTGAGGACATTAATTACGGGGCTGACGGAGGATTGTATGCCGAACTGGTAAAGAACCGTTCATTCGAATTCCCGCAACGTTTTATGGGCTGGAATGTTTTCGGTAACGTGACATTGATGGATGACGGGCCGTTTGAACGAAATCCGCATTATGTCCGTTTGGGCAATTCCGGGCACAGGGAAAAACATACAGGGATTGAAAACGAAGGTTTCTTCGGTATAGGTGTCAAGGAAGGAGCCGAATACCGTTTTTCCGTATGGGCACGTGGTGAGAACCAGAAACTTCGCATTGAACTGATAAAGAATGATACGATGGAGGAACGTCAGGCTTTTGAGTCAAAAGAACTGACGGTCAACTCGAAGGATTGGAAACAATATGAAGTGATATTGAAATCGCCAAGAACGGAATCCAAGGCTCATCTCCGTATTTTCCTTGAGAGTCCGGGAACAGTGGACTTGGAGCATGTTTCTCTTTTTCCGGTGGATACTTGGAAAGAACGTAGGAACGGGCTTCGCAAGGACTTGGTTCAGGCTTTATATGATATCAAACCCGGTGTTTTCCGTTTTCCCGGCGGCTGTATTGTAGAAGGTACCGATGAGGCTACCCGTTATGAATGGAAAAATACGGTAGGTGCAGTAGAAAACCGTCCGCTGAATGAAAACCGCTGGCATTATACGTTCAAGCATCGCTTCTTCCCCGATTATTTCCAAACTTACGGGTTGGGCTTCTTTGAGTATTTCCAGTTGTCGGAAGATATAGGCGCCGAACCGCTGCCTATTCTGAACTGCGGGCTGATATGCCAGTATCAGAATGATCCCGACCAGCAGGTCAGCCTGTCCAAACTTGATTCGTATATACAGGACGCATTGGATCTGATTGAATTTGCTAATGGTGATGTCACGACTACTTGGGGAAAAATCCGTGCTGATATGGGACACCCTGCCCCCTTCAATCTGAAGTTCCTGGGCATTGGTAACGAACAATGGGGACCGGAATATCCGGAACGCCTGAAACCGTTTGTCGAAGTGCTTCGTAAGGCGCATCCCGAAATTAAGATTGTCGGCAGTTCGGGGCCTCAGTCTGAAGGTAAAGACTTTGATTACTTATGGCCGGAAATGAAAAACTTGAAAGTGGATTTGGTGGATGAACATTTCTATCGTCCGGAAAGCTGGTTCTTGTCACAGGGCAATCGTTATGACAACTATGACCGCAAAGGCCCGAAGGTATTTGCCGGAGAGTATGCCTGTCACGGCAAAGGCAAGAAATGGAATCACTTTAATGCTGCTTTGATGGAAGCTGCTTTCATGACCGGACTGGAACGCAATGCAGATGTGGTGCAAATGGCTACTTATGCTCCCTTGTTTGCTCATGTGGAAGGATGGCAGTGGCGCCCGGACTTGATCTGGTTTGATAACCTGAATTCTGTCCGTACTTGCAGCTACTATGTGCAACAGCTTTATGCTCATAACAAAGGTACTCATGTGCTGCCTCTGACTATGGATAAAAAAGCAGTGAGTGGTCTGGAAGGGCAGGATGGCTTGTTTGCCAGTGCCGTATGGGACAAGAATGAAAAGGCATACATCGTGAAGATCGCCAATACTTCGGAGGATGTACAACCAGTATCATTGACTTTTGCCGGACTGAAGAAGAGCGATAAACTGGCTGAAGGTAAATGCATTTTGTTGCAGTCTGCTGATTTGGACAAGGATAATACGGTGGGAGATCCGGATGTTATTACTCCAAAGGAAAGTGCTGCTGCTATTGACGGTAATGTGCTGAATGTGGAGGTTGCTCCCAAAACCTTTGTCCTTTATAAGTTTATCAAAGAAAACAAAAAATAAAAGATGAATCATTGCTTATTAGTTTGGGTAATATGTTGGTTTGCCGCCATCGGTAAGGTGGCGGCACAGGCCGACACAACTTTTATGGCCAAAGGTAATCCGGTGGTCACTTATAAATATTTAGGTGATCCGGCTGCATTGGTACACGATGGTACCCTTTATATCTATGCCGGGCATGATGAGTGCCCCCCTCCCCAGCAATACTATTTGATGAATGAGTGGTGCATTCTGTCTACCAAAGATATGAAGACATTTACCGAACATAGCTATAAAATGCAGGCCAAAAGCTTTGCATGGGCTAAAGGCGAAGCATGGGCCAGTCAGGTTATTGAACGCAACGGAAAGTTTTATTGGTATGTGACGGTAGAACATAAGGATATTCCCGGCAAATCTATCGGGGTGGCTGTGGCGGATTCTCCTGTCGGCCCTTTTAAAGATGCCCGTGGCTCTGCTCTGATTACCAATGATATGACTACGGAATCTACTAAAATAGGTTGGGATGATATTGATCCTACTGTATTTATAGATGATGACGGTCAGGCATATCTCATTTGGGGAAATACGCAATGTTATTATGCCAAATTGAAAGAGAACATGACGGAACTGGATGGACCAATAGTACCAATTGACCTTCCCCGTTTTACGGAAGCTCCCTGGATTCATAAGCGTGGCGGCTGGTATTATCTTTCATACGCTTCGGAATTTCCGGAAAAGATTTGTTATGTCATGAGCAAAAGTATTACGGGACCTTGGGAATATAAGGGGATATTGAATGAACTGGCCGGCAATTCAAATACGAACCATCAAGCCATTATAGAGTTTAAAGGTAAATGGTATTTTATCTATCACAATGGTGCTATCAATCCTCATGGTTGTGGCTTCCGCCGCTCTGTCTGCATCGACAGGCTGCATTACAATGCCGATGGAACCATGAAACGGGTGATTATGACTTCTGAAGGAGTACAATAATGATGTGTAAAAGTCTGTAGTATCCATCATTCCTCCATACGTAGGGGCAGGGTCTGCCTGCCCGAATACATAAAGCAAACCGTTTTCGGGCGGCCCCCCCCATAGCCAACAGGCTAAGTCTGCAAATGGCATTTCCACCCACTGTAGGGGCGGAATGCTTCCGCCCGAATACATCCACAAATATACCTTTCGGAGTGTTGTCGGGCGCATTCAATGCGCCCCTACAGTGGACGAGAACGTGATTTATCTCTTAGCCTGACGGCTATGAGGCACCGCTACCCCTAATAGATGCCTTGCATAGAATGATTACATCTTTATTATTTTATTGCGTACTTGCCTCAGAATGCTCTGT
The DNA here is from genome assembly GCA_963651205.1 of Bacteroidaceae bacterium. Classification (GTDB taxonomy): domain Bacteria; phylum Bacteroidota; class Bacteroidia; order Bacteroidales; family Bacteroidaceae; genus Phocaeicola. The sequence goes on from CAVJPC010000062.1 coordinate 104,130, forward strand.
AGCTCAAATACTTTTTTAGGATACTTTTCCGCTACATTTTCTTGTTCGTTTACTTTCTGCATTTCATATAATTGAGGAACATTCAGGTTTCCGGTTTCAATCTTCTCTGCTTTCATAAAGGTAGTGGGGTCGTCATTCGGTTCTATGTATTTCCAGTCTTTGGTACGGACGGACAGGGTGTGATTCATGGACTGTTCCACAATCCAGGGACGGTCTGTTTTGTCCGTTCCTATCAGGTTACCTGAACGGTCATAGCTGTCCGGGGCACTTCCTTTAGGTAACTTGGCATTGATCAAAGCTCCTAAAGAAGCTAGCCAGTCAATTTGAGACATCAATATATCCGAATCTCCTGTCTCTTTTATTTTCTGCGGCCAGCGGACAATGACCGGAACAGCGGTACCACCTTCGAATGCACTGTACTTGTTTCCTCTCCACGGGCCGGAAGGAGTATGTCCGTTCAACAATTCTTCCGCTTTATCCACATATCCGTCATCCACCACCGGGCCGTTGTCGCTGGACAGGATAATCAGAGTGTTCTCATCCAATCCTAATTTTTTCAGTGTCTCCATAATCTGACCTACTGTCCAGTCAAACTGAGCAATTGCATCGCCGCGTAGTCCCATCGGGTTTTTTCCACGGAAGCGGTCGTGAGGAAAACGAGGCACGTGTACATCATTTGTGGCAAAATACATAAAGAAAGGTTCGTCTTTATGTTGCTTGATGAAGTCAATGGCATGAACAGCAATAGAATCGGCTATGTTTTCATCTTTCCAAAGTGCTTTTCCACCGCCTTTCATAAATCCGATGCGGCTGATACCGTTCACAATGGACATATCGTGTCCGTTGCTGGGGTGTAAGTTATACAGGAGTTCGGGATTATTTCTTCCGGTGGGTTCTCCCGGAAAGTTCTTGGTATAGCTCACTTCTATAGGGGAAGATGGGTCGTAGTTGGCTACCTGACCGTTTTCTATAAATACACAAGGCACGCGGTCGGCTGTAGCAGCCATGATATAATGATAGTCAAACCCCAAGTCACCTAAAGCGGCAGGTAAAGGGGCATTCCAGTCTTGTCCGCCTGTTTTGTCTCCCAGTCCCAAGTGCCATTTGCCGATGGCGGCCGTAGCATAACCGGCACTTTTAAACATATCTGCCATAGTAAATTGTTCGGGGCGGATAATCATCTTTACGTCACCTGCGGCAATATCTGTGTCCGGTCTGCGCCACGCATATTCCCCTGTCAGCAACGAGTAGCGGGAAGGGGTACTGGTGGAGGCTACCGCATGGGCATTCGTAAAACGAATCCCTTCGGATGCCAGTTGGTCCACATTCGGAGTTTCTACATTCTTGGCTCCGTAACATTTTAAATCTCCATATCCCAAGTCATCTGCCAGGATGACGATCACATTCGGTTTTTTAGGATCTTGTGTGTGGTTCTTCTGAACGGTCTTTGCCGAAGCATAGTTACAAGCGGCCAATGAGGCAAGTATAGATATACCTGCGTAATTTCTGGTTTTCATATCTATATCATTTAAGGTTTGATTCGGGTAAATGCTTGTTTCCACTTTCTAGTCGGAGACATGAAAGTGGAAAACGACGGCAAGTTATCAAGAATATCTTGAAGGAGCAAGAAAAGAGAGAACAAAAATATGATTTACATGCGTGTATGCTTGGTGTAAATTCACGGTTAGATAAGGATTAATTAATCTTATATTTATTGACAAATACGGCCCTGCTCTTTAAATGCATGGCATTGAATTTGATCGGTTTCCCGAAATCTTCGGCACTGATACCTTTATTTATATAAGCCTTCACATCAGATAATGGGTTGGACGGATCGGCTATTTCCATCGTTTCATTTCCCGGAAGCATAATTCTGATAGTAGAGTTGGCAATAATGGCTTTATCTTTCGAAATCATTTCTGTCGAAAGGTTTTGAGTATTGCTCAATAGCTCATTGATTGCCATTCTTACTTCCGGATAATCATAGTCGGACTCGACTAACACCAGAGCTTGTCGTCCGAAAACGACAGAGCCAATAATAATAAGTTCGTCACCTCGGGCCAATACCTTCTCATCAGAACACACATCTTCGAAAATATCCATATCGACACTAAAAAGGGATTGTGAAATACAAATTGCGGCAAGTGTTTTTTTAGTCTTTTGAGTTGTGCCGAAGTAAAAATCGGGGTTGATGTTCTGTCCTAAAATGGAAGCTATCTCTCCGGGAGATTGTAAATTGTTCACGGCAAAAGAAAAACTGAGACTGGGTTTAGATATATGGTTTGTTTCTAGTCTTTCACGGATGGCATTGATCATATTCTCATATGAAGGGGTGAGGACTTGCACAGGATTGGTTATAGGAAGGCTGTAACTGATATCGACGGGGTTCAATGGGGCATTAATAAATTGGTGAGTATCATTATTGATACTGTTTGCTTCCATTATTGCGCCTACGAATGTCTGCTCCGGATTTTTCACCATAAATTCACTCGATTCTATTTGTTGTGCATTGATATATTGTACTCCTAAAATAAGCAGGAGGAAAAGGACTGTTCTTGTTTTCATAGGATTCATTTTTGGGTGTTTGTAAAGGTATAAGTTGCTTTTAGCCAGGTGATAGATGTTGCACCGTCTGCTATTTCTGAATAGGATTGCAGGGCATATTCTTGTCCTGCCACAAAAAGCAGTCTCTGGCTGTTGTCTTTACTTTTCTTGATATAAAATCCGGTGTTGAGCAAGAATTGGTTATTGTCTTCCAGTTCTCCGCAGTATTCCCATGTATTTGTTGGTGTTTTGTATAAGAAGAGTTTTTTGCCTTCCCATTTTATCTTGTATCCTTCGGTTAGTTCTCCCGGTTTTGTGATGTAAAGCGAATCCTCTTTTAACTTTAATGTTTTTGGGGAAGCCAGTCCGATACGTTCGCCGAAGTAATTCTCGAGCTCCGTTACAGGAATTTCCTGTACTTTATTATCAGTGCTGATTTGCTTGAACTCTGTGATATCCATAGACTGGTAAATGAAAAGATTCGAAGTTAAGGGATCCGGATCGGGGATTGTCTTGGAATCATCGTCATTTGAACACGCATAAAAGGTGGATGCTCCTACCAATAGCATAGATAGTAGAAAGAACTTTCTGCTGTGTTTGGTTTTTGTGTTGAGTGTTTCCATAAAAGTTTTAATTTAAGTATTTTGTGTGTTTGTAAAGATAATCCTTTTTATTGGATATCTTAGTATTAAAAGGAATTTTATTATAAAATGATTCCACCACCCAGTACTACATCATCTCTATAAAAGGCGGCAGCCTGCCCGGCGGCAATGGCAGTGAGTGGCTCATGCAATTGCACATACAGGGTATTGTCCGGTTGCAGGGTTACTGTGCAGCGGTTGGCTTGTTTCCGATAGCGTATTTTTACGATGATATCGTCTCTGTTAAATAATAAAGCGGGATTGGTAATGTTCCATTCTTTCAGCCTCATTTCTGTTTTCTCCAGTGCTTTCAAATCGCTTAATATGATTTTATTCTCTTCGGGAAAGATCTCTTTTACAAAGACTGCACGGTTCAGATCAATACCCAACCCTCGTCTTTGTCCTATAGTATAAAAAGGGTATCCTTCGTTCCGTGCAATAAAATTCCCCATTTCATCGACGAATTTGCCGGAACGGATACTTCCTTGGGGTAATTCCCGGTGCAAGAACGTGCGATAATCCATAGGACAGAAGCAGACTCCCAAGCTATCTCGTTTTCGGGCGGCTTTAAAGAAGCCGCGTTCTGCCGCTATTTCACGGACACGGGTTTTTGTGAGGTCGCCCATAGGAAGAAGCATACGTTGCAAGATGTCTTGAGGAAGTCCCCATAAAAAGAAAGACTGGTCCTTGTCCGGATCAATACCGGTAGTGATATGATAGTAACTATCAATGAGGCGGCGACGTACATAATGCCCTGTAGCGAAATGATAAATGCCCGTTTTATCGGCTACTTTCTTTAAAAGAGGCCACTTCAGATAGTTGTTGCACAAGGTGCAGGGAATCGGGGTATGACCTGCCATGTATTCGCTGATAAAATAGTCAATGATGGTTTTCCGAAAGGTATCGCGTGCATCATAAGTGATATGCTTGATGCTCAGACGTTCACAGAGCGCACGTGCATCTTCCAGGTATTCCGTGTCGTTTTCTTTTTCGTAAAAGCGGAAGGTGATGCCGGTCACTTCGTATCCTGCATCCTGCAATAACAGGGCGGCTACGGAACTGTCTGTTCCTCCACTCATGCCTAGCAGCACTTTGTTGTTCATTTCCATTTTGGGCGCAAAGTTAGATTGAGTGATAAAGATATGAAAAAAAGTAAGAAAGGGCGTATGGAGAGGGCCCAAAATGTGCCCGGAGGATAAAAGTTCTGTTATATCAAGTTGTTTGTTACAGATATAGGCGTCAAGTTGAAGGGACAAATAGTGCTCTCATCTACAGTAGGGGCGGAATGCTTCCGCCCGAATGCATCTACAAATACACCTTTCGGAGTGTAATCGAGCAGATTCAATCTCATAGTCGTCAAGCTAAGACGGCAAATGGCGTTTCCACCTACCGTAGGGGCGGGGTTTGCCCGCCCGATACTATTCCGAAAGGTGTATTAGTGGATGTATTCGGGCGACCGGACGTCGCCCCTACAGTAGATGCTTTCCTTAGCTTGACGGCTATGAGATTCAATCTGCCCCTACAAGCGGATGTTGTCCGTAGTTTGAGGGCTGTGAAGATTTACCTGCTCGAACCATCGGCCACGAACTTCTTTTTTGGGGGGAGATATTTGAATAAACTTTGCCAACGGACATTGAGCGATAAATGATAAGGGGATGCCAAAAGTGAATAAATCCTTTTGGCATCCCCTCATTCAATGGAGAAGAAAGCTTGCGATGTTTTTATTTTACCGGCACCAATGTGAAGCCCCAATGATATTCCTTATTGGCAGGCAGGGTGTGTTCCGGCAGCGGGCGATCTCCCCAACTGTCATAACCGGCTACACCTTGTTGTTTCATGTCTACGCATACCTCTACAAAATTACGTGGAGTGATGTCATTGATATGAGTCATGCGGCGTATTACATTTTTAGCCTTTTCCTCGTCGTGGCCGGCAATTTCTTCGGGAGTAAAGTTACTCCATTGACGGGGACGGTTAATGGTTTCTTCCGAATCAAAGTCCTCTACAGAGTTACGCAAGGCATTGAAACCGATGGTGTTGTCGGCACGTATCAACAGACCTTTTCCACTTTTGCGGGTCAGTTCTACCCAACGGGTGTCGGTGCGGTGGCCGTTTTCCTGAGGACGCACATAGTTGCTGGTGTACATTTGGTCGGCTGTAGTGCGGTAAAGATCAACGAAACTGCTTGCGTTACGGTCTATGTAGTTTTCACCCGGTCCGCGACCGAAGTATTCTACCTGGTTCATATCCGATGGCAAACGGAAGCGTACACCGATACGCGGTACGTTCAACTTGGAAGAGGCCAGACGCTGAGCGTCCTGTCCCGGTGTGAAAGTGGCCATTAAGGTAGCTTCTGATACTTCCGCGTCGGCAGCCTTCATGTCGGTAGAAGTAAAGGTGATATCTGCATGAACCACACCGTCGGGATAGATGGTATATTTCATGATGTACAGATTGCCTGCTGCCAGTAGGTAATTGGCTGTTAATACGGTCTTGTTGCCGTCTGTTGTTGTGGTAACATCTGCTACATTGAAATTCTTGCTGGACTGTTTCCAGATTTGCTCACGCTTAGGCTCGCCGTTACCATAGTCGTTGTCCGTCGGTGCGCGCCAGAAGTTAGGCTGAATACCAAAGCCTTCGGCGAAATATTCTGTACCGTTTACTTTGTATGAAGTCACGAGTCCGCTTTTCTTGTTGAAAACGAACTGCATACGTGGTGATAATACGGTGATGACATCGCCATCTGTGCTGACGGTTGTCTTGCCGCCTGCTTTATGTCCGGCTACTGCCAGCGGTTCGATGGGCAGACGGAATTGTTCGGAAGCTATATCGTGTCCGGCAGGAATCAGAGGTTCAGGTTCCGTGGTGGTAACTACAAAATCTACAAAATATTCTGTGCCGGCTTTAGGCTTTAATCCGTTCAGGTTGATAGTTAATTCCTTGGATTCCTGAGGCTCGATATCCAGTGACACTTTTCCACCTTTTACAGTCTTGCCGTTTGCTTTTACGGTATAGCTTATCATGTATTTCTGGAGATTGGTGAAGTAGAAACGGTTCTTTACCAGGAATTTGCCGGCGGCTGCGTCGATGGCCTCAAAGCCTACATTCTGATGTGCGTATTTCACTTCCGTCATGGCCGGATGCGGTGTGCGGTCCGGAGCCACGATTCCATTACACAGGAAGTTCCCGTCACTGGGAGCATTTACACCATAATCGCCTCCGTAAGTCCAGTATTCACGTCCGTTCTCGTCTTTTTCCAGAATGCCCTGGTCCACCCAGTCCCAAATGTAGCCGCCTTGCAGGTTCGGATACTTGTAAATAGCTCTCCACTGTGCGGCCAGGTTGCCATTAGAGTTACCCATGGCGTGCGAGTATTCGGAGGGTGCGACGGGACGGTCGCTGCCTTTCTTGCCTGTTTCTTCCAGCCAGGCGGCGCTGGGGTATTGGGGTACATACATGTCTGTGTTCCATTCCCAAAGGGCGCGTTCATAGTTTACGGGGCGGTTCATGCCTTTTACTTCACGCTCTTTCAGCCACAAATAAATCTGATAGAAGTTGTATCCGTTTCCGGCTTCGTTACCTAATGACCAGATGGCGACGGAAGGATGATTTTTGTTGCGCTCGTACATATTAATGGTGCGGTCCATATGCGGTTTCAGCCATTCGGGATTATTGCCCAATGTTCCCCCACGACTCAGGTTGTAGTACATGCCGTGGCTTTCGATATTGGCTTCATCATATACATAGATACCGTATTCATCACATAATTCATAGAACTTGCGGTCTTGCGGATAGTGGCAGAGGCGCACGCTGTTGATGTTGTTCTGTTTCATCAGGGTGAAGTCCTTACGCATCAGTTCTTCGGGAACATAATGTCCTGTTTCGGGATTATGTTCGTGTATGTTTACGCCTTTCAACTTGATGGGTTGTCCGTTGATGAACAAGCAAACGTATGGTTTGCCGTTTTCGGCTATCTGATCGGTTGGTTTGATCTCGAAACGGCGGAAACCTACCGTATAAGGAATGATTTCGCTTGTCTTTTCTCCGTCTTTCAGAGATATCAGTAACCGGTACAGGTTAGGGTGTTCTGATGTCCAGGTCTTGACGTTGTTGAGGGCGGCTTCAAAAGAGATACTCTTCTGCCCGTCCGCTGCAACAGGACAGGGGGTGTTACCTTCTGCCACCACTTTCTTTGCGGCATCCAGCAATTCGTATGCTACGGTTACCTCTTTGTTGGCCGCCGTATGGTTGGTTACGTCTACATCCAGTTTGAAGATGCCATTCTTATAAGTGTCGTCCAGTGTAGACACCACATTGAAATCTTTGATGTGAGTTTTGGGCTGTGAGAACAGAAATACATCACGTTCAATGCCGCTCATGCGCCAGAAGTCCTGGCATTCCAGATAAGAACCGGTACTCCAGCGGAATATTTTAATGACTAGGGAGTTCTTGCCCGGTTTCAGGTATTTGGTGATTAGAAATTCGGCAGGATTCTTGGAATCTTCGCTGTAGCCTACTTCTTGTCCGTTGATGTATACATATACGCCGGACTTCGCTCCTTCCAGATGAAGGAATATGTCACGCCCGTCCCAGTCGGCAGGGATTTCGATATCCCGTTGGTATACACCTGCTGGATTAGCTTCGGGCAATTGCGGCGGTTGCGGGTTTCTGGGTTTGAATTCATACCCATGATTGGTATAGATGGCCACTCCGTAGCCCTGTACTTCCCAGTTGCCGGGTACTTTGATTTCTTTCCAGGCTATGTTGGCGTCCGGTTGTTCGATGTTGGCAGGCAGGTCCTTGTATGTATCTACATAATAAAAGTTCCATGTACCGTTTAGTAGTTTGTAATAAGGGCTGTTTTCATACTTGCCGGTCAGTGCCTGGCTTCGGTTGTCGTAAGTCATGAAAGCTGTGCGCGGATATTCCTTGTTGACAGCTACGGTCTGAATATCTTTCCAATAAGGTAGTTTTGTATCTTCCGCGTGAAGAACTTGCGTTGAGAATGCGCATACAGCGGCGCCAATCAGACATTTAAATAAGGTTGTCATTTTAGGTTTCATAGGTTCAAATGAGAAAATGAAAAAGAAAGGGCGCTAATACCGGCGCCCTTCCATTAAGTCCTTTTATGTGAAAAAAGCAATTATTTAATTGCTTCCGCTAATTCTGCACCCGGTTTGAATTTGGCTGCTTTCTTAGCAGGAATAGTAATCGCTGCTTTTGTGGATGGGTTAATACCTGTTCTTGCACTTCTTTCAGCAACAGAGAATGTTCCGAATCCGATTAATGATACTTTGTCCCCTTCTTGGAGGGCCTTTGTTACAGTTGAAACGAAAGCTTCAACTGCCTTTTTTGCGTCGACTTTGCTCAAGCCGGCTTCAGCGGCAACTGCGCTGATAAGATCTGCCTTATTCATAACGAAAATGATTAATTATTAAATGTAACACAAAAGTTTTACCAAAATCAGTGACAAATATATGCTTTCAAAATTAGAAATCAAATAGATAGCCTAAAAAAGATGCCCCAAAAATCAAAAAAACGTAAGAGAACTCTTGTTTTCTGTTGTATAACAGAATAAAATTGTAAATTTGCACGCAATCAATATTTTATAAGACGAAGAATATTTATGAACAGTATACCTACAGTAACCAAGAATTTATTGATAATAAATGTGTTGTGTTTCTTTGGCGGCGTGGTGGCCATGAAGTATGGAATTAACTTAAACGACCTGCTGGGACTACACTTCTTTATGGCATCCGATTTTAATCCTGCCCAGTTAATAACCTACATGTTTATGCATGGCGGTTTCCAACATATCTTTTTTAACATGTTTGCGTTGTGGATGTTTGGCCGTACGCTTGAACAGGTTTGGGGGCCAAAGCGTTTCTTATTCTACTATATGATATGTGGTATAGGTGCAGGGTTGGTACAAGAATTGGTGCAATACATACAGTATGTGACCGAACTGTCGCAATATGATAGCGTGAATACCGGTATTGCCGTGATTCCGATGGCTGAATATCTGAATCTGATGACTACGGTGGGAGCTTCGGGTGCGATATATGGTATTTTGCTGGCTTTTGGTATGCTGTTTCCTAACAGCCAGATGTTTGTGTTCCCTATTCCGTTCCCGATCAAGGCAAAATATTTTGTGATGGGGTATGCGGCTCTGGAGATATTTCTGGGATTTGGAGCTTCGGCCGATGGCGTTGCTCACTTTGCGCACTTGGGAGGAATGATTTTTGGCTTTATATTAATAATGTATTGGAGAAAAAAGAATAACAATGGGCAGTTTTATTACTGATTTAAAAAATAGCTTCAACAAAGGGAATATATATATCCGGTTTATATATATCAATGTAGGGGTGTTTGTTATAACCTCCCTGTTGGGTATTTTATGGATGCTGTTCAACCGTGACGGGGCATTTATGCTTCAATACCTGGAGTTGCCTGCCTGGACGGTGCAATTCATCAGGCAGCCCTGGTCTTTGCTGACTTACATGTTTATGCATGCTGGCATTTTGCATTTGCTGTTTAATATGTTATGGCTGTATTGGTTCGGACAGATGTTCTTGTCTCTTTTCTCGGCAAAGCATTTTCGAGGACTTTATCTGCTAGGAGGTATATGCGGTGGTTTGCTATATATGCTTGCTTACAATATCTTCCCTTATTTCAGCGATTCTTTGTATTATTCCTATTTGTTGGGAGCATCGGCTTCCGTGCTTGCTATTGTGGTGGCAACTGCGGTACGTGCGCCGGAATATAGAGTGAACTTTATGTTTATCGGAACTGTTCGGTTAAAGTACGTGGCTCTGTTCATGGTTGTCACCGACTTGCTGTTTATGACATCGGGCAATGCCGGTGGCCATATCGCCCATTTGGGAGGGGCTTTGGCGGGATGGTGGTTTGCTTCCGGCCTGTCTCGCGGACATGATGCTACGGCATGGATCAACCGCTGTCTGGACTGGTTTTCGGGAGGAGTTTCTTTCCATCGCAAACCGAAGAAGCCTAAGATGAAGGTTCATTATGGTGATAAAACGAAAGATTACAATTACAACGCCCGTAAAAAGCAACAGAGCGAGGAGATAGACCGTATACTGGATAAATTGAAAAAATCAGGTTATAACAGTCTGACTACCGAAGAGAAGAAAAGCTTGTTTGATGCGAGCAAGAAGTGATATATGAAATATATTGGTCGTTTTTTAGGATGGATACTACTGGGCATAAATTTGTGTATGGTAGTATTGTTGCTGGTGTGCGCTTACAGTCCTTATATTGATCCTGTGGCCCATCCGGTATGGTCATGTGCCGGTCTGGCTTTTCCTGCTTTCTTGATTGTCAATCTCTTGTTTCTGGTTTTCTGGCTGGTGGTTTATCGTAAATATGCCCTGCTTTCGTTGGTGGGAATGGTGTGTTGCATAGGTGCTGTACGTACTTATTTCCCTGTCAATCTGTTTGCGTCTGATGTACCCGAAGGTGCCATCAAGTTCTTGTCTTATAACACAATGGCTTTTGAAAAGAACCGGGCGAATACCAAAGATAATCCGAATCCTGTGCTGGAGTATCTGAAAAATAGCAATGCGGACATTATCTGTTTGCAGGAATATATTGTAGGTGGCAGACTGACCAAGAAAGACGTGGATGATGCTTTAAGAGAGTATCCTTATAAAAATTATTATAAGATATCGGGTGCCAACGGTCTGGGTTGTTATTCCCGTTTCCCTATTTTGTCCGCACATCCCGTAAAGTATGCCAGTCCTAACAATGGTTCCATTGCTTATAAAATCAATGTAAATGGTGATACGTTGCTGGTTGTCAATAATCATTTGGAATCTAATAAGCTGACGGAGAAGGATAAGGAAGTCTACCGTGATATGATGAAAGATCCCGATAAGCAAAAGGTGTCGCAAGGTTCCCGTTTGCTGGTCAGGAAACTGGCGGAAGCATCGGCTATCCGGGCTCCACAAGCCGATTCTATCGCCCGCCTGATTGCCGGTTATAAAGGGGGAGGTATAATTGTATGCGGTGATTTCAATGATTCTCCCATTTCTTATGCCCACAGGGTGATAGGGGAGAACTTGAATGATGCTTTTGTACAGTCGGGCAATGGCTTTGGAATATCTTACAACCAGAATCATTTTTATTTCAGAATAGACAATATCTTGTTGAGCAAGAATTTGATGTCCTACCGTTGTACGGTAGATAACACGATAAAAAGTTCCGATCACTATCCCATTTGGTGCTATGTGGCGACAAAGTGATTTTACATACCTTTAATTGATAGATTATGAAGAGACTATTATTTACGTTAGCAACGTGTTGTGTAATGTGTGCATGTGAACAAAAGACAGAAACGAATCCGTTCTTTACGGAATTTCAGACCGAGTACGGTGCTCCCGATTTTACGAAAATCAAGCAGGAACACTATGAACCTGCCTTCTTGAAAGGTATAGAAGAGCAAAATGCTGAAATTAAAGCGATAGTTGATAATCCCGAAGCTCCGACTTTTGAAAATACCATTGTGGCATTGGACAAGAGCGGTGCAATCTTGGGACGGGTAAGCGGAGTGTTCTTTGCACTGACCGAAGCGGATACGAATGATTCGTTGACAGTGCTGAATGAAAAGATTGCTCCTATGCTTTCCGAACATAGTGATAATGTCTATCTGAATCAGGACTTGTACAAACGGGTGGCAGACGTTCACCAGCAGGAACAGGAGGGCAAGATCACTCTTACCACCGAGCAACATCGTCTGCTGGACAAATATTATAAAGCCTTTATCCGTTCGGGAGCCGGACTGGATGCCGGAAAGCAGGCCCGTTTGAGGGAGATCAATAAAGAGTTGTCTACTTTGGGCATTGCTTTCGATAATCATATTTTGAATGAGAATAATGCTTACCAGCTGGTGATTGATCAGGAGGCTGATTTGGCAGGTTTGCCCGAATGGGTGAAGATAGGTGCTGCGGAAGAAGCAAAAGCTGCCGGAAAAGAGGGTAAATGGTTGTTTACCTTGCAAAATTCCAGTCGTTTGCCTTTTTTGCAATATGCTGATAACCGTGAATTGAGAAAGAACATTTACGAGGCTTATGTCAACCGGGGTAATAATAATGATGCCAATGACAATAAGGAAGTGCTGAAAAAGATTATAGCATTGCGTCTGGAACAGGCCAAATTACTGGGATTCGATTGTTATTCCAATTTCGTATTGGATGAGAATATGGCTAAGAACTCACAAACAGTAATGGACTTCCTGAACAATCTGTGGGGCTATTCCTTGAAGAATGCAAAGGTGGAGGCCGCCGAATTACAGAAGATTATGGATAAAGAAGGTAAAGGAGAAAAATTGGCTGCATGGGACTGGTGGTATTATGCCGAGAAACTGCGTCAGGAGAAGTATAACCTGAATGAGGATGAAATTAAACCTTACTTCAGCTTGGAGGATGTCCGTAGCGGATTGTATACAGTAGCCAACAAACTATATGGCATTACATTGACCGAAGTGAATAATGTACCTGTATACGAGCCGGATGTGAAAGTGTATGAAGTGAAAGATGCCGACGGTTCGTTCCTGGGGCTGTTCTATTCCGATTACTTTCCACGTGCAGGGAAGCGCGGCGGTGCATGGATGAGTAATTTCCGCGAACAGGCGGGCGACGTGCGTCCTTTGATTTATAATGTGGCAAGTTTTACCAAACCCGCAGGTGATATGCCTTCGTTACTGACCTTGGATGAGGTGGAAACCATGTTCCATGAATTTGGGCACGCGCTGCATGGCATGTTGACCAAATGCAACTATAAAGGCGTATCGGGTACAAGTGTGGCGCAAGATTTCGTAGAACTGCCTTCTCAGATTATGGAACACTGGGCTGTAGAACCCGAAGTGCTGAAACTTTATGCCAGACATTATGAGACAAGAGAGGTGATTTCTGATGAACTGATTGCGAAAATACAGAATCAGGGTACTTTCAATCAAGGCTTTATGACTACTGAGTTGCTGGCAGCCGCTTTGCTTGACATGGAGTTGCATAATCTGACCGATACGGATAATCTGAATGTGGTTGCTTTCGAAAAAGAAACGATGGATAAACTGGGACTGATTCCTGAAATTGCACCCCGTTACCGTGCCACTTATTTCAGCCACATTATCGGGGGATATGCTGCCGGTTACTATAGTTATCTGTGGGCTGAAGTCCTTGATACGGATGCCTTTGAAGCATTTAAGGAACATGGAGTGTTCGATAAAAATACTGCTGAATCTTTCCGGAGGAATATTCTGGAAAAAGGCGGAACAGAGGAGCCTATGACTCTTTACAGGGCTTTCCGTGGGGCTGACCCCAGCTTGGAACCCTTGCTTAAAAATAGAGGTTTGAAATAAAATAGTCCGTGAGATAGAACAATTTAGGCTGCAAAAAATGCTTTTGCAGCCTTTTTTCTCTCTTGGAATCTAAATATTTGTGTTTGATACCGTGGGAATGTGAAAAAAAAACTATATTTGCAACCTTGTATAAACCAAGAATTAATCAAAAAGTAAAAATAATAAATTTCAAAGTAACATGCAAAACAAAGGATTTGTAAAGGTTTTTGCGGTATTACTCACCCTTGTATGTGTGTTTTATCTTTCCTTCTCTTTTGTGACTCGCTTCCATATGGACAAAGCAGCACAAGACCCGAAAGGTGAAGCACATTACCTTGATTCTATGCAGAATGAAAAAGTATGGCTGGGTAGTTATACGCTGAAACAGTGTCGTGAGATGGAGATTGGTCTGGGTCTGGACCTGAAAGGTGGTATGAACGTTATTCTTGAAGTTTCTGTACCGGACGTGGTGAAGGCTTTGGCTGATAACAAAACCGATGAAGCTTTCAATAAAGCTTTGGCAGAAGCGACAAAACAATCAATTACCAGCCAGGACGACTTTATTTCTTTATTCGTTAAGGAATATAAGAAACAGACTCCTGATGGCAAACTTGCCGAATTATTCGCAACTCAGCAGCTGAAAGACAAAGTGACAACCCGCAGTACTGACGCCGAAGTGGAAAAAGTATTGCGTGAAGAAGTGAAGGCTGCAATCGATAACTCTTATAACGTATTGCGTACACGTATCGACCGCTTTGGTGTGGCACAGCCTAATATCCAGGCATTGGAAGGCAAGATGGGTCGTATCATGGTGGAATTGCCGGGTATCAAAGAACCGGAACGTGTGAGAAAACTGTTGCAGGGTTCTGCTAACCTGGAATTTTGGGAAACTTTCGACGCAAAGGAGATCGTTCCTTATCTTACTTCTGTAGATAACAGATTGCGTGATATTCTTGTTGTTGAAAACGGGACTGCTTCTGCTGACTCTGTAGTTGTAGATACTGCTGCTGTTGCACAGGCTTCTGCTGTTTCGGCTGCCGACAGTCTGGCTGCTGCATTGAAAGGTGAAACTGCAAGCAACTCTGCTGCTGTGGAACAGATGAAGAAAGAACACCCGTTAGCTTCTATCCTTCAATTGAATCCGAATGGTTACGGTTCAGTAGTCGGTTATGCTGACTATAAGGATACAGCTCAGGTAAACCAATACCTTGCTATGAAAGAAGTGAAAGAAATGTTGCCGAAAGACCTTCGTTTGAAGTGGGGTGTGAAGGCTGCCGACTTTGACAAGCAAGGACGTGTCTTTGAATTGTATGCCATCAAGTCTACTGAACGTAACGGACGTGCTCCGTTGGAAGGTGACGTGATTACGGATGCAAAAGATGAATATGACCAGTTCAACAAACCTTGTGTCAGCATGTCTATGAACACTGACGGTTCACGCCGTTGGGCTGTTTTGACAAAGAACAATGTAGGTAAGGCAATTGCGATCGTATTGGATGGTTATGTATACAGTGCTCCGAATGTAAACGGTGAAATTACCGGCGGACACTCTCAGATTACCGGAAACTTTACTCCGGAAGTGACAAAAGACTTGGCTAACGTATTGAAGTCTGGTAAGATGCCTGCTCCGGCACGTATTGTTCAAGAAGATATCGTAGGTCCGTCATTGGGTCAGGAATCTATTAATCAGGGTATCGTTTCATTCGTTGTTGCGTTGATTCTGTTGATGATCTATATGTGCGCTATGTACGGATTGATTCCGGGTATGGTTGCCAACTGCGCATTGATTGTTAACTTCTTCTTCACACTGGGTATCTTAACTTCCTTCCAGGCTGCATTGACCATGTCAGGTATTGCCGGTATGGTGTTGTCACTGGGTATGGCTGTAGATGCTAACGTATTGATCTATGAACGTACAAAAGAAGAACTGAGAGCGGGTAAAACTGTCAAGGCTGCTTTGGCTGACGGTTATGCTAACGCATTCTCTGCTATCTTTGACTCTAACTTGACATCAATCATCACTGGTATCATCCTGTTCTATTTCGGTACAGGTCCTATCCGTGGTTTTGCCACTACATTGATTATCGGTATTCTCTGTTCATTCTTTACAGCCGTGTTCCTGACTCGTATCGTTTATGAACACTTCATGAATAAAGATAAGTGGTTGGGTTTGACATTTACGACAGGTCTTTCCAAGAACTTGATGCAGAATGTGAACTACAACTTCATGGGTATGACGAAGCGTTCATTTACTGTATTTGGTACATTCATTGTAATCTGTATCATTTCATTCTTTATCCGTGGTTTGGCACAGAGTATCGACTTCACCGGTGGCCGTAATTTCGTCGTTCAGTTCGAACAGCAGGTTGAGCCTGAAACAGTCCGTGACTTGTTGAAGCAGAAAATCACAGAAGATAATGTACAGGCTATTGCTTTGGGTACAGATAAGAAGACTATCCGTATCACAACCAACTACCGTATCAACGAAGAATCTCCTACTATTGACTCTGAAATTGAAGAGTTCCTGTATCAGTCTTTGAAAGACGGTAACTTGCTGGGTGAAGGTACTACATTAGAAATCTTTATTGACCGTGATAATCGTGCCGGAGGTTCTATTATCAGTTCTCAGAAGGTAGGTCCTAGTATCGCTGACGATATCAAGACTTCGGCTATCTGGTCTGTATTGTTCGCATTGGTGGCTATCGGTCTGTATATCTTGTTGCGTTTCCGCAATGTCGCTTATAGTGTGGGTGCAACGGTTGCTTTGGCTGTCGATACCGTATTGATTATCGGTGCTTACTCATTGTGTTACGGATGGGTTCCGTTCTCATTGGAAATTGACCAGACTTTCATTGGTGCTATCTTGACTGCTATCGGTTATTCTATTAATGATAAGGTGGTTATCTTCGACCGTATCCGTGAGTTCTTCGGCTTGTATCCGAAACGTAACCGTATGCAGTTGTTTAATGATTCACTGAATACTACTTTGGCTCGTACCATCAATACTTCATTAAGTACATTGATCGTATTGTTGTGTATCTTCGTGCTGGGTGGTGACAGTATCCGTAGCTTCGCCTTCGCAATGATTCTGGGTGTTGTTATCGGTACGCTGTCTTCTATCTTCATTGCTGCTCCTATCGCTTATCTGACTATGGGTAACAAGATGCCGGAAGAGACAAAGGCATAATAAGAATATCTTTTTGTTTTAGAATAAAAAGAAGGAAGGTTTCCATTCAGGAGCCTTCCTTCTTCTTTTTAATATCCTTTGCAGGAATGTAGTTTTTAACTTTGCACCTTATTTATATATTTCATCAATAGCAGCTATGGTATCATCGATTTGTTTCAAGTAGTACTCGTATACTTGTGTGGGATTAGAGTGCATGGATGACATTAGTCTGAGCATCTGAATACTTCCTGGAAACTTGAAAAGCACATTCCATAACTCAGCCGGAGAATAATTCTCATTTTCATCTAAAAAAAATTGAACTTCCGCTTGTTCGGTTAATCTCCTCAAATGTTCTATTTTAGTATCGGTAAAATCATCGAATGTAATAAACGCAGTATTTATTTCTTTATATGTTTTGATAATTTGAGTGGTAAGCCTTTTGTCTTTAATGGCAGGCATGAGAGAAGAGGCTTTGAGCATTTCCATTGCATCATTAGTGTAGAGAAATCCTTGTTGCCCTAAAGAGAAGTTACAGTATCTATCTAAAGAGTCCGGCGAGGCTTTGTCCAGACTGTCTTTGTATTGGAAAAGATAAAGGGCTCCCCGTTGTTGGAATACTTCATCTTTCATCATCTCTTTTATATATTCCCGGTTGATTAACAATTCATTTTTTACCAGGAATAATGCATCTTTGATTTCATTTTCTGTTTTGCGTTCTTCCATCCAGTCAGTACCGGCAAAGGTAATTAGGATACCTAGTACAACTGCTGTAAAATTGCAGATGAAATCTCCCGTCCTTCTTCTGAAATCAGGTCGGATAATGAATCGTTTCAGTTTATTCTTCATCATCTAGTCATTCTTTGTTTATCTGGTAACTCTTCCTGATGTATTTCCTTGCATCAGGCTTTCCACTTCTTCCACTGTCACTTGATTAAAATCTCCATATACGGTGTTTTTCAATGCAGATGCGGCAAGAGCAAATTCTAATGTCTTCAGGTCATTATCGGGGTAAGTCAGTAGACCATAAATCATGCCGCCTACAAAGGCATCCCCTGTACCTACACGGTCCACTTCATGAACAATATCGTAAATGCCGGTATGCTTTAATGCACCCTTTGAATAAAGTATGCCTGCCAGCAGATTGTGATTGGAAGTGATGGTGTTGCGTAGCTCCAGAAATACTTTTTGGCAGCGGGGAACCTGTTCCGATACTTTTTGTCCGAATGCCTCGAAGCCGCATAAATCCAATGGATATGAAGTATTCATGGCTTTGAAACCTACCGGAGAAATACCGAAGACCTCTTTGTATTCGGGCTCTGCACCAAAGATGACATCACTGTATTGTACAAGAGGGAGCATAACTTTTGAAGCGGATTTTCCGTAGTTCCATAATTTTTTGCGGAAATTCAAGTCGCAAGAGATGGTTAATCCCATGCGGTTTGCTATCTGCAAGGCTTCCAGGCAGGCGTCAGCTCCTTCTTGCGACAGTGAAGCTGCGATGCCCGACCAGTGAAACCAGCCTGCATCAGAGAAAATCTTTTCCCAGTCTATCATGCCGGGACGCAAAGTGGCGAAGGAAGATCCTTCGCGGTCATATACTACATTGGAATTACGAAATGCTGCACCGCTTTCCAGAAAGTATAATCCCATGCGCTTGCCGCCATAGACAATGCCGTCTGTGCCTAGTCCGTAGGCTCGGAGTGAATCTACGCAGGCTTGTGCCATTGCATTATCCGGCAGTCGGGTGACAAATTCTGTGGGAATGCCGAAGTTGGCTAGTGATATGGCAACATTCGCCTCACTTCCACCATAAGTGGCAATAAACTCGTTTGTTTGGGAAAAACGTCGGAAATTGGGGGCTGTCAATCTTAGCATAACTTCTCCGAATGTAACGACTTTCTTGTTTGTAGTGATTGGTCTTGTATTCATAGTGTATTTCTGATCAGTGTGTTAATGTGCACGAAGATACTACCAAAATTTTATATAAATGCAAGATTTACATAAAAATAGCCTTCGCTATTCCTGTTAAGGGTAAATAGCGAAGGCCGTCGTTTATGTTTAAGGGAATGTTTTATTTGTTGAATCGTATTTTCAACTTGGTAAGCATGTCTTGTGTCATACTGTCCAGGTCATATTCGGGCTTCCAACCCCATTCTTCGCGGGCGCAAGTGTCATCCAGAGAGTTCGGCCATGATTCGGCAATGGCCTGACGTAACGGATCTACCTTGTATTCCATCTGGAAATCAGGCATATGCTTCTTTATATTATTGTAAATGATTTCCGGATCAAAACTCATGGAGGCAATGTTGAACGAGTTACGATGAATCAACTTGTCGGGATTTGCTTCCATAATTTCGATAGCTGCACGCAAGCCGTCAGGCATATACATCATATCCATAAATGTGTTGGCTGCGATAGGGCATTCAAACTTTTCACCTTTTACTGCCGAGTAGTAAATATCCACTGCGTAATCAGTTGTTCCGCCTCCCGGAGGAGTTACATATGAAATTAATCCGGGGAAGCGAACGGAACGGGTGTCTACACCAAAACGGATGTTGTAATAGTCGCTCAGCAATTCTCCTGATACTTTTGTAACGCCATACATGGTACGCGGATTGCGGATAGTGTCTTGTGGAGTCTTGTCTTTAGGGGTGTTGTTACCGAAGACACCGATAGAACTTGGAGTAAATACGGCACATCCCATTTCGCGTGCTACTTCCAATACGTTGAACAGGCCGCCCATACCTATTTTCCATGCCAGTTGAGGTTTGGCTTCTGCTACAGCCGACAGTAATGCTGCCAGGTTGTAAATAGTGTCGATATTGTACTTTGATACAGTCTCGGCGATTTGTTGTTCATTGGTGATATCTACAATGGCAGAAGGACCAGATTCTTTTAATTCTCCTTTAGGTTCAGCACCGGGAATATATCCCGCTACGATGTTTCCATTGTAAATACTTCTCAATTTCATGGTTAGTTCCGAACCGATCTGACCGGTGGAGCCGATGATTAATACATTTTTCATAGTCTGCTATTTGCTTTGAGTTTCCTTTTGGAAGCAAAGATAGATAGAAAGCTTTATATTTTATCAAATTTTTCTCTATAATTTAATCGGATATCAAAAAAAAATAAGAACTTTGTCAGGTCAGACTGATTTTTAAGCTTAAACTATATACTTAATAAAAAAAACAAAGCTATGTATGGTAAAATGAAAGAGTTCCTTGCGAAGGAACTGGCTGATATCAAAGCAGCCGGATTGTATAAAAATGAACGTATTATTACTACTCCCCAACGTGCGGACATCAAGGTGAATGACGGGGAAGATGTGTTGAACTTTTGTGCCAATAACTATTTAGGCTTGTCAGCCAACCAACGCTTGATTAATGCTGCCAAAGAAGCGATGGATACACATGGCTTTGGTATGTCTTCCGTGCGTTTTATCTGCGGTACTCAGGATTTGCACAAGCAGTTGGAAGCTGCCATCTCTGATTATTTTAAAACCGAAGACACTATACTTTATGCGGCTTGTTTCGATGCTAACGGCGGTCTGTTTGAACCTTTGCTTACAGAAGAGGATGCTATTATTTCGGATGCGCTGAATCATGCATCTATCATAGACGGCGTGCGTCTGTGTAAAGCAAAACGATATCGTTATGCCAATGCCGATATGGCTGACTTGGAGCGCTGTCTGCAAGAAGCACAGGCACAGCGTCACCGCATTATTGCTACAGACGGTGTGTTCTCAATGGATGGCAATGTAGCCCCGTTGGATAAGATCTGTGAACTGGCTGAAAAATATGATGCATTGGTGATGGTGGATGAATCTCACTCGGCTGGTGTTGTAGGACCTACAGGGCACGGTGTGGCGGAACAGTTTGATGCATATGGTCGTGTGGATATTTTTACCGGTACGCTGGGTAAGGCATTCGGTGGTGCAATGGGTGGATTTACTACGGGCAAGAAAGAAATTATTGATATGTTACGTCAGCGTTCTCGTCCTTACTTGTTCTCCAATTCGGTGGCTCCTGCCATTATAGGTGCCAGTTTGGAAATGTTCAAGATGTTGAAGGAAAGCGATGAACTGCATACCAAACTGATGAATAATGTGAACTATTTCCGCGATCAGATGTTGGCTGCCGGTTTCGATATCAAACCGACTCAAAGTGCCATTTGCGCTGTGATGCTTTATGATGCGAAATTGTCTCAGGACTTTGCTGCCAAGATGCAGGAAGAAGGTATTTACGTAACCGGCTTCTATTATCCGGTTGTTCCCAAAGGACAGGCTCGCATTCGTGTCCAGTTGTCTGCAGGACATGAGAAAGAACATTTGGATAAAGCGATTGCCGCATTTATTAAGGTAGGCAAGGAGTTGAACGTAATCAAATAAGCGGATCGTAACAGCTTTAAGTATAAAATAAGAGCGGTAAATGGTTGTTATACAACTGTTTACCGCTCTTTAGTAGCCTCGAGGGGAATCGAACCCCTATCTAAAGTTTAGGAAACTTCTATTCTATCCGTTGAACTACAAGGCCGCTTTACGGATGCAAAGGTACTCCTTTTTGTTCAAACAGCAATATGAAAGAATGAAAAATGTATCGGGTAAAGAGAGAATACTGGTTCTCTCGCTGTTTTGTCGTTTCTATCTGCTTTAAACGGCTCAATAATTAGCTTGTTTTGGTGTAAAACTATCATGTTGTTCATAAAACATGGATAAAAATAATAAATTGTTAAGATGTGCCTGTCGATGCCACTACCAGAATGATAGAAAACTATGCTATTAAACAGATATTTCTCTCTACCTTTTCTTAGCTTTGGAATGAATAAACCTTTAATTTTGTACATTTTGTTATTCAAGCATAGTTTGATAGCGGAATATTTTGTCCTTTGGCAGAACTTTCCGAACTTTGCAAACAGTGAAATTTTGTAACCCTAAATAATAAGTTATGGCAGATGAAATGATAGTCAAGGAGTTGGACCAGGTGGTGGTTCGTTTCTCAGGCGACTCAGGCGATGGTATGCAGCTGGCCGGAAATATCTTTTCTAATATTTCGGCTACAGTGGGAAATGATATCAGTACATTCCCCGATTACCCGGCGGATATACGCGCCCCGCAAGGTTCGTTAACCGGTGTATCGGGTTTCCAGGTGCATATTGGTGCGGGTAAAGTATTTACTCCGGGCGACCAATGCGATGTATTGATCGCAATGAATGCCGCTGCATTGAAAACACAATACAAGTTTGCGAAGCCGACAGCTTGTATCATTATTGATACAGATTGCTTCCAGAAATCAGATTTGGATAAGGCGGCTTTCAAAACAGACAATCCAATTGAAGAAATGGGTATCAAGCAGGATGTGATTGCTGCTCCTATTTCACAAATGGTGAAAGACTGTCTGGCAGATACGGGCATGGACAACAAAGCCATGTTGAAATGCCGCAATATGTTTGCTTTAGGATTGGTTTGCTGGTTGTTCAACCGCGACCTGACTGTTGCCGAAAACTTCTTGCGTGAAAAATTTGCGAAGAAGCCCGAAATTGCCGAAGCCAATATTAAGGTAATACATGCCGGTTATGATTACGGGCATAATACCCATGCGTCGGTAGATCATACCTATAAGGTGGAAACCAAGACTAAAGTACCCGGAAAGTATATGGATATCAGTGGTAACAAGGCCACAGCTTACGGCATGATCGCTGCTGCTGAAAAAGCAGGTTTGCGTTTGTTCCTGGGATCTTATCCTATTACTCCGGCAACCGATATTCTACATGAACTTTCCAAACATAAATCACTGGGCGTAACTACGGTTCAGTGTGAAGACGAGATTTCGGGTTGTGCGACAGCTATCGGCGCCTCCTTTGCAGGTGCGCTGGCAGCTACTTCTACTTCGGGACCCGGTGTCTGCCTGAAATCGGAGGCTATGAATCTGGCGGTTATCACAGAGTTGCCTTTGGTGGTAGTAAATGTACAACGTGGTGGTCCTTCTACCGGTCTGCCTACTAAATCGGAACAGACTGACTTGTTGCAGGCATTGTTTGGGCGTAATGGTGAATCCCCGATGCCGGTTATTGCCGCTGCTTCACCCACTCACTGTTTTGATGCCGCTTACGATGCTTGTAAGATTGCGTTGGAACATATGACTCCGGTGGTATTGTTGACTGACGGTTTCGTGGCAAACGGTTCCGGGGCATGGAAGTTGCCCGATTTAGCAAACTATCCGGCTATCAATCCGCCGTATGTTACTCCGGAAATGAAGGATAATTATACTCCTTATAAACGTAATCCTGAAACGGGTGTCCGTTATTGGGCAAAACCGGGACAGGAAGGTTATATGCACATTTTGGGTGGTTTGGAGAAAGACAGCAATACAGGCGCTATCTCTACTGAACCAGAAAACCATAATCTGATGTGCCATCTGCGTGCTGAAAAGGTAGCTAAAATCCCTGTTCCAGATGTTAAAGTACAAGGATGCGTGGATGATGCAGATTTGCTGATAGTAGGTTTCGGTGGAACTTACGGTCATTTATATTCAGCAATGGAAGAGATGAACAATTCAGGCAAGAAAGTGGCTCTGGCTCACTTCGTTCATTTGAATCCGCTGCCAAAGAATACGGCAGAAGTGCTGAAGAAATATAAGAAGGTAGTCGTGGCTGAGCAGAACCTCGGTCAGTTTGCCGGATATCTCCGTATGAAAGTAGACGGATTTGTGTCTTATCAGTTTAATGAAGTCAAAGGCCAGCCATTCGTTGTCAGCGAATTAGTGGATGCTTTCACCGAGATTTTAACTAAATAATAACCGTAAAGAAAGTAAAGACTATGAGCGAATATACAGCAAAAGATTTCAAAAAAGGACAACCTCGCTGGTGTCCGGGTTGCGGTGACCACTTTTTCTTGGCTTCGCTGCACAAAGCGATGGCCGAATTGGGAATGGCTCCTCATGATACTGCCGTTATTTCGGGTATCGGATGTTCCAGCCGTCTACCTTATTATATGAATACATATGCCATGCAGACTGTACACGGTCGTGCAGCAGCTATTTCTACAGGCTGCAAGGTGGCTAATCCGAAGATCACTGTCTGGCAGGTTTCGGGTGATGGTGATGGGCTGGCTATCGGTGGTAACCACTTTATACATGCCGTTCGCCGTAACATTGACCTGAACATGATTTTGTTGAACAACCGTATCTATGGTTTGACCAAAGGACAGTATTCGCCGACTTCTCCCCGTGGATTTGTCAGCAAATCATCTCCTTACGGAACAGTGGAAGATCCGTTCCATCCGGCAGAATTATGTTTTGGTGCACGTGGACGTTTCTTTGCCCGTTCGGTGGCAACAGATGCTCCCGGTACTGTAGAAATTCTGAAAGCTGCTGCCAATCATAAAGGTGCGGCTGTATGCGAAGTCCTCCAGAACTGTGTAATCTTCAATGACGGAACGCATGAGTCGGTATCAACGAAAGAAGGACGTGCCAAAAATGCAATTTATCTGGAACATGGCAAACCGATGCTGTTTGGCGTAGATAAAGAGTATGGTCTGATGCAGGAAGGTTTCGGGTTGAAAGTGGTGAAGTTGGGTGAGAATGGTGTGACGGAAAAAGATATTCTGGTTCACGATGCTCATTGCATGGACAATACTTTACAGTTGAAGCTGGCATTGATGGAAGGTCCTGACTTTCCGATTGCATTAGGCGTAATCCGTGATGTGGAAGCTCCAACTTATGATGATGCCGTAAACGCACAGATTGAAGAAGTGTCCGCAAAGAAGAAATATCATAATTTCCAGGAATTGCTGATGACAAATGATATTTGGGAGGTGAAATAAGAAACTTGTCCGAATGCTTTTTGAAGCACATCTAAATTACCCCATAGTAGTGTGGCAACTACTATGGGGTAATTAAGTATTGCTATAGGGGTAGTTGGTCCATTACCCCGGGGTGAGTTCTAAAGTTTTTCGCCAAAGGACAAATCTCCTGCGTCTCCCAGTCCCGGAACGATGTATTTGTGCTCATCCAAAACCGGATCTATGGCGGCACACCATAAGGTAACATCATCACTTGGAAAGAGTTCTGCCATATGTTCCACTCCCTGCTGGCTGGCAATGACACAAGCCATTTGTAATTTTGCGGGTTTACCTTTGGTGAGGAAAGCTTTCCAGGCAAGTTCCATACTTTCTCCGGTGGCAAGCATGGGGTCAACCAAGAGTAATGTCCTGTCATTCAGTGACGGAGCGGCAATGTATTCGATATGTACATCTACAATGTGGTGTTCATCGTCCTTGTAAAAACGGAATGCGGAAACGAAAGCATTGTCGGCATGATCAAACATATTCAGAAAACCGGTGTGTAAAGGCAGTCCGGCACGGAA
The DNA here is from genome assembly GCA_963651205.1 of Bacteroidaceae bacterium. Lineage (GTDB taxonomy): Bacteria > Bacteroidota > Bacteroidia > Bacteroidales > Bacteroidaceae > Phocaeicola. Next base: position 129,196 of record CAVJPC010000062.1, read on the forward strand.
AACAGTGGCAATCACTATTTTGTCATCATGCGTACTGGCCGTGGCGGTTCCCAGTGGTGTTTGTACCTGCTTTACGGAATAGGTTAGTGCTTTACTCATTTCGTATGCCATGATTTCTCCTATTCTTTCGATATTCCTGCGGAAACGCATACGGTCGTTCTGAACATGTACATCACGCAATTCGGCCACATACTGGTTTAGGAGCGAATTGCCTTCACTGAGATTGATGATTTTCATATCTATGCTTTTGTTATATTGTTGACTTTAACCTGCAAAGAAACAAATAATTTCTAGATTTGTAAAGTGCGAATTGCATTTTTGTTACACAAATATAAATATTTGATTATTACGGAAATTTTTCTCTAATAACTTCTTTTTTTTAAAATAAAGCACTAATTTTGTAGCGCCTTAGACAAGGGGATGTTAGAAAACATCTTCTTTCATAAAATAGAGAGTAAAACAACATTATACAATAACCAAATTAAATCATTTAAAAATGGCAAATTTAGATTTAAGCAAGTACGGTATTACCGACGTGAAGGAAGTTCTTCACAATCCTTCTTATGATGTACTTTTCGCTGAAGAAACCAAACCCGAACTGGAAGGTTTCGAAAAAGGACAGGTAACTGAACTGGGTGCTGTAAACGTAATGACTGGTGTTTACACAGGTCGTTCTCCTAAAGATAAATTCTTCGTTAAGAATGAAGCTTCTGAAGATTCAGTATGGTGGACTTCTGACGAATACAAAAACGATAACAAACCTTGTACTGAAGAAGCTTGGGCTGACTTGAAGGCTAAAGCTGTAAAAGAATTGAGCGGCAAACGTCTGTTCGTTGTTGATACTTTCTGTGGCGCTAACGCTGCAACTCGTATGAAAGTACGTTTCATCATGGAAGTAGCTTGGCAGGCTCACTTCGTAACTAACATGTTCATCCGCCCGACTGCTGAAGAACTTGCTAACTACGGAGAACCTGATTTCGTATGTTTCAATGCTTCTAAAGCAAAAGTTGACAACTACAAAGAACTGGGCTTGAACTCTGAAACTGCTACAGTATTCAACCTGAAGACTAAAGAACAAGTAATCCTGAATACTTGGTACGGTGGTGAAATGAAGAAAGGTATGTTCTCTATCATGAACTACATGAACCCGCTTCGTGGTATCGCTTCTATGCACTGCTCTGCTAACACTAACATGGAAGGAACTAGCTCTGCTATCTTCTTCGGTTTGTCTGGAACAGGTAAGACTACATTGTCTACTGACCCGAAACGTAAGTTGATCGGTGATGACGAACACGGATGGGATGACGAAGGTGTATTCAACTATGAAGGTGGTTGCTACGCTAAGGTTATCAATCTGGATAAAGAAAGCGAACCCGATATCTACGCTGCTATCAAACGTGACGCTTTGCTTGAAAATGTGACTGTTGCTGCTGACGGCAAGATTGATTTCGCTGATAAGAGCACAACTGAAAATACTCGTGTTTCTTATCCTATCTATCACATCGAAAACATCGTTAAGCCTATCTCTAAAGGTCCTCACGCCCAACAAGTTATTTTCTTGTCAGCTGACGCATTCGGTGTATTGCCTCCGGTATCTATCTTGAACCCTGAACAAGCTCAGTACTACTTCTTGTCTGGATTTACAGCTAAATTGGCTGGTACAGAACGTGGTATCACTGAACCGACTCCGACATTCTCTGCTTGCTTCGGTGCTGCTTTCTTGAGCTTGCATCCTACAAAATATGCTGAAGAATTGGTTAAGAAGATGGAAAAGACTGGTGCTAAAGCATACTTGGTTAACACAGGTTGGAATGGTACCGGCAAGCGTATCTCTATCCGCGATACTCGTGGTATCATTGACGCTATCCTGGACGGTTCTATCGACAAGGCTCCTACCAAGACTATGCCTTACTTTGATTTCGTTGTTCCTACAGAATTGCCGGGCGTTGATCCGAAGATCCTTGATCCTCGTGACACTTACGCTGACGCTGCTCAGTGGGACGAAAAAGCAAAAGACTTGGCTGGCCGTTTCATCAAGAACTTTGCTAAGTTCACTGGTACTGAAGCTGGTAAGAAGTTGGTTGCTGCTGGTCCGAAATTGTAATAAGACGCAGTTTATTCCAAGCGTAGGCAAGGAATATGATAAAATAATGAAAAGCGGTTCCATTTTGGGAGCCGCTTTTTTTTAATCCCGTTATTAATGTTTATTTTTGTGGGAAACAGATAATTGATGGAACATACAATAAAGGTGAAAGTAACCGATTTTCGGACTGTGGATAGCGCGGAAATTGTGTTGGACGGCATCACGGTGGTTTCGGGCGAGAATGGCTGTGGCAAGAGTACGCTGTCCAAATTGCTCTACTATGCATTCAAGACGGTAAATGAATATGAGCTGATGATCCGGCAAAGCTTATATGTTTCTGTAGATGCTATATTGAGACAGGTCGTTAGTCTTCGTGAAGATTTGCTTGCATGGATGAAGAAACAACCTGATATGAATTGGGATGATGCTCATTTAGATAATATGAAAAAGGCTGATTACTTTTCGTTAGATTTAGGCCTGCTGAAGGAGTTTTGTGTGAGTTATATTACAACCTTAAATTTGTTCGTTGACCTAAATCCAGAGAAGTTTTCTGTTGATCAAAAACAATTCTTGTCATCCTTTTTAGTGCGTGTTCGGATGATTCTTCTTTCTATATTAAAAGAGTACTGTCATACTAATGATTTTTCGGAATCTTCTTTAGAGGATATCATTGATGCCTTGAAGGAGATTGTATCTGAGCAGTTTCTATTGGCGAAATCAAAGTTAGATAGCAGAAATATAGAGATGTTGGATGCTGTCTTTTCCCGTTCTTTTGCAGGTCAAGTCATAAAAGATAAATTTAATCTCTATGAGTATGGCGCTTGCATTACGGATAGGAAACTGAACCGGGTGCTGAATCTCAGTTCAATAGAGCGTGTGTTGTATATGGATACTCCTATGGCAGTAGGTCTTGATACCGGATTTTCTCATTGGCGTGAACTGAATGAGATATTAAGAAGCACGGCTTATTCGGGATTGGTTCGTGAAGAGGTGGAAACCTTACTTTCTAATGAAATATTGCATGGCAGCATAGGGATAGACAAGAACCTGACAGAGCGTTTCGAGTACCTCCGCTCAGACGGATTGAAAATAAATTTGTTGGATTGCGCCACAGGAATCAAGGCTTTTGCAGCATTGCAACTTCTTATGAAGAACGGTTTTTTGAATAATAAGACTCTTCTGATTATTGATGAGCCCGAAGCACACTTGCATCCTCAATGGATAGTGGAGTATGCTCGTTTGGTAGTTCTATTGAATAAGGAACTGGGAGTTAAGTTTTTTATAGCTACCCATAATCCCGATATGGTAAGTGCTTTGAAGTATATTTCGGAGAAGGAAGGAGTGCTCAAAGAGCTGAATTTCTATTTAGCAGAGAAGAAATCTATCTTTTCTTATACCTATAAGGCACTTGGTGCTGAAATAGATGAAATATTCGGCTCATTTAATATTGCATTGGATAGAATAAACCAATACGGCGTAGTAGAAGATGAAATATTGTAAGGTAACAACCCTTCAACACCCGTTGGCGAAAAAATATCCGGCTTGTTTGCAAGAGCTATTGTCTTGCATAAAGCAGGAAGGTGGGAAAGGTACTTTGTTCTGCCATAAGGAAATGTGTATAAACCTGGATGAAGTGGAAAAACAGACGGGCCGTGGCGACAGAGAGGCAACAATGGATGTTACCGTAGGACTGTCAAAAGAAGGAAAGAACCGGGGGATGCTTTTGGTTGAGTTCCGGTTTCGCTATAAATCTCCACGCAACATATCGGAGGCAAATATACGTGATAAAATAAATCACTCCAGAGATTTACTGGAAGGGGCTGTTTCTAGAGATTACATTTTTATATTTACGTCGAATAAGAACGAGGCACGTTCACATTTCAATCGTTTGTTTAGAGGTAAGAAGGTGTCTTGTCGGATAATGGATGAAGATGAATTTTATGCTACTTATTTTGAATAAAAAAAACGATATGCAAATGAAAACACTGAAAATGACCTTATTAAGTGTCGCACTGCTGGCATTGTGCAGTTGTGCACCGCAAAAGTCACAGGAAAACGCTGTAGCGGTAGATAGCGCCGCTGCAAAGGGGGAGAATCCTGTAATAGAAACCATTATGAGCCGTCGTAGTATACGGAAGTATAAGCCTGAGGCGGTAGAGCGTGAAAAGATGCAGACTATAATAGAATGCGGTATTAATGCTCCTAATGGAATGAACAAGCAGTCTTGGGAAGTTCGGGTGGTGGACAATCCGGAATTTATCAACGGCCTGACCGAGATTTTCAAACAAGAAAATCCGAAAGCCGCAGAGCGTCCCGGATTCAAGAATATGTTTAATAATGCGCCTACGGTAGTGTTTATTGCTAATGACCCTACGTATGACCTCTCTCAGATAGACTGTGGACTATTGGGCGAAAATATGATTCTTTCGGCATGGTCTATGGGGATAGGTTCCTGCTGTTTGGGCGGTCCTGTGCGTTTTATGAAGTCGCCTGCTGCTGCCGAATATATGAAGAAATTGGGCTTCAGTGAAGGATATGAGTTGCTTTATGCCATCGCTTTTGGTTATCCGGATGAAAAACCTGCTGCCAAGCCCAGAGAGGTTACCAAAGTGAAGTTTGTAGATTAGAAATAAAAAATCCCGGAGGATCACCTTCGGGATTTTATTTATATGGATACTGAACAGATTAGTTCTTGTTAGCTCTTTTACGTTCTATTTCGTCAAGAATAACCTTACGCATACGCATGCTTTTGGGAGTAACCTCAACATATTCATCTTCTTTGATGTATTCCAAAGCTTCTTCCAGAGAGAATACCACCGGCGGAATGATACGGGCCTTGTCATCAGAACCTGACGCACGCATATTGGTCAGTTTCTTTGATTTGGTAACATTAACTACCAAGTCGTTTTCATGTACATGTTCACCTACTACCTGTCCGGCATATACTTCATCTTGCGGATAAATGAAGAATTTGCCACGATCTTGTAGTTTATCAATAGCATAAGCGAATGCTGTTCCGCTTTCCATACAGATGATAGAACCGTTAGAGCGGCGTTCTATTTCACCTTTGTAGGGTTGATAGCATTTGAAACGGTGAGCCATGATCGCTTCTCCGGCCGAGGCGGTCAATACGTTGGTACGAAGACCGATGATACCACGTGAAGGCATATCAAACTCAATATTTACACGGTCACCCTGTGTTTCCATAGAAACCAGATCCCCTTTACGGCGGGTTACCATATCAATCATTTTACTGGAATATTCTTCGGGTACGCTGATAGTCAACTCTTCAATAGGTTCACATTTCACACCGTCAATCTCTTTAAAGATAACCTGAGGCTGACCTACCTGCAACTCATATCCTTCGCGGCGCATAGTTTCAATCAGTACCGAAAGGTGAAGTACACCACGTCCTGATACGATCCACTTTCCATCTTCCACTTCGCTTTTGCGTACACGCAATGCCAGGTTTTTGTCCAGTTCTTTAGCCAAACGGTCTTGAATGTGGCGTGAAGTTACAAACTTACCTTCTTTGCCGAAGAATGGAGAGTCATTGATGGTAAACAACATGCTCATGGTCGGCTCGTCAATAGCAATAGGAGGTAATGGTTCAGGATTATCATAGTCACAGATAGTGTCACCGATTTCGAAACCGTCTATACCTACCACAGCACAGATATCACCCGATGATACTGCATCTGTCTTTTTGCGTCCCAAACCTTCGAAAGTATGAATTTCTTTGATTTTGGACTTTACCAAGCTACCGTCACGTTTTGCCAACGTAATGTTCATACCCTCTTTCAGGGTACCACGATGTACGCGTCCCACAGCGATACGGCCTGTATATGCCGAGTAATCCAAAGAAGTGATTAACATCTGGGGAGTACCTTCAATTTGCTTGGGTGCCGGAATGTGTTCAATGATAGCATCCAATAACGGAATCAAGTTTTCCGTCGGAGTTTTCCAGTCGGTGCTCATCCAGTTATTTTTGGCAGAGCCATAGATAACGGGGAAATCCAACTGGTCTTCTGTAGCGTTCAGACTGAACATCAAGTCGAATACCATTTCGTATACTTCATCCGGACGACAGTTGGGTTTATCTACCTTGTTGACAACAACTACGGGTTTCAAACCGATCTGTAACGCTTTTTGCAGCACGAAACGTGTCTGCGGCATCGGACCTTCGAATGCGTCTACCAACAAAATACATCCATCAGCCATATTGAGTACACGTTCTACTTCACCACCGAAGTCGGCGTGTCCCGGAGTATCAATAATATTGATTTTTGTTCCTTTGTAGTTAATTGAAACGTTTTTTGAAAGGATGGTTATCCCTCTTTCACGTTCCAAGTCATTATTATCCAATACCAGTTCACCATTTGTCTGGTCGTTGCGGAACAAATGTCCCGCCAGCATCATCTTGTCCACCAGAGTCGTTTTTCCGTGGTCTACGTGGGCGATGATCGCAATGTTTCTAATGTCTTGCATACTATACCTATATATTTGGCTGCAAAGGTACGATTTTTAATTCAAAAAATATTTGGCTGTTAACGATTATTTTTTATCTTCTGCCTCTTCTTTGTTATTAAATGTAGAAGGGGTAGTACCATAGAAATCGACAAAGTGCTTTCTAAAGGTTGGTATATCATTGTAACCAACCTTTTCGGCTACCTCCTGAACATTGTATTTACGGCTTTTCAATAACTCTGCTGAGCGTTTCAGCCGGACTCCCCTTACTAATTCTATAATGGTAAAATTAGTGAGTTGCTTCACCCTTCTGTAAAGGGTTGGCTGGCTCATGTTCAACATCTCGGCTAGTTTTTTCACGTTGAACTCCGGGTTTTGAAGGTTATCGTTCACAATATTCAGTATTTGTGTGATGAACGGATCTTCTATGGTGACCGCTTCCACACTTTCTTCCTGCGCTTCGCTACCGGTAACAGCTGGCGTTAATAGTTTGGTATAAATCTGCTTTAGTTCAATTCTGCTCTTTATCAGACGCTTTACTTTGGTGCGGAGTATTTCCGGATTGAAAGGTTTCAGGATATAATCATCGGCTCCCAATTCTATCCCCTTCACTACATCTTCATCTCCTACCAGTGCTGTGAGCAGGATAATGGGGATGTGGCAGGTCTTCAGATCCTCTTTCAGGATGCGGCAACATTCAAATCCGTTCATGATCGGCATCATGATATCCGTTATCACGAGGTCCGGCATCTCCTTGCGTGCCATCCTTACTCCTTCTTCACCGTTTTCCGCCATAATAATATTATAGGTGGATGAGAATAATACTTTCAGGTAAAGGCGGATATCAGCATGATCTTCAATAACCAGCAATTTGTATTTGGTTTCGGGGCTGTCAATAGGTTTGGCGGTAATGCTGTCCGCTATTTCCTGCTTCTTCTTGTCCTCTACGGTTATAATTGCAGTACCGGAATCTTCCACGATAGCTTCGGGTTCAATAAAGGATACGTTTTCTTCGTTTTCCAGGTGTTGTTTGCCCAGCGGAATATAGAGTGTAACCTTTGTCCCTTTATTCTTTTCTTGAGTAATCTGAATGTCACCATGATGGGCAAGCGCTGTTGTTTTCATGATTTCGATGCCCAATTCGGGATGTAGCCGGTTACTGGGAGAATTGTAATTATCAGCTCCCAGGAAAGTGACAGAAGATTCTTCTATCATTTCCTTGCCGTCATCTTCAATGGTGAACAGACAGAAATCTTTTCCATTTACAGTACTTACATTCACCGTAAACCGGATGGAACCGGAATAGGAGATATGCCGGTAGGCATTGGATAATATATTGCTCAGAACGAAGTCAATTTTTTTTCTGTCAATCCATATTTCCGTATTTATTTTGTTGTCCTTGTCATAATGCAAGTTGATAGGGCTGACGTTGAGTAGTTCATAAGATGAACGTACTACTGCATCGGCTATCACACTGGCAGGGTAGGGGGCTACATTTAATTTTTGGCTGTAATTTTCCTGTTGATGTATATTCAGCAATTGGTTGCAAATGTCCTGCAGGCTGATTGAGTTCCGATAAGCCATTTTAGTTTTTTGCAGGAATGATTCGGGGAATGCCGTATTGCCAATCATTTCTTTCAATGGAGCCGTGATTAGTGATAACGGGGTTCGGAGTTCCTGTGCCAGCGTATATCTGATCTGATCACGTAACTGATGGTTTTTTTCTTCTTCTTTTCTGATTTCAGTTTCTTCTTCCAGTTTCTCTTTCAGCTTCACTTCTTTAGCTTGATAAACCTGGCGTTTCAGTGATTTGTGATTGAGGTACACCCATACAAGCAGGGAAATAATGATAATGGCCAGTACATATGCCGTGATAGCCCATCCGGTTGCAGCCCAATATCTGCCTACGGTGATAGGTAGCCGGGTTATTTGTTCGTTTCCCTCCAACGGATAAGACGGACGTATCTCCAGTACATATTCTCCGGGTTTGATATTGCTGAGCTTCACATGGTCGTCATAATTGGAACTCCATTCTTGCTGGTCAGGTAGCAGGCGGTATTCCACTTTGTTGGGTGAGCTCCCATATTTCAAATCGCTTAAATAGAGGATCAGGTTATTGTTATGGTAATCTAACGATAAATGTTCAATCAGGTGTGCGGGCTTGTCCAGAATAACCTGTCCATTTACTTTTTCTCCAATTTCCACCTTATTATAATTGACATCTATATCTGAAATATAGAACCGACGGTTACTTGAATTTTCTTTCAAGATACGTGGGTCAAAGTAGAGCAGTCCTGTAGAATTGGCCCATAATAGTTTACCATCGTTCAGCCTGCATACGTCATTAAAGCTCTCAGGAAATGCATAGGCGTATGATGCATTATTCTTATTGTTCAATGTGACAATCCCTGAGTTGGTTCCCAGCCAGGTATTTCCATTTTTATCATCTACCATACAACCTATGTGTCCATTGGGCAAGTCTTTCTGGAGAACCATGACGGAGGATACTTTTTTCTCTTTTCCATCTATTTGGATGATCTTGTCTGCATACGACGCAAACAGTTGGTTGTAGTTGTTCAGGTAGAGTGCCAGCACTTTTCCGGGCATCATTCCAATCTGCTTTTCATATCCGGATATCAGTTTTATCTGTTTTCCCTCGCGATTGGCACGATAGAGTCCTCTCTCTGTCCCCAGCCACATGGTACCGTCTCCGTCTTCGCATATGGCAGTTACTTTCTCGAATCCTTTTTTATAAGGCAGAGAAGCCAGGCATTCGTTTGCCTGGTAATTATAAACTATCAATCCTTTTTCAGTTCCAATCCACAGATGGTTACGCGAGTTGAGGTGTAATTTTAAGATGGCGGCGGTAACATTGGAGTCCGTTGCTTCCGGTTTGGGGCGGTAAGTCACCATTTCATTAGTCGTAGGATTTACCCAAAGAATATTTCCTTTATCATTACCAAACCACAATCCTCCATTTTTATCTTTATGCAGGCAGTAAGTATTATCCTTGTTGCTTTTTTCCCATAATGAAAAATGCAGGTCAGGTGATATGCCTTTTTCTGTACTTTTCTGTATCCCGTCTTTTTCGGTTGCCAGCCAGATGTATCCATTGGCATCTTGTGCTATTCCATTGACATATCTTATTTCGTTGTTCAGTGGAATACGGTCGATATCATTCCCTTTGAAATTCAGTTTCAATAATCCTCTGCCGAAAGTTCCTACCCATAGCACATTGTTTGTTTGGTCAAAATGAATATCGGTAATTCTATTTTTGAGGATAGGACCGTAATAAGGATCATATTTTGTCAGGTCTATGATGTGAAAAGGAGATTGAAGATAATCATCGGTTTCAAACCTTATGGCCCACAGTGAGGTCCATGTGGCTATAATGAAAGTGATCTCATCTATTTGAACGATATCACATATATAAGGGTCCTGTATATGACCGGACAAATCGTTTTCATTCACTTTGCGGAATGCTTTGGTTGTTGTATCATAACAGAAGATTCCTGCGGTTTGGCTGCAAATCCATATATAATTATTGCATATCTGTACTTTCTCAATACTGTTTGCTTGGGAAATACCCAGGTCAGTGCAATTTATATATTCACTATTTTTGTTTGAAACATCGTAAAGTAATATCCGCTTGTCTCCTGTCAGTATACATAATTTGTTCTCATTGTCGTAGAATTTAAGGGCTTTTATTTTTATATCATTCAGCGGGTGTGCGGTCAGTTTTATGCGGTCTGTCTCTTTTTCTATGCTCAACTCTACTACTGTCGCATTGGAGGTTATGATATACAATTGGTCTTGCACTACACATATATCTTGTATGTCTTGCAATACCTCAGGTGTAGCTGAGGTGAACGGCAGATAGCTTCCGCGCATTTTGTCGAAGCAGACTATTTGATTCAAGTTTGCCACCAGGGACCACAGCAAGTTATTGGATGTCTCGTATATCCTTGCGATAGCATGAGGCTCTTTATCAATCAAGTTGTAATTATGAAAGTGTATCCCGTCATAACGACTTAATCCGACGTCAGTTCCCAGCCATAGAAAACCGGCTTTATCCTGATAGATTCCGGTCAATGTATTATTGTTCAGCCCGTCTTGTTTGGTGAGCAGTTGTACACCGCATTGGCGAAAATAGCTTTGCGCATTTGTGGCCAATGGACAAAGGCTACATAGTAGGATGATTATTATTGATTTCATAACAGTAAGTTGTTTCGCTTTTTTCCCCTGTTTTTCTTTTAGGCGATCTGCAAAAATGCAATCGTCCTGATATTATTCCTTAATCTATTTTAGGAATTCCTACAAATATAGCAAACTAAATTTTCATAGACAACTTAAATTCATAGCAATATATCTCATTTTGTCTACAATTTGATCAGGTGAAAAAATAACATAGTGGGTGTTTCATTCATATATATTGCTATTATTTGATTATTAGACGGTTATGTCTGAATGAAATACACCCCTTGCTTTTTCGCTGGAATGATCTGCCATATAGGAGATAAAGCGAAAAACAAGGGGTGATAGTATCTGTTATAAAGTGATTCTATGCTGTGATAGGTTATAAATTATAGGAGAATTTGCTTTCGTGATTATCCGGATTATAGTTGCCTTCTATAGTGACGGGGACTTGTATATATTTGATTCCGTTATCCACTATTTTCATATAGATATAGCTCTGGGATTCGAACTTATAATTTCCGGTGGCATTATCGCTTGCCAGGCTGAATCCCTTGAGATACCATTTCATTAGAGAAGAAGAACATTCTGCTTTGTATCCGCTATAGTACAAACTACCGTCGCTATAACTGTTCATATTCAGTTGGATAGTAAAAGAATACTTGCTGTCTATGGTTTGTTTCATTGCTATTTTCAGTAGCGTTTGTTCTCCTCTAGTAGCCGCTTGAATGTCTAGTTCTTCTTTGGCATTGGTATGTTTGCGGAGGACAGACAAAATTCCATCAGCTTCAGACAAACTGATAGCCGGCAATTCACTTAAATTTAAATTGTTAGAATTGTTTTCTTCGTATGCAACGCTTCTGGCGCCATACGTTTTTTCCAAAAGATACGTTGAAGCTGAATTTTCAACGGGGTCATTACCATCTGCAGAGCAGGATGCCAAACTCATCATGACGAGCATGGCAATCATTAAATGAATTGCCTTCATAGAACTATAATTTTTTTATTGTTTTTGATTGTTTGAATGATTGACCCATTATCATTCGGTGCAAATGTAGGCATTCTTTTCATATATCCAAATTATTTTCGAACTTTTTTGATTGAAATACCCTCTTTTTTGATAAAAACACCCGTTATTTTCTTCGTAGGTGGTGTTTTTACCTTGGTAAGAGGTATTTTGGTCATACTGAAAGAAATTCCATTTGTTGTTGAGAGAAATACCGTCTATGTTTCTTTAGGTAGTTTGATCAATGTTCCCAGACTGAAATTCCGGATTTTGATAGAAATAGAGGGTAAGACTGTTTTTTATTCATTTTTCATTTTGCCGAAACTACCTCTTAATAAAGATTAATTCGCCAATATCCTGTTAAAAAAATAGACCGTATCTTTGCAATGTAGAAAATAACTTAGTTGAAGAGATAGAATATGGTAATACGAAGATTTTTATTTTCATTGGTATGTCTAGTGGCTTCCTCCTTATTTATGTATGGTCAGATTGCCGTTAAGACTAATGTGGCGATGGATGCTGTTGCCCTACCAAACTTGGGAGTGGAAGCAGGTTTGAGTAAGAAACTTACGCTGGACATTCCTTTTTATTATAATCCGTGGAAATACAGTGATAACAAAATGCTGAAACTGGTGATGGTACAACCCGAATTGCGTTATTGGCTTTGTGATAAGTTCAATGGTCACTTTTTCGGTTTCCATTTGATGGGAGGTGCATACAATACTACCGGTATTGATTTGCCGTTCTCTCCTTTCGATGATTTGAAAGACTTCCGTTATAAGGGACATTTTTATGGCGGCGGCATCAGTTACGGTTACCAGTTTGTGCTGGGACGCCATTGGAATCTGGGTGCCACTATCGGTCTGGGTTATGCTTATGTACGCTATAAGAAATATGAGTGTGAGGAATGTGGAGATATGCTGGAGAAATCCCACAAGAATTATTTTGGTCCTACCAAGGCCGCTCTGAATCTGATTTATATATTCTAAAAACTACGGATTATGAAACTTATACGTTATATACTTCTCATATTGTTGATACCGGCTATTCCGGCAGGTGCACAAACATTGGCAGGTGGTCAGGTACAAGTCAGTAACCAGTCGATTCTGATTGGTGATAATGGACAGGTGATGATAGGAATGGATATCACGTTGCCGGCTGCAATGGAACTTTCTTCCAACCGTGTGGCAACTCTGACTCCGGTTTTGAAGACACAGGATAATAGTCATAACAAGGTGTTGCCCGCTATCTGGGTATATGGGCGTACCCGTTCCATTGTGCAACAGCGTGAGCGCAGTGTCCCGATGGATGCCTATACCATTCTTCGTCGTAAGAATGGAACGGAGCAGTCGGTAAATTATTCAACCCGTATTCCATACGAAAAATGGATGAATGGTGCAGAACTGGAACTGCTGGCTGATGTGCGTGGTTGCGCCAATTGTCAGAAAGAAGAAAGCAGTGCTTTTATCACTCGTGCCAATTTGGAACGCTATGTGGTAAAACCTGCCGTGGCATTTGTTTCTCCTGCCGTCGAGGCTGTGAAAAACCGTGCCGAAGAAGGCCGTGCTTATTTGGATTTTCCGGTAAACCAGACCAAGATTTATCCGGATTATCGCCGTAATCCATCCGAACTGGCGGCTATCAAACAGACGGTGGATGTGGTGAAGAATGATGCCAATACTACCATTACCGAGATAGACATCGTGGGTTATGCTTCTCCCGAAGGCAGATATGCGGCCAATGCGCGTCTGGCTCAAGGTCGTGCCGAAGCATTGAAGAGCTATGTAATGAATGAATATGGTTTTAAGGCGGATTTGTTCAAAGTAAATTCCGTGCCCGAGGATTGGGCAGGGCTTCGTGACTATGTGACGAAGAATGCTTTGCCCCTGAAAGAAGAAATTTTGTCCATAATAGATAAGAACGAGAGCGATTTTGATGTGAAGGAGGGACGCATTAAAGCCTTGGATGGTGGAAAGGTATATGCCACGTTATTACAAGATTGCTATCCGGCTTTGCGTCACTCTGATTACACCGTGCGTTATGTAGTTCGCGGATTCAATGTAGAAGAAGCGAAACAGATTATAAAAACCCGTCCCCAACAGTTGAGCTTGCAGGAAATGTTTCTGGTGGCCCAGACTTATGAAAAGGGGAGCGACGAGTTTAATGAAGTGTTCGATGTGGCAGTGCGCATGTTCCCTGATGACCCAACAGCGAATATAAACGCTGCCGCTATCGAACTCCAACGAGGTGACTTGCAACAGACAGTCCGTTATTTGGATAAGGCTGATGCACAAGCGAGTGCGACGCTGAACAACAGAGGCGTACTGAAACTGTTGCAAGGGGACCTCGACTCTGCCGAAAGCTATTTCAAGCAGGCACAGGCCAAAGGGTCTGCCGAAGCCGGTGCCAATTTGAAGGAGGTGGCCGGTAAACGTGAAGATGAAGCAATCTTTGGGAAATAAGATATATAGACAAACAGTACAATAAAAGATGTTAGAAGAAACTTGTTCTTTGTGAAAAGCGCAAGGTAAAATCCGGGGTAGTAGAGACTATTCCCGGATTTTGAATTTTATGCATGTGGCTGTTCATTGTTGCCATGATTTTAGGCACGGAATTACGCGGATTACGCGGAAAAAATAAAGAAAAATCCGCAAAATCCGCGTAATCCGCGCCTAAAAGAAAGCACAAAAAGAGTTTTCGGACAGTCTGGGGATGAAAAACACAAGAAGATGTGTTCGTGAGTGTATTCTAACACATCCCTTACCCCTCTCAATAGCTACTCTTTCTACCCATTGCGTTACCATTTCCAATAACGCTCTCATTTCACTGTAGGGGCGAGGTTTGCCCGCCCGAAAACTGTTCGTCCTATGTATTCGGGCAGGCAAACCCTGCCCCTACGGTGTATGGAAACGCCATTTGTCTGTTTAGCCTGGCGGCTATGGGAACTGACCACCCGGTTCGGGAAAGAAAAGGATACGTGTTCTATATCATTCAGGCGTGGCCCTCAGCCATCTTTGGCGTAGCCCTCAATAAATTCAAGCGTGGCCCTCAGCGAGTTCAGGCGTGGCCTTCGGTGAGTGAAGTCGCCGGTCTGTACAAACTTGTTTGCCTTTCTATTTAAAAATGCAATGGAAGAGACATAAAAAGACAAGTACTTCCACCTTATAAAATGACAGCCGATGCCGGTATATCATTTTAAAGATGGAAGTACTTGTCTTTATTGGAACAGGAGCGTTCTTTTATTCCTTTATTTCCGACAGCCACTCATGGAATCCATTGTGTGGAGTATAATGCAATACATATTCAGTCTTGCTGTAGCTGATGATATTTTCGCGGGGAATCCGGTCGATATCCACTTCCGCTCTTGCCAGCCACAGGGCATTGTCCATGACATAACGCTCTGTGACCAATCCCAGAAGCATCTGGCTCAGGTAAAAGGCGGATTGCTCATAGGCATACCACTTACCGTCACCTTCCCGATAGATATATATCAAGCCGGTGTTGTTCAGTTCTCTTTCCAGTATTGTCACTACTTCACACATACATTCTATGGATTAATCGTTTTTGATCAGCATCATTTCATTATCCGAGCACAGAGCTACAAACCACGGCCCGTTCAACAGTTTGTTCAAGTCCACTACTTCCACCTTATCCAGCATAATGCCGTAAAAGGAGCACGCCTCTTTCAGTTTCAACGCCGCTTCGCTGAGTTTTTTCAGTAATTGGGCGGAGCGATGGTAGGCGTACCAGTGACCGCTCTCTTCATACAGGTAAACCTCTGATTTACTGCATGATTCTTTGTCCATGATTTCTAACAGGTTGTTCATTGTATATTCTTTTTTTCTTTATAAATCACTCGTTGCCTTTTTGAATGTTAACATTACTTTTTTCTCAGCATCAGCATCGACAAATGCTGTTGCGCTTATCTCTGTAGTATATTCATAGACCAAAGGGTCCGATATTCTTTTAGCATAAAAATATAATGTTGAATATTCGTCTATTGATAACTCTGTATCTGTTTCTTTGATGTTGTTTAAGTAATACTTACCTTTATACGCAACTGTTCCACTTGCTATCTGCTGTGTATGCTGCTTATCTATGAATATTTGTATTTCCCCTGAAGAGAGGAGTCCTACTGGGTCGGCTATTTGTATTATCCCGTCACCAACAGCCAATATCCTTTTTGTATTAGAAATTTCGCCTAAAAGAGTACCATCCAAAGATATCTTCACCGTGCTTGTTCCTGCAAAGGTATCTGTTGTAAACTGAACAGTTCGCTTTCCCCCTTCTTCAGTAGAACTCACCTGCGTCAAATTGTCTGTCTCAAAAGTAAATGTACCATCGGAAACATTCGTATTGAATGTCAATGTAACCGTCTTGCCTGTTCCATAAGCTCCGTTTGTTAAAACCAATTTGCTTATGGGCGGTGCTTTCAATGTTGCTTCGGCCTTATCCGCAAAATAGGTCTTATTCGTTTTATTGGTGACACTGAAGGTCTTATCTTCCGTTATCTCTTCATTGGCTTTGAACCTGCATGCCACGGGATTTTCTGCTGTCGGATTATATTCCGTCCATTTTACCACCTTTTTGTAAGCCCAGGTTCCTTTATCCGTGTCAGGATCATTAATCAATTCCACCGCCAGTTGTTCGCCGGATGCGGGTGTAAAGCTACAAGTCTTTTCATAGACCAGAAGCTCTAAGGGGAACATGGATTCCACCATCCCTGATGGCAGATTAAAGCTATAGACATATTCATCCAGGCTTGGAGATGTAACTTCCGGTTCTGATAAAGAGAACTGGTTGATCAAAGTGATTCTCACCTTGCGTGACAATCCGTCGGCCGAAATGGTGAAAGTTTCCGTCTGCTTTCCCCCTTCCACGCCATTTTCATAAGAAGGGATTGTTACCTTGAATCTTGAGTTCCCACTTTCATCATTTTCCACCTTATCTATTACCTTTCCCGATGTAAAGTAACAACTAACTTCCGTATTTCCTGTACCTGTATATTCATAGTCTATGTAGAGTTCGGTGGTTCCGTTCACTACGGTGACATCTGTCGGTGTCACTTTCAATTTATTAGTACCGTCTGTGATTTCTTCCACTTTCAGCCCTACATCTATGTTATTGAACGAAGCGCCATTTTTTGCTTCTTCTTCAGTGGCATACCCCGGACCGGCTACTCCTGTAATATTCAGGGTATAATGAAAATTACGCAGCAGATTGTAGTATTTATAATTTTTGGCTATATCCACTCTGTAAAAGTAATTCCCCCCACTATAGTGGCCGTTAATAATGATGAAAGTGGGATTTTCCACTTTATCAGCACTGTGATTGCGCTCGTAAACATACTTGTCATCCGGTGTGAACTTCGTTCCGTCTGTATAAGTCATATTTTCGGCAGGCTCTACTCCATAGTATCCTTCGTCCACAAAGGCGTCATAAGGCTTTTCAGTGTTTTCAGTGTTTTCAGTGGTAAAGACCGGAAAGCCGCCTTTTTCGTTACGGAAATAAGGCGCCACTGTTCCGCGACCGGGTATATTTGCCAGTTTATAACCTAGCAGAAAACCTGTTCCGGTTTTGTCTGTTACTGTAATGCGGGCAAAATTACGAATGAGGCGTACTGTTCCTATCGGTTGTTCCTCTGTAATGCCATCTACCTCCATCCGTTGCCAATAGGCATCCTCGGTTCCCGAAACTTCCAAAGCGGAGAGAATTTCATTCTCGCTGCCTTTGGATGCTATAGAACCTGAGTAGTTTGCGACAAAGTGGATAATGCGTTTGTCTTTGGTTTGGCCAAGAGTTACTTTATATGTTCCTTTATAATCACCATCCGCCAAAGAGGGTTGCGTGATTTTCTCTGCCTCCTGCCAGGCAACAAGTAATCCGTTTTCATCAAAGAGGAGCAATGTCAGATTATTGATTTCCACATTCGTCCCATCGTTAAAGGCACGGCTGGCTACAGTGGCTTGCGGAATGACTACCGAGAAGGTGACTTCGCAAGCTTCCTTATCCACTGCCGTTGTAGGGATGATTTCATCGTTGGTGCAGGCAGTGAAGATTGCTATTAAAGTGGCAATGAATACTATTTTTTTCATGATCAGTTCTTTTTAATATTAATATCGTCATCTCCCCAAGTAAATGTAGTAAGAACTCCCCCGGTTTTCTCATCATACATGGGTTCATCCCCCCAATACCAGAGATCGTAAACACAACGGACAAAATTTTTTGCGTTGTCCGGTACATTGTTGGATTTAACTAAATTTCCGGAAGAGGCCCAATAATATCCTTCAAACAAGGCAGGGATATAATCGCCATCCGATAACTTCTGGACAAACTTTATTTCAGCTTCAGTCGGTAACCGCCATCTCCCTGCCGGATAGCCGTTTTCCTGATAGGCGGCACATCTTCTTTGGGCACGTTCAGCCTCGTATACGGGTTGAGTGATTCCCCATGAAGAGGCGATCAGGAAAGAAGGCGCTATTATTTTATTCGTATTTTCAGAGGAAGATGCCGGATGGTAGTGCGTGAGCCCCAAACCTGAAAAATTATTCTCTTCTTTAGTTCTTGGATCGCCAATCCGGGAATCATCGCCTTCGTCCAAGACGGTTACATATATTTTATATTGATTTCTATTACGGTTGGTAGCGTAAGGCCCCGTATTGGTAAGATCGTTAAGCGTGCCTAACTGATACTCGGTATCATCAAAAACCTGATAAGAAGCTGTAGAACCATTAGTGTATCCTGCATCTCCATTTACAAACCTATTTGTCGTTCCTTTTTCATTATAATTTCCTACAGCATAGATGGCGGGATACTGTATTACGGTTATCTCCTCACTTGTCAGCCCGTCCTGGTTCTTTACTTTAAATTTTATATACCAGGGCCGATAGTCGTTCTTTGTTACCGGGTCTATCTCATGCTTCACTGTAAATGTCCCGTCCTCATTTGCCGTGAAAGAGACTTCGAGACTATCAATCTTGACTAAACGCTCTGCCATATTATTGTTGTTTCGCCCTGTCTCGTCCAAGGGAGAATATCGTTGCACGGAAATATCCACAAATTCTATTTTAGAGCTGCTGGCATACTCAATGTCAATGGCGTCCACATTGTTCATCTTCACATTGTAGTCCTTCACCCATAAATACTGGTACTTTTTTATACCATCCGTTATCTCTACTTCGCTCCAGTTCTCTATAATATATTCCGGAGTAAGCGGTACAACGCCTTCCAGACTGCCCAGCATGCCAACATGCAACTTGATCCGATAATGATGGTTGCGGAGCAAGGTCATTGAAGCATCGTTTACCGGAATGCGATAGGAATAAGGAAGTATGCTTCCTGTATTTTCATTTTTCCAGGAAAGGCGTAACGTCAAGTAGGCTTCACGGGTATCATCCCCCTTCTCCCATGCGGATGGATATGAATAGAAAGGCACGTGCCCGTATGATCCTTCTTTGATTGTCCTTGTGCCGGCCGGAAGCATTTCCGGTGTGGCAACCGAGCCATTTACCAACCCATTTTTCACACGGTTGTACATGGAGACGGTCATGAGACTTTTATTCTCATCATCAGCATCAGCCAGTATCGGCGTATAATGTGTTTCCCCGGATGTACCTTTACCTATTACAATGTCTTTTTCGACCGTAATTTCCAGCGAAATCTTGGCCGCTGCACGTTCCAAGTCTATCGTTCCGATGGACGAGTCGTCTTTGTTGAATGCGATAGCCTCCTTCATTCCGTCCATGATGAATGAAGACTGAACTTCTTCTGTCAGTTCGGCAACCGGCAAAGCTTTTAACTCATTCAGGGTTTTTCCATCCAGTTGGCTGTCGTCTGTGAAAGTAGCATTGGCTATGACATAAATATCATACTTCGTGGTACCATCCATAGACAATGCTCCGCTGGGGATGGTCAGTGTAACGCTGCTATCGCTTGCAGGAGTTAGCGTCGAAGGAGTGCGATATTCATAAGGCTGGTCGGTTTCTCCTGTCTGAAAGAAGAAGAAGTATGCCTTCTCTATCTTGTTTTCATTGAGATTATCCACTCCGGGATCAACGGCACGGCTCGATTTATTGCTGCTCAAGACCAGTCTCACCGTACCTTTTCCGGATGGAGAAGGTATCTCATTATCCACTTCCGAACAGGCATTTATCCCCATCAGGAGCGATACCAATATGGCTATATTAAAGATAAATGTTTTCATTATTTCCAGTCTTGAATGATCGTATAATGTTCTATTTCATTGCCCTTCTTGCCTGAGGTCTGTTGTCCTTCGGTTCCTGTCACATCCAGTTCTACCATTTTGCCGTTATTAGCCCTGGCGTACACACTCAGTGACGCGCTATGTTTTTCATCCGTATTTTTGGCTTTAACGGTTACGGTGATTGTCCCATCTTTGGCTTTGTCCAACGTCTTTTCAAAGTCAATGTTGTTGGTCAGCGTCACTGTATAATCCGCGTTCTTCGGGGCGTCAATCTTAAATTGGAATTGGGCCTTTGTTTCAAGCTTCATGTACACTTTATGGTCACTGGTTTTTTCCTGAAAAGTATCCTTCACCCATCCCAGCGTGGAATAAGTGATGACATCCGTAAAATCCAGCGTCGTTTCTTCCAGTATCCAAGGGGAGGCAACCAGCCTCAGGGTGAATGCCTCACTATGGTCGTGGACGAGTGCATATAGCTGGTAGATGGTATTCCGTTCTATCCGGGGAAGTGAAACTATTTGTGTTTTCGCCTCTCTTGCCAGTGTGTAATCAATAGCCAGCTGGTAGGAATGATCATCGTTGGCAGCAGCTGTTGCCTGTTCCCCTCCGTTGGGATTCTCGAACAGGAAAGGATGAACGATCCCCACCTTTTGATAATCGTCATTGGACGAAGGAGTTGCTACGGTAATTGTTTCATCGGTTGACATTAAACTTCCGATGCTACCGGTATATTTTAGCTCCCCCCATGAGTTTCTGGGTGCGATATATCCTTTGTCGGGCATGCTTGACAAAGTCATTTGGTTTATAACCAGCTTTGAATCAGGATTGTCTTTTGCAAAGAATATTTCCAGTTTTGCCAGCATCCGGGTGATGGGCACTTGCACCTCGTATGTTAATACGCCCCTAGAAATGTCAACGGAGTGGTATTCTCCATACATCGGGATGTCAAACGGTGCATCCTCGTTTCCACTGACCGCTGTAAAGTGTGCAGCTTGCAACTCTGCAGGCGTTGTTTTTTCACCAAAGTTAACGTCCGTGATGTACTTACTGTTCGCCAATAGATAGACACCATATTTACCGGGTTTTGCCGAGGAGATTTCCATTTCGAAACTGTATATGTCGTTTTCATCGAACTCTATCCCATCGGGTTCGCTTATTTCTTTATAGAATGAGAAGGCAGCAGCATCTTCATTCACCATCCACACTTTCAGATTGGTTATTTTCTTTTCGTCTGCACTGCCTGTCACGCTACCGTCGGCACGCGAGGTGATGCCCAGCCGGATAACGATACCTTCGTTATTGCCACTGCCGTTAAGGTCCGTGCCGGTCATGTCCTCATTGCCGGAGCACGAACAGCACAGATATGCCATCGTTACTGATATGATATATGACAACCACTTTTTCATTGTTGTATCGTTCTTTTGGGGTTATAAAAATAATTATTCCAGTTCACCGAAATCATTGAAGCGGACAGTCCAGCCGTTAATGATGATTTGTGTCTTGATCCATGCCATGTCCGCGCCCAGTAAGAAAGTCATGTTGTATTCGTCCTGACGGTCCAGATATTCCTGGTTGCTCATGTTGTGTCCCTCCGCCTCTGTCATGACCAGATAGTCTATCAGGGGAATGGAGAGCACTGTCTTGCCGGTTTCCTTGTTGGTGATGGTCAGTTTGGGGTGGTTCTCCACCACCAGCCGTCCGATGGTGAGCTGGGCCACCGCTACGCTCAGTTCGGTGTCTTCCGTTTCATCTTCCGCTCTGCCCGTTGCGGCGCGGTCGGTTGATCCCTGGGCGGTATACCAGGGATAATATGTCAGGGTTTCGTCTTCCAGCAGTCCGTTGTCATAGTTCATCAGGCCGTTGTCGTCCGTAATGGAAAATTCAAATTTGGATACATCCACGCGGTTGTCGGATATCTGTTGCAAGATTACGCGGATGGTATTGGTGTTTTTCACCAGTGGGACCGTGACTGTCTGTTCCCGTCCTGCCCGTGAAAAGCTTTGTTTTTCTACTTCGCCATGAAATAAGGGCGCAAGGTTTTCATTTACTATGGCGCTGCCGTCGGCTGCCCGTCCGTAAATGCGGTTCATTCTGCACTTCAGTTCCTCAATGGTGGATTCTCCTTCGGTCAACACAGGTACGGCGAATGAGCTTTCGCCCTCCATTCCTGCCCAACTGACCAGGTGGTAGTCTCCCGGCTCCACTTCCACCGGCATGGAGTAGTCCTCTCCCGCCAGTATGTCTCCTTGTTCGGTGCGTTGATAGACAAATTTCCCGTCATCATCAAAGGCATAAAGCGTAACCGATTTCACCTCGTTGGCAAAGGCGTCGGCTTTCTTCATGTTGTAGTCGTATTTAAACTTTACCCGATATTCCATGGTACAGTCGCCATAACCATTATCCAGTATGTTGTCACACGAAGCCAACATCGTGCCGCAAGCCACCACAGCCAGCAGTTTATAAATTCTTGTCTGTATAGAGCAAAGTATACGTTTCATAATTACTGTATTTATTAGATCATTTAGTATTTTAAGAAAGATGAAGTTTTAGGGGGAGGGCAGGGGAAGTCCCCCCCAGACTGTCCGAAAACTCTTTTTGTGCTTTCTTTTAGGCGCGGATTACGCGGATTTTGCGGATTTTTCTTTATTTTTTCCGCGTAATCCGCGTAATTCCGTGCCTAAAATCATTGCATTATGTAAACAGTAAATGAGTTTTCGGACAGTCTCCCCCCTAAAAAACTTTAGTTATCTGTAGTTGTCAGATTAAAATTTGATGTTGTTGAAACGGACGGTCCAAGGAACCTTCTTGGCTTCTACTTTAATATAAGCGATAGTGGTTTCATTTTCAATGCTCGGATCCGGATTGATAGCAGCGTCACCGATGCCCTTGATATCTGTTACCGCCAGTGAGTAGATGTTGTTACGCACGATGGCAAACTCCATGTTACCTGCTACGTTATTGTCACCATTATCAAAATGTTTGATCTGGTTGGTGTAATAGTAGCATTCATCGTCATCGTAGATCTTGATGCCGGCAGCTTTGATTTTTGTTGCATCCTCGGTAACCTTACCATTCTGATCTTTCAAAGCTGCTATAGCTTCATTTGCAGGCCCGTATGCTTTAATGATTTCATTCAAGTCTATATAAACCTCAGTGCCATACTGATACATGGTAGGCAAGTTTTCACTTCCTCTCACTTTACCCTTGAATACGATACCGGTGGTCAGGCCGTGCAATTGATTTTCAGCTGTTACACCGTTTTCAAAGCTGTATTGAAGAAGAGTTCCGATAGTACTTGGATCATGGTTGGGGTTTGCACCTGTGTTATCAGCTGGTAATGCTGCAAGGTATGTCACCCCATCCTCGTTTGAAATACCCGCTGTTTCGTTAGCAACAGCTTTCAATGTATTATTGAACCACTCTTTTGCGGCCATATTCCATGCGTCCCATTCGTTATCACCCCAAGTGCTATACTTTGCAAAATCATATTCCTTGGAAGCAGTATTTTTAGCTGTGAAATAAGGATCGGCAATATAGTTTTGTCCATCAAGGAAGCCGAATGTTTTTACATTTTCGCCAAGTCCGTCAGCAATGTGTCTGATTACATAAGACTCCTTAGTCAAGTTGATTAAAGCATAGTCTGTCAGTTCTACTTTCCAGCCGCCATTTTCGCCACCAAGCTTGTATGGGTTGGGAGTGAAAATAAAATTGGGAGCAATCCAGTGACCTTCTCCATCTTTTCTTAAATAATAGTTATTATCGGGAATACTTGTGATTTCACCTTTCAACTCTATGGGGGTCAATGGGGTTTCTGCCATTCCTGTAGCTTTGTCATAAGCATAACACTCTTCAGGTGCATAGTCTTCCAGTTGCATCGCATAATCGGTATATACCTTATCGTATATCGTGCTTGTTGACTTAACTGTAACTTTTACAGCTCTGGTGCGACCGGCAGCATCCTGAACCAAGGCATAAGGACTATTATGAGTCACCTTATCTTCATCCTTGTAAACGATAATGTAATCCTTTCTGGTAATTTCGATATCGATAGGATAGGAGTTGTTCTCTTTCACTCCGCGGTACATGATTTTGGCTACCGGACGTTCCAGCTGAATACTTGCAACTGCAGGACTTCCTTTGGTATTTGCGCTGTTTGCTTCTACGGTTACTTCATTACGATTCAAAAACATGATGGCGTTGCTGCAATTTGCCAATTTAGCATTATTTTCATAACTAAGACCGTAAGCGGACAATTGCCCTTCTCCGGCTAGGTCATCATATAGTGCACTAATGTCTTCATAGCCCTTATTCTTAGCATTGTCAATAGCTTCTTTAATTTCCGTGGTCGGATTAACAATAGTCAGCACGCTGTGTCTTCCTGCCAATACTTTGAATGAACTATTGATTGTAATGACTTTCTCTGCATCTATTATGCCAGTTGTGAAATCATCCTTGCCTATAACTGTAGCCACACCGCTATTTTTTGCTACTGTACCATCTTTCGCAAAGCTCTTGATGATTACAGCAACTTCATTAATCGCGTTCTCACTATCTGTACCGTCATTTTCATGCCCACTGTCTTCGGCGTTTCCATCTTTATCGCCGTTTACTTCTGCACGTGAAGAACTGCTTGTTGTACCGATGGATACCGTAATGTACGCAGGTACATTTTCCAATTCCTCTGTTTGAGGTTGCTTTCCATTGTTTTCTACAATATCATCGTTTGTACATGCCAACAAAGCTGCGCATGTCAATACTCCTAATAATAAACCCTTAATCTGACATAATACTATATATCATCTGATAATCAGATGGATAAGATAGGCAACCACAGCCTGCAAGTAACAAACCGATAACAAGAATCAGGAAAAACCTAAAAGTATACAGAAACCGGCATGAAGTGCGCCCCTTAATGCTGACAACATCAGGAGTATACACTTGAAGCTCCCATTATCATTTTCTTACTTCCAGTCCATGATACTGGGTATCGCATTTACCGCCTCCAACTTTTTCTCATTGATAATATCCGCATAAATCTGCGTTATTTTTATGTCCGAGTGCCCCAACAACTTGCTGATGGTATAAAGTTCCGCCCCATAAGTCAGCCCCAATGTAGCAAAAGTATGTCGGCCCACATGGAATGTGACATTTTTATGGACTCCCGCTATTTTTGCCCATTTTTTCAGAATCTTTGTAGTGTAAGAGGCATCCGGTAAAGTGGCGAACACTAGTCCGGACCGTCGCTCCACAGTATCAGGCAATTGTTTCAAAGCTTCCTGACTGATAGGAAGATAAAGTAGACTTCCCGTTTTTTGTTGTACTATTTCAGCAATCACATTTCCCTTGCTGTCTTTCTGCATGTTGTTCCATCCCAACCTCTTTATATCCGAGAAGCGCAATCCGCACAAGCAGGAGAACAAGAAGGCGCGTTTCACATCCTTACGTTTGATACTTGTTTCCGCCAGTTTTCTCAACTCCTCGATAGTAAGGAAAGTCCTTCGTGGCTCCGCACGCTGTGGACGTTTTTCCGAATCCACTTCTTTCATGGGGTTGATGACCATGAACCCTTCACGCTGGGCTTTGTTGAGCAGCAAAGACAGAATATTGAAATAGTTCCACCGGGTTGCCTGGGAAAGCGAACGTCTTCTTTGTTTGGACACATTCCCCATCGCTTCTGTGGTATTCAGATATTCGGCAAATCCCGTTATAAAATGCTTGTCTATCTGGCAAAACTGGATTTTATTTCCTCCATACCTTATTATATGATTCTTCAGACTTTGTGCCAATCTGCGATAGGCCATCTTTTTGCCTTTGGCAAAATGGTCAATGTAATCCAGAAAATTCTCTTTGCCTTTTATGGACGATATCCTGAACCCATATTCATCATTCTGCAATTCTACAATCCTCCGGGCTTTAATGGCGTTCGCCAGCCGTAGACATTGCCTGTTCCTCTCTTTATCCTCTCTGGTATGTTCCGGTACAATATATAACCGTAAGAACTCATATTCTCTGCGTCCGCCGATATAAAAGTCCAAATATAATGACTGATTACCATTCGCAATCTTTTTGGACCGAAGCCTTATTGGCTCTTTTGCTTTCAACTGTTTTTTCATTTTTCTGCTAGAAATTAAATCATTTGCCACAAATATACGTTAATTCTCCCCTTTGGTAACAAACAGGCAACAAAACCAGATTCATGTGAATGAAATGCCTGACCTCTCTGGGATGGGGAAAAGGTAAAAAACCTATAATTCCCCTCCCGACTTCCCTTAAATCCGATTCTTT
>CAVJPC010000063.1:0-3017 GCA_963651205.1 Bacteroidaceae bacterium
GTATTACTGGTGATTGCGTTTTTTTTTGCGGCCCTATGCACTGATATTGGCTGAAGAAGAAGGAGCCCGTCGTATACCTATTATAGTAGGGACATCGGAGGCACAATCTATCGCAATCGCGTTGGAACATATTACACCCCCCAGACCTCTTACTCATGATCTGTTTGTCACTTTCGCACAGGCTTTCGGCATTCAGTTGCGTGAGGTCTTTATCTATAAGTTTGAAGATGGGGTATTTTATTCCGAATTGTTATTCGATGATGGAATTACGCAGGTACGCCTGGACTCCCGTACTTCGGATGCGATCGCTATTGCTTTGCGTGTGAAATGTGATATTTATACCACCGACCAGATCGTTGCCGAATGTGGGGTCGTATTGGAAGATGCTTCTTCTATGACCGATAAGGATGATGAAGAATATGCTCTATTGGATAAAGAACCTGAAGATATCGAAGACGCGGAAGAGCTGAAGAAATGGCTCTCTTTGCTGGATGAGGACGAATTGACCGAACGGTTGGACGAAGCCGTCTCCGATGAGAATTACGAATACGCAAAGATGTATAAAGACGAAATTCGTCGGCGGGAAGAGGAGGACGAAGCAGAATGATTGAACAACAGAGTGGAATAAGCCTTGAATCGCTTTTGCGTGGAATATTGGGTATTATAACGGTTCTGGCTGTCGCATACGCCTTGAGTTATAACCGTAAACGGATCGACTGGAAACTGATTGGCGGTGGGCTTTTCATGCAATTAATATTTGCTTTGGCTGTTCTGTATATTCCGTTTATCGGGACAGCACTTGAATTGATGGGAAAGGCTTTCATTAAACTGATGGATTTTACCCAGGCTGGGGTCGGTTTCCTACTAGGCCCGTATGCCACGAAAAGTAATGGCTTTATATTCCTGATCCACTCTTTGCCGGTTGTTATTTTCTTCTCGGCTTTGGTCTCTCTTTTTTACCACTGGGGGATTATCCAGCGTGTAGTAGGGGCTTTTTCCTGGCTATTGCGGAAGTTTATGAATATTTCAGGAGCGGAAGGTCTTGTGACTTCCGGTAATATATTTATGGGAATGACAGAGTCGCCGGTGTTGATTAAGAATTATCTGCCGGCTATGAACCGCTCTGAGATCTTTCTGGTGATGGTATCTGGAATGGGAACCATTGCCGGTACGGTGATGGCTACTTATATCGGTATGTTGTCCGGTGGTGATCCGGTGGCAAGGGTTTTATTTGCCAAACATTTGATTTCTGCCTCTTTGATGGCGGCTCCCGGATCGATCGTACTGGCCAAGATGCTTTGTCCGCAAACGGAACCGGCTGTCGATCATGCCGCCAGCCTGGAAAAGAAAAGTGCTCATCCGACGGCGTTGGACGCTTTGGCTGCCGGTACTTCGACGGGTATCCGGCTGATGGTGAATATCGCAGCTATGTTGCTGGTCTTTATAGCATTGGTCGCTTTGGCTAATTATATATTGGATGGCCTGATCGGGCGGTATACCGGTTTGAACGACTGGATCGTTTCGATAACGGATGGAAAAGCGCAGGGGTTGACATTCCAGTTCATACTGGGAGTGATTCTGGCGCCGTTCATGTGGCTGATAGGTATTCCGTCTTCCGACATTATGCTGGTTGGTTCGTTACTGGGACAGAAGACGATACTGAATGAATTCGTGGCTTATTTCCAGTTGCAGGAGTGGAAGGATGCCGGTATGTTCATGTATCAGAAATCCATATTGATGTCTACCTATATATTATGTGGTTTTGCCAATATCTCATCTATCGGGATTTTATTAGGCGGAATGGGCGTATTGGCTCCGGAGAAGAAGGAAATGATAACCCGTTTCGGGTTTCCGGCCATGATAGCGGGAGCTTTGGTTTCTGTGTTGTCAGCCACGATTATAGGCATGATATTAGGTTAATTGAATATTGATAATAGAAAACTAAATAGTTGTGCAGATATTTTACACGCCGGATATTGCAGTAAATCCGGAACTACCGGAAGAGGAAGCAGGTCATTGCATCCGTGTACTTCGTCTGACCGAAGGCGATGAAATTTTGCTGACTGATGGTAAAGGAACTTTTTATAAGGCAGCTATCAGTCGTGCCCATCATAAACATTGCGAAGTGTCCATTCTGGAGAGTTGGCAGCAACCGGCTTTATGGAACTTCCGTCTTCATATCGCAGTTGCCCCGACAAAAAATATGGATCGGATGGAATGGTTTGCAGAGAAAGCGACCGAGATCGGTATTGATGCTATTACCTGCCTGAACTGTCGTTTTTCAGAACGCCGGGAGATAAAACCTGCCCGTCTGGAAAAGATCCTGGTCAGTGCCATGAAGCAGTCGCAAAAGGCTACATTACCTCTACTGGAAGGAATGACTGATTTTAAATCGTTTGTGAGCCAACCTTTTGACGGTCGTAAGTTCATCGCTCATTGTGAGGATGGAGATAAAACATTATTGAAACAAACGTATCGCCCGGGTGAAAACGCTTTAGTGCTGATCGGCCCTGAAGGAGACTTTAGCACAGAAGAGATAGAACTGGCTTTACAGCTGGGTTTTGAACCTATTTCATTAGGAGAAAGCCGTCTTCGTACGGAGACAGCTGCGTTGGTGGCTTGTCATACGATACATGTATTGAATCAGTGACCGGCGGGAAAAAGGATCCGGTTGTAACAAATAAAATAAACAAGATGACAGAAAAAGAAAAGTGCCACCTTGGCCTGTTGTACGATGCCAATTATGATAAAGAATTATTGGCAGACCGTGAAAGAGTAAAAGAACTGCTTTACGATTACAATCGTTTGCGTCCTTCTCAGCAGGAAGAAAAGACGCAATTACTGAAATCCTTTTTGGGTAAGACCGGAAACAGTCTGATCATCGAACCGCCTTTTGCCTGCGATTACGGATATAATATTGAAGTAGGAGAGAATTTCTATGCCAATGTAAATCTGGTGATATTGGACGGGGCTAAAGTACGGATCGGTGCGAATGCTTTCATTGCTCCCAATGTCGG
>CAVJPC010000064.1:0-2710 GCA_963651205.1 Bacteroidaceae bacterium
TATGAAGCCAAAATGTAAATTCTACCGGCCATATACAGCCAGGAAAGTACGTTTTAAACAAGCAGTAAATCAGCGGACTATATTCATGGCATAAACCTTTTGTTTCACTACAAAACATTATGTAAACTCATTCAGGACAATATTTTTGACTCCCAATGCTTGTCTTTAACTATCAATAAGAGTAAACTCTTTCAGGACGGGACAAAATAACGCTGTAACTTTGTAGGTTACAGCGTTGTCTAAAAAAGGGCCGCCCATAACTTGATGCGGCTTTTATTTTCGGTTAAGGCTATTTTTTGTTATTCGATAGGACGTACCGGCTCGACGATCCAATCAGTGATCGTAGGTTTTGAAAAACCAGTAACGCTCCATCCCAACGTTTCGTCCAGATTCAAGTTGATTTTATAGGTGTACGCATGACCAGCCTCCCATGCCGGATCATTAGCCGGGAACTTAACCGTAACGCTGGTCGCACCTGCTGCGACACCCGTATCGCCACCTGCTTTTGCTGTAACTTCGAGGGTCAGCTTAAGATTTTTTCCTTTGGGAGACTGCGGAAGAAGCATCAGTATGCCACTGTCCGAATTCAGATCTTTCGCTGTATTATCAGCCAATACACCGACCGAAGCGGAAACCGCCTGCGTATAGGTATCGGTAGTAGCCTCGTCAAGCGTCCAAGTACCATCCGTAAAATTCAAAGTTCCGGCAGAAACGATGGTTGCAAGTTCGATACTCGTAATTTTCACGTCATAATAAGCCGAATAATCCGCGCTGGTCTGTGCCGAAAATTTCACCTGCGAGAGCGCATGCTTAAAGGCTAGCGCAACCTGATCACCGGATGCGGGAGCGGCAGTCGAATAGTTTTTCGCGACAGTTGCCACATACATGAAATCTTCCTGCTTAGCCATATCACCCGATACAACATAAGGAACTTTCGTGAGATCAGTCATCGTAAGAGGCGTCGCACGGTAAGGAGCATAGGCAACGAACGAGTACTCATATCCCTTCATGAAATTTTTTGCATCCGTATAAATCCAGTTGTTTTCCGCGTTTTTGGTCAGTTTCACATTGTTCATCCAAGTTGCATTAGCCGTTCCGCCGCTCTTTGTCTCCGTACCGAAAACAGCGATTTCCGCATCAGCGGCAAAATCGGTCCCTTCAACGGGAGTCGCACGAGAAATCGAAGTAATCGAAGTAGAGAAATCGACGGGAATTCCCTGGGAGAGAGTCGGAGCGATGGAAGGATCTTCCGTCGTACAGCCGGTAAAGGCCAGCACTGCAACAGCAGCAGTCAAGAACAGTTTTTTCATAATTTTTAATTTTTAAGGGTTAGTGACTTTTTTTAATATACATTTATCAGTTTGCGTTACATCTTCGTCCAAAGCCAAGGCAAAGTTAGCACGTCCATATCACCGTTATTCTCCCGCTCCCAGCACATTTGGGCCCTCTGAGAATACGAAAACGCTCGTGTATGATCATCGGACGCTTTTGTTTCATTTTCACCCGGATTGCCGGCCGTATTTCCGCATACCCCGAAACCCAGAAGCAGGCAAACCTTAAAAAATTATCGAAAAACGATAAATATTATTTGTTTTTCGAAAATTAATCCTATCTTTGCATCAGTTAAAACCAAAAGAGTAACACATGCAGAACAAAAAATCACTCCTGCAGCGCCTGCTGGTCATCTACATTACGTTTTTTATCGTACTCGTGGCCAGCATCGCCCACGGGGTCCTGCCCAACTTTTCACGGGGCGCGGCCGAAGGCATGGAACTCGGCCACGACATTGCCGAAAAATGGAAATCGGGCGTTCCCCGCATGATTTACATGCTGGGAGACATCCGCGTGACGGAACAACCCGAAAAAGCCGTCCAGATCGCTGCGGCACAAGGCATCGAAATCAGCGCAAGCGTCCGGCAGCTTGGGCTGATCGTCGAGCAGGACGCCCCCGGCACATCGCCGCTCGGACTGGCCTTCCGTTCGGTAGGCGGCAGCGCATGGATTTATGCGCTGGTCATGCTTTGCCCGCTCCTCTACCTGGCCATCATCGTACTGATGTTCATGATTATACATTCGCTGCGCCGCTCGATCCGCGAAGAGCGCACGCTCGACAAGCGCAACGTCTGGTATCTGCGCGCGATCGGTATGCTGACGATCGTCACCGAACTGATCAAGGACAGCGTGGACTGGGTGATGAACAGCCGCGCCGCCGAACTGCTTGCCAACAGCGGATACTCCGTCGACACGGGTTTCCACGTCTCTTACGCGATTATCATCATGGGTATCCTGATTCTTTTCGCCGCCGAGGTCTTTGCCATCGGCCAGAATCTGAGCGAGGAGCAGAAACTGACCATTTAAAAATAACGCCTACATGAGAGAACTGAAATCAAAGCAAGGAGAAAGGAGGAATTTATGGCGATAATTATAAATATAGATGTAATGATGGCTAAACGCAAAATGTCGCTCGGCGAACTGGCCGAACGGGTCGACATCACGCCTGCCAACCTCTCGATCCTCAAGAACGGAAAAGCCAAGGCGATCCGCTTCTCGACACTCGAAGCGATCTGCCGCGAACTGGACTGCCAGCCGGGGGACATCATCGAATACCGCCCCGAAGAGACGAAAGAATAACACCCTCATACCAAAGCCTATGAAAAAATTAATGATGCTGGCCGTAGCGGCGTTCGCCGCAGGCAGCGCCGTGGCACAG
>CAVJPC010000065.1:0-12117 GCA_963651205.1 Bacteroidaceae bacterium
TATTTGTAGTCGGATCAAAGAACTCAAATGTAGTTGGCAAAAGATCGATAGATACAACACAAGTCTCTCCCGCCTTCAGCGGTACCCGACGGAAAGCGCGCAAACTCTTTATCGGCCCTTCCGCATCATCTACTTTGCGGACATACACCTGAATAACTTCAGCTCCATCATACTTCCCTGTATTCTTCACATTGACTTCAAAATTTAAATCCTGCCCGGCAGATATAGTTTTCTTATTCAAACGTCCTTTGGAAATATCGAAAGTAGTATAACTCAATCCGTATCCAAAGGGAAACAAAGGAGCTTCCGTCATATATCTATAGGTACGGTTCTTCATACTGTAATCTTCAAAATCCGGCAACTGGTCCGTATTCTTATAAAAAGTAACGGGTAGCTTTCCACTCGGATTAAAATCTCCGAACAGAACGTCCGCCACAGCCAGTCCGCCAGCCTGCCCGGGATACCATGCCTGCAAGATAGCATCACAAGACTCCATCTCAGGAACCAATGCGACCGCCGAACCGGAGCAGTTTACAAAAACCACCTTCTTACCCGCTTTCTTCAATGCTTTCAGGATATCACGCTGCACTTGCGGTAGTTCTATCGATGTTCTGTCGCCACCTGAGAATCCAGGGCAATTCACAAAGTTCTTCTCTTCCCCTTCCAAGTCGGGCGAGATGCCGCCTATAAAGATCACGATATCCGCGTCCTTTACTTTATCGGCAACTGTAGCGGGAGGAATCTGACGATAAATTCCCAAATCGAACTTCAATAATGCTTCCGCGCCTGCCTGCATATATTCTATCTTTATCTGATAGTCTTTCCCGGCAGAGGCTTTCAAAGTATATTCTCGTTTTGCGCTGGCGTGTTCTCCCCAATAATCAATTACTTTATTGCCATTCACATAGATCCGATAGCCGTCATCGCCCTCTATGATCAATGTATAATCTCCATCCTTTTTCGGAGAGAAAGTTCCTTCAATAACTGTGGTGAAATTGTATAAACCGACGCCCGTGGCAAATACCGTATGTCCGCCGTTATTCAGATTAATCGGAGAAGTGTATTGTTGCACGGCGGCTACATCACCACTCATATTCATATTGTTCCAATAAGTGGCGGTCAAGCCGGGACGACCGTTGTTGGAGATTTCATTGAAGTAAGAATCAAACACTTGATTCTCTAGCAATTCACAACCTTTTTCGTAGGGAATATTGCCTACTTTGTTGCAGATGCCTTCGAGAATAGTATAGGTATGAGATGGTACTCCTTTATAATTGCCCCATTGCATGACTGAATCTACAGCATTCGGTCCCATCACGGCAATACGATTTCCCGCTTTTGCCAAAGGAAGCACACCATTATTATGAAGCAATACCATTGACTGACGAGTGATGTCCAAGGCCATTTGCTTGTGCAAATCACAATCTACTGTATCAATACCTATTTTGCTCCAAGAGACAATGGAATCCGGATCCATCTCTCCTAAAGCAAAACGAGCTTCCAGCAAGCGCCGCAGGCTTGTATTGATACGATCTTCCGTGATCAGACCCCTTTTTACAGCTTCTTCCAGATGAGCATATTCTACACCACATTCCAGATCCGTGCCGTTGATTACGGCAGAGGCACTGGCGTCGGCTGCATCTTTATGTGTACCATGACGGTCTTTATAGAAGAAATCGCTGATAGCGCCACAATCGCTTACTACCAGATGTTTGTATCCCCATTCATCGCGCAATATCTGTGTCAGTAAACGGTTACTATCGCAACAAGGCTCTCCTTCAAAACGCTGATAGGCACACATGACTTCTTTTACATCGGCTTCTTGCACAAGTGCTTTGAAGGCAGGCAGATACGTCTCCCATAAGTCACGGGCAGAAAGATGCTCCACATCAAAAGAATGGCGCTTCGCTTCGGGACCGCTATGTACGGCATAATGTTTGGCGCACGCATGCGTCTTGTCATATTCGGCATCTGCCGGTCCTTGCATACCTTTTACTACAGCTACTCCCATGCGGGTAGTCAGATAAGGGTCTTCACCGAAAGTCTCCTGTCCCCGTCCCCAACGCGGATCACGGAAGATATTCACATTAGGATTCCAGAAGGTAAGTCCTTCGTTTCCATATCCATATCTGTTGTGCCGATGTGCCTCATGAAATTTGGCACGGGCCTCATCACTTACGGCTGTATATACCCGCTCGATGGCTTCATCATCGAAAGTAGACGCCATCCCCATTGTGATAGGAAATACCGTTGCCAGTCCGTTGCGGGCAACACCATGTAGTGCCTCGCTCCACCAGTTGTAAGGAGCAATGTCCAATCGCTCCACTGCGTGAGAAGAGTTCTGCATCAATCCGATTTTCTCTTTCAATGTCAGTCGTCCCAACAAGTCTTCTGCGCGTTCGTCAGGAGATAGTTGAGGATTCTTATAAGGTTCATTTTGCGCCACAGTGCCTATTAATGCCAGTGCGCTGAAACATAAAGTGAATGCTACTCTTTTCATAGTATCTGTTCTTATTATAAATTGATTCATCTTATCTTTTCAAAAATAGTACTAATTCCCGGAAGTGCCAATCGTTACCTCTCCCTTTTTCAACCGCTCGCCGGAAACAACCAATTTTATTTCTCCTGCAAGATCAGTAGATTGCACGATTGCTACCATTTTACCATTAAATACTCTCATATAATTGGAAGAGAACGAAGTCAGGTCGGTAGCATCTCCATTGCACAACGCCTTCAATATCCCATTTCCCTGCACATTGACAAAGAGCATGGAAGCATCACGAGGACACAGGTTACCATCTTTATCTACCACTTCAATCGTCACAAACGACAAGTCTTTATGATCTGCATGGATTTGTTTGCGGTCTTCTTTTAGGCGTACCTGATAGGGTTGCCCTGCCGTCTTTATCGTCTTTTCTTCACATGCCCGTCCCGTATCGTCGTAAGCAACCACCTTTATCTCCCCCGGTTCATACTTCACCGAATCCCACATCATACGATAACGCGTAAATTTGGCAGAAGCGTCTTTCGTCCGCACTCCCTTGCTCACGCCGTTCACAAATAGTTCCACCTTCGGATAATTGGTATAGCACTGAACAGGCACTTCCTGCCCTATGCGATCAGGCCAAGTCCAATGAGGCATGACGTGCAGAACCGGTTGATCACTCCACACGCTTTGATACAAATAATACCGGTCTTTCTTTAAACCAGCCAAGTCGATAATGCCGAAATAAGAACTCCGTGAAGGAGCACCGTCACCGTAGGGAGAAGGTTCGCCCAAGTAATCAAAACCGGTCCACACGAACTCACCCAGCAAGAAGTCATTGTCGTCTTGCTGTGCAAATTCCGTATCAGGTGCACTTCCCCAAGGTACATAATCCATATCATAACTGGAAACCTGATAATCATTGTACCACGGTTCCCAATTATCTCTCACCGGAAATTTATAGACTCCCCGCGAACTGACAGCCGAACTCGTTTCACTTCCGTAGAGTACATACTCCGGATGTTCCTTATGCTTATTCACATAATCAAAGTGCTTATAATTAAAGCCGACCAGATCGACAGCATCCGCCAGTCCGTTGGTGATCGCCCCCCAATGATTGTTGAATCCGGCGGTAGACGGACGGGTAGGATCTTCGCGATGGACGATATCCGTCAAGAACTGCGCTACTTTCCCACCGTCAGCGGCATCCTGTTCTCGCAGTTCGTTGCCGATGCTCCACATAATTACACCGGGGTGATTTCTGTCTCTATGGATAAGATCGGTGAGATCTCTTTCTGCCCACTTATCAAAAAGCGTATTGTAGCCATTGGTACATTTCCCCATCTTCCATTCGTCAAAGGCTTCCACTTGCACCATAATCCCCATTCTATCACATAAATCGAGTAACTCCACAGCCGACGGATTGTGACTTGTCCTGATTGCATTGCATCCCATTTCTTTCAGCATCTCGAGCTGACGTTCTATCGCCCTCGTGTTTACTGCTGCCCCCAAGGGTCCTAAGTCATGATGCAGGCAAACTCCTTTCAGCTTCATTCTTTCTCCATTCAGGAAGAAACCTTTCTCTTTATCGAACTTCAACGTTCTGAAACCAAAGTCGGTGCGATAAGTATCACATAATTCATCTTCTACATACACCTTAGAGACGGCCGTATATAAAATCGGAGTATCCGGGCTCCACAACGAAGGCTGGCTCACTGTACATTTCTGCACAAAACGCAACGGTTGTTCCTTCCCTTTCCGAACGGACGAAGTCCGGGCTACACACTTACCTTCTTTATCATAGATCTCTGTCAGTAACCGTACTTTGTCTACTTTCTCATCAAAGTTCTCTACCGATGTTTCTATCTTGACCACCGCTTTACCGGAACTGATTTGAGGAGTTGTCACATACGTCCCCCAATGAGCCACATGTACCGAAGAAGTACAGACCAACCGCACAGGACGATAGATACCTGCCCCTGTATAGAAGCGAGACATTTCGGGCTTATTCTCCACTCTGACAGCCAGCACATTGTCTTTACCAAAGGAGAATAGTCCGGTCAAGTCGAGAGAGAAAGAAGAATATCCATAAGGTCTTCCACTAATATATCGCCCATTCAAATAAACTTGTGCGTTGCTCATCACACCGTCGAACTCTACATAAACCCGCTTCCCTTTTTGATCGGCAGGCAAATGCAACTTCCGGCGATACCACCCTACTCCGGTTGCCGGCAAAGCTCCTGTACGCCCGGTACGAAGTTTCGGTTCTTTCTCTCCGTCCTCAATCACCTGCACAAATTGCATATCCTGATTCAGATCGAACGGTCCGCTTATCGCCCAATCGTGAGGAACCCTCACGCTCTGCCACTGCCGATCATCCAAAGAAACATCCGTTGCTGAAGTGATATCTTCCTTAATAAACCGCCATCCTTCATCCAACCGGACTACCATTCTTTCTTGTGCCGCAAGCGGAACAAGAAAGAACGATAACAACACAACCAGTTTTATTCTCATAAGCTTTAGTCTTATATCAATTATTTAAATTTCGTAATTCGTATACTTGTCTGACAAATCCGCATGAGTACTATCTCCACTGGGGATGACTAATAAGGCATTAGTATCTCCCCTCCTCTCCTTCTGGAAGGAGGGGTGCCCAAAGGGCGGGGTGGTAGGTATCTCTTGCAAAGTACTGATTGTCAATAAGCTGTAGACTTACCTACCACCTCCCCCTACGGGGACTCCTCCTTCCAGAAGGAGGAGAGTAGAGATAGTACTGCCTTTTAGTCGGCCTAAAACTAGACAGAACACTTGCGAAACTTTAGTCAATTATAACTCAACAGTTTCCTGATATCTGATATCTTCGGAAGAAGCCCCTACCATGAAGATATATTGCCCCTCGGGAGTGACGAACCTACCGGACTTTTCATCCCAATACCTCAAATCTTTCTTCGGAATGGAGATTGTTACTTTCTTCGTTTTCCCTTTATCTACATTGACTCTGGAGAATCCGCGCAACTGCTTGATAGGCATAAAAGTCCCCGTCTCCGGATAGCGTACATACACCTGTGCCACCTCATCACCACTATACTTACCCGTATTTGATATCTCAAAGTCAACGTTTATCACCTCATCTCCAACTGTAATGCCTTTATTCTTATACTTGAATTTTGTATAGCTCAACCCATAGCCGAACTCATACAACGGCTTTCCTTCAAAATACTGATACGTTCTGTTCTTCACAGAGTAGTCATCGAATGCAGGAAGTTCGTCCAACGAATTATAATAAGTCAGCGGTAAACGTCCACCGGGGTTATAGTCTCCAAACAAAACTTCCGCCACTGCACTACCTCCTTGCTCTCCCGGATACCACGCATTCAGTATAGCCGGAATATGTTCATCCATCCAGTTGACAGCCAGCGAACTGCCTGCTACCAATACCACTACCGTATTCGGATTGACTTTATACAGTTCTTTAATAAACTCTTGCTGGTCGAGGGGTAGTTCGAGAGAATAGCGGTCCTGCCCTTCTCTTTCGATCGACTTGTTGATTCCCAAAACGGCTACGGTTACATCACACTCGCGGGCAGCCTTCCCGGCATCTCCATACTGTGCCAAGCGGTTCGTATTATCTATTTGCGGAGCTTTCCAATAGAGTCCGGCAAAGCATTGCCCACCGTTGTCGAAATACTCTACTTGCAGATGATATTCTTTGCCGGCTTCCAGATCAATGACTGCATGATCCATCTGAGCACTGCGTTCCGTCCACGAGTCAATCAGTTTCTTTCCGTCAAGAAACAGTTTGCATCCGTCGTCCGTCTTCAATCCTAAGGTATAGCTGCCCGATACGATGGGTTTCAGTACTCCCGTCCACCGAATGGACATCGGTGCCTCCGGTTGAAAACGGTCGGGCTTGCTAGCAGGATCGTATAGTAACTCTTCTTCCACGCGAACCGACGGAGTGCCTTGCAGACTGGCGTTTTTATAATACTCTACCTTCAATCCGTTTGGGAAGTAGTTCTTCGTCACAGGATCAAACTCCGTAGTAGGCGACACCCAAGGAGCATAAACCACCTTCACTCCTGCCTCGTCGGTATAACTTTTAATGCCATCCAGTACAGAAACCGGTGCATTCTTCGGATTACCGCTATAATCTCCGAACTCGCAATGTCCGGCATTGATTCCTACCACCGCTATCGACTTTATCTTTTTCAGGTTCAACGGCAAGAAGTTCTTTTCATTCTTCAAGAGCACCATACTCTGCCGTGCAGTCTCCAATGCCATCTCCTGATGCTTCTTGCAGCCTATCACAGAGGGTTCTATCTTATTATACGGATTCAAAGAAGGATCGTCAAACAATCCCAAAAGCACTCTTCCGCGAAGCACCCGATAGGCTACGGAGTCAATGTCAGCATCACTCACCATGTATTTCTTGTAGGCGTTGAGTAGCCCTTCTCCATACACGCGGTTACCGCATTCTAAGTCCAGCCCGGCTTTGACGGACAACGTAGCTGCCAGTTCCAGATCCTTTATATACTTATGCTGCGTGATCATCCATTCGGGTGCACTGCAATCCGAAACGATGTATCCGTTGAATCCCCAGTCTCCGCGAAGCACCTTTTTAATCAGGTAGGTATTGACCGTGCAAGGGATACCGTTCACGGCATTGTATGCCATCATGATAGATTGTGCCTTTCCATCTATGATGCAATGCTCGAAGGCGGGCAGATAGTATTCGCGTAAATCGCGCTCGGAGATGATGGCATTACAGCTCGACCGATTGTGCTCCTCATTATTGGCGGCAAAATGCTTGGGAGTAGAAACGGTTTTCAGATACCGTGGATGATCTCCCTGCAAACCGGTGACAAAGGCAGTGCCGAGCACTCCGCTCAAATAAGGATCTTCACCATACGTTTCCGGTGTGCGTCCCCAACGAGGGTCGCGAGCCATATTCACTGTTGGCGACCAGAAGGTCAGAAGGTCGCTTGCACCTGCCAATTGCTTCTTGCCGAAATCGAGTTCTTTCCATCTGCCGCGAGCCTCATCGGAGATGGCGGAAGAAACTTCATGCAACAGTTCCGGATTCCACATCGCTGCCAGACCGATGGCTTGTGGAAACACGGTAAATTCACCCGGGCGAACTATGCCGTGCAATGCCTCGTTGCCATGATTATACTTATCGATGTTCAGACGGGATATCGCTCTCGCATCGTTCACCAACAGAGAGATTTTCTCTTCTACCGTGAGCCGGGACAATAAATCGAGTATTCGTTCATGCTGGGGAGCGTTCATATCTCGGAAGAGTTCATTTCCGTTTTGCGCCTGCGCCAGTAACGGCAATGCCATCAAGGCAAATGAACAGCTTAATCGTTTCAATAATTTCATAGTCTATGATGATTAAATTAGTATCGTATTAAATGTTTTACCACTCAGTTTGACCTGGATAGCCGATTTCTTATAAGACAGAACAAGGTTGCGTTCTTCTTTGTCTTTGTTGACGCAGAGTATGACGATCTGTCCGTCCGGATTGCGGAATGCCAGTACATTTTCGCCTTTCTCTACCTTTAGTC
This sequence comes from Bacteroidaceae bacterium, assembly GCA_963651205.1. Lineage (GTDB taxonomy): Bacteria > Bacteroidota > Bacteroidia > Bacteroidales > Bacteroidaceae > Phocaeicola. The sequence continues at coordinate 8,053 of CAVJPC010000065.1, forward strand.
TCTTGGCGCCCGGCTTCACGAAGTGGGTCAGGTGCTTCATTAAATAGAACTCCGGAGTGTAGGTCACCTTTCTTGTGCGCGAGTCCACCCGTATCAATGAGTTTTGCTTCCAGCCCCATGAGCTGGCTCCTTCGTCTTGAAGTACCATATTGAAATACATATAAGAGTTGACTCCGCCGTTGAGGTATGCTTGCAGCAGATCGAACGTATGCTCTGCCGCTGCCCAGTCGATGCTTCCGCCGCCGCATTCGTTCTCGGTCTGCATCAGTTTCATGGCGGGATACTTGCGGTGTATGTCTCCTACAATGTCTTTTCCTTCCCATTGCAGACCTATGCCGCGGAGGTATTTAGCGGCATCGCGGTTTTGCATCACACAGTCGAGGTCTTCCATCTTGTTGCAGTTGAACGTGCCGAACCATAACTCTACGCCGGGATGTTTCTTTGATATGGCGGGACCGAGATACTTTCCGATGAAGTTTGCCATCGACTCGGGTATCCAGCTACAGTTGGGCCATTGGTGCTTCGTATAAGGCTCGTTCTGGAACTGCAACATCGAGACGTTGATCCCGTTTTCTTTATAAGCATCGAGAAACTTCGAGAAGTAAAGTGCGTATGCCGTCAGATACTCCGGTTCTTGAATAAAGTGGTCGCCTGCCACTTCATTCTTTTCGGTAAAGTCGTTACGGTCGCCGGGGGCGGTGGCATAATGCTTTGTCCGCTTCATCCACACAGGGGGGCTCCACGGGGATGCCCACAGTTTGAGGTTGGGATTGAAGGATAAAGCTGCCTTTACGTATGGAATCATCGCGGTTTTATCTCGCTCTATGCTGAAGTTCTTCATTTCAAAGTCTCCCGGAGTCTCATTGAAGCTATACCAATCGCGGGCAAAGTCATTGGCACCAAGGGGGATGCGACAGAAGGTGAACCTCATCCCGTCGGGACCGAAGAGTTCACGCAATACTTCGTTGCGCTGTTCTTCCGACAATAAAGACAAAGCATCCCAGCCAAGTTCGCTGAAAGTTCCTCCGAAGCCGTCGATCACTTGATCTTTGGAGGTGGAGATGACAATATCCGCTTCCGGTGTTTTCTGTTTACTGACTTCAACGGATGTTTGCTGCCACTTTGCTTCTTCCGACGAAGTATAGACTTCTGCTTTCTGTGCATTTACAAGCATACTGTTTAGAGCTAATAGACTCAACAAATATAGACATTTTACTTTCATGTGATATATATCTTATTAATATTCGTATTCTTTGAAAGAAGGAGGCACCGCATCTGCATCCGCTCCCCATTCCGTATTACATTGATTACCCATTTCAAACTCTAGCTTACCGCCATCTTTGATGTCTGCATGATTAAACCACGGCTTGTTCCAAGATTTACCATTGATTCTTGCCGATTGAATGTATTTATTATCCGTTGAGCAATTGCGGGCTACTATTTCGATTGTCTTTCCATTCTCCAACTTCACTTTCACGGCAGAGAAGAAAGGACTACCTATATGATAGACCGGCAAACCGGGCGTGACGGGATAAAATCCCATCATGGAGAAGACGACAAACGAAGAAAGTCCGCCCCCGTCCTCATCTCCGGGCATTCCCATCAAGTCATTCCTAAACCACTGGTGAACCAGAGAACGAATCCGCTTCTGTGTCTTCCACGGTGCTTGTGCGAAGTTATACATATAAGGTATATGCAACGAAGGCTCATTACCCATCGAGAACTGTCCCACGTTTCCTGTATGATCGGGCAGTTGGGCGTAGAATTCATACTTCGACTTGCCCAGCCATTCACTGAAAGTAGCGTCTAAGTTGCGGACAAACTGTTGCGGACCACCCATCAGCTTTACTAAATCACCGGCATTGTGCTGAACATCCCAGCGATAGACCCATGCATTATTCTCTCCATAATATTCGCGAGCACCCATGCCGCCGGAGAAACGGTAGTCGAACGGTTCTATAAAATGGCCGTCTTTGTCTTTGGGATGAAAAAAGGAAGTCTTCGGATTGAATAAATTACGGTAGTTGTGAGAACAAGTATAGTAATGACTCGATTCCTCTTTCAATCCTAAAGCCTCAGCAATGCGTGCCAGACACCATTGATCGTAGGCAGTTCCCAACGTCACGGCTACCGATTGCCGTTTCTCAAAAGAATTTACTTCGGGCACTGTTTCTTTCTCGCCTTCGGCAAGCCCCGGTATGTATCCTTTCTCTTGATAGAACCGATCTAACCACCCCGCCTTGGCACTCGACCACGGGGCTAATGTCTTTTCTTCTATCGATGCTTTGGCAAAGCCGTACATCTTCTGCAAATCGAAGTTGCGCACGCCTTTATACCACGCATCTGCCAATACGGATACACCGTGATTGCAGTTCATTCGGCGGGAATCGCCGGTCACTTCAGGGAAGTTGGGGAGCCAATGATCATTGCCCTGTTCCGCCATTCTGGAGAAAGAGTGGATGATGTCTATCTGCCGTTTCGGGTCTATCAACAGTCGCAAGGGATGGGCGGCGCGATAGCTGTCCCAAATCCAGTCGTCTGTATAATAGGCATGGCCTTCGTCTTCGTGTACTTTATTGTCGTATACGCTAAAGTAACGTCCGTCTTCACTGATGTTTACCGGGCGTTCGAGGCATCGGTAGAGAGAGGTGTAAAACACATGGCGATCGTTCTCCGTGCCGCCTGCCACTTGAATCTTACCCAGTTCGGCATTCCAGATACGGCGTCCGGCGGCGACTACTTCTTTCAGGTTATAAGTTCGTATCTCCCGTTGCAGGTTTCTTTTCGCCTGTTCCACGCTGATATACGAAACTCCGTAGCGAACATTGAGCGATAGCGAAGCCGACGGCCACGATGCCACGATGCACAAGCCTTCGCCTTGCACTTTCTGCACGTCTTTTTTCCATTGCCCGGACTGAAAGATACCGGCATGCTCCGGCTTCACATCCATCTCCATATAAATATAAACCCGTAGATTATTCCATATATTCTGATAACCGGAGATCACATTCCCGTTAATTTCCATTTCACCGTTGCCGCCATTGAATACGAGGTAAGGCTTCTTTGCGGTCTGCTTATAGTCGAAATGATAAATGGCAGACTGATGGGAAGGAGCAAACTCGGCATGAAGCTGCTGATCACACAAGTCAACTTGATAATGATAGGGCTTTATGGACTCATTGTCATAATCATAATCGAACACACGCTTCAGCTCCGACTCTTCGCCCTGAAAGGGAGAAAGGTTGAATACAAAAGAACCGCGATGACTGATTTGCAATAGTGGCAAACCGTGAATTTTATCCGATAGATAGTCTCCCCGTTGCGGATAGACCCTGAGCATACTGTTGGGCAGATGCACGATGGGATAGGTGGGAACCAGTAGATGACTGACATTTCCCATGTACGGATTGACGTAATCTACGGGGTTTTTAACGTAGGAGGAGGCTGCGGCGTTCTTCACGAAACCAATGCTGCATACCATTAATAAGATGAATATTCTCTGTTTGATCATATCTAATATAGGGAATGATTGATAGTCGGGCACTGTTTATTATTCTAAGTAATAGTTGCCTTGTTCATGACAAGCTGGTATCACGTTTCTGACAAGCCTTTGCCAGAGTCGTGCCAAGCCCTTGACACTGTTGTGACACGCCTTTGGCATTGTTGTGTCAAGCCCTTGGCAACGTTGTGACATGCACTGGGTAACGTTGTGACATGCACTGGGCTTTGTTTTGACACGCACTGGGCTTTGTTTTGACAATTCGTAAATGACTAGTTAAATGGTAGTATGAGTGGTTAAATGGTAGTATGACTAGTTAAATGGTAGTATCTCCACTCTCCTCCTTCTGGAAGGAGGAGTCCCCGTAGGGGGAGGTGGTAGGTAAGCCTACAGTTCATTAATAATCATCAATCTCCGAAAGAACCTACCACCCCGCCCTGCGGGCACCCCTCCTTCCAGAAGGAGGGGAGTTGTGATACTATTGTCTACCAATTGTCTACCTCAACAAGAATACCAATTGTCTACCTCAACAAGAATACCAATTGTCTACCTCAACAAGAATACCA
>CAVJPC010000066.1:0-3868 GCA_963651205.1 Bacteroidaceae bacterium
GATATCAAAGTGGTAAAAAGCGAATTCTCCGGAACAGCAACTACCACCAATGCAAACGTAGAATATACCGGCTCTGTAAAAGACGAAGTAATGACGCTAAAACTAACGGTCGTTATGAATGACCCGAATGGTTGGGCTAAAACATATAATCTGGCAGATTATACAACAGGAGAACTTGAATATAACGGACATACAAATCCGAGTGCCGTACTTGCCGGTGCAGGTTATGTTAATTACGTTTGTGTCACTTCTTCTTCGGATTACGGAACTTCTTACGGAGCAATGTTCAGAGGTCTTTTCGGTATTCTTCTTCCGCAAGTATTAAACTCCGTTACTTTAGGTACTGACGGTACAATCACGGCAGAATATATGAAAGGTAAAGGAGTTACATTCGACCAGAGTTGGATATTCCAGTCTCCGGCAAAAGAAACAGCAGAAGCACTTTTCCCAACTTCCGGTTGGTTGGATGCTCCCAAGCATCTCGCTTATTGGTTTCATAAGGATGGAAAGTTGTATACGAAACTGGATCTTGGCAATATCATCACACAGGTTATGGGCAGTGATGCAGAAGGTATGTCAGGGATCATTAATCAGATCATGTCAAGTGATCCTGCAACATTAAAAGGTTTATTAGGCACTATGCTTGGAATTGAAATTCCTATCAGCGATGAAACAATCGCTTTATTGCAGAATTGGACTATTAATGGAATACCGATGAATGTAAAGACAGAAAACGGTCATACTTATCTCTATCTTGACAAGGCTACATTTGATCCGATCATGAAAATGCGTGACGGTTCTTCCGACCTATTAAATATATGGAATATGTTGAGTACGGCAGGGATCATTCCGGCTGAAGCGGCTATGGCTGGTATGCTATTGACATCCATCAGCTCTAATTGGGATGCAACAGAAGCATTCGACTTAGGTCTCGATTTACAATAAGTCTATTAAGACAGTCAGATACAATTACAACAAAAAGAGAATGTGGTCTAGTGTCACATTCTCTTTTTGTTTTTACTTTATTCATACAACCTCCAGAAAGCTCCTTCCATTCCCCGCACGGCTCACCCGTATCTGCACCGGAATACGTTCCGTCATTTCCTGTACATGCGAGATCACTCCGATCTTACGTCCTTGTGTACGCAGGCTTTCCAAAGCATCCATAGCTATACGCAGGGTATCGGCATCCAGCGAACCGAATCCCTCGTCGATGAAAAGACTCTCCACCTTCATCCGGTTGGAAGAAAGGGACGACAAACCGAGTGCCAGCGCCAGCGATACAAGGAAAGACTCACCGCCCGACAAGCTATGCACCGTACGGATCTCGTCGCACATATCCCGGTCGATCACCTGCAAAGCCAGTGTTTCAGGCACCCGCTCCAACCGGTAACGGCGGCTCAGGTCACGCAACTGCACATTTGCATAGCTGAGTAATACGTCCAGCGTATATCCCTGGGCAATCCGGCGGAACTTGGCACCATCGGCCGAGCCCGCCAGCTCATTCAGCTTCGCCCAGCGTTCACTTTCCAAGCGGCAGGCATTCAGTTCCTCCTGCTGGCTTGCAATCTTCTGTTTATTCTCGGCCTGGGTACGCAGGCGGAAAGCATATTCGTTCTTTTCCTGGGTAATGCGGGGAAGAAGGAGTTCCAGCGGCTCATTGTCGTGAGCTGTATTCCAAGCCTCAGTCCAATCGGCCAACGCTTTTTGCCGGACGACGAGATCGTCGGAAGCCTTTTGCAGATCCTGCGCTATCTGTCCGGCAATGCCCCGTAGCTGGTCGGCAATACCGGACTGTTCAGTCTGGACAGTCTGCAAACGCTTCATCCGTTCTTTCAATTCCTCTTTCCGACGGTTGTAATCCTGTTCAACCTGGTCGGCAGGCTTACCGGCAAGCAGTTTAGAACGTTCGGCCCGAAGCGCGGTAAGTTCGGAACGGTTCTTGTCATGACGCAGGGTAGACACTTCTACTTCTTTAGTCAGCGAAGGGAGGAAAGAGGCGTACGATTCGCATTCGGCTTTTTGGGCACTCTGCTCCCGTTGCAGTTGTTGCAGCTTTTCCGTATTGTCGTGCCACTGGCGGGCAAAGGAGGTTAAAGTATCCCGGAAAGAGTCCGGGTCCTGTTGCCAGGCTTTTTGCCATTCGTCATTCCCGAAAAGGCGGTTGGCGGCGGAGAGGGACTTCTCCAGCGTCTCCCGGCTTTCCACACGAATCGCTTCTTCACGGGTTATCTGCGTCTCAGCCAGTTTCTGGCGTCCCTGCAAATCTGTACGGGTATGGTCGGCCTCGGTAAGCTCCTTATGTAACTGCAAGAGTTGCTGTTGATGCAGGCTCAGTTGCTTTTCATTAGCGGTATAGGCCGCTTTACGGGCATTCAATTGCTGGATTTGTAAAGTCATTGTAGCGATAGCCTGTGTGATGGGATTATCACACACCCCCTGCCCCCTCTCAAGAGGGGAAAAGTTACCATCAGTTGCAACAAGAGGTATCTGGCTCCCCTCTTGAGAGGGGGCAGGGGGTGTGTCACCCTCCATTACCGGATGATGCGTACTCCCGCAAACCGGACAAGGTTTCCCTTCCTGCAATTTCTCCCGCAACTCCAAAACATCCCCGCTAACAGCCTGCCGGGCCTGTTCCACCAACAGATTCTCACGTTCCACACGAACAGCATCCATCTGTTTATCCAGTTCGGTTATATCGGTTTCTTTTTGGGTTTGTTCCAGTTTAACTTTAGCATCTTCTGTCTTTCGCAAAGCCAGTTGTTTGCTTTCTATTGTGCGCTGAACAGTGACAAGTTGTGCTGCCTGACGTTCCGCCTCCCGTTTAACGGAAGTGATTGTTTTCACGGCCTTTTCCATTGTGTGACGGCTTGCGGAAGCTGCATCAAGATGCAACAGCAAAGCAGCCAACTGTTCGGCAATACTCTCCTTGCTACGATACCGTTCGCGCCAGTCGGTCAGGCGCGTAATCTCGGCCAGGCTTTGTTGTTGTCGGGTCCGGGCGGCTTTCAGTTTATCCTCTCCCTCCTTCTGCCGCCGGAGCACATCTCGCAGGCGGGTTTCCGTTTCTTTCACCGAACGGGTTACCTCATCGAGACGCACATCCAGTCCGCGAGCCTGCTGTAACTCCTGTTGCAAAGCCTTGAACTCCGATTCGGAACGTTGCTCCTCGACCAATCCCTGCTCGTAATCCTTCCGGGCGGCATTCAGCAGTTCGGTCGCCTTTTCCAGTTTAGCGGCAGCGTCTTTCTGCTGGGTCTGCCGGGTAGCGATCTGCTGCTCGGTCGATTTAACGGCTTCCTGCAATGTCTGTTGTTCGGCTTTCGCCTTTTCCAACGCCAGCAGAGAAGCTTCGGACTCCTTCAGGCGGGCCTGCAACTCCTGTTCCACCTCCTCCGTCAGCAGTTCGATTCCCTGAATACGGGCCTGTATCTTATCGTAGGCCTCTTTGGCTACGGCATTCTTTTCAAAGATCGTTCGCGAGATAGCAGAATAGAGCTCTGTCCCCGTCAGCTTCTCCAACAGGGAAGCTTTCTCTCCCTGTTCTGCTTTCAGAAAGGTGGAAAAATCATTCTGCGCCAATAAGACCGAACGCGTAAACTGCTCGAAGGTCAGGCCGATCAGTTCGACAACGCGGGCTTGCAGTTCGGAACGCGTTCCCTGCTCCTCTTCCTCTTTATCTATATTATGTAATGTAACGCGGGGACTCTGTAAACGTCCGTTCTCCTTGTCGCGGGCACGTCCCACTGACCAACGCGAGCGGTAACGGTGTCCGTTCAACGCCAGGAAATCCACCTCGGCATACCCCGAAGCCGTCCCCCTGCGCAGCAAAAAGCGGGGGTCGCTCTGGGGGAGCACCTCCTCATTC
>CAVJPC010000067.1:0-14486 GCA_963651205.1 Bacteroidaceae bacterium
TCGAAAGACAGCAGATTTACAGTCTGCCCCATTTGGCCACTCTGGTATTTGCCCATTCGCTCTTAAGATTCTATCTCAATTCTCTCATTGAGTAAGTTTGTTTCTCAATTGCGATGCAAAGGTACGGCTTTTTTTTGAATATGCAAATTATACAGGAACTTTTTTTCAAAAAACCTGTGTTTTCTACAATTTCTGCTTAAAATCGAGCATTTTGATGGCCGTTATTGCACATTCATCGCCTTTATTGCCTAGTTTTCCACCGGCACGGTCTTCAGCCTGTTGCATGGTGTTGGTGGTAATCAAACCATAAATAACGGGAATATCTCCCTCGGCATTCAGTTGGGCAATGCCCTGGGTTGTACCGGCGCATACATAGTCAAAGTGTGGAGTATCGCCGCGGACTACGCAACCTATTGCAATCACTGCATCTATTTTTCCACTCTTTATCATTTGTGCGGAGCCGAAAATCAGTTCAAAGCTTCCGGGCACTGTTTGCACCAGAATATTTTCATCCTTTGCACCATGTTTCTTCAAGGTCGTTACGGCACCTTCCAATAAAGGGCCGGTGATGTTGCTGTTCCACTCGGAAACCACGATACCGAAACGCATGCTTTCTGCACTGGGGACTGAGTTAAAATCGTAATCGGACAAGTTATGATACGCTGTTGCCATTGTTTTTAATTTTTAATAGGGTTTAATAAAAGAAAGAGGTTATCTGTACATAGGTGCAGACAACCTCTTTATATCATTAAGGTATATTCCTTTTCTTATTTGATAGATGCACGTTCGATGTACTTATCGATATCCATTGACTGGTAAGAGTTGAAGTATTTTTCCTTTACCAGTGTGTAAGCCTTCACAGCTTCACTGTTCTTTCCCAGTTTTTCGAACAACTGGCCTGCCTGGATCAAATAGATAGGGCTCAAGGCCTGGCTGTCTGCTTTGTCTGCTGCTTTCAGTAATGTTCCGGCTCCTTTGTCCAATTGTCCCATCTCAGCATAACAGTTACCGATAGTTCCCAAGATAGCGGGGCTTACCAATTGGTCTTTAGCGCTGAATTTATCCAGATACTTCACTGCGTCTTCATATTTCCCTAACTGTGCATAGCAGATACCTGCATAAGCATTCGCCAGATTACCGGCAGCTGTTCCGCTGAATTCGTCCGCAACTTTAAGGAAACCTTTATAGCCAATGCTATCACCGTTCAATGCCGTTTCAAAGTTGTCAGTTCCGAAATATTGTTCTCCTTTAAATAAGGCTTCTGAAGCTTTAATTTCATTGGGTTCAGAAATAAAATGCTTGTATCCCATGAAACCAGCTATGATAATCACGACTGCTGCAATAGTTCCAAGGATTTTTCCTTTGTACTTGATAAGGAATGCTTCTGAGGTACTCAGTGCTTCTTCCATATCCAATGGGTCCTGAGTGTGTTTTTGTTCTGCCATTTTTATATTTACTTTTTTATTATTTTTCGGATATACTTTTTCGGTCAGCAAAAGTAGTTTATTTCTATGTATTAATGAAATTTACGGGCATATTTTTTTAGTTTTTCCCGTTTTTATCCCTAATTTTGTATCCTCAATTAAACAGAAGTTCTATGATACTGAAACGCATCTCGATATTGAATTATAAAAACCTGGAGCAGGCAGAACTGGAATTCTCGCCGAAGATGAATTGTTTTATCGGACAAAACGGTATGGGGAAGACGAATCTGCTGGATGCGGTTTATTATCTTTCATTCTGTAAAAGTGCCACGAATCCTATTGATTCGCAAAATATCCGCCATGAGGGTGATTTCTTTGTGATTCAAGGTTTCTATGAGACGGATCAGAGTGATCCCGAAGAAGTATATTGTGGCTTGAAGCGCCGCCAAAAGAAGCAGTTCAAGCGGAACAAGAAGGAATACAGCCGTTTGTCGGACCATATCGGTTTTATTCCCTTGGTGATGGTTTCTCCTGCTGATGCCGAACTGATTGCAGGTGGAAGTGAGGAGCGCCGCCGTTTCATGGATGTGGTGATTTCGCAATATGACAAGGAATACCTGGATGCACTGATACGTTATAATAAGGCGTTGGCGCAGCGCAACGCATTGCTGAAATCGGAACAGGAACCCGATGAAGAACTGATGGTGGTATGGGAGGAGATGATGGCGTCTACAGGTGAGATTGTCTTCAAGAAGCGTAGTGAGTTTATAGCCGAATTTATTCCTACTTTCCAGTCTTTCTATTCTTATATTTCGCAGGATAAAGAGAAAGTGAACTTAGCGTATGAGTCTCATGCCATGAATGGAAGTTTGCTGGATATTATTAAGGAGAACCGCCAGCGTGACCGCATTATGGGGTATTCGCTGAGGGGCATCCATAAAGATGACTTGGTGATGCAACTGGGTGATTTCCCGATAAAGAGGGAAGGTTCACAAGGACAGAATAAAACTTATCTTATTGCTTTGAAACTGGCTCAGTTTGATTTTCTAAAGAAAACGGGAAGCAATGCCACTCCTTTATTATTATTGGATGATATCTTTGATAAACTGGATGCTTCCCGTGTGGAGCAGATTGTGAAACTAGTAGCCGGAGATAGTTTCGGACAGATTTTTATTACGGATACCAACAGGGATCATCTGGATAAAATACTGAAGAAGATAGAAAGGGAATACAGAGTCTTTTCTGTGGAAGGCGGAAATGTGACTGAGAGAAAGGAAGTGGCTGAATGAAACGTAATGATGCGGAACAAATAGGGGAGATGATTCGGAAATTCTTCCGACAGAATGCTTTGGAGGCACCACTGAACGAATATCGTCTGATACAGGCATGGAAAGATGTGGTGGGGCCTGCCATTACTAAATATACCAGTAATCTTTATATCAAGAACCAAATATTGTATGTGCACCTCACTTCTTCCGTACTTCGTCAGGAGTTGATGATGGGGCGTGATTTGTTAGTGAAGAATCTAAATAAACAGGTGGGTGCCCAGGTGATAGTTAATATCATTTTTCGTTAACATGAAAATTATTCCATGCTACAGCATGGAATAATTTTCACCTCTACATTAGTCTTCCATTCTCTGTCCAAACCTCATTCATGACCTGGTCAAAAGGTTCGGCAGGTATTTTTTCGCTTACTTGAAAACCATAGCATATACCTATATTATAGGAATGAAGCAGAGGCAGTAATTTGTCATAATATCCTTTCCCCCTTCCCAACCGGTTGCCTTGAGTGTCGAAAGAAACTCCCGGTATGATGGAGAAGTCTATCTTCTCATACGCTGTAAATGTTTCTCCCGTCGGTTCCTCTATGTGATAAGCTTCACCGGTTTTCAAACTTTGTTTGCCTGCATAAATACGAAGTTCCAGTACGTCCCCTTTGACTACCGGCAGTAAAATTGTTTTCTGCCGGTACCATTTCTCGACGAAATCATGTGTCTGTACTTCGTCCCCCAATGAATAATAGAGCAGGACGGTATGGGCCGATGCAAACTTGGGATGCTGTTCCAGTTTCTCAAGCAATGCAACGGACTTCATCGTTAATTCGGTGATGTCGTGACGGCTCTTTTCTTGCGCTATCTGCTTGCGCAGTTGTTTTTTTAGTTCCTTCATCGCTTACGTTCTGTTCTATGGGTTGTTCAGGAGCTTTGGGGAATGATTCGCCCTTGTCTAATATTTCCAATGCTTTGAGGACGGGTTTGTCACTCTTATTCAGGTATTCTATATAAGCTTCCATGCCCAGCATGTTATAAATGATGTTTCCGTATAAGTTCGTTTCGAACAATTTTTGTGATTTGTACATCAATATATTGCGGCGCTTCAATCCTTTGCTTTCGGCAAAACGGGCGAATTGTTCCAGAATGTTCTGACGCTTCAAGTATTGCAACAAACCCTCTTCAGTTTCATATTTTTGTAATTCGGCACGATGATTGTCTGTGTACTGGAAAGCGAATTGAATAGTCAGTCCGCGGTTCATTGCCATACGATAGTATGAAGTTACACCGGTGGTATCCTGTGGTACGAAAATATCGGGCATGATACCGCCTCCGCCATAAACAGGGCGTCCTAAAGAAGTTTCAAATATCTGGCTTTCATCCTGCTTGATACTGTCTTGTGAGAAGAATTCTCCGTGTTCGTAGCGGGTAAGGATATCCATTTCATAGTTTGCGTCATTACCTTTCACATAAGGTTTTTGTATGCAGCGTCCGGATGGAGTATAGTAACGGGCAATCGTCAGGCGGATAGCCGAACCGTCACTGAAGTCAATAGGCTGCTGCACCAGTCCCTTTCCGAAAGAACGGCGTCCGATGATAGTACCACGGTCATTGTCCTGAATGGCTCCGGCGAAAATCTCACTGGCAGAAGCCGAACCTTCGTCCATCAAGACTACGACAGGCATTTTCTGGCTGCTTCCGGTTCCATTAGATGTGTAGTTTTCACGTGGAGATTTCCGTCCTTGTGTATAAACAATCAGTTTGTTCTTTGGCAGGAATTCATTGACCATCTGAATGGCCGCACCCATATAGCCTCCGGTATTGCCGCGCAAGTCAATAACTACTCCCTCACAGTTTGACTGATTTAGTTTGGCCAGTGAAATCAGCAATTCGGGATAAGTTGTTTCGCCGAACTTGTTCACCTTTATGTAACCGAACTTGTCGTTCAGCATATAAGCAGCATCTATGCTTTTCACCGGTATGTCGCCACGGACAATAGTGAAATGCAGCGTTTCTTTTTCTCCCGGTCGGTAAATGCCAAGTTTTACCTCACTGCCTTTCGGGCCTTTCAGTCTTTTCATGGATTCGTAATTAGTGACAATTTTACCTACAAAGGCACTGTCATCAACTTCGATAATGCGGTCACCTGCCATCAGACCCACCTTTTCAGACGGTCCGCCCTGGATGACACTGTTTACATGGATGGTGTCCTGCTGAATGGTAAACTGAATACCTATTCCGCTGAAACTGCCTTTCAAGTCGGAGTTTACCGCTTCCAGGTCTTTTGCCGGAATATAGGAAGAGTGGGGGTCCAGTTCTCCTAGAATCTGCGGCATGGCATCCTCTACCAGTTCACCCATGTTTACGGTGTCTACATATTGGTCGTCAATGATGCGCAACAGCGCATTCAGTTTGTTGGATGAAGTGTTGATGATGCCCAGTCTGTTGCCTGAGAAATGGTTGGCATAAAAAGTTCCAATCAGTATTCCGGCTACGATGCTCACGGCAACGATTACCGGCATAAAACGGGATGTTCGATTCTTGCTCATATCTTTTTTACTATTATTCGTTGGGATTGATGTAAATCACTTCAATATTTGCGCGTTTCAATAAGTCAAGCCCGTCTTCCAAGCGATATTTTTCCGAGTAGACCACTCGTTTGATTCCTGCCTGGATAATGAGTTTGGCACACTCTATGCAAGGAGATGCGGTGACATACATGGTTGCTCCGTCACTGCTGTTGTTGCTTCGCGCTATTTTGGTGATAGCATTCGCTTCGGCGTGCAGCACATAGGGTTTGGTCATTCCGCTGGTATCTTCACATACATTTTCGAATCCTGCGGGAGTGCCGTTGTATCCGTCGGAAATGATCATCTTGTCTTTAACAATCAGTGCCCCCACCTGGCGGCGTTCACAATATGAGTTTTCCGCCCAAATGCTGGCCATGCGGATGTATCTTTTGTCGAGTTTAAGTCGTTTTTCTTCTTTGGTTTCCATGCATTAGTTATGTTTGAACTGAATATATGTTTTTTTATCTTCCGGTCCCAGCATGATAAAATTACTATCACCTTGATAAAAGGCAGCGTTTCTTAAGGCATTTATATATTCTCCATTATAATTGGATGTATTGGGATTTCCTTCAATATCCAGCCTGATGGTACGGTCTTTGCCATCAGCTTGCCAGGTTCCTTTGAAGCTTCCATTCTGCATACTTCCTTCCAGTGAACCGTCCGTCTTGAATACAAGGGTAAATTTGCTGATTACTTCCAAAGCAGCTCTTCCTTCCTTGTCTGTAGCCTTGTATTTAGGTTCTCCGTTTCTTTTGTCCCAATTAGCTTTTCCGTAGTAATTTACTACATACCATGTGCCGCTTGCAAAGATTTCTTCTACATCATCTTCATTATTGCAACTTCCTAAAAAGGGGAGCGCTATCAGCAAATAAAGAATAAACTTTAGTTTCATATCGTTTAGTTTTTAGTTGATTATTCCGTTTCTTTTCAGCAATGCATGGATGCTGGGCTCTTGTCCGCGGAAACGCTTGTAAAGGGTCATGGGATGTTCCGTTCCTCCCTTTGAAAGAATATTTTCGCGGAAAGAAGAGGCGGTTTCCTGGTTGAAAATGCCTTTTTCTTTAAACAGAGAGAATGCATCTGCATCCAATACTTCCGCCCATTTATAGCTGTAATATCCGGCAGAATACCCACCTGCCATGATGTGCGAGAATTGTACAGACATACAAGCGTCTTCTACTCCGGGCAGTATCTGAGCTTTTTTCCAAGCTTCTTTTTCATAGGCGCGAACATCACCGTCAAACTTCTCCTGACGGGTATACCATGCCATATCCAGCAGCCCGAAACTAACTTGGCGCAGACAGGCGTAGGCTACATTAAAGTTGGATGCGTCTACAATCTTCTGAATCAGTTCGGCAGGTATAGGTTCTCCGGTTTGGTAATGTTTGGCGAATGTATTCAGGAATTCCTTTTCGATGGTGAAGTTTTCCATGATTTGCGATGGAAGTTCCACGAAATCCCAATATACGCTGGTACCGCTCATGGTTGGGTAAGTGGTATTGGCAAACATTCCGTGCAAAGCGTGTCCAAACTCGTGCAGGAAAGTGTTTACTTCTGAGAATGTCAACAATGCCGGTTTTTCTGCCGATGGCTTGGTAAAGTTCATCGTGACAGATACATGGGGGCGGCTATTGATGCCATTTTCTATCCATTGTTCCTTATAACTGGTCATCCATGCGCCCGAGCGTTTTCCGGCACGGGGATGAAAGTCGGTATAAAGCACCGCCAGAAAACTGCCATCTTTGTCGAATACTTCGTAAGCCTTTACATCGGGATGATAAACCGGAATTTCCTTGTTTTCTTTGAACGTGATACCATATAGGCGAGTGGCAAGACCGAATACTCCTTTTTCAACTTGGCTCAACTCAAAATAAGGGCGTAGTTCCTCTTCATTCAGATTGAACTTTTTGTTTTTCAGTTTTTCTGAATAATACGCCCAGTCCCACGGCATCATTTGGAAATCATCTCCTTCCAGTTCACGTGCCAACGCTTCTACTTCATCCACTTCTTTGCGGGCGGCAGGTGTATAAGCTTCCAGTAACTGGTTGAGCAGTTTATATACCGCATCGCTTGTTTCGGCCATGCGTTTTTTCAGTTTATATTCGGCAAAAGTGGGGAAACCCAGCAAGTGGGCCAGTTCCATACGGATATTTACCAGTTGTTTGATGATAGCGATATTGTTGTATTCGTTATCATGTGTGCATTGGGTATTGTAAGCCATGTACAGTTTCCGGCGTAGCGAGCGGTCGTTACAATACTTCATGAAAGGAACAAAACTGGGAGCATCCAAGGTAATGATATTGCCATCTTTTCCTTTGTCTTTTGCTGTTTGGGCATAGTTTTCCAAAGAGCTTTTGGGCAGACCTTCTAATTCTTTTTCCGTCAGGGACAGTTCGTAGTTATTGGTTTCTTTCAACAGGTTTTGTGAAAAACGAAGAGTTAGTATACTTAACTCCGTATTCAGTTGGCGGAACTTTTCTTTCGCTTCACCGGTCAGATTTGCACCGCTTCTCACAAAGCCGTCATAGGTCTTTTGCAGCAACATGGCATCTTCACCTTTCAGTTCTAACAGGTCTTTTTGGTCATAAACCGCCTTTATCCGGACAAATAATTTCTCGTTCAGGCTGATGTTATTACTATGTTCGGACAATATGGGCATCATTTTTTCTGCCAATTCCTGCATTTCGTCACTAGTTTCGGCACTCATCAAGTTGCCGAATACGGTAGTTACACGATCCAGTAATGCACCCGATTTTTCCAGAGCAACAATGGTGTTCTGAAAAGTCGGGGCTTCCGGATTGTTAACAATCTCATCAATTTCCTCATTTTGTTCTTTCATGCCCTCCAGCAAAGCCGGTTCATAATGTTCTATCTTGATAAGATGGAACGGAGCTGTATCATGAGGAGTATTATAGGGTTTTAAAAATGGATTTTTATTTTCAGTCATAGCACTATTTTATTTGATTTACAAATTTGCTAAAAAAAAGTATCACTATCCTCATTCTATTTACTTATTTAACAAAGTATATTAAATAGATAGGTTAAAAATAAAAAAGCACAAGCAGAAATGCCTGTGCTTTTTGTATTTATGAAGGGTTATCCAATTTAGTTGCTTCTTTCTATCAGCTTTTCCAATGCCGGGATGGAGATTTCTTTTCTACTGAGCTGCACTAGCCCCTGCTCCTGTAAATCATTCAGCACTTTTGACACATTGATTCGTGTCTCATCTATCAGGCTTGCCAGATCTTCCATCTTGATTTTAAGATTTTTTTCTCCTTCGGGTTTCATGGAACGGAGTAACAGGAAGTTCAGTATCTTTTCTTCTGTACTGCCTATGTGACTGTTCCATAATTTTTCATAGGCTACTTGTGCCCGGTTACTCAGAATATTTAAATAGTTAAGGCGGAAGATTTCGTAGTTATTCAGTTCGTTCAAAACGAATGACTTGTCTATGGTCACCACATTGATATCTGTACGTGCCTTGTAGGTCGCAGTATAGCTGGTCTGCATGCCGAATAGCGAGTAAGGCTCTATAACGAAAGGACTTCCAAATGTTTCAAATAATGAGTATGAATGTTGGTTATCGGTTGCTTGGGAGATGATCTCCCCATTTAAGAGAAAGATTAATTGAGTGCAAGGTGATCCTTGCTCCACAATGATATCATCGGCATTGTATTTACGAAAATGTAATTTTACCTTGCCTATGATATTGGTGAAGTCATTTTTACATAATCCCTGAAAGAGAGGGAGTTGTAAAAGTGTATCATACATTGTTATTTCCATACGTTCTAATGTTCGTTAAGTTATAGTTTAACACACAAAAGTAACGATAAAACGAGATTTATTATTTATAGGCCGGGGAACTTTTGTTTTTTTTATTGTTTCTTACCGTCTCCTAATGTTTAAAAGCAGAAAACTTGCGGGCTGTATAAAAAATAAATATATTTGCACCCAAAAAAGGAGGAGTTTATGTTTGGATCATTTGACTTTCAGGAATTTTTAAGTGCGTTTATCGTGCTCTTTGCTGTTATTGATATTATCGGATCTATACCTATCATATTGAATCTGAAGCAGAAAGGTAGAAATGTAAATGCAAATAAGGCAACTGGTATTTCTTTTGCTTTGTTGATTGGTTTCTTTTATGCGGGGGATATGATGCTGAAGTTATTTCAGGTAGATATTGCCTCGTTTGCCGTGGCGGGTGCTTTTGTTATTTTTCTAATGTCTCTGGAAATGATTCTGGATATTGAAATCTTTAAGAATCAGGGACCTATCAAGGAGGCAACATTGGTTCCGCTGGTCTTTCCGCTGCTGGCAGGTGCGGGGGCATTTACTACGTTGCTTTCCTTGCGCTCGGAGTATGCTCCTGTTAACATCGTTATAGCCTTGATACTGAATATGGTGTGGGTGTATGTAGTGTTGAAACTGACGGATCGTATCGAACGATTCTTGGGAAAAGGGGGGATTTATGTTATCCGTAAGTTCTTCGGGATTATTTTGCTGGCAATCTCTGCGCGTTTGTTTACGGCAAATGTAACCTTGTTGATAGAGCAGTTTCAAAAGGCCCAGTAATAATACCATAGCCGTCAAGTAAAGAACAGCATTCCCCGTAGGGGCGCCCCTACGGGGAATGACAATGCTATTTGCAGCCTGATTGACGGCTGTGAAGTATAAGGAATGCTACTTTTTGACAATGAATCTTTTCATTCCGTCTGTGAAATAAGTTTCGTATTTATCACCTTCACCCGAACAGATAAAGTAGGCATCCAGCTCAGGATGTGCCTCACAAAAAGCTTTCGCTGAATCCAGCCCCATTACCATGAAAGCTGTTGCATAAGCATCGGCGCTGGCACAATCTTTAGCGATGACAGTTGAAGACAAAATGCTGTGCTGTACGGGATATCCGGTACGCGGATCTATGGTGTGAGCATATTTTTTTCCACCTTTGTAGTAGAAATTACGATAATTGCCCGATGTCGCCATTCCTGCATCGCTGATGGCAAGCACAGTCTGTAATTCCTGGTTTATAGATAAAGAATCATCTATAGGTTTGTTTATACCGATGCGCCAGGCATTCATTTTGGAATTTTTCCCTCGCACTACCACTTCACCGCCTATATCTACCATATAGTTTTTTATTCCTTTGCGTTCCAGCAGATTTGCCACGGCATCCACTCCGAAGCCTTTGGCAATGGCACTGCAATCCAGCATGATGCGTGGATCGCTCTTTATCACGCGGTTATTTTGCAAGTCAATTTTCTGATAGCCTGTTATCAGGCGCAAACTATCTACCGTCAGTGAATCTACTCCTGTGG
Organism: Bacteroidaceae bacterium; assembly: GCA_963651205.1. Taxonomy (GTDB): domain Bacteria; phylum Bacteroidota; class Bacteroidia; order Bacteroidales; family Bacteroidaceae; genus Phocaeicola. The sequence continues at coordinate 10,583 of CAVJPC010000067.1, forward strand.
ACTTCTTGAATCCGAATCCCCAGGCATTTACCAATGGAGCAACGGTGATATCAAAAGCTCCATTCGTTTCATCAGATACTTTTTTAGCCAGATGGAATACATGCACAAAGAAGCTGTCGGGTTCCACCTCCTCATTGTGATTCACATGAGTAATAACGGAATTATCATTAAAAGGAGAGAGGGAATTATCTACTTTCTTCAGTTCCGCTTCAATCTCTTCTTTCAAATTATCCTCGGACTGGTAAGTAATCTTGTATACAGTACCAAATACAAAGCCTTCATCTGTACGGAAAGGAGCCTGTTTTTTCAAGATAATAATGGTTCCAATTATCAGAATGGCTAGAAAAGGTAGTTGCCAAGCTAGTTTTTTCTTGTTCATAGCTGTATTTTAATTATGAGAGAAACAAATGTTCTATTAAGATTTTAACACCGATAATTATCAGAATCAAACCACCCCATAGTTCCATGCGCAGATTGAAGCGTTTGCCGCAAAATACGCCTATCAAGCTTCCCAATATCGAAATCACGAAAGAGGCAAACCCGATGATAACGATAGGTGAGAGAATGGACGCAAAAGAATTCATTCCTACAAAAGCAAAAGATATGCCGATAGCCAGTGCATCAATGCTGGTGGCTATGGCCAGGGTGACAACGACTTTTAATTGGGTGGGGTCAAAGCAGCATTTATCTTCATTGCTGAATCCTTCTTTAATCATACGTCCTCCCAGGAAAGCCAGTAAACCAAAAGCAATCCAATGGTCATAATTTTCGATCAGATAGCTGAAACGACTGGCTGCGAACCAACCGATAAGTGGCATAACAGCCTGGAAAAGACCGAAAAAGAAAGCCATAGTAAAAAAAGTGCGCCAGCAAATGCGACGCATAATGATTCCACTTGTTATGGAAACTGTGAAACAATCCATAGCAAGGCTGATGGCAAGAAGCCATATTTCTAAATTAGTCATTAGTTAAAACGGTAATTTGTATATTAAACTGTATGTTACTCCCAGGTTTGTCGAGTTGTTCTTTCCAAAGCCGGGAATGTACCAAGGCTCTGTATGCTCCGCCTTTTTCATGTTCATGCGTATGCGGTAGCGCAGGGACCAGCCCATGTAGAAATCCTTATATACTTTCACCTTTATTCCGGCTAATAGTTCCGCCCAGGTTACGGTGGTTTTCACTCCTTCATAGCTAAAGGGAACCTCAGGGAATCCCCATATGGGATCTTTCATTGTCGGAGCGTCTACATCATAAGAGAAAGAGGTGAATCCAAAACGTATACCTCCGTATAGAAAACCGGGCAGGTAAGGCTTCTTGGAAAAGAAATTGTAGTTCATACCAATGCGAAAATAGGGGGCGGACGCTTTATAGTGTATATTGGTTCCATCGTCAGTGGTGTCGGTGGTTCCATATCCTATTTCTGCCACAGGGATATAGCGGTTTTTCAAGTTGACTTCCACGCTGATTTCCGTGCTGGTGATATCGCCTCCGAAAATTTTACTTCCCAAACCGTATATATCTACGCCGACTGTAGTCCCCTGATAAAAGGGCACCTTTTCTTTTTCTTCCTCTATTATTACTTTTTTCTCTTGTGCCGCCAGTGTAGAACTGTACAACAGCATACTACTCAGTAGCGTTAACAACGTAATATATGTTGAAATTCTTTTTTTCTTCATTGTTGATATCCGGGTTTACAATCTCAATGGATTTCAAGTTATAGGTGGTGTATTTTATATCCTCCACTTTATAGAACATCATGGTACCGCACTCTATATTCTGCAAATAGGGAATGTTTTGATGGGTGATTGTGATGGTGTCACGCATCTTTTCGGTATAATGCAATACGTAGGTTGTCTTTGAAGTATAACTCAAAGGCAGGCTCATACTGCTTTCGGCTTTATTGAATATAGTGTCGTTCATCAATGAGTCTTTCACTATGGTTTCCTTGATGGTTCCGTCTTCCAGCGTGTCACGCACAATGACATCGGTAGTGATAAACCCCGTGACATCGAAAGCAGGGCTGAGCTTGACGGATTTATGTGTTTCCTCATCCAGAAAGTCGAAATGAGCAAAGGAAGTGGTGGTCAGCGGACAGTCGCTTTCCCCGCAACTCTGCATCAAGGCGCTAGCGGCAACCAGGAACAGTAGGATAATGACCGGTAGTTTCTTCATCTTAAAACTCTTTCTCAATTTTATAATTATTGCGTTCGGGAGCATTACGGGCAATCAGTTCCCCTATAAATCCTGCCAGGAACAATTGGGTGCCCAGAATCATCAGGGTCAATGCCAGGTAAAAGTAAGGAGAATCCGTAATTAATATATAAGGTAAACCGTGTGACAAAGCATATAGTTTGTTCGCTCCGATAATAATAACGGAAATAAAACCGAAAATAAACATCAGCGATCCCATAAATCCGAAAAAATGCATCGGCTTGATGCCGAATTTGGATAAGAACCACAACGTGATCAAGTCCAGATAGCCATTGAAGAAACGGTTTAATCCGCCGAATTTGGTTTTTCCGAATTTGCGTGCCTGGTGTTGGACTACTTTTTCGGCTATCTTGGGGAAGCCGGCATTCTTTGCCAGATAAGGGATATAGCGGTGCATTTCGCCATACACTTCGATGTTTTTCACTACATCGTGTCGATAGGCTTTTAGTCCGCAGTTAAAATCGTGCAGATTGGGGATACCCGAAACGGCGCGTGCCGTAGCGTTGAACAATTTGGTAGGGATGGTTTTTGACAGCGGGTCATAGCGTTTCTGTTTGTATCCCGATACCAGGTCGTATCCTTCTTCTGTAATCATTCTGTATAGTTCCGGTATTTCGTCCGGGCTGTCCTGCAAATCGGCATCCATAGTAATTACCACATCGCCCTGAGCCCTTTCGAAGCCACAGTACAGGGCAGGGGATTTGCCATAGTTCCGGCGGAATTTAATGCCTTTTACGTGGTCCGACTCCGAGCGTAATTTTTCAATGACCTGCCAGGAACGGTCGGTACTGCCGTCATTGACAAAAATCACTTCATAGCTGAAGTGATGGGCATCCATTACACGTTGAATCCATGCAAACAGTTCCGGCAAAGATTCTTCTTCGTTATACAAAGGAATAACTACAGATATATCCATCTTTATTGATTTTTCTTTTTGCGCATTACTATCAATGCTGTGGGGATAGCCATCAGCATCCCATAAAACATATTTTGTGATATCAGTTGAAATGTCATTTCCAGCGGGGTAAGTCCCGACAGCAAATCTATAGCTTCTTCAAATTGCTTCAGAGATGTCATCAGTTCGGCTCCGGCAGTTTCCTTGAATTGGTTCAGTATAGACCGGTATGCCTCGAATACGAATCCGCCATCTATATAGCGGAAATAAATATAATGAACCACCGCTACAAATAGGGAGGCGAACATATACATAAATGTAGTGAACAGAAACGCACGTGAAAAAGTGATACTTCCGTCACAATACCGTTCTCTGAACTTCTTGGCAAATACATAGCCCAGAAAGGGCACTCCTATAGTTAGGACTATAAAAAGTAATTGTAGGAAAGGTATTCTCAATCCTAGTGGGAAGAGCATGAACTTGAAGGCCCATAAAAGGCCCATGCCCGTACCATAGCGCATGGCGCATTCCTGCAAAGTCGGTTTATAATTCGTCATTCTTTATTTATAAGTCCACAAAAGTACTTCTTTTACGGGAATCTGCCCTATAGTTAGGGGTGAAAAATGTATTTTTTCTGCTAAAATGAAAAAAAAGTGCTTCAAAGTCTTGCCGTTTTGAAAATAATGTCTACCTTTGCACTCGCAAAACAAAAATGGGTAAGTCCTATACGGCCAGCTCCCGATGAATCCTCCAGGGCTTGATCGCAGCAAAGGTAGTTGGTTGTAGCGGCGCGATATA
>CAVJPC010000068.1:0-4337 GCA_963651205.1 Bacteroidaceae bacterium
CTGTAACAGAAGAAGCGTTGACCTTTATCGTAACTTTAAATACCACTAAGGTACAATTAAACCTTGCCTGTTTTGCAGAAACCTTTGCTTGAAAGTTTCTTTAAATACCACTAAGGTACAATTAAACCATTACATCAGCAGAAGCAGTTGAAGCTGGTGCCGAACTTTAAATACCACTAAGGTACAATTAAACCATCGGAACGGGTATTGCTGCTATTACCGGTATCACGACTTTAAATACCACTAAGGTACAATTAATCCGTTTTCTGAAAGATGCCAAACAAGTGCTCGTGTTCAACTTTAAATACCACTAAGGTACAATTAATCCCCTATCAAATTTATAGAGATTCCCTGCTCTAAATATCTTCTAGCCTTGTTTGGTCTTTCGTTTTTACTAATTGAAGTTGTCGACCTGCAATTGTATGAAATACCCTGGGGATCGACAATTCTTTAATGGCAAACAGGTTCGACACTATATGCTGCTATAAATCAAGAACAATCTTTCCAAGTGTTATTTCTTTACGAAGCAATTCATAGTTATACAAAGCACTTTGATAATATAGTCCTGTTTCAAGATCGGTTATCTTCTCATAAAGTTGAGAATTATACACCAAACTTAAAGCATCCAGCAACGAATGTTTAAAATCATCCATCACTAACAGGACTAATCGTTCTACCAATGCATCTATCAAAAAACGAGCTTCATTATTCATAACTTCTGTAATTTAGATATTGCATATTCTGTTCCGAAAAAGTATTGCTGGTTCAGTTTACGGAATGTCAATTCATCGACCAATGTTTCCATCGAAATCAGCTGTCGCGCGTAGCGTTCTAATTGAAAAGCTACGCCATCATCAGCAACGGGGCCAACAACAATATCATAATCATGATGGTAATGAGTGCGCCCAGCTTCACGATTAGCCATAACAAACAAAGCCCACTCCTCACAGGGGACATCGAATATCTTGACTTTTAGACCGGCATTGTAAAGCAATGATTCATCAAAAGTATATGTTGTCACTACAGGTGATCCTTCACCTGCAATACGTACCCTACGCAGGGCCATTTGCTTTGCCTGTTCTTCTATATCTGTCAAATAGAAACCTTGTCCGAAATCCTTGTTCGGACTACATCGTTCCAAACTAACAGATTCGATCACAACATTCGATCCGTGATAAAGTGTTATCATCCCAATCCTCCTCCATTTCGTTTACAGATAACAGAGAGGTCGTCAACGGCATCATTTAGCGAAAGTTGATGCTCGGCCTCGTAGCATTCATCTAAAAAAACAAGTCCTTTGAAACGTTGCAGATAGGCAAAAGCTTGCTTTGCACTCAACTTGTAACGCTCTGCAAAAGCATTGATACAATAGATGATATAAGTTACACGATTTTGCTGTTGTTCGTTCATTGTTGTTTACCTATTAATTACTACGTTAAAACAAAGATAATGAAAAACTATATATCTTCACTTGGTACAATTAATCCTTGTCCTCATTCCTGGAACCTTCCGGTTTTTAAGTATGTTTCATACCACTAAGGTACAATTAAGTTCAAAGATAAAACAAAGTTCGCTATTTAGCAACTTTGTTTATATACCACTAAGGTACAATTAAACCGAGGCCTGTATGACAAGCCAGGTGATGTGGTTCGAGCTTTAAATACCACTAAGGTACAATTAAACCATCGAGTAAGAATAAGTCACTCCGTCGTATTCATAACTTTAAATACCACTAAGGTACAATTAAACCTTTAATACCGAGGAGTAGACTAGATTAAGTTTTTGTCTTTAAATACCACTAAGGTACAATTAAACCCCGGAAGCGATACGTCTTCACCGTTCTTGTCGTAACTTTAAATACCACTAAGGTACAATTAAACCGGCTTGTCGGAAGCGGTAATGTCCGAATTTGGTCCTTTAAATACCACTAAGGTACAATTAATCCGAAAAAAAGCCGCTCTTATCATCCTGCCACAAAACAACTTTAAATACCACTAAGGTACAATTAAACCTATGATTTTAGAAAGCTCCCACTTGAAAATATCATCTTTAAATACCACTAAGGTACAATTAAACCATTCAAATTGCAGGAATTTATGGAAATGGTCATGGCACTTTAAATACCACTAAGGTACAATTAATCCTTACTTGCAGACCGGTTGCATTGATGTTAAGCACACTTTAAATACCACTAAGGTACAATTAAACCACCCCAAAACAGTTGCTTAAAAAGAGCGTAAATGAACTTTAAATACCACTAAGGTACAATTAAACCCGGGTTCCGGTAGACACATTGCCATTCCTTTTCTTTCTTTAAATACCACTAAGGTACAATTAAACCCTTATAGAAACCATAGATTTCCCCTGTTCTAAATACCTCCTAGCCTTGTTTGTTCCTTCTTTTCTGTCAATGATAGTTGTCGACCTTCAATTGTATGAAATACCTTGGGGATCGACAACTATCATCTACCTCTTATACTCTCCAAATCACATGTTTCTACTGTGTTGATGACAGCTATTCTACATTATAGTCGACTAAAACAGAATAAAGCTTCCAAATATACATTATATTAATATATCCTGTAAGTTTTATTCTCCAATTTGTCCCGGTGTTTTTTATATTTGCATAGTAAATTGTTCCTTAGGGGTATTTCCCAAACCCATCCCCCCATTTTTTCTGTTATATTCCATGTCAATATCAATTTAAACAAGAAAATGAGTATGGAAGAAATGAATCGGATCAGGAAAGGGATGGCGCGTAATGGGTTTGTGATTTATGCGCTGGGGGTTATTGACAAGATGGAGAAGGATGGAAGGTATGGGATATCCCAAGCCTACCGGAGCAGTGTGAAATAGTTTGCGCTATCGGAGTGCACTGGTCTCATTTAACCGGCATCTGAAGAAAATAGCTGTACTGAAAAAATTGAATCATAAAGTGATAAATTTGGAATAGGGTCAACCCTTTATTTGTCAAACTGTCAACCATCCTTCCCCCTGAAGCCTTTCTACAGGCGTCGGGTAGGGGGATGGTTCAAATATTCGCTTCTCCTGAAGTTAAGGGATGACAGAAAGAGAGGGAGGGAGATATAATACGAACTATTTGTAATGACTTTTCAAATAGACTCCCGGCCGGTTTCTGCGGCTGCTACTTATTCTTATCGAATAGCACCAAAATATCTTTTTAGAATTGAACCGTTTTGTTTGGCTTCCGGAAAGCTGAAGGGAGGGATTGTGCCTGATATCTTGCTTCGGGAGGGCAAAAAGCGGAATTACCTGCCAGCTGATTACCATTACCCGGCAGGTAATTCCCATCAGCTGCCGGGTGAATGCCTGTTACCTGCCGGCTGGTTGAAAATAGCAGCCGGGTAATTCTCTTTATGACCGTGCTGGTTGGTATGAAACAGGTGCTATTGAGTGCAAAAGACGCCTGAACGGCTCCCATAAAGGAATTAGTGAAAAAAGGTGTGTTGTGAATTTGCTCGATATCTGATGATTTTGTTATAATATACCCCGCAAATGTATCATTTCGACATTCTCTAAGGACGCTATCAGACGCTCTGAAATGTATAGCTAAACACAATCTCCGTCACTATTCTTAACTTAATGATATTGAGCTGAAATAGCCGGCACTCTTGCTATCTAAGCTTGTGGCTTCGTGGTCAAAGGGAAGTAACCTTTATCTGTCGTTGAATGTTATAACTTTGTCATTTCTTAAAATATGAGAAGTTATGAAAAACAAGGATTTTTACACACAGATGAAGCTGCAGGAACAGGAGAAACGCTCTGCAGGCGATGAAAGTACGGCCGACCTTTACCGGGCGGTTCGCAATCATTTTATATGCTTTACCGATAAGCGGGAGCTTTCGCTGAAGGAGGTGACTCCGCAAATGGTACAAGCCTTTGTGGAGTGGCTGCGCGAAAAAGGGCTGCGGGTGAATAGCGTAAACAGCTATCTGAGCAACCTGCGTGCCATGTATAACCGTGCATGCCAGGGATGGAAAAATCGTCCGCTCGATTCGCCTTTTGCCGGACTGCGGTTGCGGCGGGAAGAGACACGGAAGCGGGCTATGCCTGCCCGGGTGATCAGGCAGATCGCCCTGCTGGATTTGAAAGAGGAACCCTGTAAACAAAAGGCTGTCGATTTGGCTCTTTTCTCTTTTATGGCGTGCGGAATGCCTTTTGTGGATCTGGTGCATCTGACACGGGAGAACCTCAGTGAAAACGGGAAGGTGCTGTCTTACCACCGGCAGAAAACCGGAACGCTGATCCGGATGGAGGTGAGCCCGGGAATGCAATGCCTGATAGACCGGTACAGCCGGCCGGATGCAACGTATCTT
>CAVJPC010000069.1:0-2793 GCA_963651205.1 Bacteroidaceae bacterium
TACGGCCGACAGCGTCAGGCCATGAATGTCCTGCGGCAGCATGAATGCCGTAACCAGTATTTTCGAACCGGCGTTAAGCTCGATATAAGGCGTACTCCCGGTCGTCATGTGCAGCGCCAGCACTTTGGAACTCCGCCCCGGATCGACCGTACTGCTGTTCGTCGCAATGTCGTGCGTAAACGTTCCGGCCACCGCATCGTTCTCGCTCGACAGGACGAGCTTCTGAACTTCGACGGTCTCGGAGAATCCCACCTGGACCGTCACCGTAGTCATCAGCGGGCGGAAGGTAAACGGAACCTCCTCGCCGCGCGCAACGCCTTCGGCACAGGCCGACATATAGGCATACTGCATGTTGCACTCCCCGTTGTTGTAGGTCTGTACGGCCGGAATCGCCGTCAGGACGATCGAACCGCTGTTGGCCTTGATCGCTTCCGAAGGGTAGAACGCATAAAAATCGTGGTGCGTTCCCGAGCCCCAGGACATCCCGGTATCGCTCAGGTCGGCTTCGCTTTCGGTCGGCCCGGACACGCGGACCTCGACCGAAGCCTGCTGCGGGGCGGCCAGGGGACAGATGATCTCTACCCGGTCGCCGGTGCGCCAGTAGATCGGATAGGAACCGCTCGCAAGCGGGCCATAGGCTGTACGGGTTTCGGACTCCGGCGAAGGATCGTCGTTGTCGATCGAAAGGCGGTATGCGATGGGATCGCCCGCTGCCGCAGGTTCTTCGGGCTGGGGCCACGCCGTTGTTTCGACATCGTCCTTCCCGCATCCCGCCAGCAGAAGCGCCAGTATCGACAACCGGAAAACAGAGGTATACTTCATACTTTTATCGATTATCAATAGGTTAAACTTCCGTCGTCCGAATAGTCTACCGAGGTCGGCCCGAGCTCGCCCCCATTGGGCTGAGAGATCGCGAACCCTGCCTCCACCGCAACAGCGAATACCTCCAATTCCGGCCTTATGTAAGTTGCTTTCATCAGGTATATACTTTAATATATAAATCGGGACGGCTGTCACCCGTCCCGATAGTATAGAATTTGTCCTCCCGGAATTACTCGATCGTATAGGTGAAGTTCGCAAACTCTACGTGGTAAGAACCGGCGGTACTCATAATCTTGATCATGATGCGCTGTCCGTTCGAAACCGTGAACGTGTGGGTCTGCGTACCGGAGCGGCATTCGTTGTCGTTTCCGGCAATGATGTTGTTACGGTCGCGGAGCCAAGCCTCGGTAATCGGGCCGTTGCCCGTCACGCCGATCCGGTACTTGATATTCACCAGAGCGCGGTTGGTCGCAACCTCGAAGGAGATTTTCACGGTCTTCTGGCCGTCGCACTGGATCGGAGCCGTCACGAACGCACCGTTATTGCTGCTGTTGGTTCCGGCGGGAACCTGCAACTGGATACGGTTCTTCTTGAGTTTGTCGTCGCCGTTCTTGTCGCTCTTGATCTCGGCGCGGTAGAAATACCAGCCGTCGAAAAGGCCTGCCGGATCGTACTGCGGATCGACATAGTAGAAACCGTTGTCTTTCCAGGTATCCGAACCGTATTTTTTGTCGATTTCATCGGGAACCGTGATCGTAACGGTCTTCTTGTTGCAGGGAACACTCATCGTGTAGTGATGGTTGCGCTTCAGGCCGGCCAGCGTAAACGACTTGTCCGAATAGGTCAGGCCGTCGGTGGTCGTAACCTGCACGTTCATCGTCGAATGGATGCTTACCGGCAGCATACCGATCACGAACTCTTTCTGGCTGGTGGGAATGACGATCTTGTTGCACACGCCCGATGCGATGAAAGCGCCGTCCGAACCGACCGAACCGGCCGTCGGCATCACGTTGGCACTGGTGGTGATCGTAACCTGCTTGGGGGTTTCGTTGGCGCCCAGCCCGAGGGTCATCTTGATACGGGCCATCAACGGCTTGAAAGTCAACTGGACGGGCAGGATGGTGGTTTCTTCGTCGATCACGAACGGCTCCTCCCACACGTTCGAATACATATAGTCGTAATCGGCCAGGTTCGCCGTGCAGTAGGCATCGCCCCACGTATGCTTGAACGTTTTGTTGACAGCGTCGAACGTAGCGCCGCAACTGTACGGATAGTGAGCCGCAGCGAGCATATAGCTGCCGACGGGAACATCGCCCGAAAACGTCGTGGTAGCGCCCGATTTGTCGGCCGTGAATTCGAACTTCTGCGTCGTGGCGCCATTGTAGAGGAACACGGCGACTTTGTCGCCTGCAACCCACGAGGTCGTCGTTCCGTCCACCGAGGTGCGGGTTTCGGAAACCGCATCTTCGGGAATCGTCACCTGGACGTATTTCTGCATGTCTGCGGGAGCGGATACACCGTCGTCCTTGCTACATGCGCCCATGCCGACTGCGGCAAGCATGGCTATAACTACTAATTTTTTCATAGTGCATTCTGTTGTTTTGAGGGTTGATTTTCGGAAACTCGGTCGTTATTCGTAGTCATCGTAGGACATCGATCGCGTGCCTCCGAGCTCACCGCCGCCGGTTCCCGGCTCGATGTCGCTGCTTGCAGCAAATCCTTTTTCGACACGTACGGAGATCTGGAACAACTCCGGGGCCTCATAGGGCATTAACATTTTTTTCATAACTTTCTTCGTTGAATGTGATGTTGCGTTTAATTTATTTTTGAATTCTGTGGTTCAGGTTCTTACACAGAGCACCCTGACGCTGCGCGTTTCTTCGTGTCCGAAAAGGCGTATCTCCACGACGGCCGTCCGCTCATTGGTGCGGTGCAGTTCATGCAACTGCGCTTCGACCCTCAGTTTCTCCT
>CAVJPC010000070.1:0-2387 GCA_963651205.1 Bacteroidaceae bacterium
GAAAACGCTCTTCTTTCCTGCCGGAACCTATAACCTGACAGAGCCCATTGTGTTACCATTGGAATACACCAAGAATGTAAACCTTCTGTTCGATAAAAATGCAACCGTCAAATGCGATGTCCATTTGGATGCGCTGATCAAAGTCGGCTATTCCGAAATCTATTTCACAGACGTTACCCATCGCCGCTTCTCCTACATAGAAGGAGGAATTCTGGATTGTTACAATGCAGATAACGGTATCTTGCTTAACGGTAGAAAACAGTTGGTGCAGATACGCACCATGAGTTTGGTAAGAGGACGAAACACGCATATACGCATACACATACCGAAGGAAATTGAGGCTTGGGGATATGGCAGTTCGGATACCAAAATAGATAATGTGACCATCATGGGCATATCATCGAATGAAGACGTATACGGCATCTATATAGACCAAGATTGCAATGATTGCAAAATTTCGGACACCTTTATCTATGCCACAAAAGAAGCCTTTGTGACGAAATCGGCCGGCCATATATTGAACAACATACACATCCTTTCTTGGGATACTACCGGAGGAATCCATCTTGAGGATGGTAAGAATTATCATTCTACAATTGGAATCCACATAGCTTGCAGTGGCTTCTTTGCATTCAATCAAGTATATTACGATACGATTGAAAGGGGAATCGTGGTAGACAAAGGATGCAATCCCGATTTGATGCTGGACCAACAAATCTATTTTTCTTATTTAGATAATTACGGCACGAACTTTATCCATGCAGAAGGCAACAATCCGGACATGAAAGTGAAGTTGTCCAATTCTACTTTTACTCTGTTGAATAGTAATTTTAAGATCTTAGATTGTCCTGCCGATCTAGTAGGCTGGGATATTACGGATAAATTCTCTTTCTTGAATTGTGTAGTTACAAATTCATGGCGCTTGAATCCTTATGAGACAACTTTGATGCAAAGACTTAGAGGCGTAACTTCTGATGGAATTATATGGTCAAATCTAACTGATTACGATACGAATTGGACTGTATTGGGGGCAGTTGTTTCTTCTCCGATGCGCAATTCCCTTGAGATAGACTTAGCTGATAATTTGACTGCAAAACTTAATTTCTTGTTTAAAGGTACTAAGCCTCTTATGCAAGATTATGAAGTGCGTGGAAAGGGAGCGGAAAATATAGAACTTGGATATGCCGTTTCCGGTCACTTCTGTGTATTACTGTTCAGAGCGAAGAAGAAGGATTCTTACAATCCTATTGTTTACGATATTTTAGGTGGTGGACGTTTTATGCCCACTCCTTATAAAGGCATAAAATATACGCCTGCCGATTATGGGATAGGCAATTCGGATATTCAGATTTTGCCTCGTTGATTTTAAATACTCAAACACAAATTTATTATATATATATATCGCGCCACGTTATTGGAGAAAGGTGGCAAGGATAGAGAAAATACTTAGGTATCACAATGCATTATTAATCAATACACATGAATTTAAAAATTTTATTTGTAGCAGCCTTATTGGTTGCCGGAGCGGCATTTCAGGTAAATGCCGCCGACACGCCTCGCAAAGAGTATCCCCGTCCGCAATTTGAACGTAAAACGTGGATGAATCTGAATGGAGAGTGGGATTATACTTTCGACTTTTCCAACTCTGGCATCGAGCGAGGACTGGAGAAAGCTACCTCGTTCGATGGAAAGATAGTGGTACCCTTTTGCCCAGAGAGCGAGCTCTCAGGAGTAGGATACAAAGACTTTATTAACCACATTTGGTATCACCGCACGCTCAATATTCCGCAGGAGTGGAACGGGAAGAATGTGATGCTTAATTTTGGAGCAGTTTATTACAACTCGGAGATTTATATTGATGGCAAGTTTGCTGCCCGTCACTTCGGAGGCAGCTCCTCCTTCAGCGTGGACATCACTCCATTAGTCACACCGGGCAAGACGCATCACTTGGTGGTACGTGCAAGCAGTGACGTACGTTCGGGGATGCAGGGCGCAGGCAAGCAGTGTTTGCAACATACTTCCTTCGGTCCGAACTATACCCGTACCACGGGCATTTGGCAGACGGTGTGGATGGAAGCGGCGTCTCCCGCAGCTTTGCAGTCAGCACAAGTTATCACCGACATCGACCAAGAGCAAATAGTAGTGCTTCCGCGATTCTACAAAGATAGCAAAGGGACTTTAAAGATTACGGTGAAAGACGGCAACAAAGTGGTGGCAAAAGCCGATGTAAAAGCCATGAACAGTTCCGTAGCAGTGCTTTCCGTCAAGAGACCCAAACTTTGGAGTCCGGAATCCCCGTTCCTCTACGACCTCTCTTACCGGTTAGTGGACGAGGCAGGCAAGGTGGTGGACGAAGTGAATTCGTACGTGGGTATGCGCAAGATACA
>CAVJPC010000071.1:0-8631 GCA_963651205.1 Bacteroidaceae bacterium
CTCCTTTCTGCAATTGTGCTGCAATTTTAAGCCCCTTTGTTTTGACAGGGTGGAAGAAGAAAGTAATTATACACATATATTACTGCATGTTTTATTTTAAGCTTGGCATGTGAAGATGTTAATATGAGTCACTCGGTATTGTTTTATCGTAAACGGATAAAACTACCCTTCAATTCTTTTGATTCCAAGTAATAATTCGTACTTTTGTATACACTCAAAAGTATGAAAGATGGAAAAGACAACCCGCCGTAAACGCATTCCATACGGAATGATGAACTTTATAGATGTCCGCGAAGATAATTGCTACTACGTAGATAAAACGCGCTTCATTCCTATGATTGAAGATGCCAACAAATACTTTTTCTATATCCGTAGGGCTGGCTTATGATGGCAAATGGAAACCTTACTTTGAATACATTGCCGGATGCCTGCACCGTTATGCCTCACAGCGGGACAAGCAGAAAGGTGAATATTTTGTTCATGGTTTCACTCTTGCCATGACCGTACAAAATCCTTTCTATCGTCCTGTGTCCGAGAAAGACAGTCAGGAAGGATATGTCGATCTGTTCATGTATCCGTTACTGGATATTTACAAAGATATGCGCCATTCCTACATCATCGAACTGAAATATGCCAAAGGAAAAGACAGTAACGAACGGATAGAGCATTTAAGGCAACAGGCCATAGAACAGGCTGAACGCTACGCTTCGAGCGAGTCAGTGCAAAAAGCTGCCGGCAGTACGATGCTGCACAAAATTATCGTTGTATACCGAGGTATGGAAATGGTCGTTTGCGAAGAACTGTAACCGGCAGGGGACAGTTTGAAACATTCTATATCTTTCACCCGTAAGATATATATCTTATGCGTGAATGATTCTATATCTTACACCCCTATCATCCCTATGATAAAAAAGCGGCGTAGGTAAAAACAAGCAGGCTTTTTCTATTGATGAGCTTTTTATCCTGTTCTTGGGGGAGGTATATATTTATATATATACCCTCCTCCAAATTCGAAATGAGATACGCGCAAAACAAACAAATCCGATACCGGTTTCTTCATTTTCTACGCTCCATTCCTCAAAAAAAACGTCCCAATCCATGGCTTTTCGCGCATTATTGCGTCAAATCGCGTCGAATCGCGTCAAATCGCGTCATTGCCCATACCGCCCATCGTATATTTGTCCCCCATAAACGAAAAACGATATGAATATGGAAAAAGCAGAGATATTGAGACAGACCAATGGCGGACTGGACGTCTTCCGTCATTATGTACCGGGCAGTTGGCGCGTGGGCAAGCCTTTTCTGAATCCTTTCTATAAAGACACTCGTGCCTCTTTCAATATCTACTATGACAAAAATTCCTCAACCTATCGCATGAAGGATTTCGGCAACCCCGATTATACCGGCGATTGCTTCACCCTTGTAGCGATGATGGTGGGACGTAACTGTGCGGACAAACAAGACTTTATAACCGTAATGGAAACTATAGCGCATGACATGAACCTGTTCCTTCCGGCGAAACCGGAGGCCGGTCACCATTGTGTTTCCCCAACGGAAGTCACTCTCCCCCCTGCACGTACCTCCTTCACCCTCACGGAACATGCACTTACACCCACCGAACTGGCATGGTGGGGTGCATTCGGTATCACTCCCGAAGTGCTTCAACGCTACCGTGTTTCAGCCGTTTCCGAAGTGTTTTTCAATAACGGAAATCATCTGGTTGCCACAGTCGTCCATCCTACTTTCCTTTATCGTTTTCAAGAAGGCGATGACTGTACCCTGAAACTCTATTCTCCTTTTTCACGCAACCGCTTCATGTACAGGAACAAAGTGGACGGACAACTTTTCGGCTTCGACCGCCTGCCGCCCAAAGGAGAGGTGGTGGTGCTGACCGGAGGAGAAAAGGATGTGCTGACCGTATCCTCGCTGGGCTTTCCCGCCTTTTGCCTGAACAGCGAAACCGCCACCTTGGATGAGGCTCTTTTGAATGGACTGAAAGAGCGTTTCCGACAAGTCATTGTACTTTATGATATGGACGAGACAGGGCTCCGCAGCAGCATGAACCTGTGTACGCTCCATGCTTTGCAACGAATCAAGCTTCCCTTGTCCGGTTCAAAAACGGAGAAGGATATTTCAGATTATGTCCGGATGAAACTGGCAGAAGGCATTTCACCCGATGAGATGGTTGCACAATTCCGCGTATGGGTAGATGAAGCAAAATCTCCGGAAGAGGAAGCGTTGGAACCCTACCTTATCCGGCACAGCCTGCCTCCCGTGAAACCCGACCGGATCTTGAGCATCAATTTCCAAAGCGTAGCCTCGGCAGGCGGGGTGGTATGTATCACAGGCGGTTCCGGTACGGGGAAAAGTAATTATGCAGCTGCCATCCTGTCGGGCACGCTGCATACGGTATTGGGAGACAGCATAGACACACTGGGCATACGGGTTTCCCCGGATGTGGAGCGGAAAGCGGTATTGCTTTTTGATACGGAACAATCCCAATATCAGTCTTATGAGAACCTGGAACGTATCCTTTTGCGTGCCGGAGTCACTGCCCAGCCCGATTATTTGCAGGTGATGAACCTTTGCCGCATCTCCCGCCGTGAACGTGAGGCTTTTATAGAAAGGACATTGGATATGGCCGCGAAAAAGCACAAGGGCATTTATTGTACGGTCATTGACGGCCTGGCGGATTTAATCTCTTCCGTCAATGACGAGGACGAGGCTGTGCGCATTGTGGAGTGGGCGCAGGGGCTGGCAGAGAAATACCGGATGGTGTTCATCTCCATCGTTCATACCGCAGGGCTGCCGGAAAAGGTACGCGGACATCTGGGATCGGAACTGACGCGCAAGGCATCGGCAGTGATTGATATCGAGGCTGACAGAAAAAGTGGAAATTCTGTAGTGAAAGTGCTGAAACTGCGTGAGGGAAACCCTGTGATGGCAGGAATTTCCATGTTCGGATGGGATGAAAAAAAGAAAATGCATGCATCTTGTGTATGAGCCATAAAACATTCCTATTGGGATTTGCTTCCAATAAGAATAATTGTTATTTTTGTATGATTCTAAAATAATGAATGATGTCCATAGATGCTATAAAACAAGAATTATTGGCGAAATTGAAGCATGAGCATTGCTTTTGGTCGTACAATGAAAATTCAATCAAGGATATTCCAGACAATATGCTGATTGAAAAAACCTTGCTGCATCTTGATTTGGAAGAAATTAATCAACTTTTTCTGATTTACCCTTTCAAAAAAATAAAGCAAGTCTGGTTAGATAGCCTTGTGCCCCAAGAAGAGTATCTCTATACGCTGAACCGTTTTCTGGCATGGTACTACTTCAAGGCAAAGAAACCGGATGTTTATATAAAAGCTATGGCTACCCGCCATTTTAACAAAATGTTTATATGAAAGGATTAGCTCCACATACTCTACAAATCTTTGAAGCGGTTTCCTGTTTAAATTGCATCAAGCCCTATCTATTGGTGGGTGGTACTGCTTTGTCTTTACAGATTAACACCCGTCAGAGTGAAGATTTGGATTTTATGAAATGGCGTACCTGTAAAACAGAAAAAATGGAAGTGGAATGGTATCAGATAGAGAAAGAACTTGCTACTGTTGGTGATATTCAGCATAAAGATATATTAGATATAGACCATGTGGAATATCTTGTATCCGGAGTAAAATTTTCTTTTTACGCTTGTCCCAAATATTCTCCGGTCAGCATGCCTGTTGATTATCTGAACAACGTGCGATTGGCGGACGTAAAATCTATTGGAGCAATGAAAATGGAAGTTATGCTTCGCAGAAGTAACTTCCGTGACTATTACGATATCTATTCCATTTTAAAATCTGGTGTACCTATCCATGATTTAATTTCTTTAGCACTATCCTATTCTGAACATAAACTAAAATCTAAAAATTTGCTTGCCATGCTCACCAATGGCTCTCGCTTTACAAGAGATGCCTGTTTTAATCATCTTGAACCTGTTTATGCAATATCTCCCCAAGAAATTGAAGAATATATAAAGTCGTGTCTTATGCAAACCGGAAAATAAATTACCTGTTGCCGGATACATCTTGTCTATAGCTTCCCTCAATGAATAAAAAGAGTATTCTTTTTATTGCCCTAAAATAAAAAACAGTTATATTTGTGAAGTATTTCCGGAATGCGTTCCGGAAGATATATTTTTTATTGATTTGGAGTTATCATTTATAATTTGCCACCTAAATTAGCTGTTTAAAAACGCAAATGAATTAAATGAGAACACTCCACGTCTAAGTTGGTTATAACCTATACGTTATATATCACTTGACGTGGGGCTATTCTTATTATTCGTTGACGGTGTAGCTAGCCTAGGTGGGATAATAGGATTTAGTTCCCACGTCTTCCTTTTATGTCCTCGTGGGAACACTTCTTAACCCATAAAACGATATAACGTATGAATTATTTCAAGTGTAGCGATTATCCTTGTCGCAAAGTAGAGGAGTTATGGAAGGCAACCGATAAAATCGGCTACCTTTATGGGACATGTAAAGCATTGCAGTCCCCCTATTTTGAAAATATATCAAAAATTGAATTGCAATGTGACCTCTGCCAGATAGAAACAGTCTTGGAAGAAATTACCAATGGCACAACTACGTATCCCAATTCTTCTGTAGCCAGTTTCACCAGTGACCATACTCTTTTAGTTATGATCTATATGGATCAAAAGTGGTGGGAGGGCGTGAGAGTTTCTCTTTATGCCAGCCTGAAACACTGGATTCATCTTCTGTCATCCAATAAAAATACAATAAAATAAAACTATGAAAAACCATCTATCCTACTATTTAAGAAACATACTTGACGATACCCTGGGCTCTGTACTTTTTTTCACATTAGGCTGTCTGCTGGGAGTATTGGCCAGCTCTTTATTCTTTGTGAATGATCAAATAGAGCGATCGCAGAAAGAGTACGATTCAAATAGAAATTTAGTAGATTCCTGCTTGTTAAATCCCAACGTGCCTTCACATTCAATATATGATTATGGCGATTGTTATCAGCTGATTTTCAGAAAATAAGAAGACAATACCTGTAAGACTCCTTTGAAATTCAGGAACGATATAATATCCCAAAGAGTCTTATATGTAAAAGGTTCATCGTTTTTATACAAATGCTACCTGAACAAGTATGTTGCTTGTTTACCGCTTTATTATGGAGCAAAGAATAATGGCTTCTATTTCTTTTATCATCTTTGTATCAGTTAGCATCCATCCCTGCCCTGTCCCTGTTCAAGAAAGCAGCCAGTGTATTTCTGCTGACTTTCAATTTCCGTGCCATCTCCGCTTTGCTGGTTCCTGCCTCCAGCATGACCTCTATTTGTTTTTCCTTTCCGGTGAGTTTATATTTTGAGTTATGTCCTCCCACGGGACGGCCTAACTTCTGTCCGGAGGCAATTCTGCGTGCAAGTCCTTCACGGGTACGTTGGGAAATCAAATCACGTTCTATTTGTGCGGAAAGGGAAAAAGCGAATGCCAATATCTGGGATTGTATATTATTTCCCAATTCATATTTCTCTTTTACCGTAAGAAGAATGATATTCTTCAACATACAGGCATTCAGTATACTCATCACTTCCATCAATCTCCTTCCCAAACGAGAAATCTCCGACACCACCAATGTATCACCTTTCTTTATTCTTTTCAATAGCACGCCGAGCTTTCTGTCTTTGGCTGACCGTGTTCCCGAAACCGTTTCTTCCACCCACACATCAATCTGGAAGTCTCTCTGCCCGGCAAAACGATTGATCTCGAATCGTTGGTTCTCTACTGTCTGTTTATCGGTCGAAACCCGAATATACGCATATATCATATTTATATCATTAAATTTTCTATTAAATAAGGGATGCCAATCTAACTTATATTCTCAGAGAAGGAAAGTTTTACCAAGCCCTATTGAGGTTTTCTAAGAAGAATTAAGTATCTCCAACTATTCAAGCTCAAGAACAGGGAAATCGTCCTGATTTTTGCCTTTACAAGATAAAACGATTGTCCAATAGAATAAAAAAATCGTCTATAAAAATAGTCTATTCTATTGAAAATCAGTGATATTATATTAAAAACTTATTTATCATATTCAAGACGATTTTCGCAGCATAATAGATTTTTTTTCCATCTCCTTATCGGTCTGTTCACTTACTTTGCATCTGTTGACATAGTTGATATTGAAATAAAAAATACAGATATAGTATGAAAAACAAATTGCAAATAGTATGGAGTAGCATTGCTATAATAAGTGTATGCGCATGTAGCACACCTTATACAAAACCCGATGCCCCTATCAAGGAAGTCCCTTTTACCCAAGTCCATCTGGACGACAACTTCTGGTCACCACGGATTGAAACCAACCGCACCGTTTCCATCCCGTCCGCTTTCAAAGAGTGTGAAAAGAATGGGCGGTTTGATAATTTCGCCATTGCCGGTGGTCTGATGAAAGGCGAGCACCGCGGTGATTTCTCTTTCGACGATACCGACCCCTATAAAATAATAGAAGGAGCTTCCTACTCGCTGGCCGTAAAATATGACGGGAAACTGGATCATTATCTGGACAGTGTAATCCATATCATAGCTGCCGCGCAGGAACCGGATGGCTATCTTACCACCTGTGTCACCAACCAATGTACCCGTTTATCCGGTTGGTGGGGCACGCTTCGCTGGGAAAAAATCAACAGCCACGAACTTTATAATAGCGGCCATTTGTACGAAGCCGCCGTTGCTCATTATCGCGCCACCGGAAAACGTACATTATTGGATGTGGCTATCAAAAATGCCGATCTGGTATGTCAGGTCTTCGGACCCGGCGAAGGGCAGATCCATCGTCCCAGCGGTCACCCTATTGCAGAAATGGCTCTTGTCAAACTATATAAAGTGACAGGCGATGAGAAATATTTGCAGACGGCCAAGTATTTTGTAGAAGAAACCGGCAGAGGAACAGACGGACATAAACTGAGCGAATATAGCCAGGATCACCAGCCCATCCTGCAACAAGACGAGATAGTAGGTCATGCCGTCCGTGCCGGGTATCTTTACTCCGGAGTGGCAGATGTAGCCGCTTTGACCCATGATACCGCCTATTTCAATGCCTTAACCCGTATTTGGGAAAATATGGCCGGCAAGAAACTCTTTATCACAGGCGGAATCGGTTCCCGCCCACAAGGTGAAGGATTCGGTCCGAACTATGAACTGAATAATCACACGGCCTATTGTGAGACCTGTGCCTCTATAGCTAATGTGTATTGGAATCATCGTATGTTTCTCGCTACGGGAGATGCCAAATATGCGGATGTGCTGGAACGTGCGTTGTATAACGGGGTCATTTCGGGCGTATCACTCAGCGGTGACAAGTTCTTCTATGACAATCCGTTGGAATCTATGGGACAGCATGAACGCCAGCACTGGTTTGGATGTGCCTGCTGTCCGGGTAACATAACCCGTTTCATGGCTTCAGTACCTTACTATATGTATGCCACTCAAGGCAATGATGTGTATGTCAATCTCTATATCCAAAGCAAGGCGGATATTGAAACGGAAAGTAATAAAATAAATATGGAACAAACTACAGACTATCCGTGGGACGGAAAGATAAGTATTGCCGTCACTCCGGAAAAAGAGCAGGAATTTGCTTTGCGTGTGCGTATTCCCGGATGGGCGCAAGACGCTCCCGTACCCACAGACCTCTATTCATTTACAAACAAAGCCCCGTCTTACAGCATTTCTGTGAACGGTTCCAAAGTCAACGCGAAACCATATGACGGTTATGCCACCCTTGTACGCAACTGGAAAGCGGGTGATGTGGTTGAAATCAATCTTCCCATGGAAGTGCGCCGTGTGAAAGCAAATGATCAGGTCGAGGATGACCGTGGCAAACTGGCAATAGAACGCGGTCCTATCATGTTCTGCCTGGAGGGGAAAGACCAAGCCGACAGTACGGTATTCAACAAATTCATCCCCGACGGTACTCCAATGGAAGCTTCTTACGATGCCGGTTTGTTGAATGGTGTAATGGTGCTGAGCGGTACAGCCAAAGAAGTTGACAGGAATGGTAAGGTGAAAGAAGTTCCCTTCAAAGCAATTCCTTATTCTACATGGAACAACCGCGGTGCCGACCAGATGGCCGTATGGATTCCCGAAGCGGCCGAGTATGCCCGTCCCACTCCGGAAGCTACCATTGCCAGCAAGGCACGTACCCTGATGATACAGGCCCCTATACAGAAAGACGCTCCCGAATCGGCTTCAGTGGAAACAGGAGCATGGGGGGTAAATGACCAATGGGAACCTAAACGCTCATCGGATATCTCGAAGCCTTACCACTATTGGTGGCTGAAGAACGGTACTGTCGAAACACTGGCTTACGAATTTGACCAACCTTATACCGTATCGAACGTACAAGTGTACTGGTTGGATTTTGACCATTATGACGGAGATTTCCGTGTGCCGGAAAGCTGGAAACTATATTATAAAGAAGGCGAAAGTTGGAAAGAAGTAGAGGCGTTGACTGAATATACTGTAAAAAAAGATTGCTATAATAGTTTGGATTTTAAACCTGTCAAAACAAAGGGGCTTAAAATTGCAGCACAATTGCAGAAAGGAG
>CAVJPC010000072.1:0-125436 GCA_963651205.1 Bacteroidaceae bacterium
TATGAAATTGGTTTTTACACAGTCTCTCAAGAGGGGATGAAGTTACCAACGACTATGGAAAATTAACCCTAGTTGGGGTATCACCAACATTTTGTACAAAAGTAACCCTAAGGTAACATATTTACATAAATACACATAAATTAAATCTGTAAGACCTATATCTAAGCTTAAACAGTTAATTTATGTGTATATTATTGTGTTTTTAGAGGTCTATATTCATCTATACCCAAAGCCATATTGGAATGAAAGGAATATTCTCCCAAGAAATTTATATGTGACCAAAATGGCTTAACCCAAACACTTGATCTGTATATCCTGCTGTATCCGTATAATGTTCGTTTTTGGGAATAGCTAGATTTGTAGTAATTAGTTTATTTATATTTTCGTATGTTAAACAACGGCATTTGTAGTAAATGTTGGTGATACCCTTATTTAAATATGTGATGCTGGACAAATCCAAAAAGCCGCTGGGATATTCCCAACGGCTAAAAGTTAACTGATATATAGAAATTAAGCCAACTCTAAAACATCTAACAGCTTAATGCCGAGTTTCTGCTCCAGTTCCGCAATACTCTTAAAAGAAAAGTTCACTTTCCCAGATAGAATCTTACTTACATACTGCGGAGATACACCTAAGCGCTCTGCTAATCCATTTCGGTTCAAACCATTAGATTCCATATATTCTACTAAAGACAAAGCAATGTTACGTGACCATTCAAGCCATGCCTTATTTTCTTTTCTCCATTTCGCATTTTCCTCAAAATGTGATGGAGAAATACTTTCATGCTTTTTTAAAAAGTCAATAGCTGCACCCATACTTAATCCTCCTTATTTAAATCAATAAAACTGTCTCTATCAAAAATTCCATTAGCCTTAAGGAAAGCCTTGCATTTGTTCAACTTATCTAATTCCAATGTTGTATGCTCCTTATCTTGCATTAGATGCGTCAACTTTATGGCTCCGCCCGTAACGACATAGACATTGGCTTCAAGGCGGATGGCATATATTCTTAACCAACTTGCATGCTTGTTCCTGCTCCAATTACGGGCTTTTCTTCTTGTCAGTTCCACACATCTTGTATCTGTAATATCAAGAGGCATAAATAAACCGTCCAAATTTTCAGTATATGGAAACTTTAAAATCAGCTCTTCTAACTCATCCGCATCCTCAAATGTATCTTGTATAGCTTTTGATAATTTCTCTATATAAAAGCTAGTTCTTAAATCCTCAATGTTATCTTTGAAGAAATCCAATAGATAATCTGCATTGTTCCATTTATCAAACAATGAAGTTAGCTCATCATACTTTATCAGGCTCCTTTACAGCCCATAGATGATCATAACCATTGATAACTCTTACAAACTTCATAAATTACATTCTCTTTTTCGACACAAAGATACAAAAAGAATCATATGTAAACCTATAAGTTTAGATATTTAACGATCATTTTATACAAAACTACTTTAGAGTTACTTTTGTACAGAATGTTGGTGATACCCCTTAGTTTGACAGGTATAGGAGTTTGACCACCCGAAAACGATTTGCCTTATGTATTCGGGCAGGCAAACCCTGCCCCTACGGCAACGGTTAGCGAAGATGTGTTGTAGAGCACACACATTTCCGGGCTTTGGCGCACATACACAAACAAGGCACCATTTCCAGTTCAAGACAACAGTTGCACAGTCCTACACGTACGTATGTGTTGCCACACGCATTAGTACGTGTAGCCTTGCACATGCATACGTGTGAAGCCTTGCGTACGTATGTGTCATTTCATACCTCAATTTTTTGCTGTTCGGATACTTTCATGAATACATCGGGCATGGTCATTTGTCCCGAATCCCATTTCTCATCACTTGTACACTGATCCATGCCCTCCAAGGCAGACAAGTAAGTCCCCCTCCTCTTGCTTGAATGAAATACACCCGTCATTTATTCCGAAGCCCCACACAAAAGCATTTCGGTGGGGTGAGAACCCTTTTAACGACAGAATGAAGCCTTGAAGAATTTAACAAATCAAAAAACGATACACTAAAATCAAAAAAACTTTTTCTTTTTATGAGAAAAAAGATAAGAGGTGATTCTTTCATTGCCTAGGGCATTTCTTTCATTCTTGATTAATACACCCGTCAAAAAGCCCTCAAAAGCCATTTTGTCAAAGATGCCAATCTATTTTGCCGAAAACACCAATTAAGACTTACCTTAATAAACCCTTACCTTTGCAATGTCGACAGATGAAAATGAAATTTACAAAATAAAAGATTTATAAACTAAAAAACTTAAGATTATGAAGATTAAGGGTTTATTACTAGGGATGTTTGCTTGCGCCGCACTGGTGGCATGTACAAACGATGAGTTAGTGGGTGATAATGATAGTAACAAGGTAGGATCTGATCAAAAAGCGTATCTTGCAGTAAATATCACAACCACAGGTAGCGGTTCCAGAGCATTGGCCGGTTTTGAAGATGGTATAGGTAATGAAAGTGCAGTAAGTGCCGCTCGCTTTTATTTCTTTGATGCCAACGGTAATGCCTTTACTGTCAATGAGAATAGTACGAATTTTATTGATGTTACTAACGTCAGTCTTACATCTGATGCAACACCTGCTGATAATGTAGAAAGCACTGTGACAATGCTTGTTATTGATGGTGGTAAGGGTGTACCAGCACAGGTTGTCACCGTGTTGAATTCGGCAAGCGCTTCTTTAGGTGCTGGTTCAAAGAGTTTAAGTGAATTGACAAGCACAGTTGCCGCATACACTTCAACAGGGAGCAATGGGTTTGTCATGTCAAATTCTGTATATGCAGATGGCGCAAAAGTAATGAATGCGGTAAAATTGGAACCGAAAAACATTTGTACAACTAAGGAGGATGCTTTGGACGCACCGGTTAGTATTTATGTAGAAAGAGTATTGGCAAAAGTTGCTGCCACTTCAAAAAATGAGAATAATACTTTTGAAACAGGCGTTACTGTCGGAGAAACTGCCATTTATGCACAGATTAAAGGATTCCAGGTTACAGCTACAAAACCGACTTCTTATCTGATTAAGAATATAGAGGCAACTTGGACAGCTGATGGACTGGGCTTTAATTGGAATGATGCGAGTAACCATCGCTCGTATTGGGCAACTTCTACTGATGGTGAAGTATTGAAGAATATAAGCTGGGCAGATGCGGAAACAAATGCTTTGAATTCTGTTTACTGTCAAGAAAACACATCTGGTGAGAAAACACAACTATTAGTTGCGGCAGAATTGCAAGATAAAGACGGACGCATGGTAGAAATAGCCGAATGGTTTGGTGTGCAATACGTGGGCGGTGAAGCTGCTGTAAAGAGAGCAATGTTACAGACTTTAACAGATTATTGGTATTCTATAGGGGACAACAAGTACTCACAGTTGACAGAAGATGATCTTGTTTTCTCAAAAACTGGAGATATAGCGTCTTACCAAGTAAAGGCCGGATTGGCAGAAGGAGAGTATTCTTTCTTCACTAAAAATGGTGACGACTATACTGCAGTGGAAAAAAGTGTGGTAGAAACAGCAATTGCAAATCTGGCGCCGGCTATGATTTACAAAAGTGGTATGACTTACTATTATACTAGTATCGAACATAGCGGTGCTACAGGAATCGGTCAGTATGGAATTGTCCGTAACCATTCATACAAAATCAATATAAGCGGTATCAGTGGACTTGGAACTCCTGTTTATGATCCGGATACTGATATCGTACCTACAATTCCTGCAGACCAGAAAACATACATTGCAGCTACAGTTAATGTTTTGGCATGGAAAATTGTTACTCAAGATGTTGTTTTAGGAGAATAATCAATCAGAAAATAAAAATCAATCCAAGCGTGGAAGTCCCTTTTTCAGGACTTCCCGCTTGTACTCTAAAGAATGAAAACAAGCACTCCCGTCACCGGTGCAAAGAGAGGTACGAATCCGGAAACCGCCAAAGAAAAAGGTTTCCCACTCAAACAGAATTTCCTACTGCGGGTGTAAAGACTTTACCTTGCAGACACCATATATAACAAGAATAACAAAAAATAGCAATATGAAAGTACTGGCTTATATCGGAAGAATGAAGATGTGTACATTGATGCTGGCCACTATTGGCTTTTCAATGACATCCTGCGATGCCATCTTGGATGAAGAAGAGGTGGATTGCTCTGTAGAATACCGTGTGAAATTCAAGTATGACAAGAACATGAAATTCGCTGATGCCTTCGCCAATGAAGTGAAGTCGGTTACTCTTTATGCGTTTGATGAGAACGGTAAGTTCGTTTACCAGCGTACCGAGCAAGGTGACATATTGGCCGAAGAGGGGTATACCATGCCTGTGGAAGTGGAGCCCGGCGACTATAATCTGGTAGCTTGGGGTGGACTGGAAAATGAGGAATCTTTTGCTGTACCTGTGCTGACAGAAGGGGTTTCCACTCTTGACAATTTGAATTGTAAGATGAACCGTCAGTATCTGAATCGTGCAGCAGACGGTTCCGCTTATGTGGACGAAGATTTGAAACCACTGTTCCACGGGCAGGTGCAGAAGCAAAGCTTCGGCCGTGCGGCTACTCAAGAAATTGTCACTATTCCTTTGGTGAAGAACACCAACAATATCCGCATCGTGCTTCAGCACCTCTCCGGAGATGCGGTGGATGTGAGTAAGTTTACTTTTACCATTGAGGATGAGAACGGTTTGATGAATTATGACAATTCGTTGAAAGACGATGAAGAACTGACTTATTATGCATGGCATACAGACTCCGGCATAGCCGATATGGATACTGACGACTCACGCGCAACGACAGCAGTAGGCGTAGCCATTGCCGAACTTACTGTAGGCCGTCTGGTGGAAGAAAATAAGCCTGTATTGACTATTGCCAATGACAAAGGCGAGAAAGTACTTTCTATTCCGTTAATAGACTATGCTCTGCTGGTAAAGGGGCATTATAACCGTGAAATGAGCAATCAGGAGTATCTGGATCGTCAGGACGAATATAACATGACCTTTTTCCTCGATGAGAATGATCAATGGATAAGTTCTTCCATCATTATCAATTCATGGAAGGTGGTACTTGATGATGTAGAGCTTTAATAACCCTAAAATAGAAGTAGCATGAGAAAATGGTTATTATATATAATATGCATAGGGGTATTGGTTGCTTCTTGCAGCAATCTTGACGAAGGCATTCCGGGGACACCGGCCGACACGGACAAGGTGAATGTTACGTTCACGCTGGCTATAGGGAATCAAACAGGATATACTCCACGTACGGTGGCAAGGGAGATAACACAGCAACAAGGCGATGATTATGAGAATCTGATAATGAATATAAATAACGGTGGTTTTCAAGTCGTAGCCTATTCTCTTGAAAATGATAAATACTTGGGAGAAGTGAGCAATTTGAAGATTATACGGAATTGGGATACTGAAAGCGGGCATGTTTATGAGTTTATAGGAGAATTGAAAGATGTTGTAGAAATGAGCTTGAATTGTAAATTTATGGTTTTTGCCAATTGTTCCGGACAAGTATCTGTCGATACCAATTTGTCTCAATTTACATATGAGTATCTCCCGGACCATTTCAAGAATCAGAAACAAGGTATCCCAATGTGGGGAGTGAAAAAGATTACCACAACCTTAATTCCGGGAAAACGTACGGATTTAGGAACTATCTATTTACTTCGAGCCATGGCAAAAGTAGAAGTAAAAATGGCTGATGAAGCATATACTTTCACTAAAGTACATATTAATTCTTATTATAAAGAAGGATATTGCTTACCTGAATATTATAGTAGTATTGATGACAGTGAATATTATAAAATGAATGGAGAATCTGCATATAATCCTTACTTGCAGGGGCAAACCATAAGCTCGGGAACAGATTTTTTTAAAACAGCAGATAATACTTATATTCTCTATATACCGGAGTATAACAGAGACGACCAACAGCAACTTTTGATAAATGTAGGAATCAGTAAAGAAGGGAAGCCTGTGGAATTAGAGAATCCTATTATCTATTTTAAAAATTATAATACTGATACTGAGTTTAATGTAATCCGGAATCACTATTATAGTTTTAATGTAAGTGTACGTGAGGATTTGTCGGGCAATATTAAAACAGATATTCAGAGTTCCATAGATCCATGGACTACCGTGAAAGTCAGTTCTGATTATGAATGATAAAAAATGAGGAGAAACAGATATGAAAGCATTAAAAATTATATGGCTGTTCTGCACAATCGGACTACTAAGTGCTTGTACGGCTGATGATATAACAGAGTCCTCCGGCTCTAACGGGAAAGACGATGACGCAACTACGGCGATAGCCATATCTTTGGATAATTTGCTTCCTGTCAATATGAATTCAAGGGCGACTGTTGATGACTGTTTATCTCAGATAAATGATTTGAATATACGTGTTACCACTCAATCCGGTGGCTCTAACAGTGAGAAATACATATATATATATTGTACACGGAATAACATTTCAATTGATGGCCAATCTTATGAATCTTCGAAAGCTTATTATATTGATGGTAAGATGAATTATATTCACCTCAATGATATAGCGGCCAAACAGGTGAAGAAGATTGAAGTAATTGCTAATAATGGCAGTAGTTTATATAAGAAGGATTGGAATAGTGTAATGGAAAAAGGGGATAATAACCTGACCGAGGGATACTGTATGATGTATGGTGAAACCACCTCTTCGGGAGAGGAGAACTCTCATACAGGACAAGGCTCCTTAAACTGCCGGAAATTCACCGTGAAGCTAAAACGGACCCGTGCCATGATTACGGTTCGGCTTAAAGGTAGTGAACTTTACTCCGGCGTCAGCATCACGCCTAAAAAAATAAGATTGCATAATGTGCCTGTGCAATGCACCCTTGCATCTACCAATGTGGCGACGGCAGAAACCCGGACAGACGGGGAAGCATATGATATAAATTGGGGCACTATCACATCGGGAGTTACTGTTGGCGCACATATAGAGAATGAAATTTCGGACACATGCTTGCCGCTGTATTTGTTTGAGAATATGCAAGGAGAAAATAAAAACACATCATCAGAGCAAAAGGTGATCAAATATCCTGCTGGATGCAGTACTGTAGCTGATGCCAAGAAAAACAAGACTCATTCTTATGTTGAAATTGAAGCAGAATACAGATATGAAGTGGGTGGGAACCTGAAAAATAGCGGAACAATTATCTATCGTTTCTTTTTAGGGAAGAATGATTATAATGATTTTAACGTGGAACGTAATACTTACTATAAGTTAACACTGAATTTAAAGGGATTTGGCGGAGCATACGAGGATGGTAAAGTTAAAGATGGCGTATTGGTAGTCAATGATGAAGATGTGAGCTGGCGTGTAGATGTGGATATTCGTGACTGGGGATTTGAAAAGAATGAATATGATTTTGATGCGCATAGTGAATTGGGAACAATTAATGTAATGGGCGATGGATGGCAAATAGTAGGTGCTATTGATGAGAGTGGAGAATCAGTAGGGAGTATGTCTTGGATTCGTTTTGCTTCTCCTGGAACCGGTACAGGATGGACCGAACCAACAAACGTTGGCTATCAAATAGCACAAGGTGGTAAAATACAGTATTATATACAACCCATGATTTTTACTCAGAATTTTAACGAAAATACATCTGTCGATACCAAACGGACAATTACCGTAACAGTGAAGAAAGGTTCTACCACACAGAAAATTACTTTTACCCAGTGGGTGCCTATAAAACTTTCCGTAAATGGGAAGACTGTATTTATGGAGCGTTTCGAAGAAGAACCGCTACAAGAATGGGGATGCCAAAACGAAAATTTGACAGACCGCGTAATATCTACTAAATTGGGGAAATCCGTATCCTATAATTTGGGAACAAATATCGGCGCAAGTCATCAAAACGGAAATACATGGTATATCAATGACCGAAAGTTGAATGCTCCTGCTCATCTTTATTGTTATAATAAATCAGATGTACCCGGAGGAGCAGCCGGTGCAGTAGCTACATATTATGTATTACCCGACCAGGAAACATTACAAGCTATGATTGAATATAGCCGAAATAACAGAGAGGCAAATGTGGAACCTTTGATGATTGGCGAGGATTATTGGACATCATCAGTTGATGAGGACACTCCGACCGGTACACGCTTCTGGAATGGACGGACACAACAATTTGATAATACGACTGACAGAAAACTTGTAAAGAGAACAAGAGCCATATATACAACAAGTGCTAACGGAACCGTTGATTATAAATAAATATATATAGGAGGAAATACTATGAACAACTTATTAGAAATCATGGACAAAGAATCATGCAGTAAATCGGAAGTTTATCTGTATGAAGAAGACGGGCATTGGTACGCCTACCACCATTCCGCCAAATTGTTGAGAAAACTCAGCCAAGCAGCTTTGAAACTGAAGGAGGTTTGTTCTTTTTATGGCGTAATGCTGGAAAAAGTAGAGGTGGATCTGAATAAGTTGCTTAACGGGTCCTGGTTTGTAGCCTTGTGCTCGGACAATGAAATGATGCTGATTAAAAACGATTAATCCAATCAATTATGTGTGAGGTAGTGACCATACTGGAAAGGGAATTGAGCAACACCGGCTTGATATACATCTATCGGGAAGGTGACGGTAAGTGGTATGCCTATGAGCAATCTGCCTTTTACCTGAGTCAGATGCTGTCGGGACTATCGTTAAGCCGTTATGTTATGGACAATACTTTGTGGCTGGCAAGGGTGGAAGTGGATGTAAACCGGATTCCCCGCGAAAATGTCATTAGCTATAGCAGCAAGGAATATGTATTGCGCTACACTCCTCACAATGGATTCCATGAGTGGCTGGCTGAGATATCGGAAAAAAAGGAATAAAAAAGCACGGCTACTCTTGATTGTCAAGCGAATAAAATGCTGTATCTTTGCCCTCCTGAAAAAATGAAAGCAATATAAATGGAGAACCAAGGAGAAATCATACTCTATCAGCCGGACAGCGAAGTGAAGTTGGAAGTGCGGTTGGAAGAGGAAACGGTGTGGCTGACACAGGCGCAAATAGTAGAACTGTTTCAGTCCAGCAAAGCGAATATTAGCGAGCATATCAAAAACATATACGAGCAGGAGGAATTGGAGGAAAGCGCAACTGTTCGGGATTTCCGAACAGTTCGGCAAGAAGGCAAACGCCAAGTTGTGAGAAATCTTACCTACTATAACTTGGATGCCATCATATCCATCGGCTTCCGGGTCAACAGCAAAAGAGGTATTCAGTTCCGTCAATGGGCGAACAAGGTTCTAAAAGAATTCTTGCTGAAAGGTTATTCCATCAACCGCCGCTTGTCGGAGTTGGAACATACCGTTGCAGAGCATTCTAAGCAAATAGACTTCTTTGTGCGCACTTCATTGCCACCAGTAGAAGGCATTTTCTATGACGGGCAACTGTTTGATGCCTACAAGTTCGCTGCCGACCTGATACGTTCTGCCCAGAAATCCCTTCTGTTGATAGACAACTATGTGGATGAATCCGCATTGCTGATGCTGAGCAAACGGAACAGCAGAGTGAAAGCCGACATCTATACACAGACGATAAGCCGCCAGCTTCAACTGGACTTAGAACGACACAACCGCCAATATCCTCCGATAGAGGTACACATATACCAAAGAAGCCATGACCGCTTTCTGATTATCGACGGAACGGACGTGTACCATATCGGGGCCTCGCTGAAAGACCTTGGCAAGAAGATGTTTGCTTTCTCCAAACTGGAGATACCTGCAACGGCTATCACCAGCCTGCTGTAAGACATGAGCATGAGGATTTGTAATCTGCAACCATAAATCAACTGTGTTCTTTGACAGAAAGGTAATATAATAAGGAAAAAACAATGAAAGGTAATTATGCTATAATAATAGTCTTGGGTCTTCTGCTTATCGCTTGCAACGGTAGGAAGCAAGAACCTGCATCTGCCAATGATGAAAGGAAGCCATTGGCATTCACCTTGCCCGAAGTTCCCGTCATGCTGCAATCTGTGGAAGACCGGCTCAATTTCGTGGTACAGCACTACTGGGATAACTTCGATTTTAAAGATACTGCCTATATCCATGCGCCCGATGTCACGGAACAGGCATTGGCAGACTATATGGACCTGCTGGCACGTGTGCCGGTGGCTTTCTCCGACAGTTGCCTCACGCAGACTATGAACGCTGCTATGCAGGAAGAGAAGATGCTGAAGTATTTCGCCGAAACCTTTCGCCGATATCTTTTCGATCCCAATTCCCCCATCCGCAATGAAGAAATGTATGAGCCGGTGGGGCGTTTTCTTGCCACATCGCCGGTAGTAGACGAGGCGGTACGCAGCCGCGCTCGCCATGACTTGAAACTGATAGGAATGAACAAGGTAGGGACTGTCGCTGCCGATTTTGCCTATACGCTTCCTTCGGGTGTGCAGAAGCACATGCACGCCATTCGCAGCCCTTATACCTTATTATTATTCTATAATCCGGATTGTCATGGCTGTGCCGAAACCTTGGCAACCATGAAATCTTCGCCGGTGCTCAATAGCCCCGCCGTGATGAAGCAGCTGAGGATACTCGCCTTTTATCCGGACGAGGATCGCGAAGTGTGGGTGAACCATCAAAGTAAAATCCCCCCGACATGGATTAACAGTTATGATAAGGACCTGACGGTACTGACCCAAGAACTGTATGACCTCAAAGCAATGCCTACCCTCTATCTGCTGGATAAAGAGAAAAAGGTGTTGCTGAAAGATGTGCCGGTAGGGGCGATAGAAGAATATTTTGAAAATAAATAGCTCTAATTCATTGTGGTATAAAAGATAATGTCTATCTTTGCACCCGCTAAGTGAAAATTTATATATCAAAAAAATCTAAGAATTATGTATTTAGATGCAGCTAAAAAACAAGAAATCTTTGAAAAGTACGGAAAGTCTAACACTGATACTGGCTCAGCTGAAGCGCAGATAGCTTTGTTCTCATACCGTATTTCTCACCTGACTGAGCACCTGAAGCTCAACAGAAAAGATTATAGCACTGAAAGAGCTTTGACAACTTTGGTAGGTAAACGCCGTGCGTTGCTTAACTACCTGAAGGATCGTGATATCACAAGATATCGTGCTATCGTTAAAGCACTTGGATTACGTAAGTAATTCACTCTCATTAAAAAGGACTTTAAAAAGCCGCTCTCTGAAAAGAAAGCGGCTTTTTTATTTCAGGCTCTCGGTCCTCTGTAGGGGCAGGGTTTGCCTGCCCGAATACACAAAGTGAATCATTTTCGGGCGACCCCCATAGCCGCCAGACTAAGCCGGCAAATGTCGTTTCCACCCACTGTAGGGGCGGAATGCTTCCGCCCGAACCATCGGTCACGACCTTGGGAGTAATGCATTCACAAATACACCTCTCGGAGTGCTATCGGGCGCATTCAATGCGCCCCTACGGTGGATGAGAGCGTGATTTATCTCTTAGCCTGACGGCAAATGGGAGTTTGCCCGCCCGAATACATTTAAAAGTGTATTTGTGGATGCATTCGGGCGACCAGACGTCGCCCCTACAGTAGATGTTTTCCTTAGCTTGATGGCTATGGGGCAACCCCCGCCCCTGCGGTGAAAGGAAACACCAATAAGGATGGACGAAAATACCTATGGCGATGGGTGGAAGTTAGTCTTTTATAGGGTAATATAGATTGGCTTCAGTCATGTTCTCCAATACTTCATGCAGGTATTTGGCTGATTCCCATTTAGCCATAGGCAGGTCGTGAAGCAGATAGTTGCCACAATCTTTGGGAGCTGCTCCGGGTACTTCCCCTTCAAAATCGGCTACAAAACGGAAGGTTTCCTTCATCAGTTCTACGATATCTTCTGATTTTAAATCGCCTTTCATCAGTAAGTAATTACCGGTGAGGCATCCCATGGGGCCCCAATACACAATTTTGTCCGCCCATACAGGGTCGTTGCGCAGATAAGTGGCAGCTAGGTGCTCTATGGTATGCAATGCTCCTTGTCCCAAAGCCGGTTCACGGTTGGGTTCTTTCATTCGGATATCGAAAGTAGTGACTGTTTCGCCACCCACTTCGTCTTTTCTGGATACATAGATGCCACGAAGCAGGCGAATGTGGTCAATAGTAAAGCTGGGTATTGTTTTCATATTTTTTTGTTTTTATAAATTGGCAGGTAATGAGGAAAGGAAAGTGTGAGTGACCTCGAATGAGCGGTCGGCTATCGTTTCCCAGAAATTGGTGTATTGTTCCCAATGATTGTCGGCTCCCGGTGTATCGCTTATGATGCGGAAACTGATGAACGGTACCTTATATATATAACAGATTTGGGCAATCGCTCCCGATTCCATATCTACGGCCAGACCTTCGTGAAACTTTGTCTTGATCTCATTCAATTCGGAACGGTCGGTGATGAATTTGTCGCCGCTGCATATCAGACCTCCGTGAATGGCAGTCGGGGTATCCAGTGACATGGCGCAATCAAACAAGGTTGTGTCGCCTTCGAACCGTGCGGGAAGTCCCTGTACCTGTCCGTACGCATTACCTTCGCCACACCATACATCATGATACACAATCTGTTGGCTCACCACTACATCCATAATTTTTAGACAGCTGTCTATACCTCCGGCTACTCCGGTGCTGATGACACAGTCGGGGTGGAAGGTACGGATCAGTTCTACGGTACCGGCGGCAGCGTTCACTTTACCTATTCCGCATTTCATCAGAATGATGGTGTTGTTTTTGATGGTACCTTCGGTATATTGGAAAGGACCTTCGGTGTATTCTTTCTTGTTTTCGAGCAGTTGGGCTACTTGTTTTTGCTCGGAACCCATAGCCGTTATAATTCCTATTTTCATAATTCAACTTTATTTATGGATGCAAATGTACGCATTTTATCAGAGTATATCGTATCTTTGCAGCGTTAATAAACAGATATACTTATGAACTTATTTAAAAGAATACTACCTGATATAGTAGTGATTATCCTCTTTGCTGTCATCTCGTTCGTTTACTTTTTCCCGGCAGTGACAGAGGGACGCATCCTTTCCCAGCACGACTCTGTTGCGGGTATCGGTGCCGGTGAAGAAGCGAAAGAGTATCTGGAACGTACAGGAGAACGTACGCGCTGGACAAATTCGATTTTTGGCGGTATGCCTACTTATCAGATGGCGCCCAGTTATGATTCAACAGATGCTTTGAAGGGGGTGGAGAAGCTGTATCATTTGTATCTCCCGAACTATGTGTGGTATGTATTTGTCATGTTGCTGGGTTTCTATATATTGCTGCGTGCTTTTGATTTTTCCATCTGGCTGGCTTCGTTGGGAGCTATTATATGGGCATTTTCTTCCTATTTTTTCATTATTATAGCTGCCGGTCATATCTGGAAATTTGTGACATTGGCTTATATTCCACCGACAATAGCCGGTATGGTACTGGTCTACCGGGGGAAGTATCTGTCGGGAGGTTTGCTGACAGCCGTTTTTGTTGCTTTGCAAATTGTGTCAAACCATGTGCAGATGAGTTATTACTTCCTGTTCGTTATGCTTTTTATGGCTGTTGCATATGGAGTGGACGCTTGGCAGAAGAAAGAAATGCCACAATTCCTGAAAGCGACAGGAGTGCTGGTAGTGGCGGGCATTTTGGGCGTCTGTATAAATCTGTCCAACCTGTATCATACCTATGAATACAGCAAGGAAACCATGCGTGGAAAAAGCGAACTGGTGAAGCCGGACAGCCATAACCAGACTAAAAGCGGTTTGGAACGCGATTATATCACTCAGTGGAGTTATGGTATCGGCGAGACATTCTCTTTGCTTGTCCCCAATGTGAAGGGGGGGGCTTCCGTGCCTTTGGCTGCCAATGAGAAGGCTATGGAGAAGGCAAATCCGATGTATAATAGCATCTACAGCCAGATAGGTCAGTATTGGGGGGAACAACCCGGCACATCCGGTCCTGTATATGTGGGGGCGTTTGTAATGTTTCTGTTCATTTTGGGATTGTTCATCGTAAAAGGTCCGATGAAATGGGCGCTTTTAGGGGCTACCCTGTTGTCTGTCCTGTTGTCATGGGGAAAGAATTTTATGGGATTCACAGATTTCTTTCTGGATTATATTCCGATGTACGATAAGTTTCGTGCAGTTTCTTCCATATTGGTCATTGCCGAGTTCACCATCCCTTTGCTTGCCATACTTGCGTTAAAGGAGATCATTGTGCGTCCGCAATTGATCAGGGAACAAGCCCGGGCTTTTTATATCAGTCTGGGACTGACAGGAGGCGTTGCCTTATTATTTGCACTGGCTCCCGGTTTCTTCTTTCCGTCTTATGTATCCAGCATGGAAATGCAGGCTTTGCAAGGTATTCCGGGTGATCAGCTGGCTCCGTTGCTGGCTAATTTGGGAGAGATTCGTCAGAGCATTTTTACTTCGGATGCATGGCGCAGTTTCTTTATCATTATCATAGGAGCCGCTATTCTTTGGATGTATGGCATGGGCAAACTGAAAGCCAAGGTGACCATTCTGGCATTGGTTGTTCTTTGTCTTGCAGATATGTGGAGTGTGAATAAGCGCTATTTGTACGACGAGCAATTCGTTGAAAAGGTACAGCAGGATAATTCCTTTAAGCCCACCGACACGGACAAGGCGATCTTGGCAGACAAGACACTGGATTTCAGAGTACTGAATCTGGCTGGTAATACTTTCAATGAAAATACCACTTCCTATTGGCATAAGAGCATTGGCGGATATCATGCCGCCAAGCTGCGTCGCTATCAGGAAATGATAGAAGAGCATATCAGTTCCGAAATGAATGATGTGTTCAAGGCTGTCTCGGAAGCAGGCGGTGATATGCAGAAGGTAGATCCGTCCGGATTCCCTGTGCTGAATATGCTGAATACCCGTTACTTTATTTTTCCGTTGCAAGGTGGAAAGACTGTCCCGATGCAGAATCCTTATACATTGGGGAATGCCTGGTTTGTAGACGAGGTAAAGTATGTGGATAATGCCAATGAAGAGATTGAGGCTTTGCATCAGATAAATCCGGCAAAAACAGCTGTCGTAGATAAAAAATTCAGGGCAGAGGTAAAACAGACTGCCGTCCCGGATACCTTGAGCGCTATCAGATTGACCGCTTATGAGCCTAATGAACTGACCTATGAGGTTGACTCCAAAACAGGTGGAACAGTGGTATTCTCAGAAATCTATTATCCCGGTTGGCAAGCATACATTGATGGTGTGGAAGCACCGCATGGAAGAGCTGACTACATTCTGCGCACTATGAACGTGCCGGCCGGAAAACATGTGGTGGAATTTAAATTTGATCCGAAATCACTACATGTTACAGAGATGGTAGCCTTCATTGCATTAGGGGTACTGGCATTGATTTTCTTGCTGTTTATTTTCCTGCAAGTCAAGAAATATAAAAAATAGTTTAAGAAAAAATCCCTATAGTCTTTCATAAACTACAAATAAACTTTATATTTGTGGTATAATCATTTTTTTATGAAGCTAAAGGGATTTTTTCTATTTATCTTTTTGTTCTGTCTGGGAACAGTGTATGCCCAACGGGACTTGGAACATGTTACCGATAGTTTGTTGATTCTGCTCAATAAGACTTCTCACAATGATTCAAAAAGACAATCAGAGTTGCTGACTCATCTATGTATGGCAAATGTCACTTATGGGCAATCACTGAACAAGTATATAAAACCTTTGTATGAATGCGCTTTAGAAGCCGGTGATCAGGTTGGTCTGCAATATGCGTTAGAAGGGCTGTTTGATTATTATGTGACTAATCAGCGGGATTCCGCCGTTTATTATCTGAATGATGCCAAAACGAAATTGACAGGAGAAAAGGGACTTGCGGCCTATCATTATATGCGTCTACGGCTGAGAACCTATGATGAGATAGTAAGGGGAGGAGTAGGAGAAGTGGAGGCTTCCTTGGATTCCATTGAACATCAATATGCTGATAGGGAAGAAAATATGTCTCCTTACGAACGGATGGAATGGAATATACTGTTGGGAGATGTACTGTTGATGCAAGGGGCTAACTATTCCATACAGCAAAAATGTATTCCTTATTATAAAAAAGCGTTGGAAATAGGTGAGGAGTTGCCTTTTGAATGTGCCTATCCTTTTATGGGTTATGCTATAGGTAATCTGGCGAATATTTACATGTCTGAAGAAGTGGATAAGTATGGACATGAAGCCGCCAAACTTCTGTACCGGAGGTTGGAGAACATAGAAAAGTATTCGCAAGGGTGGAAACAATATCCTTTTGTCAGTTTTGATAATGCCCGTTTGGGATGTTATGCTTTGTTGGTGACTTTACCCCAGGTGATAGGAGAGGACCAGGCAAAGCAATATCTGGATTTATATGTCCGGCTGATTGACAGAATGCCTGTCGGCGTGGCAAATTCGTTAGGTCTTAAAGACTCTTATTATGTGACTTCTGCTTATTTTTACCAGCGCATAGGAGATTATAAGCATGCCATTGAGAGCGTAGATTCTGCTATAGTCAGTGCCGAGGAGAATGGCTTGTCTACTCATCTTCCATCGAGGCTGTTGTGGAAAGCGCAGACTTTGCGCCAATGGGGAAAGTTTGAAGAGGCTTTGGATGTTTATGAACTGTATGTGAAGACGAATGACTCCA
Source organism: Bacteroidaceae bacterium (assembly GCA_963651205.1). Taxonomy (GTDB): domain Bacteria; phylum Bacteroidota; class Bacteroidia; order Bacteroidales; family Bacteroidaceae; genus Phocaeicola. Next base: position 16,672 of record CAVJPC010000072.1, read on the forward strand.
TTTTCACTGCCACCTCTCAGAAGAGACTGAATGAAATAGAAGTCAGTTATGGGTTGGAACGTGTTAAAGCTGATAATGCGGCAATACAATTACAAAGCCATAGAACCATCATTCTATTTGGAAGTGTTATTTTTGTACTTCTTTTATTGGTTTTCTTTTTCTGGACCAGAAGTTCAAAGAAGGAGAAACAAATGCTGAGAAAAGAAATGGAGCTGCAAGGCAATGTGCTTGCTGCGGAAGAAAAGGTATTGGCAAGCGAGAAGATGAAAGCCTCCTTTATCCAATCTATTGTGAGGGAACTGCGTACTCCCCTTAGCGCGATAAACAGTGCTACGGAACTGATTCTGGATGATTCTTTAGATATCTCCTGCAAGAAGGAACTGGGACCGATAGTGGAATCTAACACCATGCATCTGAATTCTTTGGTAGACTATATGCTGGAAGTTTCCGAACTGGACAGTGGTCTGACAAAGGGTGAGGAAGAGATGGAGCCCGCTAATATCAGTGATATGTGCCGTATGGAAGTGAAGCGTATCAGTGAACGGGAAGTAAAACCGGAAGTTAATTATCATATGGACTTGCCGGATGATGAAAATTGTCTGGTTAATATTCACAAACGGTATTTTTCGATGATGATCTATGCTTTGATCAGTAATGCGCATAAGTTTACTGAAAAAGGTACGATAAACATCTCCTGTAAGGTGTCACCCAATCAGTTTGAATTTAGCATTGCTGATAACGGCAGGGGAATACCTGCCAATAAAAGGGAATGGATATTTGAACGGTTTACCAAGGTAGATCCTTATTCGTCGGGAACCGGTCTGGGATTGTATTTGTGCCGATTGATTACGGAACGGGTAAAGGGCCGTATATGGTTGGATACTGAATATACGGATGGGGCCAGATTCGTGTTTGTAATGCCTTGTAGCAAGTATTGCTGATTTATTTATAGAGAAGACGTAAAACAAATCCTATATGGTGCAGGATGGTACTACCCAACCCATAATGTTTAGCCATAATGCGGAATCGTTCCATCAAGGATGCTTTATGGTTGCGGGTAGTCATTCCCTCATTCAGATAGTCGATAAGTGTGAGATGGGTATTATGAATGACGGTTGTTTTCTTCATGATGCGGATGCACCAGTCAAAATCTGCGGAGAAACGGTATTGCAGGTCATAAGGCACCACCAGGTCACGACGGGCGAAAAATGCCTGATGACAGACCAGCATTCCTTTCTTGAAACTTTTCCAGGTAAGTGTTTCAGGTGCAGACAGTCGGCGCATATGTAGAAAATGCCCTTTGCTGTCCACTATTTCTGTTTCTCCGTATAAGATTCCCGGAAACTCTGTGCTGTTGATGGAATGTACCATTTGTTGCAGGGTGTCATCTTCGTGCAGACCGTCACCGGCATTCAGGAAACAAAGGTAGTCACCGGATGCCAGTTTTATACCTTTGTTCATGGCATCATATAAACCTTTGTCGGGTTCGCTGATCACTGTGGTGATGTGTTCCTTGTATTTATGGATGATGTCCAGTGTGCCGTCTGTCGATCCTCCGTCCACTATAATGTATTCCAGATTTTTATAAGTCTGTGTAACGATGCTCTGTATGGTGTCTTCCAATACTTTTGCAGCGTTGTAGGTGACAGTGATAATGGAAAACTTGGGATGAGGATGATGGTTATGCATGATTTCCTGTAATCTTGTTATAGATTTCGATATATTTTTTGGCGATGATGCTTTCCGAATAGCTGGATACTGCTTTACGGCAGGCTTCTTCGCTCAGACTTTCATATTCTCCTTCGGTCAGTGCCCAATGGATACCGTTTGCCAGGTCTTTGGAAGACTGGTATTCGGCAACATAGCCGTTGTGCAAATGGTCAATCATTTGCGGAATGCCTCCCACGTTGAATCCCACACACGGAATGCCACAAGCCATTGCCTCTACAATGGTATTAGGAAGATTATCCTGCAAAGAAGGGGTGACATACAGATCGACTGCATTATAGATATCTACCAGTTCCTTCTCATTGCTGACATAATTCATCGGATAGATGGGGAAGGGGAATAAGGAAGCGTATTGTTCAGCCTGGCTGCCAAAGACCACCACTCCCAGTTCTTTACTGAAATCAGGATATAAGGTAGCAATCTGCTTGCAAGCCGATACCAGATAATCAATCCCTTTTCTTTTATCTGTAATCTTCACGGAACCGAACAGCAACAGCTTCTTGTCCTGCGGAAGGTGGCATTTCTCTCTTGCCTGCCGCTTGTCACGTGGCTTAAACAGGTTGGTATTGATAGCATTGGGAATATTGGTGATGGTTTGTCCTTTGATAAGGTCACTTTTTTTTGCCAATGATTCCAGCCAGCGGCTGCAAGCCACAAAAGTGATTTGTGCCCCTTCGAACATTTTTTTCTTTTTTCGGAAAGTGCGATATGCGATATCTTTTTTGCTACCTTTATAGAGTTGTGGACAGTTGTGGCATTGTGTACCATATTTATCACAATCTCCGGCATAATGGCAGATGCCGGTGAAAGGCCACATGTCGTGCATAGTCCACACAATGGGTTTGCCGGACAGAATGATGCGGCGGATATCCGTTAGTGAAAGCATGCCCTGATTAATCCAGTGCAGGTGAATCACATCAGCCTGGGTAAACTCAGGCAGCGTGGAGATGTTGGTACCGGTATTGGCTATATCGACGGCAAACAGGTTATGCTTCTTGAAATGATTGGCTTGCCAAATAACGATGCGTTCCCAGATGAATTGTCCTACTTTCCACCATGATTTCTTTAGTTCAACGACACTTATCTGGTCGGTCTGCTTGTCACGAACAAGCATCTTTGCCTTTATTCCGTTGTTCTTTAAAGCCTCCATAAGGCGGTTGGCTGCAATGGCAGCTCCACCTATTCGCTCAGACGTATTGATGATAAGTACTCTCATGTGCATAAAAGTTTATGCAAATGTACGTTTTTTAGGGGACATCTTAGATATTTTCAGCAAGCTTTCTGCTATTTCACGGGAAAAGATTTCCAGATTGAAACGCTCTTCCGCCAACTTTCGGGCATTGGCGCCCAATCTTCGTGCCTCTTCGGGATGATGGGCAATGTGGTGTATGGCGTTTATCCAACCTTCCACATCGTTATAGGCTACGGTGATTCCTATTTCTTCCTTATCTATATCCATTTCGAAATTAGGGTTGCGGGAACAGATGACAGGGATCCCCAGTGCGAAAGCTTCTACCAGCGTGGTAAGTCCTACGGTGTAAGGAAAATCCATGCAACAGATTACGATGCAGCTTTTTTTTGCCACCTTTTGTGCCAGTAAGTAAGGGATAACACCGTCTGTATAATGTACCTGTACGGATTCGGGCAGACAGAAACTTTCGATAATCTGCTGGTAGTTTACACTGCCATTGGTAGGGGCAATGTACAGGTCCAGTGGCTCTTCGGTGGCGCAGAAGGCTTGCAGCATGGTGTCTACATCTCGGTTTTCTTTTCCGGTAGAGATAAAACCTTCCGGTTTCCGGTCCGGCATTTCTTGCAGAATATGGTCATAGAAGGCAAGATCCGGTCCCCAATGAATCAGTTGAAGCTTTTTCTCTGGAGCTTTTCCGGTAGTCAGCGAGTCTTTGATCAGTTTCTTGCTGAACAGGAACATATGGTCAATGCCTTTGTAAAAGAAACGCGAGATTCGTTCCCTTATTTTTCCGGATGATGACTTCAAAGCAGTGTGATGCCAAATGACGATGGGTTTGCGGTAAAGTCCCAATGCTCTGAGCAGGATGATAAGTTCCAGCCCGCGGAAAGATGTACCGTAGAGTACTTCATAGGATTCCTTACAACATAGAATTTCTTTAGTGGCATAGAGCATCAGCTTCAGACGGTCGGGAAAGGCTTTATATTTATGCATGACAGACCGGATGCCGTACTTTTCCAGCAAAGGGAGTCCGTAAAGAATGTGTCCCGGAAACTTATAATCTTTCCATTCTTCGTAACTTTCACGGGTAAGGCGGGTGTGATAAAAATAAATAGTGAGCGGATTTACCGGTGTTGGTTTCTCTTCAGCCATTTGTTTATTCTGTTTTTTATTGCTTTAGTGATGATAGAAAAATTGCCGTAGCGCAGGTTCAGAAACAGTTCTTCAAAAGAACGTCCTATCTTGATCCAGGGATGTCCCCATCCCATGATGCGGTAGACAGATTTTTTATAAGCCACATTCTCAATAACATAACGAGGATGCCTGAGAGGAAATTCCACTTCATGCCGTTTCATGGTAAAGATGCGGCGGTAGCCTTTGGGCAGTGTATGGACAGATCCGGCAAAGTGGGTGGAGTCTGCCGTAGCCCCCAAATTATTGATCATGTTGCGGGTAGGCACGATGGCCAGTCCCGAGTTGAAAAGCATGGAGGCGTGGAAGATGGTTTCGTAATAGGCTTTGTTATTTTCTTTGTGGCGGTGACACATATAGATAAAGTCATTACGGAACTTCCGTTCCTTAATGAGTTGTTCCAACTGTTGCATATTGAATGTATCCTCCAGAAAAGTGTAGTGTTCGTCCCATTGGTCGATGACTCTTTTCCAGCTGGCCCATCCCCAAATGGAAAAGGTGGTGGTAAAGAAGTAATCATAAGGCACATCCGGAGTGATCTCTTCATTGTTGAAACCGGCAATCATGGTGATACGGGTATCATCTTCGTACCTGTCCAGCATCTCTTTGCAGAAAGTGAAAAAAGAGACGGAAGGTACGTCGTCATCTTCCAGTACGATACATTTATCGACCATGGAAAAAGCCCATTTTTGCGAGATATATTCCGAAGGGTCGCAACCGTAATTCTTTTCCTGATACTTACGGTGTACTTCACATTCCCAGTCTATGTGGTCCACCACTTCACGGCATGCCTTTATGCCAGGCAGGTCATGTTCGCCACGCGGCCCGTCCTGATAAAGAAAGAGCTTGGAAGGACGGGCAGTTCTGACTTGTTCAAACACTTGCGACAATTGTTGCGGGCGGTTGAAGAACAGCATGAGTACGGGTACATCTACAAGGGACGGTTTCATGGTTCAATCTCCTTTATTTGTAAAATTCGAGTTTGTTGTAATGTGGATGTATATTCTCTAAATCAGGTAATTGCATATAATCACCGTATATCTTCCTTAGCACAGCATCTGTTTGGCGTGGTACGGGGAACATTTTTCCTTCAAATTCCATTTCTGTCAGTGGGAAAATATCATCTGTATAGCGCGGTTTGAAATAGGCGGTACCGAAAGAATGGTGTAATTCTTTTCCGGGGAATAACTTGGCAATAAACCTTAGGATAGGAAAACCGATGCGAGTATTGAAACGATAAATCCTGCGAATCCGTTTGTATAATGTGCTTTCTTTTACGTTTTTATTATTCAACTGATTGTATATCTGTCCTTGCATGTGTCCTCCTATCCAAGCCAGGCAATAAGGGATCTTTTCTAAAGGAAAAATATCAATATAGATACCGGTATAATGGAAAATACGGTCATACGAATTTGTTTCTTCCAGATGAGAATTCTTATCACGTAATTTGCCGTATATAAAGATGTAATTGGGATCTGTTTCATTAGTTTGTAATGCGAAATTGTCCGGAAGTTCTTGAGGAAGAACTTTCAACAGACGCAGGTAATCTGAGCGAAGCATTTCTATGTCCAGATCATCATCCCAAGGAATGAAACCTTTGTGACGTGCGGCACCTATTAAAGTTCCGGAACTTAGCCAATAGGGTATCTGGTGCTTGCGGCAAATCACATCAATGGCCTCCAGAAGTTCTAACATGCGTAGTTGCTGGCGACGGAGAAGGGAACCATCGGGATTAAATCGCTTTTTTAGTTCACTATCCATACATTAATTTTTTAGTAGTTTATAAAACAAATCAGCATTGATGCAACCTGTTTTTGGCAGGTCTTTTCCTTTTAATTTTCCTTCATGGATATATTCTTTGTTTAATACATCTTGCCCCCATAGCAATATTTTATCAATGTTGGGGGTACCAATATCTAATATCTCAGCTATTGATTTGATTATCAATATTCCAAATGGAAAATCCTCAGTGAAATACCGGCTTTTGAAATCAGGCAGAAATCCTTTTTCGACTTTCTCCATCGGAGCCGGAATGTGATTGAAGGCAATGATGGAGCGTATCTTGCAAGTAAGTGACCTTGCATCATAACTGTCATAATATTCCAACAAAGTAGGAATAGGCTCTATCCGGACCGGCAGTGCTTTCAGTATTTGTTGGAATTCATTGTCACAAGCGATGAGAAGCTCCGAACTTTCTTCGTCCCAACTATTATAGAATCCGGGAATCTCGTTATATGTTTTTCCTTTACTCCAGGTATGGAAAAGTGAATAAAGACGGGCTGGATGAAGTAATGGATTGCTATTGGTCAGGCTGGCTTCTAAAAAATGATGAAGCATACGCACCGGCGTATCTAACATTTTTTGAAGAGTTTGTAGCAAAATATCGGATTTTGATATGTTTACGGTGGCTACTTGTAATTCCTTTTTATATCCCAACAGGAGGGCTTTCCGGCCATAGGTCTGCACACGGGCAATGAATGGGGCACGTTGGAATCCGAAAAGTGAAGCCTTTTTGCCTAATATCCGATAAGCGGTAAAGAAAAAACCGGTGCAACTGACTACACTTCCTATGCAAGTTTTTTCCTGCAAGAACGGTTGTATGTGGAGAAGTTCTTCCTCAATGGCAAATCCGGGGAGGCAAAGCAATATGATATCAGAGTGTGGAATGACCTCTGCCGGGTTAGCTGTAACACAGGCTAATGAGCCGGAGAATGTATTTCCCTGGCAATCTTCAATGAGTAATGATGGATTCCATTGGTCGGGATGTCGGGTAAGGACGGAAACATTAAAGCCTTTATGTGCAGCCAGTCCTGCAATGACATGCCCCAGACCGCCACCGCCACAAATACAGATATTGATACTCATGCTTGCAGTTTTTTTAGGTTTTCAGCCAGATAGTTGTTGTCTTCAGTGTCACGTATGGCGATACGGATGTAATTCCTGCCATCGAATCCTGTTTTGGTACTGCAATCTTTTAACAAGAGATTATGCTCCAGCAACAAAGAAACGAGTTCGATGGAACTGAAGCGGGAAGTAACTTCGCACAGGAAATAATTGGCTTGTGAAGGTATGACACGTAGGAAGTCAACCTGTTGCAATACCTCGAAAAAGCGTTGGCGTTCGGCTATAAATTTTTTACAGGCGTTTTGATAATCATTATCATACTTGCTGTATATCTGTAAATAGAATTCGGCGAAAGAGTTTATGTTCCATATAGCCATGTTTTTTCGTAAAAAGGATATTATCTCTTTGTCGGAAGATGCAGCTAATCCCAAGCGTAATCCCGGAACTCCATAAGATTTGGAAATACTTTTAATAACTGTGAGGTGTGGGTATGTTTCCAGAACTTCATTCTTAAGTAGCGTGTTCCCGACACTTTTTTCGCTGAAATCAACAAAGGATTCATCCAGTATCAAATGGATATTTCGTTGTTGCGTCCATGACAGCAAATCCATAAGTTCATCAAGGGGGATGAAATTACCTGATGGGTTATCCGGGTTGATCAGGAGTAAATGGCGGATATCCTTGTCTGCGTAAAAAAGCATCAGCTCTTTTGCCGTATAATGAAAATCAGCGTTCTGTGGATGGAATGCAATGATTTCCTCTGATTGCCGGTTGGGATATTCTTCAAAAGTGGGGTAAATCACTCCCATTTTTCCATCTGAATGTTCCATCAGCGCTTTGATGATTTCGGCGGCTCCGTTGCCAACAACTACATAATCCTGCCGGATACCGAAATTTTTTGCCATGACAAGTGTGTTCACTCCCATGCCGGAAGGGTATTCACGGAGAAGCACATCAAAATTGGCCTGTAATTCTTCACACATTTTTTGTGGTGGAAAATAAGGGTTTACTAAATAGCAGAAATCTTTCAGCTTTGGGAAACGCCAGTATCCGCCATATCTTTTTTGGTAGCGTTGTAACTGGTCCTGTTCGGCAAAAATGGTTTCAGCGATGTCAAGATCCTGTATATCATCAATCTCATACCAGCGTTCTCCTTCCAAAGGAAGTCCTTTCAGTTCGCATCTCTCCAGCAGGGTGATCACCCGTAATACTTGCTCGTAATATTCGTTATTCCCCAGGGCTTTGCTATAGGCTTCAAGAAATGGTACATAACTATTACGGAGAAACTCCTTACTGAATTTATAGATGTTGACGGTTTTGTAGTAATCGTCAATATCTGCGTAGCGGAACGTTTTTTTTGAGATAAAATCAATGATGTCATTTTCGGCATTGAGCCGCACCATCGTGCCGTCCATCCACGGCTCATATTTAGCTACAAGTGCCAGATTGGGATAGGGATTATTTAGAATTTTATGGAAAAGTGTATCCTCGAAAATCAGATCGGATTCGATTAATAAAGTATCTTGCTTTTGCAACTCCTCTTTTGCCAGATAGAGGGAATAGATATTGTTGGTCTTGTTGTAGACAGGGTTGTGAATGTATTCTATCGGAGTATTTCTACACTGTTCCTCTATGTGGGCACGTAACTTCTCTCCCTGATAGCCTATGACTAGAATGATGCGTTCCAGATTTAATGAATCTAACTGTGAGAGCAGACGGTCTATCAGATAGGTTCCGTTTACTTTAATCATACACTTGGTGTTATCTTTGGTAAGATCGCCCAAGCGCTTGCCCATGCCGGCGGCTAGAATGATTGCTTGCATAATAAATTAGGTATATATACTGCAAAAGTAGTAATTAATTAGCATTTATAAGCGATGTTATTTATATTTGCCTCAAATTTTAAACGGGAATGGGTAAAATAACATTTGTACCGGTAGGAGGATTGGCCAACCGTATGCGTGCAGTGGCTTCGGCGGTAACGCTGGCAGGGAAGACGAAAAGTGAATTAAGCATCATCTGGTTTCAGGACTGGGCGCTAAATGCACCCTTTTATCAGTTGTTTAAGCCTGTGGACAGGGAAGTAGCTTGTTTGCGGGATGCCTCCCGACTGGATTATGCGTTGCTGGACAGACCTCGTTCCAAGAATTTTCATTTCCCGCTTTTGTATCAGAAACTGACTTTCAAATCTTGTCTGTACGAGCGTTCCATTACTCCTTTATGTAATCAGCGTTTTGATTTTGAGCAATGGGCCAGAGATGGTAGATGTGTTTATATGGCATCTTACACCGCTTTCCAATCCTATGATTATTCCTGGGTCAGCCGTCTGTTTATCCCGGTGGATGAGATTCAGACGGATATAGAAACCCGTTCCCGGAATTTTTCGGATAAGATGATTGGTGTGCATATCCGCCGTACAGATAATGAGGCTTCCATCCGGCAAAGCCCTATTGAGTTATTTTATCGGAAACTGGATAAAGAGTTAAAGGAGAATAATGAGGCAGGAATCTATCTGGCAACAGATTCGGAGGAAGTGAAGCAGGCAATGAAAGAACGATATGGTGACCGGATCTTATCCTCCGAAAAACAGGCGGATCGTGGCTCTCTGGAAGGAATCAGGGAGGGTGTTGCAGATATGTACACGTTGGCCCGCACACAAAAAATATATGGTTCTTTCCAGAGTTCATTCTCAGATATGGCGGCACAGTTGGGCACGGTTCCGTTAGAGGTTCTGAAATTATAAGCCCCGAAGACAAGTATCCGTGTTCGAAAGCTTTCTTTCTATCGCATCTGCCAGTTTGTTCTCTATCCTTCCTAATAACAGACGTCTGATCCATTCTATCACGAATGCCATCACACAGATAGCACCAAGCGTACCTGTAAAATAAAGAATAAGGCTGTTGCTATCAGTATGAGGAACATACCAAGGTTGCAAACAACGGATAAGAAGTCCTTGAAGCATATAAAGAGCAAAAACATAGCCTGCCAGATAATTGATGATGCGGGATGAAAAGTGCCATCGGGTAAACTGATAGAAAATAGAGACGGAAGCAATGATTATCAGTAAATTATTGTCCCGTGCAAATCTTAATATGATATTTCCGCTGATGGCCGTAAGCAGCGAGTTCAGTATAAAAATACCGGCAATGCTGCCCGATAACAATTTCCAATGCTGCCGTTTCATGCTTTCCGGGAAACCGTAGACCTTCAGATATTGTCCGATGAGATAAGCCAGTGTAACATTCATCACCCCTTTGCCTGTATCATCTTGAATTTCAAAGAACAAGAGTGTCGGAGCAAGTACAAAAAAGAATCCCCACACAAGCAGTAACCGTTCATAACTTTTTCGTGAAAGGTGTTGAACCAGCTGATTCAGATAAGGGGAGAAACAATAAAGTACCACATAGCAAGTCATAAACCAATACTTCTTGCTGAGTATAGGTACGAATGAAGAAGCCAGCCCCGACCATGTGTGGGGGGTATGAAGCCACATAATTTCTACAAAATAGGAAACGACAGAATAGAACCACACAATGGCTATCATCTTGAAGAACTTGCCCGCGTTGAAACGAATCCCGAAATACCCGGAGATAAGGATGAATAGGGTGACTCCTGTGTTTCCCAGCGTGTTGACTGCCAGTATCAGCTCTTTGTTCAGCAAGTTGCCGGTATGGAAGGTGTTTCCTAAAATATGCATGGATACAATCAGTACGATACTGATGATTCGCAAACATTCCAGACCGGATTGACGTGTGGCAGCCATTATTTCTTGATTATATAGTGTAAACTCTCTTTAAAAGTAACCGAACCGCTCAGCCATAGGATGGCTATGTAAAGTAAGCCGGCTATGATAATCTTACCGGCGAATAACAAGTATAGATTGGTGAAACCAATGGTGATATAGTAGGTAGCGACCATTACTCCGGTAGCGATTAGGGCAAATGGAAGAATATCTTTTAAGGCCAAAAACAAATTGAGCTGTATTTCCTGCCATACAAAGTAGTGCCACACCAGCAACCAGCATATATTAATGGTTACATACACGGCAATCATGGTGTGAATGCCATATGGATAAAGCAAAAGCATGGAAACCACTTGGATTATGCCCAAACAAATTGTGTTCCACATATATATATTGGATTTACCTTTGCTGATCACCAGATTGGAATACAGGTTGGTTATCGGAATGAAAGCTCCCCCCACACAAAGCAATTGCAGAATGGAGGCACTGGACGCCCATTTGTCTGTAATACTGATCGTTATCAGTTCGGGGGCTATGAGCGATAGTCCCAACATGGCAGGAAAAGAAACAAATGCGGTGAAACGCAGCATCTTGCGGAATACCCGTTGCTGCCGTTCCCTGTCGTCGGACAAACTGGAAAGAACAGGCTGTGCCACACTATTCACCATACCGGATACCAGAGAATATCCCATATAATTCCATTTATTGGCTTGCGTGAAGTAACCTACTTCTTGTTCGGAATAGAATTTGCCTAGAATAACAGTAAGAATATTGTTGTTGATATGATTGAAAATATTGGTGGCCAATAGTTTGCTGCTGAATGATATCATTCCCTTCAAAGGTTTAAGATCAAAAGAAAGAGTAGGGCGCCAAGGGGAGAAGCACCAGTAGCAAATGTTGATAGTCCCCACATAAACAATACTTTGTGTAGCGATCCCCCAATAAGCAAATCCCATAGATGCCATTGTTACCCCCACACTACCCGAAGCAATAAGGCCTATCGTTACAGCTATGGCCTTTTGTTTCACCATCAGATTGCGAAAAAGATAAGCACTATGAGCGATGCCCAGACTGGCCACGAAGAAGCCAAGAAAGGAATATCGGGCTAAAGCGGTCAGTTCGGGAGTATGATAGAACCGGGCAATTAGCGGTGCGCAGAAGAACAAGACCAGATAAAGACAGGTACTCAGTCCCGTACTGAACCAGAAGACAGCATTATAATCCTTATGGGAGATTTCCCTTTTATTGGCCAGGGCAGCAGTGAAGCCGCTTTCTTGCAATGACCCTGCAATCAGTGAGAAGATGGAGAGCATCCCCACCATACCATAGTCTTCGGCATTGAGGATACGCGCAAGAAATATACCGAAAAAAAGATTCAGTAACTGCTGTACACCGTTGCTCAGTCCGCCCCAAAAGAGCCCTCTTGCTGTCTTTTCCTTTAAGGATTGTTCTGCCATCTATCTTTTTTATTTATTTTCGAATGCTTTTGTCCATTCTTCCACCTTTTGCTGCAATAATTTAGCTTCAGGCAGATAAAGTTTGTATTCGGCTGCACGGAGATTGCTGTCATTAGGTAATGTCATCTTGACTACTGTGTCGTTTTTAAGTGGACAAAGAAGGATACCGATAGTCGGGTTCTCTTCCGGCAGCTTCACGATGCGGTCATAATAGTTGACGTACATTTGGAGTTGCCCTAAGTCTTGATGCGTTAGTTTCTCCGTCTTGATTTCAATAATGACAAAAGAACGGATGAGTCGGTTGTATAACACCAGATCGATGAAAAACTCATCATCTTCCAGCAATATCCTTTTCTGGCGGGCAATGAATGCAAAGCCATCTCCCATTTCCAACAGAAATTCTTGCAGATTGGTGATGATAGAGGACTCTAAATCTTTCTCATAATAAGACGGTTGGGATTTAAGGCCAAGAAATTCCAGTACCATCGGGTCTTTGATCACCTCTTCCGGAGATTGGGGAATCCTTTCTTTACGAGCTACTGCCAGCACAGATTCTTTATCATTGCTTAGGAGCAGACGTTCGTAGAGGCTGGAATTGACTTGGCGTTCCAGTTCACGGAAAGTCCAACAATTGTTGACGGACTCGTGTAAGTAATATTCTCTTTTGTTCTTGTCTTCTATAGAGATAAGTAGCTTGTATTGAGACCAATTCAATTGCGCATACAGTGTGTGCGCAATTGGATATGAACAATAAAATTTTCTACTCATTTCTAAAGTGCGTAAACCAAATCCACTCCCGAACTCCGGTTGAATTTCTTTAGCCAAATTACGAATCAAGTAGCTTCCATAATCTGCCCTTTCCTTACCTTGTTGCTCCTCTTCAAATATACGTTTACCCATTTGCCAGTACATCTGTACGCGACAAAAATCAACACTTCTTACGGCATTGGCACGTGAGGAGAGTATAATCTCTTTTATTTCTTGGATAAAAGAAGAAGAAAGATTTTTTTTTTGTTCTGCCATTACTTTATTCTCCATACCGCCTTTAGTCTTTATAGACGGGATCTTCTTTTGTCTATTATAAAATGAGCAGGCTGAAAACAAATCTTTCATTTGCCTTCAGCCTTTTCATCTTTTTACAGTCATTTATTTTACTTCACTACCCGGTTTCACCTCTTTTAGTAAAGAGGTAACCGCCAGTGAACCGTCAAAGTTCTCGGCACTCAGAATCATTCCTTCGCTTACCAATCCGTTTTTGAATTGGCGCGGGGCCAAGTTGGCAATGAATAATACTTGCTTTCCTACCAGTTCTTCGGGCTTGTAATGTTGTGCAATGCCACTGACGATGGTACGATTCTCCAATCCGTCAGCAATCTTGAATTTCAACAGTTTCTTCATTTTAGGTACGGCCTCGCATTCCAGTATCGTACCTACGCGGATATCCAATTTCTCGAAATCTTCGAAAGAAATGACCGGTTTGATAGGATTAGCTTTGTAGCCGGCAGCTTCATTGGCTTTCTTAGTCGCCAATAATTTGTCCACTTGCGCCTGAATGGTTTCGTCTTCTATCTTTTCAAACAATAATTCGGCTTTGTTCAGCATATGGCCCTCAGCCAACAGGTCGGTACGTCCCAACTGGTCCCATTCGAATGTTTCCATATTCAACATATGGCGGAGTTTTTCGCTGCTGAACGGCAGGAACGGTTCGAAAGCGATGGCCAGATTGGCAACCAATTGCAGGGCGATATTTAGAATAGTAGCTACACGGCCCATATCGGTCTTTGCAAGCTTCCAAGGTTCCGTATCAGCCAAGTACTTGTTGCCGATACGTGCCAGATTCATGGCTTCCTTTTGTGCGTCGCGGAATTTGAATACATTGAGCAGCTTTTCCACTTCTGCTTTCACGTCTGCAAATTCTTTTAAGGTTTCTTTGTCGTAGTCGGTCAAACTTCCGTGTGCGGGAACTTTTCCATCAAAATATTTCTGAGTCAACACCAAGGCACGGTTTACGAAATTACCGTAAACAGCCACCAGCTCATTATTATTGCGTGCCTGAAAATCTTTCCAGGTGAAATCATTGTCTTTTGTCTCAGGCGCATTGGCTGTCAGTACATAGCGCAATACATCCTGTTTGCCGGGGAAGTCCTGCAAATATTCGTGCAACCATACAGCCCAGTTGCGTGAAGTGGAGATCTTGTCACCTTCCAAATTCAGAAATTCATTGCTGGGTACGTTGTCCGGCAGGATAAAGCTTCCTTCTGCTTTCAGCATGGCAGGGAACACGATGCAGTGGAATACAATGTTATCTTTTCCGATAAAATGAACCAGACGGGTTTCAGGATCTTTCCACCAGGTTTCCCAACTGTCCGGAAGCAGTTCTTTGGTATTCGAGATATATCCGATAGGGGCATCGAACCATACATAAAGCACTTTTCCTTCAGCACCCTCCACCGGAACAGGAATTCCCCACTCCAGATCACGGCTTACCGCACGAGGCTGCAAACCCATATCCAGCCAGCTCTTGCACTGTCCGTATACATTGGGACGCCATTCTTTATGGTTTTCAAGAATCCATTCGCGAAGCCATCTTTCGTGTTTGTCCAAAGGAAGGTACCAGTGCTTGGTTTCGCGCATCACGGGCTGGCTGCCACTGATGGCACTTTTCGGATGAATCAGGTCAGTGGGAGAAAGTGATGTTCCGCACTTTTCGCACTGGTCACCGTAGGCGCCTTCTGCATGGCAGTGGGGACATTCTCCGGTGATGTAGCGGTCGGCCAAAAACTGATGGGCTTCCTCATCATAATATTGCATGGAAGTTTTTTCGATAAATTCACCTTTATCATACAATGCCTTAAAGAATTCCGAGGCCAGTTCGTGGTGAGTCTTTGATGTAGTACGGGAGTATACATCGAATGAAATTCCAAAATCCTTGAATGATTCTTTAATCAGGGTATGGTAGCGGTCTACTACATCCTGCGGAGTGATTCCTTCTTTTTTGGCACGGATCGTAATAGGCACTCCGTGTTCGTCAGAGCCTCCGATGAAAAGAACATCTTCTTTTTTTAAGCGGAGATAACGCACGTAAATATCAGCAGGGACATATACGCCTGCCAGATGGCCGATGTGCACCGGGCCGTTTGCATAAGGCAAAGCGGATGTGACGGTGGTTCTTTTGAATTTATTTTCCATGTATATAGTGTTTTCTTATGATTTTCTGAATGTAATGTGCAAAGGTAGTGATTTTTAGAAAGTATGCAGCTATTTGTTTCATAAATATTGCGTAGCGAACTCGTGGAAACAGATTGGGGCGTTCTTTTCTGATTGGTTTAATTAATCCGTGTTTTCATGGAATATACCAATGGACCGTTTTTCGCCCGTTAATTAAATGTTTTATAAGTACATCTAAGGGAATATGAACGATTCTCCTCCTTTAAAGAAGTACGTCATTCTGCCCGAGCCTTTTATTATTGCCAATTATTACGAGGGTCAGGTGATACGTTCGCTTTATACTGATATAAATATTCTGCGTGCGGCCTATGAGGAAACCGGATATTTTGAGGTGGTATTAAAAGAAAACTTAAACCTATTAATTATTTAAGGGTTTGGTGCAGTCTTTTGCAGGTTTTTGCATTTTTAAAGAAAGAACTTATTGTTAACGGCTTTAATATGAAAAAACATGAATGCAAAAAAGAAAGCGCTGACGTATCGCCTTTTGTCCGGTGCATTGGTTTTGTTGGGATTCTCGGCATGTAGCAGTAGCGATGATGATTTGGGTAATCGGGTGTATATGTATGGAACCATACCCGTTCACTTTGTCCGTTCGGCAGTGACAGATGCGAATGAAAATCCTATTAAAGGTATCCGTACCATTTTAGAATATAAGGGAATAGATGGAGAACTCGCCCGGGATACAGTGTATACGGATGCCAAGGGGGAAACGAAACAAGACTTGTATGCCGGAATGATGGATTTGGAAAATTCCGAAGCGAAACTGACTTTTGAAGATGTGGATGGCGAGAAGAACGGCTCGTATGAGGCTGAGTCAGTGGAAATTTCTATTAAAAAGGTATATGTGGACGGAGAAATTGTCCGTGTTGCATTAAAAGAGAAAAAGAATGATGAATGAGTCTTTATCCCTGCGCCATCGTCTCGGACTTGAGATTGCGAGGAAACTGAACAATGATTTGGTGAACCGGCATCCTTTGAAACAATTGTTTTGGGAATGCACTTTAAGGTGTAATTTGCATTGCCGCCATTGTGGTAGCGATTGTAAGAAACTTGCCGGCCACCCCGATATGCCGAAAGAGGATTTTTTAAAGGTACTGGATAGTGTGGCGATGCAGACTGATCCTCATAAAGTATTTGTCATTATTACGGGTGGTGAGCCGTTGATGCGTGAAGATTTGGAAGAGTGCGGCCGGGCTATTTATGATAAAGGTTTTCCGTGGGGAATGGTGACTAATGGATTGTATATGACGCGCGAACGCTTTCGTCGTTTACGTTCATCGGGCTTGCATACGGCTACAGTCAGCCTTGATGGGTTTGCAACGGATCACAACTGGATGAGGGGAAATTCACAAAGCTTTGAGCGGGCTGTAGAAGCCATCCGGATAATGGCAGAAGAGCCCGGCTTTGTTTTTGATGTAGTGACTTGTGTCAACAAGCATAGTTACATGCGGCTGGAAGAAATGAAGGAATTTCTGTTAAGTATAGGTGTGAAGCGCTGGCGGCTTTTTACGGTTTTTCCGGTGGGTAGGGCTGCAAAAGATCAGGAGTTACAACTTTCTAACGAGGATTTCCGTGGGGTAATGGAATTTATAAAAGGTACGCGCAAGGAAGGACGTATCCGGTTGAATTATGGTTGCGAAGGCTTTTTGGGTAACTATGAGGGAGAGGTGCGTGATTATTTCTTCGCCTGTCAGGCAGGGGTATCGGTTGGCTCGGTGTTGGTGGACGGAGCTATTTCTGCCTGTCCTAGCATTCGCGCTGATTATCATCAGGGAAATATCTATCAGGATGATTTTATGGAAGTTTGGAATACCAGGTACCAGCCTTATCGTGATCGTGAATGGATGCGTAAAGGGGAGTGTGAGGACTGCAAATATTTCCGATATTGTAAGGGTAGCGGCATGCATTTGCGTGATGGAAATGGGGAACTGTTGTTCTGCCATCTGAAGAGAATACAAAAACTTTAAATAGACTGAATATGGAAAAGAGGAAATTAGTAAGCAGGATACTGGCCGGAACATTGAGTGTTTTGGGCTTTGTGGCTTGTGACGGATTGGGCGGAAATGAGGAAATGTATGGTTGCCCTACTGTTGCTTTTCAGGTGAAGGGAACGGTGGTTTCGGAAGATGCCGGGCCGTTGGAAGGTATTCGGGTGGTGGTAAGAACTGCTTGGGACAATGCTGATTATAATGCCGATACGGTGTATACAGATGCGAAAGGGGAATTTAAGAGTCATGAGTTATCCAGTGTAGCTATTGATCAGCAGAAGGTTTATTTTGACGATGTGGATGAAGAGAACAATGGTGGTATCTTTAAATCGGATTCCATAGCATTGGAGAAGATGGATAAAAAACAGTTGAAAAAAGGAGATGGTTGGTTTAACGGACAGTTTGAGTATACAGCCCCGGTAGTCAAACTCTCGAAAGAAGAGAAAAAGCCGGAAGAATAACGAACTAAATACTCACTTGTTTGTTTCTTGGTGAAACCTTAAATTGGAGGAATTATGGATGCATGGTATAAAATTTTGAATATACTCTTTTCGAAAAAGAAAGAAAATAAAGATTTGGATATGGCTGGCAAGGAAGAGGATATGCTTTCAAACTACATTGAACTGGATTCGTTGATGCAGGTCATTTTTCATTCAAAAGAGGGAGAGTCGGGCAATTAGCCCGCCCATCCTTCTCTGTCAAGATTTCTATAACTGATCGCTTCTGCCAGATGGATGGAACTAATGTGCTCGCTATTATCCAGATCGGCAATAGTGCGTGCGACTTTTAGTATGCGGTCATAGGCACGTGCCGACAAATTAAGGCGTGTCATGGCGGCACGCAATAATTTTAGTCCCTGCTCATCGGGCCGGGCATACTGGTGGAGTAATCCGGCTTCCATTTGTGCGTTGCAATAAATGCCCAGATGCTGGGCAAAGCGTTGTTCCTGTATTTTTCGGGCTTTTATTACCCGTTCGCGTATGCTGGCACTATTTTCTGCACGGTTTTGTTCTGCCATCTTTTCGAAGGGAACGGGGACAATTTCTATCTGGATATCAATGCGGTCCAGCAGAGGCCCGGAGATTCGGTTCAGATAGCGTTGTACTTGCCCCGGGTTGCAGACACAGGCCCGCGTAGGGTGGTTATAATATCCGCATGGACATGGATTCATGCTGGCTACCAGCATAAAACTGGCGGGATAATCCAAACTGTATTTGGCGCGTGAGATAGAAATGTGTCTGTCTTCCAGAGGTTGGCGCAACACTTCGAGCACGCTTCTATTAAACTCCGGTAACTCATCTAAAAAAAGTAATCCATTGTGGGCAAGGCTTATTTCTCCGGGTTGGGGATTGGCTCCGCCGCCTACCATAGCCACTTGCGAGATGGTATGGTGGGGGCTGCGGAAAGGGCGGATGGCAATCAGCGAACTGTCCTTTCCCAATTTGCCTGCTACCGAATGTATTTTAGTAGTTTCCAGACTTTCTCCCAATGAGAGGGGAGGAAGAATGCCCGGCAGACATTTGGCCATCATGGATTTACCGCTACCGGGTGAACCGATCATAATCAGATTATGGCCTCCGGCGGCGGCTACTTCCAAAGCACGTTTCACACTTTCTTGTCCTTTTACATCAGCAAAATCATAAGGAAAATTACTTTGGCTTTCATAAAACTCCTCCCGCGTATGGACAATGGTCGGTTGCAAGGTGCGTTCATTATTAAAGAATTCAATGACCTCTTTAATATTCTCTACGCCATATACTTTCAGATTGTTTACTACAGCAGCTTCCCGTGCATTTTGTTTGGGAAGTATAAATCCTTCAAATCCTTGTTCACGGGCACTGATAGCAATGGAAAGAGCCCCTTTGACGGGTTGCAGACTTCCGTCCAGACTTAGTTCTCCGATGATAAGATAGCGTGCGAGTTTGTCTTCCGAAACGATTTTGGTAGCGGCCAGTATCCCGATAGCTAGCGGGAGGTCGTATGCGGAACCTTCCTTGCGGATGTCGGCCGGAGCCATATTCACCACAATCTGACAGGTGGGAAATTTATATCCGTTTACCTGTAAGGCGGAAATAATGCGTTCATGACTTTCTTTTACAGCCGAGTCCGGCAGACCGACAAGGAAGAATTTTATACCTCGTGAACTATTTACTTCAATAGTTACAATGGTAGCGTCGATACCTTGAACGGCTGCTCCATAGACTTTTACCAGCATTCTTTTATTTTTTGTTTGATCTCTTTCGAGCACGTTCGGCTTCTTTGGCGGCCTTTTCTTTTTCTTTATCCTGTTCTATCAGTTGTTTCACTTTTTCTATCAGTTCTTTACCGCGTATATCTTGGACTATCACTCTTTTGTCAGGGCCTATAAGCATATTGGCGGGAAGTTTCATAATGCCTTGCTGCTTGACGATGGAGTTGTCCCAGCCTTTAAAATCACAAACTTGTTTCCATTGGGCAGTATCTCTTTTACTGGCTTCCAGCCATTCCTTTCTGTCCAGATCAAGAGAGAGGCTGATAATGGCAAACTTTTCTTTTTTCAATGCTTTCTGTACAGGTACTAAAGAATCTTGCGCAGTGACACTCTCCTTGTTCCAACTTGCCCAGAAATCCAAAAGAACATATTTATTTTTTACACTGCTCCAATTGACGGTCTTTCCATTCTTATCCGTACACGAAATATTGGAAATGTAACGGTTGTCTGCCAAATCTGTTTTCTCGCTCAGTTTGTTTTGGAGATCTATCATATAAGGCGTGTCTTTAATGACCCCGCTCACTCCTTTTATCAGTTGGTCTATATGTTTATAGTCGGGAAGGGAGTCTTGTACGTAATACTTGTCTATCAGATAAATATTGGTATATGAGTGCGGATTGGCTTTAATCATTGAATCAACGGCTACCATAATGTTTGCCTTATTATTTCCTAATGTGTTGAGGTATTGTATGGTCTGCGCCAATCTTTTATTTTCTCCCTTTCCTTTTATCTCAATATCTTCGACAGAGCCGTTTAAAGTGATATTTTCTCCCTTTTCGGCATATATCGGCAGAACTTGTTTTTCACCCAAAAACAATGAGAAAATAGTAAAAGTATCGGGAGTGATGGTATATGTGAATTTCCCTTTTGGGGCAATTATAGTATCCAGTTTATAATCGGGTTCCTGATAAAATACCAATATAGTATCTGAAGGAAGCCCTATTATGGTTCCTTTCAATGTGAATGTATTCTTTTTGCCACAACTGCTCATAAGAACAATCAGAGTGAAAAGAAATAATAGCAAGTTTCTCATTTCAAATTATTTTTTGCGAAAATACGCATTTTGTTGCTAAAGGCAGATATAAATGAAGGTTATTTTACATAAAAAAGCTGAGAGATTCATCACGAATCTCCCAGCTTTAAATATCAAATGTTATAAATGAAAAAATCTTTTATTTGATAGAGTCTGCATATTTAGCAAATTCGCGATCGTTAGCAGCTTTTGCAGCCATTGAAGGATCTTTTGCGATTGCGCTCTTGATGCTGCTGCTTACCAATGAAGCGTTGTTAGTGCGAGCACCAACGATAGCCATCAAATAATCAGTCATTGCATCCGGGTTCTTGATTGCAGACAAAGTAGATTTTGCCTTGTTGTAATCCTTAGCCAGAATCTGAGCCTGAGCAGCACTGTTAGTCTTGGCGTCACCGAATGAGTTGACAGCTCTGTCATACTGACCTTGTTTGATGTACAGGTTACCCAAAGCTTCGCCGGCAGCGTTAGCACCGGTAGCCTTGCCTAAGTAGCTTTCAGCAGCTGCAACATTACCTTTAACCAATTCGCAAAGACCAAGGTTAGCGTTTACTTCAGGAGCGTTAGCGTTCTTTGAAGCAGCTTGTTTGAAGAATGATTCTGCTTTTGCAGCATCACCGGCAGCAAATGCCAGTTCACCCAAGTTGTTGTAAGCACGGAAATCGTTCGGGAAAAGTTGGGTAGTCTTGGTGAAGATAGCTTCTTTGCGACCATTGTCGTTAGTCAAAGTAGCAGCATACAGCAATTCTTCTACGCTCAATACTTTAGGATCAGAGTTGAATGCTTCGTTGATTTCGTCATCGCTACGACCGATGATGTCATAGTTGGCAGTCAAACGTGCACGACGCAACTGAGGCAGGATTTCGTCAGCCAAAGTCTTGTATACAGAAGAGATATTCTTGATTTCAGCTTCTCTTTGTTCAGGATCATTGTACATAGAAAGAACACGCAAGATCAAGTCTTTGTCCTGCAAGTTTGATTTAGCAACCAGTTCCTGGAAACCTTCCCAGTCCTGTGCAGTATATTTAGCGTCTACGTTAGCGTCGATTTTACCTTTCTTCAATTGCTTGTTCAGGTATTTTTCTGCGTTACCTTCACGGTTTTCAGCCAAACCTGTGTTCAGTTTAACACCACCGTCAGGAGATGCATAAGCAGAAACTTCGATGTTGTTCAGTTTGTAGTTCTTTGTATCAGCATTAACTTCAGCTACTTTCTTGTGAAATTCCTTCATAGCTTCAGAAGTCAGCTCGCTGTTACGCAAGTTAGCTTGCTGGATCAAGAACATGATGTTTGCAGTTTGGGCATCTTTGATAATGCGTTGGAAAGCATCGTTAGCATAGGATGCATTTGAGCTGGCAGCAGTTGCCAATTCAGAGGTTGCGATTACACCATCAGCGATTTTCACAGAAGGAATAGTATATGATTTTTTTCCTTTTGTGATCTTGAAATCAAGATAGAGTTCAGAGTTTGCCATTTCAGGAACATAATCGAAAGAAGCTTTCATAGTGTAGCTACCACCTGCTTTGTAAGCGATAGTCTGGTTGTTTCCTTCTACTTTTTCTCCTTGGAATACAGCAGGCTGGCCTTTAGCTTCGCCACCTTTCCATCTCAGAACGGGGGTAACTTCAACAGTCGCGTTCTTTTTGAAATACTTTTCGGGGAATTTACCGTTGATTGTTACGGGCACTTTACCACCGACTGCTTCAAGCACTTCAGGGTTAGTTGTGAAATAGTCAGAAGACAATTCTCCCATCTTGCCGCATGATGACAGGGCAAGGACCAATAAAGCCACTAAGGGCAAATACAACTTTTTAATCATAGTTACTTTATTAATTTAACGTTTGTAATGTAAAATTCGCTATAGTACGTTTTTGTGCGTCTCTTTGGGGGCAAAGATAGGAAAAACTCTATTATGTGCTAGCTTATTAGCCTGCTTTTTTTTCAATTTATCTTAAAATATTTTAGAATATAGAACCTTTATTTGCTTTTTTCTCTGAATTTGATGTTACGTGGGTGATGTTCTATGATTTCACTGCGTAGCATATTGCGGTCTATGTGTGTATAAATTTCTGTGGTCCCGATACTTTCGTGTCCCAGCATACACTGTATGGCACGCAAATTCGCACCTCCTTCCAGCAGGTGGGTGGCAAAAGAATGGCGGAAGGTGTGTGGGCTGATTTTTTTCTTCAGACCGATGCGGGCTGCCAGTTCTTTGATGATATGGAAAACCATGATGCGCGAGATGTTCTTGCCGAAATTGCTGATAAAGACAAAATCTTCAAATTCCGGTTTTATTTTCATTTGGTTGCGATCGGTGAAATAGAGATTGATTTCTTTCACGGCACGCGGTGAAATGGGGACTAATCGTTGTTTGCTTCCCTTTCCTTCCACCTTGATGAACCCTTCATCAAAATAAAGTTCGGACAGTTTCAGATTGCAGAGTTCGGAAACGCGGAGCCCGCAACTGTAGAGTGTTTCCAGTATGGCTCTGTTTCGTTGTCCTTCTTTGGTCCCACGGTCAATGCTGCCAATCAATAGGTCTATTTCCTCTACGGTCATCACTTCGGGTAGTTTGAAGCCTGTCTGGGGCGATTCCAGCAACTCTGTCGGATCGGCTTCCAGATAGTCTTCCATAATGAGGAACCGGTAAAAAGACCGGATGCCTGACAAAATGCGTGCCTGTGAACGGGAATGGATGCCAATATCATGCAATCCTGCCGAAAAGTCTTCCAGGTTTTCCAGCCGTACGTCCAATATGTTGATATTTTCTAATGTGAGATAGGCCAGCAACTTGTCCAGGTCAGTGAGATAAGCATCTACCGTATTGTCAGATAACGACTTCTCCAACTTTAAATATTGCTTGTATTTCACCAATATCTTGTCTGTTTTCTCGGTTCTTTTCATTTCTTTTTTCTACCTTTGTACCCAAATTCCCTGCAAAGGTAGAAAAAGTTCAGATATAGTATAAATATGAAAATACAAATTATTAATGGACCTAATATCAATTTATTAGGTAAACGTGAACCTTCCATTTATGGCGCTGTTTCATTTGAAGACTATCTGGTGGAATTGCGTCGTACTTATCCGGATATCGAAATAGCCTATTATCAGTCGAATGTGGAGGGTGAGATGATTAACAAGATACACGAGGTAGGATTTGATTATGAGGGCATTGTCTTGAATGCGGGGGCTTATACGCATACTTCCATTGCTTTGCAGGATGCTATCCGGGCTGTGACTGCTCCGGTGATAGAGGTACACGTCTCGAATGTACATACCCGGGAGGAATTTCGTCACAAATCAATGATTTCCTGCGCTTGTCTGGGAGTGATTTGCGGATTCGGGCTTCATTCATACCGTTTGGCGATTGAGGCTTTACTAATGAGAAAATAAAAAGTTTAGGTATAATATAAGGTGATAAGATTATGATGTTGAAACAAACAAAAATCGTAGCGTCCATCTCAGATCAGCGTTGCGAGGTAGAGTTTATAAAAGATCTTTTCAAAGCAGGTATGAATGTAGTCCGTATGAACACGGCTCATGCTTCACGCGAAGGATTTGAAAAGTTGATAACCAATGTGCGCGAGGTTTCCAACCGCATTGCTATATTGATGGACACCAAAGGTCCTGAAGTACGTACCACTGCCATTGCAGGCGGTGAGCCTATTCCTTATCAAATTGGCGACAAGGTGAAAGTAGTAGGGAATCCTGAACAAGAAACTACCCGCGAATGTATTGCTGTATCTTATCCCGGTTTTGTACACGACCTTCAGGTGGGTGGCGATATCTTGATTGACGATGGTGACCTGGAGCTGAGTGTGATAGAGAAGACAGATGAATATTTGCTGTGCGAGGTACAGAATGAAGCTACTCTGGGCAACCGCAAGAGCGTAAATGTGCCGGGTGTGCGTATCAATCTTCCTTCTTTGACGGAAAAAGACCGTAACAATATCCTGTATGCCATTGAAAAAGATATCGATTACATTGCCCACTCTTTCGTGAGAAACAAGCAGGATGTATTGGATATCCGCCAGATTCTGGATGCTTATGGCAGTGATATCTGTATTATTGCCAAGATTGAGAACCAGGAAGGTGTGGACAACATCGACGAGATTCTGGAAGTGGCAGACGGTATAATGGTTGCCCGTGGTGACCTGGGTATTGAAGTTCCGCAAGAACGTATTCCGGGTATCCAGCGTATGCTGATCCGCAAGTGTATCCTGGCCAAGAAGCCGGTGATTGTTGCTACCCAAATGTTGCATACCATGATTAACAATCCGCGTCCTACCCGTGCGGAAGTTACCGATATTGCCAATGCCATTTACTATCGTACAGATGCATTGATGCTGAGCGGGGAAACTGCTTATGGCAAGTATCCGGTGGAAGCCGTAAAGACTATGACCAAAATCGCCGCGCAGGCTGAAAAAGATAAACTGGCTGAGAATGATATTCGTATTCCTTTGGATGAACATTCAAATGACGTGACTGCATTTCTGGCAAAACAGGCGGTCAAGTCTACCAGCAAACTGAATATCCGCGCTATCATTACCGACAGTTTCAGCGGACGTACTGCACGTAACATCGCAGCTTTCCGTGGTAAATATCCCGTATTGGCTATCTGTTATAAAGAAAAGACGATGCGTCATCTGGCTTTGTCCTATGGCGTGGAAGCGATCTACATGCCCGAAAAGGCTAACGGACAGGCATACTATTTTGCCGCTCTGCGCAAACTGCTGGATGACGGCGTGTTGAGTGAAAACGACATGGTAGCTTACCTCAGTAGCGGCAAGCAGGGAACACGCACTTCTTTCCTCGAAATCAATGTAGTGGGTGATGTGCTGAACTATGCTATGGACTATGTGTTGCCCAACCGCAACCGTTACCTGTAATAGAAGATAGGAATGAAAGAAACGGACGCTATTGACGAATATATCCTTCAGCACATTGACGAAGAAAGTGATTACCTGAAGGCACTTTATCGCGATACGCACGTCAAGCTTTTACGTCCCCGTATGGCTTCCGGCCATTTGCAGGGACGTATGCTTAAAATGTTTGTACAGATGATACGTCCCCGTCAGGTGCTGGAAATCGGGACCTACAGCGGCTACTCTGCACTTTGTTTGGCCGAAGGGCTGGAACACGGAGCTATGCTGCATACGTTTGAGATAAATGATGAGCAGGAAGACTTTACGCGTCCGTGGCTGGAAGGTTCACCCTACGCTGATAAGATTAAATTCTATATAGGCGATGCACTGAAGTTGCTGCCTGAGATGAACATTACTTTCGATTTGGCGTTTGTAGACGGTGACAAGCGGAAGTATATTGAATATTATGAAATGGTGCTGGAGAAATTGTCCCCCGGCGGATATATCATAGCAGATAATACTTTGTGGGACGGACATGTGTTGGAAGATCCGCATCACACAGATCATCAGACCATTGGAATAAAGAAATTTAATGACTTAGTGGCTGCCGACAGGCGAGTGGAAAAAGTGATTCTTCCCTTGCGTGACGGACTGACAATAATAAGAAAATGTTGAATAATGTGCCGATGTGCTACTGTGCCAATTGGCTGCGCTATGAACCGCATGGTATATTGGCACATTAGCAAATTAGCAAATTAGCAAATTGAATAATTATTAATTATGGAAACGACCAGACAAAATAAGATTTCTCGTTTGATCCAAAAAGAATTGAGTGAGATTTTTCTGCTTCAGACCAAGTCAATGAATGGCGTATTGGTATCGGTAAGTGCTGTCCGCATTAGCCCCGATATGAGTATCGCCCGTGTTTACCTCAGTGTGTTTCCTTCTGAAAAGAGCCAGGAAATAGTAAAGAACATCAATGATAATATGAAATCTATCCGTTATGAACTGGGAACACGGGTGCGCTACCAGTTGCGCATCATTCCCGAACTGAAATTCTTTGTGGATGATTCATTGGATTATGCCGAACATATAGATGAATTGTTGAAAAAGTAAGTCGGGCGGTGAATTTTCCCTTTTATATCGCGAAGCGCTACCTTTTTTCCAAGAAGTCGCACAATGCCATTAATGTTATTTCAGCCATTTCTGTTTGTGGAGTGGCTTTAGCTACATTGGCGTTGGTATGCACTTTGTCCGTTTTCAATGGCTTTCAGGATTTGGTGGCCACTTTCTTTACGGCTTTTGATCCGGAACTGAAGATCACAGCTGTCACAGGAAAGGTTTTCGACGGACAGGATGAACGTATGGAAGCTTTGCGCAAGATGCCGGAAGTTGCTGTCTTTTCCGAATCCTTGGAGGAGAGTGCGATGGTTCAGTATAAGGATCGTCAGACTATGGCGGTTATCAAGGGAATTGAAGATAATTTCGAGGATCTGACCGCTATTGACAGCATCCTTTTCGGTCGGGGGCAATTCATCTTGCATGATGAAGTGGTGGATTATGCCATTCCCGGCATAGAATTGGTTTCCATCTTGGGAACGGGTATCAAATTCCTCGATCCGTTAGAGATTTATGCTCCCAAGCGGGGAGCCAAAGTAAACATGGCCAATCCTGCTTCCAGCTTTAATTCTGCCGATTTATATTCCAGCGGACTTGTTTTTGCTGTGAACCAACAGAAGTATGACTCTTCTTACATTCTGACTTCCCTGCAATTTGCCCGCAGGCTGTTTCAATATGACACTGAAGTGAGTTCGGTGGAATTGAAATTGAAGCCGGATGCAGATGCAGGGAGTGTAAAAGCGAAGATACAGCAGATGTTGGGAGATGATTTCCGGGTGCAGGACCGGTATGAGCAGCAAGCGGACACTTTCCGCATTATGGAGATAGAAAAGCTGATTTCTTATATTTTCCTTACCTTTATCCTGATGATAGCCTGCTTCAATGTGATAGGTTCGTTGTCCATGCTGATTATAGATAAGAAGGCAGATGTAGTGACGTTGCGCAATTTGGGAGCCAGTGACAAGCTTATTACGCGTATATTCCTGTTTGAAGGACGAATGATTTCACTGATAGGGGCGGTTGTCGGTGTGATACTGGGGCTGATCCTTTGCTTTATCCAACAGGAATTTGGATTGCTTTCGCTGGGAGGCGGCAATTCCGGCGGTAATTTTGTGGTGGATGCCTATCCCGTCAGTGTCCATGCATGGGATATTGTTATAGTCTTCATCACTGTGCTGTTGGTGGGCTTTCTTTCCGTCTGGTATCCGGTACGCTATCTCAGCCGCAGGCTGCTGGGAAAGTAAGCGGTATGGTTGCAGATAATCCTATTTTTTCTTTTTTTTGTTCCTTCCATCCGATTTCATGGTCTTTCCCTTAAAAAATCCTTCAAATGTTTCAGCCTCTCTGCAAACCCTTTGCCGAAGGGCGTTTCGGCTGAAGGAATGCAACGGGGAAAAGATTCAGTTCACAAAAAATCCTTCAGTTTTACCCGTGTCAAGGCTGCATGGCTTTGTTCTGTGCGTATCCAGCCCGTTATCAGGCTGGAATATCCGGGTGGAATATGCGCTTTGATTAGGATACTATGCTGTTTTTGCCCTGTAGAGTTAATCGTTTCACCTTAGTGATGAAGATTAATCACTAAAGTGAAGAAGTTGTTTCACTAAAGTGATAAAACTTCATCACCTTAGTGAAAAGGATTTTTGAAAAGGCAGAAGCATCAAACTCTGTCCAATAAGAATGTATGAAAGACAGCCAAACAGCATGCTTCCGTTTGTCCGGTAGTATGATGATTGTCCGGTATAATCAGGAAACGGAATTTGCGGAATTTGTGCAAGGACAAAGGGGGGCTTTATGTCATTCCGCATACTGAAGGTTTACAAGCGGGCTGAAGGATTTGCAAAGGGCAATTCTTCAGCCGGTTCCCCCTGTTGATGGGCATTTGCGGAGAGGCTGAAACATTTGAAAGATAAAATGGGTTCTTGCCGGGGTGCTCTTTACCTTAGATCAATTCGTAGCTGCTCACCTGAATAGGCATATCCAGATTATGCAGCACCTTCTCCAGCAAAATGCCTTCCCGATTATCATATTCATAGCCGAAAGTGGCGCGGATGCCTTGAAGGATAAACTGGGTGGCGCGGTCCAGCGCAATGGGAAGACTGTCGCCCTGCATCAGTGATCCGGTAATCACACTGGTAAACGTATCGCCTGTGCCGGGATAGTGTGCGGGCAGGTAGGGACACGTTACTTTCCAATAGCGGTTTCCCTGTCTGTCATAGGCGTAAACGGAAGTTTTGCGAGGATCTCCCTGTACGGGCACGCTGGTGATAATAACGATGCCGGGGCCGTGCTCCGAAATCTCATGCAGGTAAGCTTTTAGTTCTTCGTCTGTATTTTCCGCTTTATAAGGTTTGTCCAGCAAATAGAACAGTTCGGTCATATTGGGTGTGATGACATCTGCTTTCCGGATGAGGTGACGCATTTCCAGGATCATTTGTTCGTCAAAGTTGGTATATAGCTTCCCGTTGTCTCCTAATACGGGATCTATCATGACCAGGCTGTCGGGCTGGCGGAAATCATCAATGAACCCGGATACGATTTGTATCTGGCGGGGAGATCCCAGGTAGCCCGTATAAATAGCATCGAATTGTACGCCAAGTTGTTTCCATTCACTGATGATCCTAGGCATTTCATTCGTCAGATCCAGAAAAGAGAAATGCGGGTACTGGGTGTGGCTGGATAATATGGCAGTGGGTAGTGGGCAGACTTGAAATCCCATAGATGAAAGGATAGGAATAACAACGGTAAGGGATACGCGCCCTGCACCGGACAGATCGTGTACCGCAGCTATCTTCTTTACTTTATTTGCATACATATCTTCACGAATTAAAAGTTATAAATGCTATATATAACAGGCAAATCCGGAAAAAGTTATTCCAGTGCTATACTTTCTACTTTTATGTCTTTCCGGCCCAGGAAAATGGAAGCTGATTCTTCAAACTTGTTTTCGCTTTCTGTGGTGAGGAAGCGGCAATTTCCCCCTTTTTCGCAACGTGCATCCATTTCCGGGTGGCGGTTTAAATAATCCCGCAGGCTCCGGGCCACATATTCCCCTTGTGAAATGATGCGGATAGGTTCAGGCGTAAATTGCCTTATTTTATCCAGTAACAGCGGATAATGGGTACATCCCAATATAATGGTGTCAATCACCGGATCTTTATCCAACAGCCGGTTGATGTGCTGCTTGACGAAATAGTCGGCTCCTTCAGACTGATATTCATTATTCTCTACCAAGGAAACCCACATGGGGCAGGCTTCTCCTGTTACCACAATGTCGGGGGATAATTTATGTATCTCCAAAGGGTAGGACTCAGATTTGATGGTACCGGCTGTAGCCAGTATGCCTACGTGCCTGCTTTGTGTGATTTCACCTATACTTTCCGCGGTGGGACGTATCACTCCGAGCACTCTGCGGGTAGCATCTATCATCGGAAGATTGATTTGCTGGATGGTGCGTAAGGCTTTTGCCGATGCTGTGTTACATGCCAGTATCACCAAAGGGCATCCCAATTCAAAGAGTTTGTTCACTGCCTGCAAGGTGAACTCGTAAACCACCTCAAAAGAACGTGTACCATAAGGGCAACGTGCACTATCTCCTAAATAGATATAATCATATTCAGGCATTAGTCCGCGTATCTTGTCCAGGATGGTCAGACCACCGTAGCCGGAATCGAACACACCAATAGCACCGGTTGAAAGGGAAGGAGATTGATTCATGAGGGTATTTTATAGAATAAAAAGACACGGGTTACACGGATGATCACGGTTCTGAAAATCCGTGAAATCTGTGTAACCCGTGTCTGAAAAGGTATTTAACTTAATTATTTAAGTCCTAATTTAGTTTTAACGGCAGCTGTAACATCTGTAGACAGCGTTTCGTTAACGTAAGGGATATCTGTTCTATTCAAGTCGAAAATGTAAACATATCCACCTTCCTGACCTACAGTTTTCAAAGCATCTTCAAATTTTTTGTAGATAGGTTCCATCATATCTGCATATGATTTCTGCAATTGCTGGCTTGCGTCCTGTTGGAACTGCATTCCTTTTTCCTGCAACTCCTGCAATTCTTTTTGGCGTCTTTCCTGAATGTTTTTAGGAAGATTAGCCTGTTCCTGCTGGTATTCGGTATATTTTTTGGTTAATTCGTCAGTAGCACGTTTTATTTCGTCTTCATACTGTTTCTGCATACCTTGGATGTCTGTCTGAGCTTTGGTGAATTCAGGCATAACTGAAATAACATCCATTGATTTAACATGCCCGAATTTCTGAGCAAAAACACTCATCGGAACGATAAGTAAAAGTAGTAAAGCAATTTTTTTCAACATAGTTCTATTTTTTATTAGTTATTGCAAATTTGGATTATCGGTTGCAAATGTAGGAAATTAATTTGAATATCCTAATTTTGAGAGCACTTCATTGCTGATATCAATGCTTGGGGATGCGAAAATAATACTTTGGGCAGAACCTCTGTCTACTACGGCTCCATATCCTCTTTGCTCTGCGATCTGTTTTACTGCTTCATAGATTTTATCCTGGATAGGTGCGATTAAAGCCTCCTGCTTTTTAGACATTTCTCCTTCCGGACCGAAATATTTCTTTCTCAGTTCGGCAGCTTCCTTTTCTTTTGCCACAATTGCGTCTTCTCTTTGAGTCTTCTGTACGGCCGACAGAGAAGCTGAGGCTTTCTGATATTCCTTATAAAGTGTTTCCGCTTCTTTTGCTTTAGCTTCCACTTCACTTTGATATTGTTGTGAAGCTTTATTCAGTTGGTTATTTGCTTGTTCGTATGCAGGAATATTCTTCAAGATATATTCCATATCAATCAAGGCAAACTTTTGAGCGCTGGCTGTGAATGCACAAGCCACAAACAATAGAGATAATAGAATAGCCTTTTTCATAATCACTTTGTTTTTAGTTATTAAAACTCTTGTCCTAAGATAAAGTGGAACTGGCTTCCACTGTAACGGCTTGAACCGTTAATCTTGTCGAAACCATAAGCCCAGTCAATACCCATCATACCAATCATCGGCAGGAAGATACGGACACCGACACCGGCTGAACGCTTCAACTGGAATGGGTTGAATTTGCCAACTTCTGTCCATGCGTTACCACCTTCAATGAAACCTAATGCATAGATACTGGTTGAGTTTTCCAACATCAACGGGTATCTCAATTCAGCACCCAGTCGTACGTAAGCATAACCTTCGCTGCCGTAAGGAGTCAACGCACCGTTTTCATAACCACGCAATGCAATGGTCTCGGAAGCGTAGCTGGTACTATATCCAGTCATACCGTCACCACCCATATAGAATGTTTCGAACGGTGATTTCTTATACTTGTTATAGTGGCCCAACAAACCAAATTCTGCACGGGTCATGATAACCGGACATTTCTGACCACCTGTAAGAGCGGTATAGGTCTTTGATTTGAATTTCCACTTGTGATATTCAATCCAGTTGAACATACTAGCCGCTTCATCATAATCATCTTTACCGTATACCGAGTAGTCTTTGTTGCTAAACAATGAGTACGGCGGAGTCAACTGTACAGAGGCCGAAAATTCAGAACCGCGGCGCGGGAAAATCGGGTTATCCGTAGAGTTACGTGCCAAAGTCAGGTTCAAGCTAAGGTTGTTACAGTTACCTGTTGACATGTATTCTCCGTTGTTCAACTTGATATACAAGTAGCTCCAGTCTTTCAAAATAAAGCGCTGGTAAGAAAGTTCGGCTGACAGGGTAAAATAGTCATCCGGCCATCTCAGACGCTTACCCCAACCGATTGACGCACCATACATCTGGATGGACTTGTCGGGGTCGTAGTAAGACTCATAGTTATTGTAATTTCCTCCATAATAATTATTATATCCGCTGTAATAGTTATAATAGTTATTCATGTAAGCAGAGTTATAATAATTACTGCTGATATCTGTCTGTATGGAGTAGAAGGCCGAAACCGAGAATGAGTTCGGACGTTTTCCACCAAACCACGGGTCAAAGAACGATACACTATACGATTGGTAATAGCTACCGTTGGTCTGTCCGCTGACGGTCAATGTCTGTCCGTCCCCCTGTGGCAGGAATCCGCGGTAGTTATCACTCTTATGGAACAAGTTTGCCATAGAGAAGTTCGTGAACTTCAAACTTAATTTACCGATAACACCGGTCTGTCCCCAACCTGCCGAGAATTCTACCTGATCGTTTGCTTTAGATTCCAGGTTCCAGTTGATGTCTACCGTACCGTTGGTCGGGTCCGGTTGTACATCCGGCTGGATATTTTCAGGGTTGAAGTGTCCCATTTGGGCAATTTCACGATAAGAACGCTCCAAAGCTTCCTTGCTGAACAAGTCGCCCGGTTTGGTTCTCAATTCACGGCGTACTATGTTTTCATACAAACGGTCATTACCGTTGATACGCACTTTGCTGATAGATGCCTGGGGACCTTCCTGGATACGCATTTCCAAGTCGATGGAGTCGCCGTCTATATTAACTTCTACGGGGTCAAGGTTGTAGAATACATATCCTTTATTATAATAGAAGTTACCAATAGCATCCTCGTCGCCGGTCAGACGTTCGGTCATTAACTTCTGGTTGTAGACATCTCCTTTCTTCATGCGGAGCTGTTCATTCAGCCAGTCCGAAGCATAGATGGTGTTACCTACCCATGTTACATTACGCAGATAGTATTTATCACCTTCTTCTATTTTCATATATACATCGACAGTCCGGTCATCGTATGGTGAAATGCTATCGACAACGATCTGTGCATCACGATAACCTAATTCATTATATTTGTCGATGATATGCTGTTTGTCTTCTTCGTATTTTTCTTCGATGAATCTCTTGGTACGGAAGATATTGAGAAGCTTGTTCTTCTCATTAGTCTTCTTCATGACACGTTTCAGCTTTTTGTCACTCAGTACAGTGTTGCCGTCAATGGTAATCTTGTGGACTTTTACCTTTTCTTTTTTATCAATCATCACGTCAACATCCACCTGATCTTTATTGTCGGCAAGGTCACGTTCCACAATGGTTACTTCGGCATTCTTGAACCCTTTTTCATCAAAGTGCTTTTTGATCAGGATCTTGGCGCGGTCTATCAGGTTAGGGGTGATCTGACTACCTTTTACCAGACCTAGTTTTGCTTCCAGATCCTCGCGTTCGCTCTTTTTCACTCCATGATAACGGATGTCAGCGATACGAGGGCGTTGAGCCAGAATGATCTTCAGATAAATCTTGTCTCCAACTATTTTCTCGGCTATAATTTGTACGTCCGAGAACAGTCCGTGCCGCCAGTAGCGTTTTACAGCAGTGGTAATGTCATCTCCCGGAATAACAATAGTTTGTCCTACTGATAGTCCTGATAGTCCGATCAATACATAGTCTTCATAGTTCTTCACGCCTTCTACTTTAATACCGCCAATTTCATATTTCTTGGGTGTTCCGGAATAAAGTATTACAGGGTTGTCGTTTTCTTCTACGTTTGCTTCCTGGGCGTAGCTGCCTGTTGAAAAACAAAATAGGCACGTAAGTGTTAATAGTATAAGTGAAATACGATATAGCATTTTATCTAACTTTATATTTGTTCACTGGTTTTGCCAAAACGGCGTTCTCTTTTCTGATAATCATAAATGGCTTTGCAAAACTCTTCTTCGCGGAAGTCCGGCCAGAATGTTTCGCAAAAATATAATTCGGAATAAGCGCACTGCCAGAGCAGATAATTGCTGAGACGTATCTCTCCTCCGGTGCGTATCAATAAATCCGGATCGGGCATATAGTTTGTGCTCAGATGTGCACTTATCAAATTGTCATCAATGTCTTCTATAGCCAGTTCGTTGTTCTTAACCTTGGCTGTTATTTGTTTTATCGCTTCTGTCATTTCCCATTTGGATGAGTAACTTAGAGCGAGCGTGAGGCACATACCTGTATTGGTTGAGGTATGTTCTATGCATTTATTCAATCGTTCAAATACTTCTGCCGGTAATTTTGCCGTATCACCGATTATGCGGAAGCTGATGTTGTTTTTCATGAAAGTCTCTTCTTCAATGGAGTCCATTAGAAGACTCATCAGAGCAGCGACTTCATCTACCGGGCGATTCCAGTTTTCGGTAGAGAAAGTATATAGCGTCAAAAATTTGACTCCCAGTCTAGCCGCTTCTTCTGCAATAAGGTGTACAGTTTCAGCACCGGTCTGATGTCCGAAGCTGCGCGCCTGTCCACGTTGTTTGGCCCATCTCCCATTTCCATCCATTATAATGGCTATATGGGAGGGGATACGGCTTTTGTCTATTTGCTCTCTATATGGCATGTCGCAATCTATTTTATATGACTCTCTTTGACTTTATTTCTTTGGTTCGAATCCCAGTTTGTTGATCCTTCCTTTCCATACCTGTCCGCTCTGGCTCCATATAATCCATAAGAAGTTGTTCTTGTCCACTATATAGGAGTAGTTACCGTTTGCCTGGTTATACAAATCAGTAAATTCAGAGGGGAAGAGTACATATTTTGAAATCGGTTTCCATGTAACGCCTTGATCGGCTGATTCATAGAATTTGCTGAATGCAGGGATGTTTTTGCCATAACTCTTGCCCGGACCACCGAAAGCATACAGTTGGTCGTTGTAATGGATCATGGCTATATGGGCCAGCTTGGGACAGTAGTAACGGTCGTATGCGGCAGTGGGGTAGTCTTCCCATTTATTTTCTGTAGTCAGCTTGCTCCATACGATGGAAGTGGTGTCACTTGTAATGGCGTTTTCACCCATAACTGTCATGCGATCTATGAACTTGTTAGTTACCAAGGGATAAGCAGCATAGGATATATGACTTGCCGGGAAATTCTTTGGAACTATTTCGTTGGTTTTCCAAGTTGAACCGTCCTCACTTTCTATAAAATGATTGTCGGTGTCAATTGCGTACAGTTTGTGGTTGTAATCAGAATAAACATTGGCAATCAGTTTGCTGAACTTGGTATCGGTGTTGATTTTGCTCCAATCTGTTCCATTGATAGAACTATACAAGTTGCTGTCAGCAAGTATGTACAGTTTGCCCCCCCATGCCATGGCGGAAGAGTAATCTGCGTTAGGGATGTTTAATAAAGACTGTAAAGGAGTCCAGCTCTTTCCATCATTAATGTTGGTTGTAGTAAGTGCGACACC
Organism: Bacteroidaceae bacterium; assembly: GCA_963651205.1. Taxonomy (GTDB): domain Bacteria; phylum Bacteroidota; class Bacteroidia; order Bacteroidales; family Bacteroidaceae; genus Phocaeicola. Next base: position 52,457 of record CAVJPC010000072.1, read on the forward strand.
GTTACTTTGCTGTGCAAAAACATAGATTTGATCGTTTAATGTTACAGCTTTCTGAGCTTGGATGGTTGTGTCGAAATTATTGCCTAGATAACTCCACTGCAAAGAATCGGGAACCTGTTTATGTACGTTTATTTCAGCTTTATAAATAGGGCCATACACTCCACTCATGGCCATTACTTTAAACTGCACCGGTTTCTCAAAGTTCAGTGAGTCAGTCTCATTCCACAAAGAGTCTTTGTCCTCTGCAACGATAAAAATACCAATGCCGTCTGATTTTATGCTGACCACGACTTTACTGACATCTGTACCTACAGGCAAAGAGTCCACATTGAAGATATGTCTTGTGCTTTGGTCAATTGCGAAAGGATATTTGTCACCGTTGACGGTGAAAGTCAGCGTTGTGTCTTTGCCATTTACCTCTTCGGTATACTTGGTTTCAATTTTGTCTTTTATAGAAAAAGCGGTAATGCTTGATTCTGAACTATATTCTGTTTCTACTTCGTTGTCGTCCAAGCAAGATGTAATCATAAAAGCCGCCGTTAGCAGGCTTGTGATGACAGTCAAAAACTTTATTTTCATTTGCAAATGAGTCTTTTGTTACAAGTCGCAAAAGTAGGAAGATTTTTTGCTATACAGAAGTTTTGGGACAAGTTTTATATTAATTTATAGATAAACTTGCCCTTTTTCGCTGTCAATCAGCCACATTTTATCTATGAATCTGTGGACGGACGGCATGTGTAATTTCTCTTCCGAAGTATATTTTATTCAAATTAAAGTATTTTTTTTGAATAAGAGGCGCTTGTACCCCATCGTTCAAATGGATCGGAGCCTTTTCTATGTAAGCCTCGTCCCATAAGCCGGAGTCAATAAAGGACTGTAATAAAATACTTCCCCCTTCTACCAGGAGTGATTGTATTTTGTTCTGATATAAAATGTTCATTATTTGGGGTAGAATGTCTTTAGTAAAATCCAGAGAAATATATTCTGTTAATTCATTTTCCTGTTTGGCAGACTTTTGGGTAAACACTAGAGTCCTTGCTTTACCATTAAATAGCTCAAGGTTTTTGGGGAGTGACAGATCTTTGTCTATCACCAGGCGTATAGGATTTTTTCCATACCAGTTTCGGGTGGATAAAGAAGGATTGTCAAGCAATGCTGTATGGCGCCCTACCAGGATGGCGTCGTGCTCGGCCCTTTTTTTGTGTACCAGCATGCCGGTCAGTTCATTGGATAGTATAACCGGTTTTCCGCCTGTACGGTTGATATCGATAAAACCATCGGCGGATTCTGCCCATTTTAAGGTAATGTATGGACGTTTGAAAGTGTTGAATGTAATGAAACGTCTGATCAGGTGCCGGCATTCCTCTTCCAGTATGCCCACTGTGACTTCAATTCCTGCTTGGCGCAGCTTCTCAATGCCTTTTCCGGCTACCAGGGAAAACGGGTCCATGCACCCTATCACTACCTTAGGAATACCTTTCTCGATAATTAAATCGGCGCAGGGCGGGGTTTTGCCATAATGGGAGCAGGGTTCCAGACTCACATAAATCGTAGATTCTTTCAGCAATTTTTCATCTTTTACGGAACGTATGGCGTTGACTTCGGCATGAGCTTCTCCACAACGGATGTGATATCCTTCTCCAATGATGGTGTCATTGTATACAATCACGGCGCCTACCATCGGATTGGGGGCTGTATTACAGATTCCGTTGCGTGCCAGTTGCAGGCAGCGTGAAATATATTTTTCATCTTTTGTCATAGCAATCTTGTTTAAATTCCTATTTTTGCATATAATTTTAAAGATAATATGAATCCTCTTGTATCTTATATAAAGCAAACCTTGCAGGGCTATTATCCCAATTCAGAAATTGTGCCTATGGCTAAATTGTTGCTGACACAAGTTTTTGGCCTGTCTGCCATTGAATTATATGCAGGCAAAGATACTATTTTTTCAGGGAATGAGCAGAAGCGGCTGGATGATATTCTGATTCGTTTGCAAAAACAGGAACCTATTCAATATATAATAGGTACTGAAGAATTTTACGGTCTTACTTTTGAAGTGAATGAACATGTGCTGATTCCGCGTCCTGAAACAGGGGAGCTGATAGAGTGGATCATACAGGAACATAAGAATGTCGGAACTAAAATATTGGATATAGGTACCGGTAGTGGTTGTATCGCTGTTTCTTTAGCAAAGTATCTGGAGGGAGCAGAGGTTGTTTCATGGGATATTTCGGAAGAGGCATTGCAGGTGGCAGCGCGTAATAGCTTGCGGAATGGTGTTCTTGTAACTTTTGAGCATAGAGATGTATTGCATGCTTCTCCCTCAGGAGAGCAGTTTGATGTTATTGTGAGCAATCCGCCTTATATTACAGAAAAGGAAAAAGCCGGCATGGAAGCCAATGTCTTGGATTGGGAACCGGGACTGGCCTTGTTTGTACCGGATGACAAGCCGCTATTGTTTTATCGGAAGATAGCAGAATTGGGTATGGACATGCTGGTACCCGGCGGAAAACTTTATTTTGAAATAAATAGAGCGTATGGTTGGCAAACGATGGATATGTTGACTGCTCTGGGGTATAAAAATATAGAATTGAGGAAAGATCTCTTTCAAAATGACAGAATGATAAAGGCAGAAAGATGAAAGGAGAATTAAGTGAAAATGATTTGCGGTATAAAGCTGAAGCTTATTGTTCTTCAATGGAACGCTGTATAGCGGATGTAGAAGCTAAATTGTCCCAGTGGGGTGCTTCCCCGGAAATAATGGCAAAGATTATCAAGTATTTACAGGATGAAAAATATATTGATCAGAAACGCTTCTGTTCAGCTTTCGTCCGTGATAAATATCGTTTCAACCAGTGGGGTAGAATGAAAATCTATCAGGCTTTGCGCCTGAAGAAAATTCCTGCGGATATTATTGCTTTGGGTATGGAGGAAATAGACGACCGGGAATATCTGGAAATCTTATCCGGCTTGATTGAACAGAAAAAAAGAAGTGTAAAAGCGCGTACGGAATATGAGCGGAATGGAAAACTAATCCGTTACGCTGTTGGCAAAGGATTTGAGATGGAGGCTATCTGTCGTTGTGTGAAACGGGCCGACGAAGATGATGTCTATTCTGACTGATCTTTGGGAATTGATTTTTCCGCATTGTTGCTTGCTTTGTGGGAGTCAACTTGTACCGGGAGAGAAGGTACTCTGCCTGAAATGCCTGTCAGGGCTTCCCCGTACTGGGTTTCATCTACAGGAGAATAATGCTGTGGAGCGTAATTTCTGGGGGAAATTTCAGATAGAACATGCCACCTCTTTTCTCTATTACGCAAAGGGCGGAGATGTCCGACAGTTGTTGTACGAACTGAAATATCACGGTAATAAAGAGGTAGGTGAGGTGATGGGACGGGTAATGGCTGCCGAACTCATGCCTGCCCGCTTTTTTGATGGAATAGATCTGGTTATTCCTGTCCCGTTGCATCGGCGTAAAAGACGACAAAGGGGATATAATCAAAGTGAATGCCTGGCACGGGGAATTTCCGCCATAACAGGTATCCCGATGAATGCCGGAATTGTGATAAGAAACAGGTACACTGACACACAGACGCATAAGGGACAATATGAAAGATGGGAAAATGTGCGAAATTTATTTGCCTGCATTTCCCCTGAGTTACTGGAAGGAAAACACCTTCTGCTGGTGGATGATGTACTGACAACCGGGGCTACAGTTGTTTCCTGTGCAGATGCCTTTCGTGATATTCCCGGACTCCGTATCAGTGTGCTCACATTGGCACTGGCAGGGGAATCCTGATAACAACAACTATTTTTTAGAAAAATACCTTGTCCGATTTTTCGTTATCTCAATGTATTTCTATATTTTTGCACAATATTTATCAGATATAGTTGAGTTATGAAGACTTTAGAAAAATTATTCGCAGAGAAATTACTGAAAATCAAGGCTATCAAGTTGCAGCCGGCTAATCCTTTTACTTGGGCATCCGGTTGGAAGTCGCCTTTCTATTGTGATAACCGCAAGACTCTTTCGTATCCTTCTCTTCGTAATTTTGTGAAACTTGAGATTAGCCGTATTGTCCTGGAGAAATTCGGTCAGGTAGATGCTATTGCCGGTGTGGCGACAGGTGCTATCCCTCAAGGAGCTTTGGTGGCTGAAGAGTTGAACCTGCCGTTTGTCTACGTTCGTTCTACTCCGAAAGATCATGGCTTGGAAAACCTGATTGAAGGTGAGCTTCGTCCTGGTATGAAAGTCGTAGTTATCGAGGATTTGATTTCAACTGGCGGCAGCAGTTTGAAGGCTGTTGAGGCTATCCGTCGTGACGGGTGTGAGGTGATTGGTATGGTAGCGGCATTTACTTATGGTTTCCCCGTAGCTATTGAAGCATTCAAGGAAGCAAAAGTGAATTTGGTTACTCTGACTAATTATGAAGCCGTACTGGATGCAGCCTTGAAAACCGGATATATCAATGAGGAAGATGTACCTGTTTTGGACAACTGGAGAAAGGATCCGGCTCATTGGGAGGCAGGCAAATAAGTTATAGTTTTAAAATAAACATATTACGAAGAGAACCGTTCGGGAGTTTTTATAGATTCCCGGATTGTTCTTTTTGTGTTTTATAGAGCAAATATTATGGCACAGTTTGAGAGTAGTGTGAAGAATGTTCCTTTTAGTCAGGAACGGGTATTTAACAAGTTGTCGGATCTCAGTAACTTGGAGTCCGTGCGCGATAAATTGGCTGATAAGGTACAAGGAATGGAATTTGACAGTGATACCTTGAGTTTCACTGTACAAGGCATAAGCATCACTCTGCGCATTATAGAGCGTGAGCCTTATAAATGTATTAAGTTTGAAAGTGAAAAATCTCCGGTTCCCATGAATTTGTGGATCCAGATTCTGCCTATAGATTCAAATCAGGCAAAGCTGAAAGTGACCATTCGTGCTGAAGTAAACATGTTTATGAAGGCAATGGTGACCAAACCATTGCAAGATGGAGTGGAAAAACTGGCTGAGATGTTATCAATGATTCCTTATTAAAATAAAGAAATATATGGCACAGAAACTTTGGGAAAAAAGTGTCCGGGTAAACGATGAAATTGATCGTTTTACTGTAGGACGTGACCGTGAAATGGACCTTTATTTGGCTAAACACGACGTGTTGGGCTCAATGGCACACATTACCATGCTGGAAAGCATTGGTCTGCTTACGGCCAGGGAACTGGAAGAACTCCTGGCGGAATTAAAGAATATTTATGTATCTGCCGAGAAAGGTGAGTTTGTGATAGAGGAGGGTATAGAAGATGTGCATTCACAGGTAGAGTTGATGCTGACCCGTAAGTTAGGTGATGTAGGAAAGAAAATTCATAGCGGTCGTTCTCGTAATGACCAGGTATTGGTGGACTTGAAACTTTTTACTCGTACAGAATTGAAGGAAGTGGCCGAGGCGGTAGAGCAACTTTTTCATGTGCTGGTTTCTCAAAGCAATCTATATAAAGATGTGCTGATGCCGGGATATACTCATTTGCAGATAGCGATGCCTTCTTCATTTGGCTTGTGGTTTGGTGCATATGCCGAGAGCTTGGTGGATGATATGATGTTCCTGCAAGCTGCATTCAGAATGTGCAACCGTAATCCGTTAGGTTCTGCCGCAGGTTATGGCTCTTCTTTCCCGCTCAACCGTGAAATGACTACTCGCTTGCTGGGTTTTGATTCGATGAATTATAATGTGGTTTATGCACAAATGGGGCGTGGCAAGATGGAGCGTAATGTAGCTTTTGCCTTGGCTTCTATTGCAGGAACTATTTCGAAAATGGCTTTTGATGCTTGTATGTTCAGTAGTCAGAACTTCGGATTCGTGAAACTTCCGGACGAATGTACCACCGGTTCCAGCATTATGCCTCATAAGAAGAATCCCGATGTATTCGAGCTGACACGTGCTAAGTGTAATAAAATACAGGCTCTTCCGCAACAAATCATGATGATTATGAATAATCTGCCTTCTGGCTATTTCCGCGATTTGCAGATTATAAAAGAAGTATTCCTGCCTGCTTTTCAGGAATTAAAGGATTGTCTGCAAATGGCTGCCTATATTATGAACAAGATTAAAATTAACGAACATATTCTGGATGATGACCGTTACCTTTATATATTCAGTGTGGAAGAGGTAAACCGCTTGGCTTCTGAAGGCATTCCGTTCCGCGATGCTTATAAAAAGGTGGGTTTGGATATAGAGGCCGGCAAATTCACTCACAGCAAGAAGGTGCATCATACCCATGAGGGCAGTATTGGCAACTTGTGTAATGACAAAGTTGTAGATCTGATGAAGCAAGTGGTAGATGGTTTTAATTTCTCGGTTATGGAGCAGGCCGAGCAATCTCTTCTAGGCAGATAAGTACAATTATAAATCGCAATATCATGAAATATCAACCTTCAGCAGACCGCTATATGAAGATGCAGTATAAATACTGTGGAAATAGCGGATTACTTTTGCCTCGTATCTCTTTAGGTTTGTGGCATAATTTTGGCAGTGTAGACGATTTCGGCGTAGCAACCGATATGATTAAATATGCTTTCGATAATGGAGTTACTCATTTTGATTTGGCTAACAATTATGGCCCTGTCCCCGGAAGCGCTGAGATTAATTTCGGTAAAATTTTGAAGGAGAATTTTAAAGGTTATCGTGATGAACTGATTATCTCATCAAAAGCAGGACATGAAATGTGGGACGGACCCTACGGGGGAAACAGCTCACGTAAGAATCTGATGGCCAGCATCGACCAAAGCCTGCGTCGTACTGGTTTGGATTACTTTGATATATTCTATAGTCACCGTTATGATGGTGTGACTCCTGTTGAGGAAACGATGCAGGCATTGATTGATATAGTGAAGCAGGGAAAAGCATTGTATGTAGGTATCTCAAAATATCCCCCTGTGCAGGCTAAGGTAGCTTATGAAATGTTGAAAACTGCCGGTGTACCGTGCCTCATTAGCCAATACCGTTATAGTATGTTTGATCGTACTGTAGAAGCGGAGTCGTTGCCGCTGGCTGCTGAACAGGGTTCCGGCTTTATTGCATTTTCACCTTTAGCGCAAGGCCTTTTGACTAATAAATATTTGCACGGTATCCCCGAACACTCACGTGCAGCCCGTTCTACAGGATTCTTGAAAGTGGATCAGGTAACGGAAGATAAAGTGGAAAAAGCACGTCAGCTGAATGAAATAGCCGCACGCCGTGGGCAGACGTTAGCTGAAATGTCATTGGCATGGGTATTGAGAGATGGACGAATGACTTCTGTTATTGTGGGTGCAAGTTCCGTGAAACAGTTGGCAGATAACCTTCATGCATTGGATAATTTGGCCTTTTCCAATGAAGAGTTAGCTGAAATAGAAGGAATATTACGCTTGTGAGTAAAAAAACGGGTGCAAAATTTGGTTCATATTATAAAATGCCTTATCTTTGCACCCGTTAAAACAAAACGCGGAAATAGCTCAGTTGGTAGAGCATAACCTTGCCAAGGTTAGGGTCGCGAGTTCGAGTCTCGTTTTCCGCTCTCTCTCGTCGAGGATGCTCGAATGGTGGAATCGGTAGACACGAGGGACTTAAAATCCCTTGGCCATTGCGGCTGTGCGGGTTCAAGTCCCGCTTCGAGTACTTTAAGGGACGAATCGTGTTTTCCACGGTTCGTTTCTTTCTTTTTATCTCCGTTATCTGTTGGATATGAGTACTTTAGGAGAAAGAATTGATTCACTCTTTTAGGTTCAATATGCTCGTTGTTTTTGTCGTAAATAAAACCGTCAGGAAATACGAGTTTTTGCAGCCTTCTTCTTCCTTCTAATCCTTGTTTTCTATTATGCAGTTTATATTCTTATGCTTTCCTTATTATGTAATTTTTGCACTATTCCATCAGCTTTTAAAAAAAATATGCAGAAAAAAGTGAATAAAGTTTTTATTTGTTGAATGTATTTAATATATTTGTTTTCATCATATTTAAACCTATTAAAAAAAATCTAAATGGTATGGGAAAACGAATTGTTCTATTTTTAATGTGCTTATTGGTTGTAATAGGCCATTTATCGGCTCAAGTGACTAAGATGTCAGGAATTGTCCTTTCCATGGACGATGATTCTCCGGTAGTAGGAGCTTCTGTGTTGATACAAGGAACCACACGGGGTACAATAACGGATGTGGATGGCAAATTCATTTTGGATAATATACAACCAACTGATAAGAAGATAGTGGTTTCATTTATTGGCATGAAGACTCAGGCTGTTGACATCAAGTCTTTTGTTAAGGTGGTGTTGGCAACCGAGTCTGAAATGATGGATGAGGTGATGGTCGTAGCTTATGGTACAGCAAAAAGATCTGCATTTACCGGATCGGCTTCAGTAGTTAATGCGGAAAAATTATCTAAAAGACAGACAACGAATGTTGTTCAGGCACTTGCCGGACAGGTCGCAGGTTTACAGATGACTAGCGGGTCCGGACAGCCTGGAGGAGATGCTCCCGAATTGATCATTCGTGGTATTGGTTCTATTAATGCAGAAAATGCTCCGCTTATTATTGTCGATGGTATGCCTTATGAAGGGGGATGGAACAATATCAATCCGGCTGACGTGGAGTCGGTATCCGTTTTGAAAGATGCGGCATCAAATGCGTTGTATGGTGCACGTGGAGCTAATGGCGTTATTATTATCACCACTAAGCAGGCAAAAGCTGGTGAGGCTGTTGTAACGGCCAGTGCTAAATGGGGAGTGAATACTCGCGGTACAATTGATTATGATTATATTAAAGATCCGGGTGAATATTATGAAGCGCACTATAAAGCATTATATAACCAATTAAGGTATGTAAAGGGGCTTTCGCCGGAAGATGCTTACATTCAAGCCAATAATAATATGGTGGGGAATACGAAGGAGAACGGTGGACTGACTTATAATGTATATAGTTATCCTGAAAATGAGCATCTTATAGGTCAGAATGGAAAGCTGAATCCTAACGCTACTTTGGGTAGGGTGGTAGATGGGTATACACTTTATCCCGATAATTGGGTAGATGAAGCTTATAGTTCTGCATTACGTCAGGAATATAATGTAAATGTTTCCGGAGGAACTGATAAGATGCAAATGTATGGTTCTTTTGGTTATTTAAAAGATGATGGAATTGTTCCCAGTTCAAATTATGAACGATATTCTGCTCGTTTTAAAGGCACATATCAGGCCAAGAAATGGATGAAGTATGGGGCTAATATTAGTTACACACATAGTAATAGTGCTTTTTTGACAGAAAAATATGACACAGACTTATCCAGTTATACGGAAGGTATGGCACCTATCTATCCTGTATATGTGAGGGATGCGAATGGTAATATTATGACAGACTTGAATGGAAAGGTATACGATTATGGAACGGCAACAGCACAGCCGGGATTGCCTCGTCCTAATCATCCTAATTCTTCTATTCAGTCATCTATGCTTGATCAGGAAAACAGGAATGGCAATACATTCAATGGGAATGCTTTTGCGGATATTACTTTCTTGAAAGATTTTAAGTTTACATTCAATGTGGGAACCACTGTCAATGAAGTCAGGTATTACACGACATCGAATCCATATTATGGTTTTGGTGCAGAACAGAACGGTACAGTGAAAATGTATCATTACCGTACCACTACATTGAACTTGCAGCAGATATTGAATTACAGCCACAGTTTCGGCAAACACAATGTATCTGCCATGTTAGGACACGAGAGCTACAGATATAATTATGCAGAATTGTCCGCCGCAAAAAAGAATATGTTCTCCTATTGGGGCAACCATGAATTGAACGGAGCAGTTATAGATAGTTCGGACGCTAATTCTTATTCGAGGGATTATAATACAGAGGGATATTTTTTCCGTGCTTTGTACGATTATGACGCTAAATATCACTTCTCGGCCTCTTATCGCCGTGATGCTTCATCGCGTTTCCATCCGGATCATTGGTGGGGGAACTTCTATTCTGCAGGGGCTGCTTACATGATATCTAAAGAAGACTGGTTTAATGTAAACTGGATTGATGTGCTTAAGATTAAATTCTCTATCGGACAACAGGGAAATGACAATTTGGGAGACAACGGATATTACTATTATACAGACAGATATAATATTGTAAATAGTAATGATGAACTATCTCTGACTTTCAATGGCAAAGGTCAGAAAGACATTACTTGGGAAACAAACACCAATATGAATTTGGGTGTGGAATTTGGATTGTTCAAAGGCAAGCTGAATGGTGGTGTTGAAATATTCTATCGCAAGACTACCGATATGCTGAATTGGTTCAATGTTCCTCTTTCCTTAGGATATGCAGGATACTATGACAATATTGGTGATATGGCCAATAAGGGTATTGAGTTGGAATTGAATTATACTCCTATCAATAAGAAGAATTTTATCTGGAAGATCAATATGAATCTTACTCATTATAAGAATAAGATTACTTTCTTGCCCGATGAAAAGAAAACGGTAACCATGGATGGTCATGGAGGATATATGAATAGTGATAGATATTACGGAGAAGATTTGCCTATTAACACATGGTATATGAAGCGGTTTGCCGGCTTGTCCGAGGAGGGACTTTCCATGTGGTATTATGCAGATTCGCAGACAGGTGAAGAAAAGACCACTACTACTTATTCTACAGGTGATTTCTACTTGTGTGGAGATCCCAATCCCGATTTGTACGGTGGTTTCGGCACTTCTATCAATTTTCATGGTTTTGATTTCTCCACTCAGTTCTCCTATTCAGTGGGAGGCAAGACCTATGATTCCGGTTATGCCGGCATGATGGGCAATCCCACTGCAACATCCGTAGGCAATCGCTGGCACAAAGATGTAATGCAGGCATGGTCGCCGGAGAACACTTCGTCCACTATTCCACGCTGGTATTTCAATGATCTGGATTCCAATTCCTCATCAGACCGTTTCCTTGTGGATGGCAGCTATCTGAACTTGCAGAATATCCAGTTAGGTTATACGCTTCCCAATAACCTGACCTCATATCTAGGAGTCAAGAATTTACGTTTATATTTTGTATGTGATAACGTATATTATTGGTCAAAAAGAAAGGGATTGGATCCACGCCGCTCTTTCAAGGGTGATGGTGCATCGGGTAAGATTGCCCCGTTCCGTACTTACTCCGGCGGTATCAGTCTTCAATTCTAATTATTTATATGTAAAAACTTTAATACGATGAAAAAGAAAAATATATTCAAAACGGTAGTCGCTGCTTGTTTATTCTCTGTCATAGGTATGAACATGAGCAGTTGCATAGAACAGACTTTCCCAAAGAATTCTACAGCTACATCCGAGCAGATTGCAGAATCTCCGGCAGCTATGAGTGCTATGTTAAATGCAGTAGTAGGTTTTGTCAATGCGTATAACACTTATGGACAAGGCTATAATTGGGATTTAGGCTATACGTCATACGGCATTATTAGAGAAGTAATGTGTGAGGACTTTTATATATATAAGTCCGGCTATGATTATTATAATTCTTTCGGATTATGCCGCAGTCTGGCAGATAATGCTGAAGTTAATTCTATTTATTATTATTATTACAAGTTCCTGAACAATGTCAATAACCTGATCCGTATTGTTGACCTTGAAAATGCTACGGAAACCAACCGGCAATATGTAGGTATTGCTAAAGTATTTCGTGCAATGATATATATGGATATGGCACGTTTGTTTGAATATAAGAAAACAGGAATAGCCAAATTAGATGATGAAGCCACCACTAAGAATGTATATGGACTGACTATTCCTATTATAGGTGAGAATATAACGGAAGCTGAAGCACGTAATAATCCACGGGTTCCATTCTATACTATATATAGATATATTTTGGATGATTTGGAGAATGCGGAATCATTGTTGGCAGACTATTCACGACCCACCAAGAACATGCCCGACCTATCTATTATCTCCGCTTTGAAAGCTCGTTTCTGGTTGGAACTGGGTACCCGGTTTGAAAAGTATCCCAATGATCTGACAACATTGAATCAGAATGTGGACTTAGGCATAAATTCGGATAAAGACTGTTATATCAAGGCGGCCGATTGTGCAAAACAGGCCATTGTCAAGAATGGTGCCACTCCATTGACCGAACTGGAATGGTATGGCGGCAAGGACTATTTTACTGCTTTCAACTCCATACAGACCAGTGCATGGATGTGGGGGGGAATCATGAATAAAGAGAATATTCACAGCGTATGGCTTAATCTGGCAGGGCACTTGTGTACAGAGCAGACATTTGGAGTAGGAGGAATTTCCTATGGGGCACATCGGATGGTCAGCAAGGCCTTATTCGACCAAATTTCGGATGACGACTGGCGCAAAGAAACCTGGATTGCTCCTGAAGATGCCGGAAAGGCTCCCGGTACAAAATATCATACATTATTCAATGATGCCAGTTTTAAAAAGTTGCCGGCATATACTCATTTAAAGTTCAAGCCGAAAGAAGGCAATATGATTGACGCGAATGTAGGTGCACCGATAGACAACCTTTTAATGCGTATTGAAGAAATGTACTTCATTGAAGCTGAGGCAATAGCCGCCAGCCAAGGAATCAGTGCCGGGATAGCCGCTTTGGAGAACTTCATGAAGACTTATCGCTATGGTTCTTATAAATGCACGGCAACTACTATGGAAGATTTTCGTAAGGAATTGATCTTGCAGAAGAGAATAGAGTTTTGGGGTGAAGGCATTATTTATTGGGATTACAAGCGTCTGGAGTTGTCCGTTACACGTGGTTATCCGGGTACAAACTGTCCGGTTGGCTATCGTATGAATTCTATAGAAGGCTATTGTGCTCCCTGGTTCAACTTATTTTTCAGTAAATACGAATCTATTAATAATCAAGGCATTATTTTGAATCCTGATCCGTCTGCTGTGATAGAAGACTGGTCGGAATAATGAAATAATTTATTTTTGTAAGATTAGTTTATGGTTTAACTTGCAAATGTCTTGATAGATGTTTGTTTCACTCTCTCCTCTGCCGAAGTATAGCTTCGGCAGAGTTTTTTTTAAGAACAAGAGTTTGTAATTGCTTTGTTTGGAATGCCATCAAGGAATTAGTAAGCCAGCACATTCCAGAGATCACGAATCCTTTGTTCGGGGTCCCATTGACCGTCGAAGGTCCATTTGGCGGTTATACCATAAAATTCCGGAGCATTTTCGGCTTCTTGCAAATTGTTTTTCAGCCAGCCGCTGTTGCCTCCTTCACGGATACAATTATGATAATAGGTGCGTACTCCCCATGGGCAGGGATCAAGAACTTTATCCGAGTAAGCATAATGAATATTACCATCAAGAACATTTTTCGACAGTTTGCAGTTGATCAGATAGAATTGCGAATCGTGATGGTATCTGCCTAACAGGGTGGGAGTCTTGGCGTCAAATGATGAGTTAGTAATGACCAGTTTCTTATTTTTGTCCCCTCGTCCGTCATGCCATATCATGGCACGGCTGTCGCCATAGAAACGACAACGTGTGGCATAGCACCATCCGCGCGGGCAAAGGAAGTCTACACCCGGACAGCGGAGATAGAGATCGGCATGATAATACATTCCATTTCCTTCCGGTGCCCAAAGAGAAAGAGCATCATTACCATCGGCCCACACATTGCAATTGATAACGATGGTACGGGTGGCACGTCCAAAGATAGACATTTGATGGGTAGTAGTATTCTCAATAGTCGTACCATAATTATTATATACAGTCAATCCACTGATGACGCAGTCGTTTGCATTGTCTTGCAATACGATGACTCCATTGCCTACGGGATGTCCATGATATTCTGTGATGGTTCGGGTTTTGGCTGTTTCAGCCAGGATAATCTGTGTGCTGTCCCGGTTTTCTCCTACTAGAACAATATTGGGGCGGTCAATGATCACTTTCTGGTTATAGATTCCTTTCAATAGTAAAATCTTGAAGGGGGTAGTCGGTGTTTCGGGTGCTTTTTCAATAGCAGCCTGAATGCTTTCTCCAGGTTTTACTACTATGTTGAAGGCTTTGCGATCTGCTGTAGGTTGGCGGAATAGTTCAATCAGTCCCTTTTCATTGGCTCCTTTGGTATTCAGACTGATATTAATTTTGTGTTTCGGGTCATATTGGGCTGCCCACGCATTATACCTGTCGAAAAGTTCCGCAGGACGGGTGTTATACCAGCTGTAACCATTGCGGCGTTCTGTTCCGATTTCTTCCAGTCGGCGTCTCGGCAAACCGTCCCGGTCGCACACATACGGTTCACAATATTTTAAATCATAAAATCTGGCCCATATGGGTTTGGCGTGCGCATCTTCTACCAGACGGGCGTTCTGTCCTCCCGGTCTCCGGTCGGCATGTTCGTATCGCAAACCGGTAAGTTTGTAAGTATCAAACCATTTCATGGCTCCGTGAATAGCACGTTTTATCCGCATGTCGGGGTCAGGCAATTCCATCAACAGACGCACGATGGAGGCACTTTCCATGGAACAATAGGAGGGCAATTCATAGGCTCGGGCAGGGGCCGGCTTCAATGTCTCGCGATCGTGTTGCTGACACCACACTGTAGGTTTCCCGTTTACAACGATCTGTGTGTTGAGAATACATTCTATACCTTTATGGAAGGCCTCCGTCAAGCGAGCTTTCATGATGTCGTCCACTAACAGGTCAAAGGGAGCTTCTCCATCGCGTAGGGCACGGATGACTTGCAAGGTTTGTACCATGGCATCATCATTATAAGTGATATGTATTTGGTAGCCTCGGTTTTCGGGCCAGAATTGCGGCCACCCTCCGTTTTCATATTGTCCGCTCAGCATGAATTCCACTCCTTGCAGAAAGGCCTTCTTGTAGCATTCTTCAGGGACTTGCCGGTAAAGTTTGGCAAGATAGGTCATTTCGAGTATGGTGGCATCGTTGTCGGTAGTAGAATCATTTCGTTTCTTTTTCTCGGCTAGTATGGTGCTCAGCTCGTTTCCCAAGGGGCGATGGATGGCTATGTTTTTAGGCCAACCTCCCGTTTCGCGTTGGTACGCCAGTACATTGCCGGCAATCCGTTTTGCTTCGTCCGTGCGGAAAAAGTCATCAGGACTGTTTCTGACAATTTGTTTCCATTCGCCCGAAGTGTATTTATAATCTTTCGGATGGATGGATTGTTGTGCAAATCCGGCGGTTGCTATGATTGAGCAAATGCAGCAACCCAATACTTTTTTTAATGTGCTTTTCATTATCTACAGTGTTTGAATTTAATTTTTACAGGTGGTAAAATAAGTGATTTCACAAGGGATGGGGGGATAATTTCTGGTCTTTTTCTGGTAATTTCTACTAGAGTATCATTCTTATGGTTGTTTTTCTGAAAGAAGATAGGGGAACCTCTTTCTTGTTTTCCGATTCTTCTTTTGTGAAAACCGGTCTAATCATTGCAATAACTATTCGGTCTATTGGTTTATCCTATCTTTTTCCGATATTTGTGTAATTGAAAAAGGTAAATGCTATGCTGAAACAGACTCTTTTTATATTGCTGTGTCTTTCTGCTTCGGTCTTATCAGGCCAAAGTTTGATTGACAGTAAACATTATTCAGTCCAAGACGGGTTGTCACAGAAAAATATTCAGAATATTATTCAAGATGATAATGGCTATATATGGATGTCTACTTGGAATGGATTGGAGCGTTTTGACGGATATTCGTTCACTAATTATAAAACCTATCCCGAAAGTAAGGTACGTATAACGAATCATCGTTTTACCAATATAGAAAAAAGCTCACTGAATAACATCTGGTGTCAGACTTATGATAAACACTGTTACCTGTTCAATACCCGCATATATCAGTATGAAGACCCATTCCTTTTCAATCAAAGTCTGACTAATTCCGTTGAAAAACTCTACGTGTTGCGCAAAGGAATAACTTGGGCCGTGGGGGTACAAAATGAACTGTATCGTATGGATGAAAATAAATTTCCGGCTATGGAATCCATAGAACTTTATACTGGAAAAACTGAAAACAGCATAGGGGACAGTATCTATAATATCATACAGGATAAAGACGGAGACGAATGGATTCTGACAAACAAGGGTACTACTATTATAGGAAAGAAGAGCATGGCAAACCTCATGCCCTTTAAATTTATGGTAGAGAATGCCGATGATATCTACCTTGCCACCTCAAAAGGTTTTTTTGCCCGATATGACCATCAAAGTCAAAATGTTGTACCATGTGTCCCCGATGTGCCTATGTCCGAAATAATCGGATTGAAATCTTTATCCGGTCATAAAATAGCTATCTTGCAAAAAAGAGGCATCCGGTTATATGATCCGGAAACAGGGAAATTTACTGTCTATGAGACATCTGTTGAGATCAGTCCTGATATTTGGCAAGATAGAAAAGGTGACCTTTGGTTGCTGGGAATCACGGACGGAGTCATTCATCTGGACTGCACCAATGGGGAAATTACTTTATTGAACTATCCCAAATCGAAAGAAGTTCCTTTTACACAACCTTGTACTTTTATACATGAAGACAAATATGGTTGCATTTGGGTTAATCCTGTAGGTGGTGAGTTGTTTTTTTATAATCCCGTGACAAAAACCTTGGAACAAGCTTATGTTTATAGAAAAGGAGTGAAAGTTCTTGCTTCCTTTCAAGCTTTCAGTTATTTCATAGATCATCATCAAAATCTGTGGTATGCCATATCTGGAAATGATCTGGGCTATCTCTCTTTTCACCAAAACGGTTTTGATTATATAACTAACAGTCACAAAGAATCAGCCCGTTCCTTGATGGAAGACCATCGCAAACGCATATGGATAGGTTGGAAACGTAATCATAAAACCCAACCGGGGAATGTCTGTCTTTATGACTCGTTGGGACACTGGGTAGGAAATGTCTCTCAGGCAGGAAAAATAGTGGCAGATCAGTCTGTTTCGTTCAATGCCGATGTGTATTGCATCTATGAAGATAAGGATCATAATATCTGGATGGGCACCAGGGAAGACGGTCTTTATTTATTCCGTTATAAAGGGGAGGATAACTATGAGGCAACCTGCTATATGCCCGATAAGAACAATCCCTACAGTATCTCGTCGAAATCAATTTATTCCATCCTCCAGGACTCAGCCGGTCGCATATGGATCGGGACTTTCGGTGAAGGTATCAATCTTGTCGAATCTGTTCCGGCAGAAGGAAGTTTGAAGTTCGTTCATTCCGAAAATGTCCTCAATAATTATCCCATCCATGTATGCCAAAAGGTGCGCTGCTTGTATGAAGCCGATAATGGAGTGATTTTGATAGGAACTACCGGAGGTCTGTTATCTTGTTCCAGAGACTTTTCTCGTCCGGAAGAGATTCGGTTTTTCCACAATGTCTGTGATGAGCGTTATTCCAGCTTGAGTAATAATGATATACTGGACATCGCCCAAACTCGTAAGGGAAAACTCTTGATTACCACATTGAGCGGTGGTATCAATGTACCGGATGATAGTAGCGGGTTGTCTGAAAAACTAACCTTCCGGCATTATAATGCCACCAATGGCCAGCTACCGGACTTGTCACTTTCCACCATCGAGGATATGGAGGGAAATATATGGATTGTCTCGGAAAACAAAGTTTCCAAGTTCGATGCTGCTCTGAATCTGCTGGAGGAATATACCGATCAGATACAGATGGCAGAAACCAAGCCTGTTCTGCTATCTTCCGGCAAATTGCTTTTCGGGTCATTATATGGCGCGCTATGCGTCACTCCCGGCGATTTGCATAAGAGTGATTTTATTCCTCCAGTCGTCTTTTCCCATCTTGATATTTATTTGAATAACACTTCCCGCAGACAAGAGATATACAGCAATCACACAATCCAGTATCTACAGGCGGACGAGCGCAATTTTACCATCACTTTCGCCGCTTTGGATTATGTCAACTCTCCGGTCATAAAATACGCATACCGCATCAAGGGCTTGAATGACCAATGGGTGGAACTGGGAAATAACCGTTCTGCCAGTTTGGTGAACATACCTGCCGGTGATTACCTTTTCCAGGTGAAGTCCACCAATGCCGATGGAGTATGGGTGGATAATGTAACTTCATTGCCCATCCATATTGAACCTGTTTTCGGTGAGACTATTTGGGCGGTATTACTCTATATTTTCATAGCTGTTATCATCATGCTAGTAGTGGTCTATATTGTAGTTCGCATTACAAATTTGCAGCGCAGAGTGGATTTCGAGCAACAGCTATCTAGCTTGAAACTGCGTTTTTTTACCGATATATCCCATGAACTCCGTACTCCGTTGACGCTCATAGCCAGCCCGATAGACGAAGTCCTCAGTAACGAAAAACTCTCTGATGCCGGTATGGAGAATATGCAGGTAGCCAAAAGGAATACCGACCGGATGTTACGGCTGATCAATCAGATACTGGATTTCCGCAAGATACAGAATGACAAGATGAAAGTGCTGGTAGAGCAGGTGGATGTGATTCCCCTGATTCTAAAAATTTATGATAACTTTGTTCCTATGGCCCATACACACCGCATTGATTTCCGGTTGGAGTGTCCTCTCGATTCTTTCACCATGTATACGGATGTGGACAAACTGGAAAAGATTCTTTTTAATCTGTTGTCCAACGCTTTTAAATATACCCCTGACGAGAAGAGTATCACTTTGTCCCTCATTTGCGAGAAACAAGTCTTGTGTTTGCAGGTGAAAGATGAGGGTAGAGGCATCAACGCCCAAAAGATCAACCAACTATTTACCCGTTTTGAAACATTGGATGAGGCCGATCCCAATCTGTCTACAGGGATAGGACTTTCCTTGGTCAAAGAACTGTTGAGCCTGCTTCATGGCACTATCAAAGTAGACAGTAAACTGGGTGAGGGCAGTACTTTCACTGTCAGGCTTCCGGGAAGCCGTACAGTATTCAGTGCAGATACCCATGTCGAGTTTATTCTGAGCGATGGCGGGAAGTCCGAACCGGAAAAAGGAGTGGCAGGTAATCTTGCAGAAGAGGTAGAAGACAAGGCAACAAGGATTCTTATCATTGAAGATAATGAGGAACTCCGCCATTTTATATGCAATGTACTTGCCAGAGACTATGTAGTCTTTGAAGCGGGGAATGGCCGCCAAGGATTGGAACTCACTTTGACTGAGATGCCCGATATGGTTATCAGCGACATCATGATGCCCGAAATGGATGGAATAGAGTATCTGAAACGGGTAAAGGAGAATAGTAACATCTGCCATATCCCCATTATCCTGCTATCTGCGAAATCCTCCTTGAATGACCAAATTCAGGGATTGGAATATGGAGCCGATGAATACATAACCAAGCCATTTAGCTCTACTTATCTTAAAGCAAGAGTAGATTCTCTGCTTAGGCAAAGACAGATGTTGTATGACTATTATACTTCAAAAGTGAAAGAAGGGAAGGATGCCACCTTGCTGGACCAGCTCACTCCGTCCACTCCTCAGATTACTCATTTTGATGACGATTTCATTCGGAATGTCCTTCATAGTATCGAAGAAAATATTCAGAATTCAGATTTCAAGATAGATGATCTGGCAGAAGCCATGAGTATGAGCCGCACCGTATTTTACCGGAAAGTAAAATCTCTGATGGGAGTTTCGCCCGTAGATTTTGTAAAGACGATGCGCATTAAACGGGCGGCCCAGCTTTTGGAACAAGATGAATATACCGTGTCCGAAGTGGGGTATATGAGTGGGTTCACCACTCCGCAATATTTCAGCAGAGTGTTTAAGGAAGCGATGGGTTGCACACCTAAAGAGTACAAATTGAAACATAAGCCCGTTGTAGAACAAAATGTATAACTAATCACCCAAATACTGCAACTCCCACATAGGTGACCTGTCTTATATTTGCATAGAATTATAAACAAAAATATTATGCAAATAAGAACCACTCAAACTGTAGTAACCTTGTTGTTCCTGACAACAGTCTTGTCTTCATGTGATAGGAAAGAACTCTCTCCGTGGGAGAAGATGACCGAGGTAAACACTAAAATTACACCTCCTGTTTTTCCTGACAAAAACTTTATCATCACTGACTATTACGATGGAAAGGACACGCTCTATACCGATGCCATCAACCGTGCCATTACTGTCTGTTCCGAACAGGGAGGAGGAAAGGTCGTTATCCCCGATGGCGAATTTCCTACAGCTCCCATCCGTTTAAAATCCAACGTAAATCTTCATTTATCGGATAGTACCATTCTGAAGTTTACTACAGACCCCTCCCTTTTCGACACTGTGCAGACTCGCATAGAGGGGATAGACTGTTATAACATTTCCCCGTTGATCTATGCCTATGGAGAAACCAATATTGCCATTACCGGTAATGGGGTAATGGATGGGCAGGCCGATAAGAGTAATTGGTTCAATGAGGCAAGAATCCGTGGCATCGTACAAGAAGACGGAAAAAAGATCAACGAGAAAACCTTATTGTATGAAATGAAAGAAGACTCCGTGCCTTTCAATGAACGTGTCTTTATGGGAGTAAACGGCATACGACCCCAGTTCATCAACTTCTATAGATGCAAGAATATCCTATTGGAAGGATTTACCCTTAACCGTTCTCCGTTTTGGCTGATTCATCCGTTGTTATCCGAGAATATCACCGTAAGGAAAGTGAAGATGCAAAGTCATGGATATAATAATGATGGTTGTGATCCTGAATCATGCAGGAATGTCCTGATTGAAGATTGTGACTTTGATACGGGGGATGATTGCATAGCCATCAAATCGGGACGTGACGAAGACGGTCGTTACTGGAATATTCCCAGTGAAAACATTATCGTCCGTCATTGCCGGATGAAGGACGGTCATGCAGGGGTAGCTATTGGCAGTGAGGTGACCGGAGGATGCCGCAACGTGTGGGTGGAAAATTGCACCATGGACAGCCCTGAACTCGACCGCATTATCCGTATAAAATCCAATGCCATACGGGGAGGCGAAGTAGAAAACATATTTGTCCGGAACATTAGAGTAGGCGAGTGCAAGGAGTCTATTTTGGGCTTTGAACTGAAATACTGGCATGTGAATGACGGGCCTTATCCTCCCTATTTTCACAATATTCATCTGGAAAACATTACCAGTAAGAAAAGTCAGTATGTCCTGCATCTGGATGGTTTTGAAGACAAAATACAGGCACGTGATATATATGTGAAAAATTGCACGTTCGATGGAGTGACCCGACCGGAAATCAATAAAGTGACTGGTGTAGAACGTATTCATTTTAAGAATGTGACAGTAAATGGAAAAGATTTTAAAGAGTTATAAAGTGATGAGCAAACTTGTGTTTTTTGTAAGCTTTCTTTTATTAGCGCTGATGGCAGTACCCGTTCAGGCCCAGGAAATAATCCCTCTGTGGCAGAATAATATGCCCAACAGCAAAGGCATAGTTCTTAAAGACTCTGTAGCAAGAGAACGAATAGTACAAGTCGGAACCCCTGCCATTCATGTCTATGAGCCGTCCAAGGCCGAGCGTACCGGGACAGCCGTACTGATAATTCCCGGTGGCGGATATGTGAAACTGGCGCACGAAATCAGCGGTATTGCATTGGCTAAATGGTATAATACCCTGGGAGTGACGGCTTTTGTCCTGATGCATCGTTTCCCGCAATCATCGGATGTGGTAGAATCCTATAAAGCCCCTTTGCAGGATGGGCAGCGTGCTCTTCGCTATATACGTGCCCATGCAGAGGAATATGGAATAGATATTCATAAAGTGGGAGTGATGGGCTGTTCTGCCGGCGGTCATCTGGCTGCTTCTTTGTGTGCTGTTGATAAAGACTGGTCCAAAGTGGGCGATGAACTGGATGCATATAGCTATAAACCCTCTTTTGCTATCCTGATATCTCCGGTTATTTCTATGGATGACTCTATTGTCCACAAAGGCAGCCGGGCAAATTTGTTGGGAAAGTGGGAACAGGATATTACTTTCAGAAATCTGTTTTCTTTAGAGAAACAAGTAAATGGTAACACGGCACCGGCTATCCTGTTTCATGCTTCCAATGACAAAGCCGTTTCTCCTTTGAACAGTATAGCTTATTACACTGCCTTGCATAAAGCGGGAGTAGAGAAGGCCTCGTTGCATTTGTTTCCCACCGGCGGACATGCCATCTCTTTGCGTGCCCAGCGGGGAAGTACGGTTATGTGGCTGGAGTTGGCTGAAGCTTGGTTGATAGAGAATGGATTCTTGTCTCCCTTATAAAAACAAACCTTCTATCTTTATAGATTGACAAGTTGCTAAGTAACATCTAAAAATAGATTGATCTGCTATTGTTACCTCAATACCGGATTTTATAAAGCTTCGATCAAATAATGCAATCTCCTGACTCTATTCCTCCACATCTTTGTGGTGCTAAAAACTTTAAATGATACTATAAATGAAAACAACGAAAAACATGAAACAAAGTAGGTTTATTCTGTTTGTGCTTTCATTCCTGATGATGAGTGTCTGGGATGTCTATGCGCAAAACCTTACCGTAACAGGTACAGTTCTGGATAGTACCGGTGAACCAGTCATCGGTGCTAATGTAAAAGTGGCAGGTAATTCGTCCGTAGGAACTATTACCGATTTTGAGGGAAATTTCTCCTTGTCGGTTCCCGCAGGTACAAAGAAACTGGAGATTAGTTATATTGGTATGCTTTCACAAGAGGTTGTTATTAAAACGGGAGTTTCCATACAGGTAATGATGAAAGAAGACACCGAACAATTGGATGAAGTGGTGGTTATTGGTTATGGCACTGTGAAGAAGCGTGACCTGACCGGATCTATGACTTCCATCAAACAAGCCGATATTGTTGCCGTCCCCACCACTAATGCTTTGGAGAGCCTGCAAGGAAAAGTTGCCGGATTGGATATGACCAAGTCAAGCGGTCAGACAGGTTCGGGATTATCCTTCTCCATCCGCGGCAACCGATCGTTGAACGCCTCAAATGCCCCGTTAATTATTGTAGACGGAGTGCCTTATGGGACCGATCTCGATATTAACCCGAATGTCATTGAATCTATGGAGATTCTGAAAGATGCTTCTTCTACGGCTATTTATGGTTCCCGTGGTGCTAATGGTGTTATCCTCATTACTACAAAGAAAGGAGCCGTAGGAAAGACCAAGGTTTCCTATAGCGGCTATTATTCCAGCAATTCCGTTGCAGCCTATCCGGATAGAATGAACCTGTCAGAGTGGGCTGATTTCAAACGGGAGGCCTATCGTGCCGACGGGCAATGGGCGGGACCGGAGGATGATGCCAAGATATTCGGCTCAGCTTATGATGCCGTAAAATCCAATCAAAATGTTGACTGGGTAGATATGCTGATGCAAACCGGTAGCCAGATGTCTCACTCCATCAATATCTCAAATGGTACGGAGAAAACGACATTCAATCTCGCTTTCGAATATATGACCGAAGACGGTTTGGTGAAGTTTGATAATATGGACCGTTACAATGCAACCTTGTCATTATCGCATAAACTGACTGATAACCTGAAACTGAATGCCAACGTGGTATACACTTATTTGGATCAGAATATCAGGCGTGACCCTTTCAACCGTTCTATCTATTATTCCCCTTATGGCGATGTCTACAATGAGGACGGTTCCATCAACGTCCTCCCTTTTAATGACGGACAGACTATCAGCCCCATAGCCGAGGAAGTTCCCGGCGCTTATAAAAATAATCGTCTGACCAGTCACCTGGTGGGCAATGTAGGCGCCACGTGGAACATTATCAAGGACTTGACACTGACTTCCACTTTCGGTTTTGACAAGAAAGATGTCCGGACAGGTCATTTTGCCGACAAATATACGTTGGACGGATCGGGTAACTATTCGCTGGCAGATGTTACCAACCATAGTGATGTCAACTGGTCGTGGGAAAATACATTGGCCTATTCCTTCACGTTAGGAAAACATAATTTGAGCTTGATGGCCGGTAACGCATTGTATAAAAACGTAGCCGAGGAATATAAGGGTGCGGGCCATAACCTCATTTCATCCACTATGTTGTTTTACAACCTGGGTGGTTTGCAGGATAGCCAGCAACTATCAAGCAGCTATGTACAAACCACCATGGCCTCTTTCTTCGGACGCATCAATTATAAATTCAACGAGAAATACCTGATGACTGTAACCTTGCGTCAAGATGGCTCATCCGTTCTTGCCAAAGATCATCAGTGGGGATTTTTCCCTTCAGTAGCCTTGGCATGGCGCATGAATGAAGAAAATTTCCTTAAAAATGTAGAACAACTCTCTAATTTGAAACTGAGAGTGAGTTATGGTGTTTCAGGTAACAGTGCCGTTTCTGCTTATCAAACTCAGGGAGGATTGGGAAAGACCATGTATGCTTATCTCATCAATAATACGGAAAACGGAGCCTATGGCTACTATCCGGCTTTGACACCGAATTATAATCTGGGCTGGGAAAAAACGGCGACGGCTAATATGGGTATCGACTTTGGTTTCTTCAACAACCGAATCAGCGGTTCATTGGATTTCTACCAACAAAAGACATCGGACCTGCTGATGCAGAAGAAAGTGCCCAGTTCTACCGGATACTCCTTGGCATGGGATAATGTAGGAAAAACCGAGAACAAGGGTGTGGAGTTGGTTATCAATACCCAGAATTTCAATCAAAAAGATTTCTCTTGGAATACGGACTATACTTTTACCTTAAACAGGGAGAAAATTACCGAACTGGCCGATGGAACCGACCGCGATATCAGTAACGGGTGGTTTGTAGGACATTCCATCAAGACACATTATGGTTTGGAGAAAATCGGTATTTGGCAACTTGACGAGGCCGAAGAAGCGGCTAAATATGGCGAGAAGCCCGGACGCATAAAGATAAAGGACCAGGATAAGGATAATTCTATAGACAATGATAATGACCGGGTTATCCTTGGATCGGCAACTCCTGATTTTGTAATGGGGTTGAATAATACGTTCAAATACAGGAACTTTGATCTGCGCATTTTCATGTATTGGAGACAGGGGCAGATGTTGCACTCGGAAGCCAACGGTTACGGATCTTACCGCATTCAGGGAGATCCCGGCATCAAGGTAAATTACTGGACTCCGGAGAACCCTACCAATGAATTTCCTCGTCCGGAAAAGAGTTATTCGGATTCTTCCAAATTGGATGCATTGGGATACGTGGATGGTTCGTATCTAAAGATCAAGGAAATTACTTTGGGATATCAGTTGCCTAAATCATGGATTGAAAAGATTCATGCTGCCAATATCCGCGTCTATTGTTCTTTGAAGAACTTCTTTACTTTCAGTCATCTGGACAACTACGATCCTGAACGAGGAGGTTCTTTGAGTTATCCGATGACCAAACAAGCTGTATTTGGTATTAATGTTGATTTTTAAATAAACGAACAGGTATGAATAAACTATATAAATGGTGTTTGCTTGGCTGTATGGCGGCAACCTTGAGTTCATGTAATGATTTCCTGAAAGAGGAAAATCCCAGCGGATTGACTGCTGATACTTTTTATAAGACCGAGTCGGGAGCAGAAGCTCTGATTAATTCATGTTACACGCCGTTGCGTTTTTGGTATGGACAGGAGTATGCCACATCAATGACTGAGTTGGGAACAGATATATTTACTCGGGGAAATGGTTGTGCCGAAGCTGAGCTTTCCGATTATAACTCGTCATTACAAGGTTCCAGCAATGCGATAACTAAAGAGTGGGAACGTTTGTATTCGGCATTGAATACTTGTAACACTGCTTTGAACCGTTTGCCTGGATCTGAACTTTCAGCTTCGGTTAAAGATATCCGTATGGGGGAAGCCTATTTCTTGCGGGCTCTTTATCTGTGGCATATTGTAGAGACATGGGGAGGTGTTTATTTAACGACAGAAGAATGTACCGAGCCGTCAGGTTACGTTTACCGTTCGTCCGAAGAGGATTTTTATACTCAGATTATAGCCGATTTGAAAGAGGCGGTGGCTAAATTGCCGGTTTCCACTTCCGATTACGGGCGTGCTACCAAAGGTGCGGCCGAAGCGTTTCTGGCACGCGTTTATCTGTATAATAAAAATTATGAAGAAGCGTTGAAATATGCCCGTAATGTCATTAACAATTATGATTATAGCTTGGCAGAGAATTATTCGGACCTTTGTGATATTTATAAATGTAATGATGTAAAAGAGAATGTGTTTGTTTGTATGTACACAAAAAGCGAGATATTCGGAACCTCTATTGAAGAAGGTCCTGACGGAAATCCCATCATCTGGAGAACACCGGGCAATAACCCTTCACACCTGTTGTGGGTGATGTGCTATGATCAGGTACTCGATAAAGACGGTAAGAAACCTGTTACGCGCTCTATAGAATATGGTCGCAGTTTCAACAGATATATGCCTACGCTGTATTATCTGAACCTGTTTGATGAAAAAATGGATGCCCGTTATGATGATGTGTTCCAGCAGGCATGGATTTGTAACAATACGAACAGTGCTTATATCTCACCGGGAGATACGGCTATTTTCTTTACTAAATATAGTATGTCCGATGCAGAAGAAGCTAAACATGATTATATTACCATAGACAAGGATTTTGTTTACAATGCCGATGGTTCTATCAAGAATAGGGTTCAGAATGTGACTTTCAAGAAATTCCTTGATCCCTCCCGTGAGTCAGTGAACTATACGGGAAGTGTGAGACATGGTGTGGTTATTCGTCTTGCCGAATTGTATCTGATAGCTGCGGAAGCCGAACTTTTCCTGAATAATAAGGCTTCAGGAACGTCCTACATCAATGAAGTAAGAAGAAGAGCAGCCGTTGCGGGCAAGGAATCTGCTATGGAAATAAAACCGGAGCAGTTGACATTGGATTTCATTCTGGACGAGCGTGCTCGTGAGTTGGGAGGAGAGCAGCAGCGTTGGTTCGATCTGAAGCGCACAAATAAATTGCTGGAAAGAGTCAAAGCGTACAATCCGGATGCGAAAGCGAATATAAAGGAGCATCATTTGTTACGTCCTGTCCCTCAGACCCAACTGGATGCCATAATCAATAAAGAAGATTTCAGACAAAATGCAGGTTACAATTAAGTATACCATCCATTGGCGGAATTATTTGAAGTTATTATTCCGCCAATGCGTTATCCCATCTCCGCCATTCTGTATCTGTCTCTATATATAGAGCAGATGGAACAACTGTGCCGATTAGGATCAGTAGAAATTTAGTGGGGATTTCTTTGGCTGGAATAGTGAGGGCGTGAGACAGAACTTGGCGCAAGATTTCGCAGAACTTGGTGCAGGATCTAGCAGAACTTGTATCAGGATTCCGGATACTCTGGTAGGGAAAATGCAGCTTTTTGAAACCGGACAAGAATTTTCGAACAATCTTTCCTCCCCATAATTATCAGGTAAGTCTTTATCTCCACTAATTTTCTATTGCTCCGATTATTGGCCTGGACAGGCGACGGCTGTACGTTACATATACGTCCATACATTGCTAATGTTGAAGCTCATATGTACTGTCAAGTACTGTAAGTTTGGGTTGAAAAATCCTTCAGATTCTTCAGCCTCTCCGCAAACCCCTTTGGGATGGACGTTCCGGCTGAAGGATTTAGTTCTTTTATTGCTTCAGCCTCCTTTCAGATGCTTCAGCCTGAAAAACGGGCATACGTTTTTGTAATTTGAACGCCCGTTTCCAAAAAACAACAGTTCGTTTTCAGAAAACGGGCATTCGTTTTTTCAATACGATACCGTTTGGGGAAAAGGCTTGGTAGTTTTCCCTAAACGCTTCTTTCTTTTACAGTCAGGGCAGTTGTCTTTTTCCGTATCCGGCCCGGACAATGCTATGTTTTGAAACTGTCAAGACAATCTCCGTAAACTGTCAAGAGAGTTTCCTGAAACTGTCAAGACATCTTTCGAGATCTCACAACGCCCTACTTTTTGTCGGCTGAAACATCTGAAAGCGACTGAAACAAAAAAATGGCCGAATCCTTCAGCCGGAATGCCCATCCCTAAAGGGTTTGCGGAGTGGCTGAAGAATCTGAAGGATTTTTTAGCCCAATTCCAATAGGGTATTTTGGGGAAGAACTACTCTTTCTACACGTCTCATTTAATACTTCCAGTGGTTCTGTTGTTTCGCTGTAAAGGTGGATTGAATATTTGCCAATTTTACTATCGGTGGAAGTCTTTTATTCTTCCACTATCCACTTCTCAATATTCCGTGTCTCTCTGCTGAAATTCACCCCTATCTTAAACAGTTTGTGGGTATCTGTCCGGAAAGGTTGTGTATACTGCTTTTCATTGATTTGTTGCAATGCTTCTTCGGCGGTACTGTCCTGCTTGAATTCCATGATATAAATATACTTGTCAGTTTTCAGCAGCAGGTCCACGCGTCCCCGGTTGGTATGGTATTCCACCTGGGTATAGAAACCCATCATCTTGAACACGATAAAGAGCACGTTCTGGAAAAAGAGTTCAACATTACGTTGCGGGTCCTGACCTATGATCGTTTCATAGGGAGCATCTGCAAAGAAACTTTGCAGGCGGTGGAAGAAAGCGTCAATATTCGCACTCTCTACTTCGTGTACGAATTTGCGGATCTCAAATGGAGCTTCCGGTTCACTCTTGTCCGTATAAAAAGGCATCAGATAATTCAGGAATCCTTCCTCTACTTCCTGGTTAGGATAATCCAGTGTATAAAGTTTGAAACGGCTGTCATATCCCTTTATAGTCAAATACCCGCTTTGGTAGATGACCGGAATGGGATGCGTTCCTTCCGAATCGATACTATCCAGCACATCTTCGGTAACTTCCACGCCCTCAATGTCTTCCAGCCTGTAATTATGCTTCTTCAGCAGATAGACCAGATAGGAAGGTGTACCCGTGGCAAACCAGTAACTGCCGAATGCCATGGCATCGAATGTATTGAGCAGACTGAAGGGATTGTAAATGCCTGGAGTGTTGAAATTAAAGTGATATCCGTCATATCTTTTCTTCATTTCAAGGCATGCGGTTTCATAGTCCATGCCCTGTACCCCGGCCAACGTATGCAAATCAGCATCGAAATAGCGGTGCAATTCTTCGTCCGTGATTCCGCAGATGTCTATATAATCCCGTCTCATGGAGATATCTTTCAAGTTGTTCAGGTCACTGAACACGCTTACTTTACCAAACTTCGTAACGCCTGTCAGGAAGCCCAGCTTAATGTATCCGTCCATGGTTTTCAATACACCGTAGAAAGGCTTCAAAGTGTTGCGGAACTCTTTTTGCAGTTCGTCATTGCCAATGGCTTGCAGCATGGGTTTGTCATATTCATCCACCAGAATGGCGACACGATGGCCGGACTTTTCGGCGGCACGCTGAATGACGCCTTTAAAACGGAGTGCGGGAGTGCTTTCGCTGGGGCGTGTTCCATACAGTTGTTCCCAGTTGGAAAGGGCGTCATTCAAAATGTTGTCCAGACTTTCCGGGGTATCATACTTTCCGATGTTCAAATCCAGATGGAATACGGGGCGCACTGTCCAGTCTTTCTCCAGTTGCTCCATCGCCAGTCCTTTAAACAGCTCGCGCTTTCCCAGAAAATAGGCTTCCAATGTAGAGATGAGCAAACTTTTCCCGAAACGGCGGGGGCGGCTGAGGAAATAGTAACGACCGGTAGTCACTAACTTATAGACGAGTGCTGTTTTGTCCACGTAGACATACCCGTCTTTGCGCAAACTTTCGAAGTTTTGAATGCCGATAGGATAAATTCTAGTACCCATATTCTATTGTTTTACAATGATAACAAAACAAAGGTACTTATTTCTTGTGTATTATCCTCCTTTTAATAACTGATTTTTGATTTCCTCCATTGCTTTTCGGTCTGCCGATTTGAATATCTCAGGTTCTTTAGGGGATATGTCGGCAAATACAGTCTGCCAGATGATCGTTGACAAAGCCCGAAGCCTGCAAGTGGGCGTAACAAATGGTCGTTCCGAAGAATTTGAATCCACGTTTTTTCATATCCTTACTCATGGCGTCAGATTCGGGAGAGGATACCGGAATCTCACTCAATGATCGAAAAGTGTTGATAATCGGTTTTCTGTCGGGGAAGAATGACAGAGTGTAATCATAAAAACTACCAAATTCCTTTTGTATGGCGAGGAATAATCTTGCATTAGTGATGGTTGATTTGATTTTCAGACGGTTTTTCACGATGCCGTCAAATTGCATCAACTGTTCCACATCTTCATCGGTCATTTGTGCTACCAGTTCGGCGTTAAAATCACAAAAGGCTTTGCGGTATCCCTCACGCTTTTTGAGGATCGTTATCCAGCTCAACCCCGCCTGAGCACTTTCCAGCACAAGAAACTCGAACAACGTCTTGTCGTCGGTTACCAATTTTCCCCATTCCCGATCATGGTAGTTCATATACAATTCGTCGGTTCCGCACCAACCACAACGTCCGTTTATTATATCTTGCATAGTCATAGTATTTATGATACGGCGCAAAGGTAGTAGATTCACGGTATTGTGCAAAATTTCAATGAACTATTTTTTGATGGATCAGAATCGGTTTATATTTCCTGTGAGGCATAAAAAAAGGTAATCTATCCCTCATGGGGCGATTACCTTTTCTTTGAATGATTTTGCCTCATTCTAAAACGAAATGTAATACTAGGCAATTCTTAGTCTGAATAAACAAAACTTTATTTATCTGTATGTTTTCTGCGATAATCATTAGGCGTTTCTCTCATTAGTTTGTAGAAAGCCGAATAGAAAGATTGGCGGTTGGAAAATCCCACCATTGCGCTGATTTCTTCTATGTTTTTCTCCTTGAAGCGTTTATCTGTCAGCAGATGCTTGGCATCTTTTATGCGGTATTCGTTTAATAGGCAAGAATAATTTTGCCCAAAACGTGAATTAACCACTGCCGATAAATAGCGGGTGTTGGTCTTTAATTCTTTCGCCAGGTCTTTCGCTGAAAAATTAGGGTCTTTGTACTTCTTTTGTAGGACAATGATGTTTAAAATCTTGTCATACAATTCGTCTGCCAGTTCTGCTCGGATCAATGATCTGTAGGCGGCGTTCTTTTCTTTCTTTTCCCTTATGTTGTAGGGGAGCTTTTTGGGCTTTTCTTCATTTTCTGCCATAATGTTTTATATTTAAAAGTAAGTGTTAGCTTGGGTTGAGGAAAGGATAGGGTATTAAAAGGTACCCGGTTCAGTCCTCGATTTCTCATGGTGCAGCGAACAACCTGATACGATCGGAACCAAACGGGTACCATATCGTAGTTTGTTGAACATACGAAGGCCCGTTTGGTTCATCCCGTATCTTTTAAAGTTCGCTGCTTTTGAGAAGGACAAACCAAATGCAAAAATGATACTTCAAGAGTATCACCACAAAGATACAAATAATAAATAGAAAACAACAAAAAATGCTTCCGTTTTTTTGATGTCCTTGAAAATGAGTCTAGGCAGATCAACTTCGGGTTAATAGACTGTTGATTTGTTTGATGTGCACAAACGTACTAGGTCCGATAAGTTTATATTCCTTGTTTCAAAAAGGATTTAAATGAACAGGAATGTATTAAAATAATAGCATATTAGCTTCATTTCTTAAACATTAAATAATATCTTTGCGTAGATTAATTATTAATATGGTAGAGAAAGAACTGATTATACTATTGAAGAACGGAGATGAAAAAGCTTTTACCACTTTATACAGAAGGTATTGGCCGAAAGTCTATAACTTTTCTCGCTTGTATCTGTCTTCCATCACAGAGGTGGAGGAGGTAGTACAGGAAGTATTTGTCAAACTATGGGAAGCACGCGAGTTTCTGCGTGAAGAAGATAATTTCAAGGGGTTTCTTTTTATCATTACCCGTAATCTTATTTTTAATCAATTCCGGAAAAGTTTCAATGAAAGCGCCTATAAACTGACGGTGCTGCACAGTGCTATGCCGTATTACGATATTGAAGATGAACTGAGTGCCACCGACTTGCAAGAATTCATACAGAAACTGGTACTGGAACTTCCACCGCGGCAACAGGAAGTTTTTAATCTGAGTCGGAACGAACATTTGAGCTATAAGGAAATAGCCGAACGACTGAATATCAGTGAGAAAACAGTGGAAAGACATATTAATGAAGCGCTGAAAGTCTTGAGAAGGAATATCATGCTTTACCTTATTTTCATCTTTTAAACCACACTTCGTTTTTTGGGATTTTACAAAAAAATGCATCTCCTGCTGGGGGATGCATTTTTTTCGTGTGTATTTATTACAGATACGGACGAAAACCGCTTGATGTAAAATAGAAAAATGCCAGTGGAAAAAGATCATATTATCAAAAAATTATTTGAAGGTTCATTGACTCCCGAAGAACGGAAGGAACTGAACCGTTCGGGATTCATTAACGATAGCCTTCGTAAGCAATGGGAGGAAGTGTCGGGCGAGTCTATGGACCCCGTCAGGGAAGAGAGAATTTTGAACGGCATCATGCAGCGGATGAAGAAAAAAGAACGCCATAGCAGGTATTCGCTATATCGGTATGGAATAGCGGTCATGGTTGCTGTGTGCATGCTACTGTCTGCACTGCTTTTGATGAAGACAACACACACCGGGGTGATGTATGTGATGAACACCGGATATCAGTCTATGGATTCTGTGAGATTGGCGGACGGGACCAAAGTGATGCTGGGAGCCGGAAGTCGGCTCACCTATCCGCAGGAGTTCTCGGATTCAAGACGTGAGGTGATGCTTTCCGGTCAGGCTTTCTTTGAGGTGACACCCGATAAAAAGCATCCTTTTGTCGTGAAAACTTCCAATATGGATATCACGGTGTTGGGAACCTCTTTCGAAGTGTTCAGTTATGATGGTGATAAACAGGCGGAAACCATTCTATTGACCGGAAAGGTGAAAGTTGAGATTCCAGATAATAAGGCCTTGGAGGGCAAGATCTATAGGTTGGCTCCTGATGAGAAATTGACTTATGACGAAGAAAAGGGGGTGAGCCTGGCAAAGGTTGATGCAGATGCTTACTCCGCTTGGCGGCAGGGAAAGAGGATGAGCTTCAAGAATGAAACGCTGGAAATGATTCTGGACCGATTGGAAAAGTGGTATGGGCAGGAAATAGAATGTAAGTCTCAGGTGGCGCAACATTATCGCTTTACGTTCACTGTGCATAGCGAACCGCTGGAACTGATATTGAACTATATATCGCACAGTGCGCCATTGACTTATAGGATGGTCAGCAATAATCGGTATCTGATAGAAGAGAAAAAGTAAATTGATATAATAAACATTTAAAATTTTATACTTATGAGAAACGCAAGGCTATGATGAACATATCCCTGGGGATTATTTGATATACTCTATACTCCCGTCAGATTCGTATTATCTGTTAATTTTTAATCTAATAACAATTCTAATTTTATGAAAAAAAGTAATCTGCGGTTATTTTATCCGCAAAAAGTAAAAAGACACCTTTTTTGTGCCTTTATGGCTTGTGCTGCTTGTTCGATACCGGCAAATGCTTTTACACAGGCAGCTTCCATCTCGCTGAACAAGTCGAATGTTTCCATGCACACGGTGATGCAGGAAGTAGAGAAGCTAAGTGACTACACTTTCTTCTATAACGATAATCAAATTCAATTGAACAGAAAGATTTCTGTAAATGCAAAGAATGCTTCCATCGAACAGGTGCTGGATCAGATGTTCAAAAATTCCGGTTATACTTATAAAATTGTGAATAACCAAATTCTTGTTTCAAAGGAAAAGGCTGAAAATGTAGTGGAGTTCCAACAACAGAAAGCCAGAAAAGTGACAGGTTGTGTAAAAGACGTTACAGGTGAACCCATTATCGGAGCTTCCGTGGTGGAAAAAGGTGTTGCGACAAACGGAACCATTACTGATTTTGAAGGGAATTTCACGCTGACTGTTTCCGGTAATGAATTGCAGATAAGCTATATTGGTTACTTGCCGCAGGTAGTGAAAGTGCAGCCGGGTATTTCTTCTTACAATGTGACATTGAAAGAAGATGCAAAAACGCTAGATGAAGTAGTGGTAGTGGGCTATGGAACTCAGAAAAAAGTAAATCTGACCGGTTCTGTGGCTTCTGTCAGTTCAAGCGAGATTAAAGACCGTGTGCAGACCAATGTTCTCTCGGCTGTTCAGGGGACGGTGCCAGGTGTGACTGTCATTTCCCGTCCGGGATCTACTCCGTCCATCAATTTCCGCGGGCGTGGCAATCTGGGCACTTCGGAGCCTCTTTATGTAATTGACGGTGCTATTGCGGATGCTTCATTCTTCGAAAGTCTTAACCCGAATTCCATAGAAAGTATTTCATTCCTGAAAGATGCTGCTTCTTCTGCCATTTACGGCTCGCGTGCTGCTTATGGGGTGGTTCTAGTGACTACCAAGAATGGAGAAAAAGGTAAAATGAATGTTTCGTATAGTGGTTTGGTTGGTGTGAAAACGCCTACTTATTTACCCAAAACTGTAGATTCTTGGGAGTATGCTTCTATGCTGAATGAAGGTATGTATAATCGTAATGCAGATGCCGGTAAATTTCAGGCATACTCTCAAGAAGAAATAGACAAGTTCAGAAACGGTACAGACCCGGATTACTATCCTAATACGGATTGGGCTGATCTGGTATTGGATAAACATGTATTGACTACTCAGCACTCTTTGAGCTTTAGCGGTGGCAGTGATAAAGTTCGCTATTTTATGAATTTAGGCTATTTGTATGATGACAAGCCTAATTTTATGTCGGGACAAGATAAGACCCGTTATACGTTGGATACCAATATTGCATCGGATATTACAAACTGGTTCACAGTCAGAGGTAGTATTAAATATATACGTAATGTATCCGATACGCAGAACGGTCAGCCGTGGATGGGAAATTTTCTGCTGGTTCCATCTATCATGGTGGCTCAGCAATCCAATGGGGAATGGGGAAGTATTGCCGGTGGCAAGCAGGCTACCCAGTCTTTTATAACAGGAAATCCGCTTCGTTCTTTGAGTACCAAGAATTGGAGTAAGTATAAGACTGAGGAGACAATGTATGACTTGGGTTTTGATATCAAACCGGTCAAAGGGTTGGTAATCAGTGGACAGGGCGTTTTTCGCGGACAAGAGTATAAAGGTAAATCTTACACGGCTCTACAAGATGAGGTAAAGACCTTTGAAACAGGTGTACCCATTGGGGGAACGGGTACTTATACAAATTCGATGAGCATGAGCTGGGCTAGTTTAACGCGTATGCTTTATACTGGAACAGTGAAATATGATTGGTCTAATTCAATTCATACTATCAGTGCATTGGCTGGAACTTCCTACGAGCATTATAAATACGAGGCGCTGGGTGCCGGACGTAAAAACTTTCCATCAGACGCTTTGGTAGATTTGAATGGTGGTTCTAATGCCGGAAAGGATATTTCGAACAGTGGCGGAATGAGTGAGTATAAGATTCTTTCTTATTTTGCCCGTATCAATTATTCATTGATGGACCGCTACTTGCTGGAAGCCAATATACGTGCTGATGCTTCTTCCCGTTTCTATAAAGATAATCGTTGGGGGTATTTCCCTTCATTTTCTGCTGGTTGGCGTATTAGTCAGGAAGAATTTATGAAAGGCATTTCCTGGATTAATAATTTGAAGGTAAGAGCCTCCTGGGGTACACTGGGTAATATAAATAATGTGGGGAATTATGATTATTTCCAGAATTACAACTTGGGTTCGGATTACAATTTCAACGATGAGGCTGTGAAAGGTATTTTGGAATCAAAACCTGCTAATCTTGGCTTAGGTTGGGAGACGGTAGCTCTGACAGACTTTGGTTTGGATGTGGATTTGTTTGATAACAAACTGAGCATCGTTGCCGATTATTACATTAAAAATACCAGTGATATATTATTAGGTTATAATGTGCCGGTGGAAACAGGCATTTGGAGTGCACCTTCACAGAATATTGGCAAGGTGAAAAATACAGGTTTTGAAATGGCAGTGACATACAGAGGTAATTTGGGCGGTTTGAAGTATACAGTAACCGGTAATATTGCGACTAATAAGAATAAGGTAGTAGATTTGGCAGGTTCCGACGATATTATCAGCAATGGTGGTGACAAAGTCCGTTTCATTTTGAGGGAAGGCGAAGCTATCGGTTCGTTTTATGGATATAAGACGGATGGTCTGTATACTCAGGAGGAAATTGATGCGGGACGTTTTTATACTTTTGGTCGTACTCCGAATGCCGGTGACATTAAATATGTTCCCCAACGTGAGGGCGTGAAGTATTATGGTGATCTGGAATCAGGTGAAGATAAGTCTCATGCCGCAATTTCCGGTGAAGACCGTGCGATTATCGGTAAGGATGTGCCTGATTTTACTTATGGTGTCAATGTGAATTTGCAATGGAAGAATTTTGAATTGTCTGTATTCGGGCAAGGTGTAAGCGGTACAATGACTGCTTTCGAATCTGAACAAATTTCTGCTTTTATGCTGAATGCTAATCCCCGCGAATTCCACAGGGGACGCTGGACACAGGAGAATCCCAATCCGCGTGCTGTATATCCGCGTATTTATGGCGGTCATAGTTTGGATGACTACAATCAGTATTTCTCAGATTATCAACTGTTTGATTCGGATTATTTCCGTATCAAGAGTATTTCTTTGGGATATATGGTTCCTGCCGGAGTGGTTAAAAATTGGGGACTGAGTAGTTTGAAATTCTTTGTGACAGGAGAAAATCTGTTTACTATACGTGCCGACCACAAAATGAAAGACTTTGATCCTGAATCGCCTTCAGGACGTGGTTTGAGTTATTTGGGTACAAAATCTGTAGCATTTGGTGTAAATGTTTCATTTTAATTGATAATCTTAAACAATGAATTGAATTATGAAAAATATAAAGAAATTAGCTATTCTGGGTTTATTTACAGTGGCTTTCGCATCATGTGACATGGAGGTGGTACCACCTTCCGAGATTGCAGCCGAGAACTTCTGGAAAACAGAAAAAGATGCATGGTATGCTTTGAATGCTTGCTATGGACAACTGTCCGGGATGGACATTTGGGATGAAATGTGTACCGACAATGCACACAGTCATAAGCCTTGGGAAGGTCCATATGAACTTATTCAGCAGAATGGTGTCAGTACAGAAACTGACCGTGGCTATAGTTTCAGTACCATACGTATTGTGAATAACTTCCTTGAAAAAGTGGATGGATGTGAGATGGATGCGTCGTTGAGGGAACGAATGAAGGCGGAGGCGCGTTTTTTTCGTGCGTTAAGCTACTTGGACTTAACTACTAAGTTCGGTAAAGTGCCTTTGGTTACTACTGTAATGGAGTATGATGCTCCCAATGTGGAGCGTGATCCCGTGGAAAAAGTACAGACATTCATTTTGAGTGAGTTGGATGAAATAGCTGATGCATTGCCTGATGTATATCCTGGTGGCGAAAATTATGAAAAGGGACGGATAACTCGTGCCGGAGCATTGGCTTTACGTGCTCGTTCTGCCTTGTATTTCGGTAATTTTGCAGAAGCGGAAGTATCTGCCGGAAAGATTATTTCGGAAGGACACCATAGTTTGTTCCGCATAACATCATTGAATGCTGCCCAACAGAAAGAAGCAGATGAAATGGATCAATATATCGACTTTGAGGCCAGAAGTATTGATAAGGAAAAGTTTGTGAAAGGTATGTTCAGCTACGAATGTCTGTGGCATAAGGACCATGCGAATCCTGATAATCCTGAATATGTGGTGACACGTGGATATATGGCGGACGATAATAATTATGACTGGACTCGTTATACCTATATCCGTCCCAGCCAATTGGTTTCAGGTTATTCTTCCTATGAGCCGATGCAAGGATTGATTGATGCTTATTGGGATATAGATGGCAAGACTCTGCGTCCCGAGATTCCGGTTGCTACCCGCAAAAAGAATTTTGCTCAAATAACAGCTGTTGTCGAAGGTATGGATCAAGCTACCTATATTAAGACAGTGCCTACATTGAATCTGAAAGATTATGCCTATATGGATGAATTTCGTAACCGTGACAGTCGTTTATATGCTTCTATGCTCTTTCCATTTAAAGGTTGGCATGAAACAGATTTTGGAACCTTCTACTATCGCTGGAATCCTTCATGGGCCGGTTCGGATGGCAATGAGTCATGGACGGGCTATAGTTACAGAAAAATGCTTTCTTTGACTGCTTATTCGGACTGGGCGAGTATGGAAGATTATCCGGTCATCCGTTATGCCGAGGTCTTGTTAACTTATGCTGAAGCACGTATACAAACCAAAGGATGGGATAATGAAGTGCAGGCAGCATTGAATGATTTGCGCAACCGCTGCGGTATGCCTGATGTTCCGGCAACTATGCCGTCTAAAGATGCTGCGCTGGATTTTGTCCGTAACGAACGCCGCATAGAGTTGGCAGCAGAAGGGCATCGTTATGATGATGTACGCCGCTATGGTTCTGCTTATTGCAACAAATTTATGAACGGTACTGTATATGCGCCCAATGGCTATGTGGTTGTGAATATGACTTGGGCGGATCGTTTGATGTTGATGCCTATTCCTCAAGGAGCAATGGACTTGAATCCGTTATTAAAAGACGATCAGAATCCGGGGTACTGATAAAGGTAATTTTTAGGTATTAATATAAAATATGTATTGCTGAAAAACATGAAAATCAAGAATCTATTGACTATGATGGTCGGTTTGACGTTACTATGTCTCACCGGCTGTGCTTCTTCCAAGAAAGAAGTTGATGTAAAAGAGTATGCAGCCATAGAAGTAACTGTTCCCGAACGACCGGCCGGCCAGCAGGATGTTATCCGGCTTACGGCTCCCCGGCTTGATACGGTTCGGGTAGGTTTTATTGGTTTAGGAATGCGTGGTCCGGGGGCAGTATCCCGTTTTACTCATATTCCCGGTACCAAAATTGTGGCATTGTGTGACCTTCGCCCTGAATGTGTAACAGAATCGCAAAAAATCCTAGAAAATGCAGGATTGTCCAAAGCGGCTGAATATACCGATGGAGAAGATGCTTGGAAACAACTGTGTGAACGTGACGACATAGATTTGGTGTATATCGCTACAGACTGGAAGCATCATGCAGCCATGGGTGTATATGCTATGGAACATGGAAAGCATGTAGCCATTGAAGTTCCGGCTGCCATGACATTGGATGAAATATGGTCATTGGTCAACACATCTGAGAAGACACGCAAGCACTGTATGCAGTTGGAAAACTGTGTATATGATTTTTTTGAACTGACTACACTGAATATGGCACAACAGGGTGTTTTCGGTGAGGTGCTTCATGTAGAAGGAGCCTATATTCATAACTTGGAGGAGTTCTGGCCCTACTATTGGAACAATTGGC
Source organism: Bacteroidaceae bacterium (assembly GCA_963651205.1). Taxonomy (GTDB): domain Bacteria; phylum Bacteroidota; class Bacteroidia; order Bacteroidales; family Bacteroidaceae; genus Phocaeicola. Next base: position 91,844 of record CAVJPC010000072.1, read on the forward strand.
GTCTGGACTATAACAAGGAATTTCGTGGGGATGTGTATGCTACTCATGGAATGGGGCCTGCCTGCCAGTTGCTGGATATTCACCGTGGTGACCGTATGAAAACATTGGTAGCAATGGATACTAAAGCCGTAACAGGCCCCAAACTGACCAAGGAACTCAAAGGTGAAGAAACTCCTGATTTTCAGAATGGGGATCATACCATGACTTTCATTCGGACTGAAAAGGGAAAGACTATACATATTCAGCACGATGTAATGAATCCGCGTCCTTACAGCCGTATGTATCAGTTGACCGGTACGGACGGTTTTGCAAGCAAATATCCTATTGAAGAATATTGTCTGCGTCCCAGCCAGGTTGATGCTAAAGACGTACCGGACCACGAAAACCTGAATATGCATGGTTCAGTGCCCGAGAATGTGAAAGCCGCACTGATGGAGAAATACAAACACCCCATTCATCGGGAACTGGAAGAGACTGCCAAAAAAGTAGGTGGGCACGGAGGTATGGATTATATCATGGATTACCGGCTGGTGTATTGTTTGCGCAACGGTCTGCCTCTGGATATGGATGTCTATGATTTGGCGGAATGGTGCTGCATGGCAGAACTGACTCGTCTTTCTATTGAAAATGGTAATGCTCCTGTGGAAGTGCCAGACTTTACGCGGGGAGGATGGGATAAGGTGAAAGGTTTCCGTCATGCCTTTGCAAAATAATTATTCGTAATTCATTTTTTTAATTATACAACAAGGATAGAGAAGGAGGGGATGTGCCTGCAAGGGTGCATCCCCTATTCTTAAAACATTCTTCATTGACTGACTGTTCTAATGATAGTATGAACAGAAAATAATAACGGTTATGGAAAAGTATCTTATTCACAGCAATGAACTGCATCTGATTGATGCGGATAAAATCCATCAGGCAGTGGAAGGTATGGTAGACTCACTGGATATGGCTGCCGGATCAACTTATCATTTTGATCTTTATAAAGTGGTGGAAACGTATTTCAAGGATTTAGAGAAACGAAGAATAATAAACCGTTTGGTAGGCATTGTAGATGCTGAGGAAGAATTGGAGGAAAAGCTGGAAGGTTTTTAATTTGTTCTGTTTTATTGTTTTCTTCATTTATTTTTTGATGATGGTGAAGATAAACCTTTCTCTTTCATGCTATTTCTATTAGTTTTATAAAAAGAGATAGTTGTGAACTTCACAAAGGCAGCCGGTTCATACCGAATCAGCTGCCTTCTTTCACGCAATGGTATATTTCTCTAATAAGTATAACATAAGAAAACAGACCATATGATGTCTGTAACCATTGCCGCAGATTTATTTTTCTGAATTTCTTCGGCGATAATCGTTAGGTTTTTCTCCGACATTCTTATAGAATGCAGCATAGAAAGACTGACGGTTCGCAAATCCCACCATTAGGCTGATATCTTCAATATTTTTATCTACATAACGCTTGTCAACCAAGAGGTGTTTGGCTTCTTTTATACGATATTCATTCAATAAACAAGAGTAGTTCATGCCGAAGCGTGAATTAATGACAGCAGATAAATAGCGGGTATTGGTTTTCAATTCTTTTGCTAAATCTTTTGCTGAATAATTAGGATCTTTGTATTTTTTTTGCACGACGATGATGTTTAATATTTTGTCATACAATTCGTCAGCCAATTCTGCTCTGATCAGGTTTCTGTATGCTGCTTCTTTTATTTTCTTTTCCCTTATGTTATAGGGACGTTTCTGGGGTTGATCTTTTGTTTCTTCCATAATGTTATCTATTTTTTTTAATAAGTGATTCTAAATATTCCCGTTATGTTTCGAAACCGGGGTAATACGTAAATCGTAAGTTGCCTGGACACATAAAATCATCTTTCTCCGGTCCGGTAGTATCAAAAGTCTACAGCTTTTAGGTATAACCAAATCAAATAAAGTGATAATTCATTAAGTATACCGGCACAAAGATATGAATTATTCATAGAAAACAACAAAATATAGTCGTGATTTTTTGAAACTATGGAAAATAAGATAGTAAATAGGGTATTTGGAGAGTCTTGAAAATTAAATTTTCTTGGCTAACAGGCTATGCAAAGCAATTTATGATTCTTCATACTGAAAGCTTTATTAAATCCTTAGGTTTTTGTATGTTTGTGACATAAATCTAATATAATAAAAGATGAAAACACTTAAGATAGTATTTATTTTGTGGGCTATAAATTGGTTGATGCCTGCCGTGAGGGCTCAGACCTGTTGGGATCATCTGGAGTTCAAACAGTTTTCCACTCCTGAAGGGTTACCGAATAGCATGGTTCACCAAGTTTATCAGGACCGTGACGGATATATTTGGATTCCTACTTTCTATGGATTGTTTCGTTATGACGGTTACGAGGTCCGTACCTATAAATCAAATCTTTATACCCCCGGTCTTCTGGTTAATAATAATGTGCTTTGTGTGGAAGAAGATTATTCTCACCGGCTCTGGATTGGGACTCACGAGGGACTTTGTATGCTTGATAAACGGACAGGGAAGATGAAAAAATTGAAACTGGGTGGAGTCAGCAAACAACGGCTGAATGAAATTCATGTGACAAAAGAGAATCGGGTTTATCTGGGGTATATCCGTGGAATGGCTTATTATGATGAAGTGCAGGATACATTGGCCTTGATGACCCGGAAGAATTGTAGAGGGGACGTACCCGAATCTGTGAATATTCAAACGTTGTTTGAGGATGTAAATGGTGATTTGTTGATAGGCACCTGGAAGGATGGGCTTTATCGTTATTGCATAAAGGAAAATACATTTTTGCACTATCCGCCTTTAGATGAGGAGAACTCTGTTTTGGCTTTGTTTCAGGACTCCAGAGGGGTGATGTGGATAGGAACCAGTGGGTCCGGGCTGTATAAGGCCCATTTTTCATCCGATAGGAAAACGGTCTCTTTTGAAGGTTATAGACATGATGCCCGAAATGTTTTTTCTTTGCCGTCTGATTATATTTATTCTATTCATGAAGATTTACAGACACGTTCGCTATGGTTGGGCACTAGAGAGGGTGTTGGTGTGATGGAACTGGCTGATGAGGGAAAGTTTATCAATTATCAAGAATCCGGCTCTAAACATTATCTTCCTGTCCGCGAGGTGAACACAGTCTTTAGGGACCGAAGCGGATTGATGTGGATCGGTACTAAAGGGGCTGGTGTCTTTCATGTTGATACTCGGAAACGTTCCTTTAATGTAATTTATCCTCGTGGCAACGATAAATCTTTTACAGATTTGATTTCTACATTGTATGTGGAAGAAAATGGAGCTCTTTGGATAGGTATGGGCTATGGATTGGATTATCAGCATGGAGATAAAAAAGTGACATTGTTTCCTTCGAAACGTCCTTATCATATTTCTTATAGCCCGTTAACCCGTGAGGTATTGCTTGCTGTGCATGACGAGGGGATGATAGTTTGTCGTGACGGACAAATAATACATCAGTATAAGACCTCGAATTGCGGTTTTGTTCCTCATGATTTAGTGTATCTGGTTCATGAGGACCGTAAGGGGAACCGTTGGTTGTGTACCTATAAAGGACTTGGAGTGCGTTACCGGGACGGGCGTGAGTATTGTTTCAATCGTTTGTCCGGAGCAGACGAATTGCTTGGCAGGGAGATGACCACGATGGTTGAGGATAATGACGGCTCATTATGGTTGGCAACCAACAATAATGGTATTGTTCATGTTACAGGGGATATGGAACGTCCGGAATCGTTGCAGTGTAAGAACTATTGTATGGAGAATGGTTTGCTGCCGGTCAATACTCCTCTTTGTTTTTTGTTGGATAGAAGCGGACGGATTTGGGTCGGGACAGAGGGCAGCGGACTTTGTTTATATGATGTGCAAAATGATTGTTTCAAGTCTGTTCATAAGGAGTTTAACTTGCCCGGAGATATGGTTGGCTGTATGCAGGAAGATAATAGTGGTAATCTGTGGTTGGGCACCAATCAAGGGCTGGCAAAGCTAACCATATCCGGAAAGGAAAAGGGCAGGGTACGTATCTTTACAGTTGCCGATGGGTTGGCGGATAATTTCTTTAATCAAAATGCTTCTTTCTATCGTGAGGGCACTTTCTATTTTGGATGCAGCAGGGGAATTGTGACTTTCAACTCGGAAGTGGTGGAAGAGAAACAGGCTGATATTTCTTTATCCATAACTGATATCTTGGTGGATGGAAGGCCATTGGAACAGATGCCGGATAAGAACAGAAAGGAGATCACTCCTTTTACTCCCGATTTTACAGACAGATTGGTTATTCCTGCCTCATATTCCCATTTTACCATTTGCTTTGCATCGCTGACTTATAATCGTCCCCAGCAGAATAAGTATGCGTACAGGTTGCAAGGCTTTGATGCTGACTGGCATTATGTGGACGCTTCCAGCCGGACTGCCTATTATTCCAAATTGCCTGGAGGGGAGTACGTGTTTCAGCTACGGGCAACGAATGAGAATGGTGATTGGGGTGACGTGCGAGAAATGGAAATTAGTATTGAACCACCTTTCTGGGCTACTTGGTGGGCTTATTTTATTTATGTATTATTGGCTATACTGTTTATGGTATTGATATGGTGGGAGATTCGCCGGAGACTGTTATTGCGTAATCGTAAGTTTTTGCAGGAAGGTGAGACGGACAAGGTGCATCATCTAAAATTGCAGTTCTTTACGAACATTCCTTCGGATGAAGAAAAGTTTTTGCAGGATGCTGTCGCCTGTGTGAACCGTCATTTGGACGATCCCGGTTTTGATGTTCCGCAGTTTGTAGATGAAATGGCAACCAGCCGTACAACGTTGCATAAGAAATTGAAATCCTTGACGGGATTGAATACGACTGGCTTTGTACGTAGTATCCGTCTGAAGGCGGCTTGCAGGATGATGGATGAAAATCCGAATATCCGCATTTCCGAACTGGCTTATAAGGTCGGGTTTAATGATCCCAAGTATTTTTCTATCTGTTTTAAGAAGGAATTTGGTATGCAGCCTACAGAATATTCGATGAAATCGGGCAAAAACGCTTGAACATGCCAAGGTGGACAAGGTTGAAATATGTTCCTAAAAGGTGGAGAAAACATGTTTCAACCTTCTCGGGAGATGCTTCATCCCTGTAAAATGAATAGCTGATTACTTTTGTGACGTTAAAACTTTAATGTCTAATTTAAAAAGGTTGGCTAATGAAATCTAATTTCTATGTGAACAGAAGTTTAATTGGGGTATTCCTTGTTTTTTTATTGGAATGTAGTGTTGCTGCTGCCAATAAAGAATTTGTTTGGTATAATGGTAAACGTCCTATAACTTATTCCTTGCCTGAATCTGTTTCTCCGGTAGTGACGGTAGCACTGGATATGTTTAAGGGTGACATGCAACAGGTGACGGGGGTATTACCTCAAAAAACTCTTTCCGGAACGGCGGTTATTAATATTATTCAGTTGGATAAAAACAAGTCTGTCCTAAGAGAGCTCCGTAAAGACGGAATTCCGGTGGATAGTATTGCTGCCAGAAAAGACGCTTTCTTTATAAAGATAAGAGGAAATCAGTTGTTGGTTGTAGGAAGTGACGGTCGGGGAACTGCTTACGGCATACTTGAACTTTCCCGCTTGGCAGGAGTGTCTCCATGGGTATGGTGGGGAGATGTGACGCCGATGAGGAAAGAGCGGCTGACCCTTCCGGCTGATTATTCTACTTTTCAGAGTCCGTCGGTAGAGTATCGTGGAATCTTTTTAAATGATGAAGATTGGAGCTTGCAGCCTTGGAGCTGGAAAAACTTTGAACCGTCTGATATAAAAGGACGTATTGGTGCACGTACTTATAAAGAAATCTTCAAATTGCTGATGCGCCTTCGTGCCAATGCTATTTGGCCGGGGATGCATGGAATTACGACTCCGTTCTACTTTGTGCCGGGAGCTAAAGAAGCGGCTGACAGTTGCGGCATTCTCATCGGTACTTCGCATTGCGAGCCGATGATGCGCAATAATGTAGGTGAATGGAAAGTCAACGAACGGGGTGACTATAATTACATGACAAACCGTGAAGGGGTGCAATCGTATTGGATAGAACGGCTGAAAGAGGCAGGCCCTTATGAAAATTTCTACACCATGGGCATGCGAGGTATTCACGACAGTGGAATGGAAGGAGTCAAGACCCTTCAGGAAAAGACCGATGCACTGCAACAGGTTATTGACGACCAGCGCAAGCTGCTGTCGAAATATGTAGATAAAGATGTGGAGAAGATTCCCCAAGCTTTTGTCCCCTATAAAGAAGTGCTTCAAATCATGGAGAATGGCTTGCAACTGCCGGAAGACATCACGTTGATATGGTGTGATGACAACTATGGCTATATGACCCGTTTAAGTGACAAGGAACAGCAAAAGCGTAGCGGAGGTGCCGGGGTGTATTATCATCTCAGTTATTGGGGGCGTCCGCACGACTATATGTGGCTATGCACTACCCAGCCGGGATTGGTTTATAGCGAAATGAAACAGGCATACGATTGCAATGCCCGCCGCCTATGGGTGGTTAATGTGCACGATTTGAAACCCGTGGCATACGATTTGGAACTCTTTCTGGATATGGCATGGAATATCAATTCCGTATCTCCATCTACTCTTGTGGAGCATCAGAAGAACTGGCTTTGCCGCGAATTTGGTAAAGAAGCAGGAGAAAAATTATTGCCTGCCATATTAGAGTTTTATCGCCTGTGTGGCATCCGTAAACCGGAATTTATGGGTTGGAACCAAGTGGAACTGGACAAGAAGAAATATACCAAAGGCTGGTCTCCGGTTAAAAATACGGACTTTAGCTTAACCGAATTCGGCGGCGAACTGGATCGTTATCTGGAATCCTATGAAGCCATTAAAGAAATTTTATCGGAAGTGGAACCAATGATTCCTCAGGAACGAAAAGATGCTTTCTTTGCCCAAATCAAGTATCCTGTATTTGGCGCTGCTGCGATGAGCACAAAGATGCTGGAGGCACAAAGAGCACGTTGCATCTCTCCGGGAAGCTGCGACACGACTTTATGGACCCGCGAAAGTCAATTAATGGCTGCCTGTGCCAAAAGCATCAAAGCTTACCAGGAAATCCGCGATTTGACAGATTACTATAACAATGAACTGGCGGGTGGCAAATGGAAATACTCCATGTGCCATAATCCGCGGGATTTATATGTGTTCTATCCGCCTGAAGTCCCTGTATGGCTGACAGAGAAGGAAATAGAGAAATATGCTTCCTTTAGAAGACCCAAATCGTTACCTTTGGCAGAAGTGGCTAAGGACCATTGTATTGTTTCTAATGCTTGCGATTATACAAGCGCATCCAAAGAGGTCGTGACGATTCAATCATTGGGACATAGTATGAATGCCGTTTCCGTACCAAAGGGAGAATCAATTGCTTTTGAATTTGATTGTTTATGGGATGGAGAGGCGATACTGCGCACTGCCGTAATCCCGACACAACCTAATGATAAAGGAGACATTCGTTTCAGTGTCAGTATAGATGGTGAAAAGCCTCGGATATGCTCTATTAAAGAGCCGTTTCGTTCGGAAGGATGGAAACAGAATGTGCTCCGTGGACAGGCTGTTCGTGAAACCGGTCATCAATTGACAAAAGGAAAGCATACTTTATCCATTACTGCTTTGGATGATCATGTCTTGATAGATCAATGGATGATTGATTTCAAACCAGACAGAATGTTCTATGTATTTCCTGTTCAACCAACTTATTAATGTAGCATGAATTGTATGAAGAAAATTATTGGACTGTTCATTGTTTTATTATGCTTTTGCACGGCAAAAGCTCAACAGACAGAAGTGAGGTATCTTTCCGGTACAGGACCGGATCATACCGTGAAGTGGGATTTCTGGTGCTCTTCAGGTATGAATTCCCAAAAGTGGGGCAAGATAGATGTTCCGTCTTGCTGGGAACAGCAAGGTTTTGGAGGCTATACCTACGGGCGCTACTATATTTATAAGGAACGCGAGAAAGAAAAGCAATATGATGCCTACAGGGAACATGATTTTTGCGATGAATACGGCATCTATCGTCATCGTTTTGACGTTCCGGACACTTGGAAAGGCAAACAGATAAGCATTGTATTTGAAGGTGTTATGACTGATGCTGAAGTGAAAATCAACGATGTTATCGCTGGCCCTGTTCATCAGGGATCATTCTATCGTTTCTCTTATGATATCACGGACAAACTGAAATTCGGGAAAAAGAATTCGATGGAAGTGACGGTGAAGAAGCAGTCGGCTGATAAATCAGTTAATGCAGCGGAACGCCGGGCTGACTGGTGGCTTTTCGGAGGTATCTACCGCCCTGTATATCTGACGGCAAAACCTCGCACGCAAATAGAACATATAGCGGTAGATGCCCGTGCTGACGGTACGTTGCGCACAGATGTATATCTGAAAAATATGTCCAAAGGACAACAAGTGGAACTGTCACTCATTTCTTGTGATTCACAGCTTCCTATAGGGCGGCAGGTATGCGGACTTTCGATGGAAAAGAAACAAACACTTACCACACATTGGAACAATATCAAGACATGGGATCCGGAACATCCCAACCTTTATCGGCTCACGATGCGTCTTCTTTCCACAACAGGAGATGTTGTGCACGAGATTACGGAGCGCATCGGATTCCGTACCATTGAATTCCGTCCTGAAGATGGCATATATCTGAACGGTACTCGTCTTTTAGTGAAGGGGACTAACCGCCATTGCTTTGATCTGGAAACAGGTAGGACAATCAGCCGGGAACTCAGTCTGAAGGATGCTTTGCTCATTAAGCAGATGAATATGAATGCCGTGCGTTCACATTATCCACCAGATACTCATTTTTTAGAGGCGTGTGATTCCATAGGTCTTCTTTATCTCAATGAATTATGTGGCTGGCAGAATAGCTATAGCACTGAAATAGCAGAAAAGTTACTGCCCGAGATGATGTTTCGTGATGTGAATCACCCGTGTATCTTTATTTGGGCAAACGGTAACGAAGGAGGATGGAATGCTGCTGTTGACAATCGTTTTGCCGACTATGATCCGCAAAAACGTCACGTCATTCATCCGTGGGCGGATTTCAATGGCTTGGATACACGTCATTACCCTAATGGTACGGATAACATGTATCGGTTGGAACGCGGGCATAAGGTTTTTATGATGACGGAGTTCCTGCATGGCCTCTATGACCGTGGACAGGGTGCAGGTCTCAAAGGACTATGGTCAAAGTTTAAGGCAAATCCACTTTTTGCCGGTGGCTTCCTTTGGGCGTATGTGGATGAAGCTGTCCGCCGTACAGATACCGGACAAATGGACACTTACGGTCCTAATGCTCCCGATGGTATTGTGGGGGCAAATCGCGAAAAAGAAGGCAGCTTTTATACTGTTCGGGAGGTATGGTCACCCATTCAAATACATCCATTAAAAATAACTTCTTCTTTCAAAGGAGATTTTTATGTAACTAACGATTACTTGTTCAGCAACTTAAGCGAATGCCGGATGAAGTGGAAGATAATGCGTTTACCTGTTCCGCAGGTAGCCGACAGCCCCGTCTGCCTGGCGGAGGGCGGCGTACTGTTACCTGCGATCCAGCCTGGTGAGAAGGGGACAGCCCACTTCGATCTGCCTGAGAAATTCTTCAATGGCGATGTCTTGGAATTGGAAGCTTACAATGCGACGGGAGACACAGTATGTAACTGGACGTTTCCTATTAAGAATAACCGTAAGTACTTTGCAGAATACAGGCACTTACAACCGGCGACAACAACTGCTGCCAGCTATCAGACAGACAACAACAGGGTTACCCTGATGGCGAATGGAGTTGCAGCAACATTCAACAAGGCGAATGGTAATTTGGTGGAAGTGAAGAACGGTAGCAAGATCATACCATTATCTGACGGTCCTCTCCCGGTCGGGATGAAGATGCTTTTCTGTTCTGCCAACCTGAAAATGCAAGGTGATACTGCCATTTATACCGTAAAATATAAAGGTGCGGCCGACTCCATTGTCTGGAGAATGGCACCTGACGGATTGCTTGGAATGGATGCATTGGTGCTGAATTACAGAGCAAAGAACAAGTTTGACGGTGCATACTTTGACCGTCCGGTTCATAATTTCGGTTTTTCATTCTCTTTTCCTGAAAAGAACGTCAGTGGGATGCGTTGGTTAGGCAAAGGCCCTTACCGGGTATGGAAGAACCGCATCGAAGGAACGAATTATGGTATCTGGCAGAAGGACTACAACAATACGGTGACGGGAGAATATTATCATCCGCTTATTTATCCGGAATTCAAAGGGTATCATGCAAATCTCTATTGGGCGACACTCCAATCAAAGACAACACCGATGACGGTTTATTCGGAAACTGACGGCATTTTCTTTCGCGTCTTCACTCCGGAGGAGCAGCGTGACCGTGAAAGCCGTGGAATATCAGTAAAGGAATATCCTGCTGGAGACATTTCGTTCTTATTTGAAATTCCGGCTGTCAACTCTCAGGGAACAGGAGGAGAAGCTTCTTATATTAAAATTAATAAAGGGGATGATGGCTTCAGAATGAAGCTATGGTTTGATTCCCGGAACTAGGCCCGATAGCGTGTTTGTGGCATAAATACCTATAAAGAGCTATTGCACGGTATATATTCCGTGAAATGGGGGAAAAGATTACCTATATCAGGTGATTGTTTCCCCTTTTCTTTTTATAGAACTTTGCATTCTCAAAAATTAAGAATTTAGAATTATAGGTATTCATGGTAAGAAGACAGTTACAAAGGATCAGTTTAGGCTCTCTTTTTTTTATAATCGGAGCGATATCTATCTTTGCACAACCTAAGACAATGGTATCCGGTAAAGTGATATCCAAAGAAAAACAGGAAGTCGTAGATTTTGCGACCGTATATTTGAAGGGTACAACTTATGGCTGTACAACGAATGAAGAAGGTATCTATCATCTCCATGCACCGGCAGGGAAATACACACTGGTTGTTTCGGCTATAGGATATAAGACTATAGAAAAGCCCGTAACTTTGGTTCATGGAGAAAGGATTAAGATGAATGTAATGATTGCCCCGTCGGTGACTGAGTTGGATGAAGTGGTAGTGGTATCTAACGGGGTTTCCCGTGTGAAACGTTCCGCATTCAATGCGATAGCTGTAGATACAAAAGAGTTCCAGAATTCTACCAAGAATCTGAGTGATGCTTTGGCTAAAGCTCCGGGAATGAAACTCCGTGAGTCGGGTGGGGTAGGTTCGGATATGCAATTGATGTTGGATGGTTTCAGTGGCAAACATGTGAAGATATTTATAGACGGTGTACCTCAGGAGGGAGTAGGGAGCTCTTTTGGCTTAAATAATATTCCTGTGAATTTTGCAGATAGGATTGAAGTATATAAAGGGGTGGTTCCTGTAGGATTTGGCACGGATGCTATAGGTGGTGTTATCAATATTGTAACCAATAAGAAGAAACGTAATTGGTTTTTGGATGGCTCCTATTCATACGGGTCGTTCCATACGCATAAATCGTATGTGAATTTCGGACAAACTTTCAAAAACGGCTTTACATATGAAATAAATGCTTTCCAAAACTATTCGGATAATGATTATCAGGTGGACGCACCGGTAGAGGACTTTGAAACCGGAAGAATTGATAAAGATAAAAAGGTACGTGTGAAGCGCTTTAATGATACCTATCATAATGAAGCGGTTATAGGTAAGATGGGTATTGTGGATAAGAAATGGGCAGACAGATTGATGTTGGGCTTTACTTATTCACACATGTATAAGGAGATACAGACCGGAGTACGCCAGGAAATAGTCTATGGGGAAAAACATCGTAAAGGACATTCGTTGATGCCGTCATTGGAGTATAATAAGCGTGGCTTATTCATCAAAAGTCTGGATGTGGCATTGACTGCCAATTATAATAAAAATGCAACGACAAATATAGATACAGCTTCCTATAAGTACAATTGGTTGGGTGATAGGAAATTAATGAACTCACCCGGTGAACAATCCAATCAATATTCACGGGCGGATAATAACAATTGGAATGGAACATTAACCGTTAATTACCGTCTGGCGAAAATACACATGCTGACCTTTAATCATGTGTTGAATACTTTCCGCCGTTCTAATACTTCTCTATTGGCTAAGGTGGAATCGGAGGATGCCATCGCTAAAGAAACCCATAAGAATATCTCCGGATTGTCCTATCGGTTGATGCCGTCTGATCATTGGAACCTCTCAGTGTTTGGAAAATATTATCGTTTGTATGTGGCAGGTCCTATGGCTACGACTACGAATCAAGATGATTATGTCCGTACTACCCGAAACATGAATTCCATAGGGTATGGAGCTGCGGGAACTTATTTCATTCTACCCGGTTTGCAGGCGAAATTGTCCTACGAAAAAGCATATCGTCTGCCTACTATTGAAGAAATGTTTGGAGATGAGGATTTGGAAATGGGAGATATCAGTATAAAACCGGAGAGTAGTGATAATTTGAATTTTAATTTGAGCTATAACAGAACATTTGGCAGGCATTCTGTATATATGGAAGGTGGAGTGATTTATCGGAATACGAAAGATTATATTCAGCGTAATATTGCGGATTTGAGTGGTGGTAAATATGCTGCGAAATATATTAATTACGGTAAAGTATTGACGAAAGGATATACTGTTTCTGCTCGTTACGGTTTTGGCAATTGGGTGAGTGTAGGAGGTAATTTTACCAAAATGGATGTACGCGACAATATGAAAACATCTATTTCCAGCAGTGCGGAAAATCTGGCTTATAAAGAACGGATGCCGAATCTGCCCTATATGTTTGCTGATTCGGATGTTACTTTTTATTGGCGGGATTTAGGAAGGAAAGGCAATAGGTTGACAGTATCTTATGATAATCAATATCTGCATAGCTTTACTTATTATTCTTCCCGAATAGGCTCGAATAAGGGGGACTATGTGGTACCGAGTCAATTCTCACACAATATATCCCTTTCTTATAGTTTGCAAAAAGGGCGGTATAACGTATCATTGGAATGCCGTAACTTCACAGACGAGAAACTGTATGATAATTTTAGTCTCCAGAAGGCGGGCCGGGCTTTTTATGGCAAGCTGCGTGTTTGTTTCGGCGATTAAAAAAGAACTTGTGACGGTTTTTATAAGAACATGCCTCCCTTCAGCCTGCTTTGTCTATTAATCAGTGATGCTGATTAGTCGATCACTGCCACTGATCCACGAATTACTGTCACTGAATGGCTGGTTGCTGGCACAGAATTGGAGCGCGGTATAATCAGGAGTTATCTAGTAGCTGCTGAAGGATTAGAAAAAAGGAGTTTATAATTAATTGGATTTTAAATTAACAGGAAGAATAAAAATGAAGAAAGATTTCTTATTGAACGGATTTATTGCTACTGCCATGGCAGGAATGGCGTTGAGTGCATGTACGGATCATGAGCCGGATTACGGTTCGGGTACCGAGGCTAAAGGTGAGTATGTTATTGCATCGTCGGTCACAGCGTCTGGAAATACCACGAATGTGCTGCTTACTTCCGAGACGTTGGATAAAGGCACTGTTTCTACAGTGAATAATGGTCTTGTGAATGATGGCGCAACTCAATGGGTGTTTTACAAGAATCAATATCTTTATGCACTGACTTATAATCAAGGAAATGCAGGTACGACCCGTTCTTATATCATGGATTCAAAGAATGAAGTAAAGGCTCGTTCGGGGGAGTTTGCCGTAAAGAGGTTTACTACTTACGGTATTTATGATAAATATATCATGACCTCGTCTACCGGTGACGGACCCACTGCGTATGCTGATGAGAATGGATATTTACCAAAAATGTTTTTGCTTTCTTATTTGGACGTATCTGCTGAAACATTTACAACGAATGATACTCAAAATAAGGCTTATATGTCCGAAAACTTCTTGGGAAATGGAGAATATGTAACATTGGCCGGCATATTGGAACGAAATAATAAGCTGTATAGCGCTCCTATTCCAATGGGGTTAAGTCAATATGGATCGGCCACTGACGGGGGAAAATGGATACTTCCCGGCAATAATGATTTGGTAAAGACAGAAGACGGTGGTTCCAACAGTAGCAGTTATAAAAAAGGTGAATTGCAATGGACGCAATATCCCAATAAATGCTGGGTGGCTATTTTTGATGATGAAACGCTGACAAATAAAAAAATCATAGAAACAGATAAGATCAGTTATGCTTGCGGGCGTTTTAAATCACAGTATTATCAAACGATTTGGGCGGCAGATAATGGGGATATTTATGTATTTTCTCCTAGCTATGCGAAGACCATGAAGGATAAGCGCCAGCAGACTACCTTGGATGCCGGAGTAGTACGTATAAAGGCTGGAACAGAAGAGTTTGATCCTGATTATTATTATAGTATCGAAACGCAGACCGGAGGTAAATCTTTCATTCGTTGTTGGCATATTACGGGAGATTATTTCCTGTTGCTGATGTATGATCGTCCCTTGACTGAAACTGGTTTCACTGCTAATCAGTTAGCAATATATAAAGGAGAAACCGGAAAACTGACTTATGTAACCGGTTTGCCTTCTGCCGATTTGATCTCCGGCTTTGGTAATACTCTGTATGTGGAGAATGGATATGCCTATATGGCTGTAACTACAACAGAAGGATATCCGTCTATTTATAAAATAGATCCGGTAGGTGCGGTAGCGACAAAGGGTGTTTCTATAGAAGCGACACAAATCAGTGGCGTCGGTAAACTGCAACCTCAGAACTGAGTATTGTAATAATATAGTGGGAGTCTGCGGGCAGTATGTGCTTATGCAGACTCTTTTTATGAATCGTATGGAAGAAATTATGAAGAAAATATTTCGCCAAATACATCTTTGGCTTTCTGTTCCTTTCGGGTTAATCATTGCCTTGATTTGTTTTTCGGGAGCCATGTTGGTTTTTGAAAATGAAGTGGTGGAACTGATCAGGCATGAGCTCTATTATGTAAAAAAGGTAGAGACAGTTCCACTTTCTGTTGATCGATTATTAAAAGAGGTAGAACTTACGTTACCCGACAGTGTGTCTGTGACAGGAATCAGTGTTTTTTCTGATCCGGAACGTGCTTGGCAGGTGAATCTGTCCAAGCCTCGTCGTGCTTCCATGCATGTGGATCCATATACTGGTGAGATTAAAGGTAAATATGAACGTCCTGCATTTTTTGTGACTATGTTCAGGCTGCATCGCTGGCTGTTGGACAGTATGAAAGCGGATGGCGGAGTTTTCTGGGGAAAAATGATTGTAGGTGTCAGCACCCTATTGTTTGTTGTGGTTTTGATATCGGGTATCGTTATCTGGTGGCCTCGTACACGAAAAGCCTTGAAAAATAGTTTAAGAATATCTGTCGGCAGGGGCTTTAGAAGATTTTGGTATGACCTGCATGTGGCAGGTGGTATGTATGCGCTGTTGTTTTTATTGGCTATGGCCCTTACCGGGCTAACATGGTCTTTTGGATGGTATCGGACAGGTTTCTATAAAGTGTTTGGCGTGGAAGTACAGCAGGGAGGTGCTCATGGTGGGGCAGCCCTGCGTGGTGGGAGAGGTAGCGGCCAATCCGGAAAGAATGTTTCTCATTCTTCGTCCTATGTTTGTTGGCAACAAGTTTATGAACAATTAGCCCTAAATAATCCCGGCTACAAGCAGATAACCTTATCAAATGGGGTAGCAAATGTTTCTTTCAATACTTTCGGTAATCAACGTGCTTCCGACCGTTATAAATTCAATCCTCATAATGGTAAGATTGATGAGGTCGTTTTATATAAAGATGCTGAGAAGGCTGGAAAGATTCGCGGATGGATCTATTCTGTACATGTTGGTAGTTGGGGCGGTATGCTTACCCGTTTACTGACGTTTATAGCAGCTTTGATAGGAGCCACCTTGCCATTAACAGGATACTATTTATGGATAAAACGAATTTGGAGAAAGAAATTAAGAGTAAGTTGAAACATTATTAGTTGCCATGGGACTGGGGGCGAAAAGAGTTTTATCCTATGACCTGTTGCCGTGAATGACAGATCATAGGATATTGTTTCAGGATTTTTTAGAACCACTTTATCTTTCTGAAAATAACGAAAGCCAACGCAGACAATGTGATGGACGCCAAAATAATAAAACTAAAAGCATGTGGTAATGCATCTACATGTACATCTACGTTCATTCCATAGAAACTGGCTATTAATGTGGGTACCATCAGAATGATGGAAATACTGGTCATGCGTTTCATGATGGTGTTCACATTATTGGATATGATGGAGGCAAATGCGTCCATGGTTCCGGTTAAGATATCGCTGTAGATATTTACCGTGTTATAAGCCTGTTTTAATTCAATGACTACATCTTCTACCAAATCGCGGTTTTGATAATCTTTTTCCTGGAAGATACTTTGCAATTTACCTACCATCACCTCATTTCCACGAATGGACGTATTGAAATAAACCAATGTTTTTTGTAGCTTCATCAATCTTAGCAGGTCCTCATTACGGATGCTTCTTTCCAATTCTTTTTCTGCGGCAGCTACATCATTGTTTATTTGTTTCAGATATTTCAAGAACCATACGGCAGATGAGTAAATTAACCGTAAAATCAATTCAAATTTATTAGGCACAATGATTCCTTTACGTCGGGTGTGGTCAATGAAATCAGGAATCATTTCAGTGGAATGATAACACACGGTAACAATGATTTCATTATTTGTAATGATACCGATGGGGATAGTGATATAAGGGATGCTTCCCTGTTGTTGCAGGGGGATTCGGATAATGGTCAGTAGCCAGTTGTCTTCCGTATCCGTTCGCGGACGTTCATCCATATCGGCGATGTCCTCTAAAAAAGCTTCGGGAACTTTTAATTCTTTAGTCAGAAACTCAAAATCACTTTGGTCGGGGCATTCTACATTCACCCAGCAGTTTGGCATCCATTGTGGCTTTTCTACAAAGCCATTCTCACAATAAAGATATTTTCTCATCTTATTGCCTCCTTTCGTTCGTTTATATCCGTTCAGAGGCATTCAGAGTAGTGATTGCCCTGTCGGATCAGTTAATACTATTGCACGTTCGTGGTATTGAATCGTCCATTTTTTATTGATTGTTTTTTGTTTAAAGCGGTACAAAAGTATATAAAACCTTTAAAGAGTGGACAGAAGGCAGAAGGCTTTTATGTTTTTTTTAAAACGTCACTGGAAAGTAATTAGTGCCGGAGAAATGATGGTATTTACATTAGCTACAGCTTTCAACGTTCCTTTTCCACCATAGCGGGTCTTGTCGCCGTCGCGTAATTCCAATGCTTCGTGTTCGCCGGTTGAGGCTCCTGACGGAACGGATGCACGACCTGTAACTCCTGATTCCAATGTAACATCGACTTTTGCTGTGGGATTACCACGTGAGTCTAATATCTCGCGGGCTACAAATTTTTCTATTTTCTTAAAATGTGTACTTTTAAATAATTATTTTAATATAAACCTTTGTCGTTAAAATATGTAGGGCCTTTTTAGCTACGTGCAAAATTCGCTTAAAAGTTTCTTTCTCCCAATACCTATTTATGGTGATTCTTGTTCTATATAATCCTAATAAGTAGGTATTGCAGGGGGCTTTGAAGACAACTATCTTTGCAAATGTAATAAGTACAATTTAAAAATCAGTTTTAATTTTAAAATAAAAAATAGTATGGAACCAATTATCAATTCACAAGTACCTGAATTCAAGGTTCAGGCATTCCATAACGGAAAGTTTAAAACAGTAACTAACAAAGATATTGAAGGTAAATGGGCTATTTTCTTCTTCTATCCTGCTGACTTTACATTTGTATGTCCTACCGAATTGGTAGACATTGCTGAAAAATATGACCAATTCAAAGCAATGGGAGTGGAAGTATATTCTGTAAGCACCGATTCACATTTCGTTCATAAAGCATGGCATGATGCGTCTGAAAGCATCCGCAAAATCACTTATCCGATGTTGGCAGACCCTACAGGCGCTTTGTCACGTGCATTCGGTGTCATGATTGAAGAAGACGGTATGGCTTATCGTGGTACTTTTGTAGTGAATCCCGAAGGCAAGATCAAATTGGCTGAAATTCAGGACAACAGCATCGGACGTAATGCTGATGAGCTCCTTCGTAAGGTGGAAGCTGCTCAGTTTGTTGCTAGCCATGATGGTGAAGTTTGTCCTGCTAAATGGAAGAAAGGTGCTGAAACCTTGAAGCCGAGCATTGATTTGGTAGGTAAAATTTAAAGTATAGAACTCATGTTAGATAGTGCGATAAAAGATCAGTTAAAAGGTCTTTTTGCCCAATTGGAAGCGCACTATACTTTTGACATCTTCGTCCACCCTCAGCATGAAAGTCGTGCCGAGTTGGTGGACTTGTTGGAAGAAGTGGCTTCCTGTTCGGACAAGCTTTCCTGTCGGTTGCAGGATAGTGAAGGGCTGAAGTTTATCCTTTTAAAAGAAGGGGAGGATACGGGGATCACGTTTCGTGCCGTACCCGGTGGTCATGAATTTACTTCTCTGTTGATGGCTGTTCTGAATGCTGACGGCAAAGGGAAAAATTTCCCGGACGAGTTTGTCACCCGACGTATCAAGGCACTTCGGGGCCCGATAAATCTGACTACCTATTTGTCTTTGACCTGTACCAATTGTCCTGATGTGGTTCAGGCTTTGAATATGATGGTACTTCTGAATAATCAGATACGCCACGAGGCAGTGGACGGATCCATTAATGAAGAAGAAGTGAATCGAATGAAAGTACAGGCTGTTCCTGCTGTGTTCGCTGATGATGAACTGATTCATGTAGGTCGTGGCAGTATGGGTGATTTGTTGGAGAAGCTGGAAGCCCGTTACGGTTCAGTGGAATTGGGAGCTGTTGAGACAAAAGAATATGATGTGCTGGTAGCCGGTGGTGGTCCTGCCGGGACGACAGCCGCTATCTACTCGGCTCGTAAAGGATTGAAAGTAGCAATAATAGCCGAACGTATCGGTGGACAGGTCAATGAGACAATGGGGATTGAGAACTTGATATCTATTCCTCAGACTACCGGTAAACAGTTGGCCCAGGACCTGAAAAAGCATTTGGCGGAATATACTATTGATATTTTGGAAAACCGCCGGATAGAGAAAGTGGAAGTGGCAGAGGGCATGAAAGTGTTGTCTGTGAAAGGTGGAGAAACGTATAAGGCTCCCGTACTGATCATTGCTACAGGGGCGAACTGGAGAAAATTGAATGTTCCCGGTGAAGAAAAATACATCGGTCATGGAGTTGCCTTCTGTCCTCATTGTGACGGACCGTTCTATAAAGGCAGGGAAGTAGCAGTCATAGGCGGTGGAAATTCCGGGATCGAAGCCGCTATTGACTTGGCGGGTATCTGCTCTAAAGTGACTGTCTTTGAATTTATGGATACCTTGAAAGCGGATACTGTTTTGCAGGAAAAGGCCAAAAGCCTGCCTAATGTGAATATCTTCACTAATACCCAGACGGTAGAGGTATTGGGAGATGGTGACAAAGTGGTGGGACTTATTAAGAAAGACCGTTCATCAGAAAAAGAAGAGATCTTTGCCCTGGATGGTATTTTTGTCCAAATTGGTCTGACTGCCAATAGTGCATTGTTTAAAGAACTGGTAGAGACGAACCGCATGGGCGAAATCCTGACCGACAAGAACGGACGAACCTCTGTAAAAGGAATTTATGCTGCCGGAGATGTGACCGATGTTTCCTATAAGCAGATAGTCATAGCAATGGGTGAAGGTGCCAAGGCTGCTCTGGCTGCATTCGAAGACCGTATGCGTGGAACGATTTTTTAGTGGTTAGTGATAAGTGGTTAGTGGTGAATAGTGGGTGCATACCGCAGTCATTTATCACTAACCATTAACCACTAATCACTAAAAAAAATCGATCTTTGTATATATATTGCCGGGAATATGTTTTCTTTGTAGATCATTTACCGTTATAGCATTGATATGGCAGAATCGAGACGTATTTCATTGAAAGATCTGGCACAAATATTAGAGGTATCTATTCCTACAGTGTCCCGGGCCTTGAAAAATAGTCCTGAAATCAGTCGGGAACTTTGCGTTAAAGTCCAGAAATTAGCCAAAGAGATGAATTATCATCCCAATCCCTTTGCCATGAGTCTTCGGAAAAATACTCCCCGTACCATTGGGGTGATTGTACCTGATATTGTCACTCATTTCTTTGCTTCTATTTTGAGCGGAATAGAGGATACAGCCATAGCAAACGGCTATTTTGTCATTATTACGACTTCCCATGAGTCTTATGAACACGAGAAAAGAAATATTGAGAATCTGGTCAATATGCATGTAGAAGGGATTATCGGTTGTTTATCTCAAGAAACTACAGATTATACCCATTGGTTGAGCCTGGATGATATGAATATGCCTCTTGTGTTATTTGACCGTGTTTGTATGCCAGACCGTTTTTCTACGGTAGTGGCGGATGGGGTGCATTCTGCACAGGTAGCTACGCAGCACTTGTTGGATCATGGAAGCAAGCGGATCGCTTTTATCGGTGGTGCCAATCATCTGGATATAGTAAAAAATAGAAAGCACGGTTACCTTGAAGCGTTGAGGGAAAATAAGATACCTATTGAGAAAGATCTGGTAGTATGTCGGAAAATAGATTTCGAGGAAGGTAAAATTGCTGCTGAGACTTTGCTGTCACTTCCTGAACCTCCTGATGCCATTCTTGCCATGAATGATACATTGGCATTTGCCGCTATGGAAGTAATCAGAAATCATGGACTTCGTATTCCACAGGATATAGCGCTTATCGGATATACGGATGAACAACATGCCAATTATGTGGTTCCCAGGCTTTCAGCTGTTTCACATCAGACTTATAAGATGGGTGAAGCCGCTTGCCAGATGCTGATTGATAAAATTAAAGGAGATAAAAAAAACAGGCAAATCATTGTACCCGCTTGTTTGCAGATAAGAGAAAGTAGTATAAAAAAGAAGGATTGAGAACCGAAATGTATTTTAAAAAGAGAATAAGGCTGAACTCTTCACAAAGAGCCAACCTTATTTCTTTATATATTGGAGTATTATTGAGTAACCAGCGTAATAATGGAACGTGCCGGAATCACAACTTTTTCATGATTTTTGATACTTCCCACCGGTAGAAGATTTTCTCCCTTTTTATCAGAAGTACGATAGATTTTCCAGTTTTTTATAACTCCGTTACGCTGATAGAAAGTAAACTCTTTATCTTCCGTTGCATAATTAATCACAACGAAAACCTCCTTGCCGTCTGTAATTTGGTATGCTGAACACATTAGTCCGGTTGCATCCGTATCGCCTTCAGGAATGATTTTCCCTTGGTTATCTCTGGCTATAATTACTTTCCGAACAGCTCCCGGGCGTATAAATCGACTATAGTTTCCCAAAGCCCACATTAGTTTGGAGTCTTTCACTTCACCATTCAGAAAAGTCGGATCACTATACTCACGGATTAATCCGTCCTTATAATCTCCACCGATAGATCGCCACCATTGCCAACTGCGAGCACCTGCATATACAATGTCATGATGAATGATCCGTGCTACATATAATGCTGTTTTCATGGTGAAATCATATCCTCCGCCTCCGCCGATTTCTTCGTCATTGCCCATGATGCAGGTTTCTGTCTGCCAGAAATCTACCTTATATTTGTCTAAAGTATCTTTTAACTGACAACGGATATCGTGTAAATCATTCAGAGGAGTATTAGTCCAATAACTATGCCCTGCCATCAGATGGGGAACATTGGGAGTATCACCCAGATAGGTAGCTGTACTGTCCGGATTAAAGAAAGACTGGATTTGATATCCCCGTTCCCAATTAGTCATGTGAGTATCGAACATACAACGATAGTCCGAGGATTCATTGACTAGAATCTGTGTGTCAATTTGGTTATTTACGAACTCTTTACTGATGAGGCGTATGGCACGGGCTATTTCGCGGTTAGTAGCCGGTGTACCTTCTTGTTTGGGGCCAATCCAGTTCCAATGTCCATCGGGTTCATTGAATGGACAGAGGTAATTGAACTTGATTCCATCGTGTTTCTCCACCCCTTTTATGACATTGGCAAGAAAACGGGCAAAGTCCTTATAATGCTCTTCCTTTAAGTTCAAGGTTCCTCCACGGCCTGTGTTGGTGGCAAGACCGTTTTGTGTGAAATATACGGGAGGTGAATTAAGGAATGCCAGAAATTTGTTGACACCCCGCTCTTTTGCCAGACGCAGGAAATTACGCTGCCCTTGTTGTTTATTCCAATTATAGTTACCATCTGCCTGAAGGAAACATTCGGCACGCATCCAGGGAGAGGCTATCTGGCTGGCTTCTCCTTGTTCCGTACTTCCGGCTCCTACATTGAAACGCCATAAAGACAGACCGATTCCTTTAGGTTGTCCGTTTTCATGGTTTTCCGTACTGAACAGCCAGTCGGCTACTTGGTTTTGTTTTTCTTGCGGCCATAAGCCGATAAATTGCATGCTCCAACAGTCTGATGCTCCGAAATAGTCCATGGTTTGACAAGGTTGGTCTGTTTCTATTTCAAAGTGAACAGGAAGCTGGGCTTGGCCAGGCAGTATATTACAAGTATATGCTAAAAAGAGGGTAAGGAGAATTGATTTCATCTGAAAAAAAATAGAAATGTAAATAACAATTTAATAAAAGAAGAGGGCGCGTGTCAAAACTTAAATCAACTAGCATTTAGCTGTAGGGGCGGAATGCTTCCGCCCGATAACATATAGCATGGTGTATTTTTGGATGTATTCGGGCGGATTCAATCCGCCCCTACAGTGTATGTTTTCTTTAGCTTGACGGCTATGGATGCCTCACAGTGGACCATTTGATATTGTTTAGTTTAATGCTATTTTTATAGATTGACTGTAACAATATTCCGATGACTTGTCCGATTTAACTCCTATGCGGGCAAAAATAGCCGTTTCATTCGCCAGCTTGTCAGGGATATTTATTTCAGCGGTGGTTTCCTGTTCCAGTGAAACGTCTTTGCCCAAACTACATATGGCTTCTTTATGATTGTTATCCGTTAGAATGCCCGATCCTAAATAGAGGCTTACATCTTCCAAATTGGCAGTGGAAACCACTTTATTGAGGGTAAAAGTTGCTTGGATTGCATTGCCGTTTTTAGCAAACGAAACATTTTTAATAAAGAAATAGGGAGTCACAGGTATATCTTGTACAGTATTTCCTTTCACTGTAATCCGGATCGTATCATTAGACGGTTTTTCCCAAGGGGCATTGCCCATGCGCACCAGTTTGTACTCACCATTGAACAGATTTACAGAATAACTTCCGTCTTGGGCAATATATACCGGAATGGAGCCATGTAAAGCATACCCATCCTGAAATAAAGCAAACTCGGAACTTCCGCTTCTGACGGCTACTGGTTCGCCGTTGTAAACCGCTTTTCCGGTTAGCATGGCTTTGGGTTCATCAAAGTTGTCATAGCCGCAACTGCTTATTGACATCAGACAACAGATCATTATAAAGAAAGGTATAATTTTTTTCATAATTACTAATTTTTTATTGGAATGGGTTCTTGACAATAGTCGGATTGTTGTTAATTACATCATCTGCAATAAATGCATAATAGTTAGACGGCTGGAAGGTTCTTGCCACCTTGAAGCGTTCGGAGCGTGTTTTGACAAAGATATACTTATCTTGGTCCTGAGTACCCGGTTTTGCCTTGGCAATGCGATAAGGATATAATCCGTACACAACGGCTTTGTCGTTATCCTCGTTTCCATTCCAGGTAGTGTCAGCTATTCTCCAGCGTTTCATATCGAAATACCGATGGTCTTCAAATGCCAGTTCTACACGGCGCTCGTTCTGAATTTTTGCCAGTGTCAGGGAAGTCAGGCTGTTGACCGGGAAACCGGCGCGTTCCCGCAACTTGTTGATGTAAGCCAAAGCACCTGCTTCATCATTCAATTCGAAAGCTGATTCGGTGGCGTTCAGATATATTTCACCCAACCTGAACCAAGGCCACCAGTTTTCCGCATAATTACGAAGAGTGTAGCCGGATGCCTCGCTGATGTATTTGCGGATGTAGAATCCGGTATTACTTACATTAGGGCTATTGGTTTGCGGACCATCCAGACCGACAAATTTTTTATTGTCAGTATAAAAGCTTCCCAAATTAGGATCTGTAAGCAGATCATAAGAATCGGTTGCATCGTTCCAAGTAGCTACTCCGGCCTGGATATCAACATCCTGACCTCTGAACTTAGTGCCCGGACAGATAATGGTACCATACAGACGGGCATCTTTATTTGCGAAGATATCGCTAGGTGTATCATAAACGATGTAATCATTGCCATTTTTATAACGTAATGCCCCCGGAGTTCCATTCAGGTAATCAAAAGCTTCTACCAGTCCCAGTGACGGGCCGATGCAGGAAGAGTTGTCGTTGTCTTCCCGCAAGTGGTGAATTACGTTATCATATCCAAAGCTATGAACCTTCAACGGGTTTTGATAATCTTTCACCCAGATGGCTTCTTTGTTTCCCGTTTTGTCCATCATCATCTTATAGAAATTCACTCCTTTGTCCGATTCTTTGTTGTATAGTTCATAACCACCCTTTTCGATGATTTCCTTGGAAGCTGCCAATGATTTTTGATAGTAACCGTTTGCCATATCAACGGGGATACCTACTTCTCCACCGGAAGTTACAATATTGGGTGTTCTCAGTGCATTGTATTTGGCGATGGAACCGGCATACAGCATGGCACGGCTTTCCAGTGCCAGGGCTGTGTAATAATTGGCACGGGTCTGGCTGCCGGCATTACCCAACTGTGATTTGATCTCTTCGCATTCACTATAAATAAAGTCATAGACTTCATGTTCTTTGGCACGGGGATTACGTAAGTAAGAGGGGTCTCCGTTAAAATCATATTCCAGTGTAGTTGTAATCAGTGGTACACCACCCATGCGTTTTACCAGTTCGAAATAAATATAAGCACGGATAAAACGGAACTCAGCTTTGAACTGAGTCTTGTTTTCTTCCGAAATCTCTGTTGCATACTTGTCGATGTTTTCAATAGACATATTGATGTCACGTATGAATTCGTAATCCCACCATCTGTCATAGTCGTTTTTATAGCGTAGCTCATTGCGGTAGTTTTGGTCCAGTGTACCGCAATACATGGCATCATCTGTTTCGCACATGCCGCCGGTATTGAAATTACCATGTAATTGGGGTATACGGTTATAAAGATTGGCCAGCTGTGATTTGATCATGGCAGGGTCATTCCAAATCTGTTCGTTGGTGAGAATGTTTTTGGGGTCTCTCTCAAACCAATCGTCACCGCAACTTGATAACAAGGAAGTGATGGCAGCTCCCATCAAAAATATTTTTATATAATTACTTTTCATAATCGATTTCATTTTTAGTATGTTACATTAAATCCAAGAAGGAATGTCCGTTGTTGCGGATACACAACTGCTGCTGCGGCAGTAATTTCAGGGTCTACGCCAAACTGATGTACATTATCGAACGAACATAAGTTGGAAACATTGGCATATATGCGTATCTTTTGTGCATGGATGGGTTTCAGCATCCATACGGGCAAACTGTAGCCTATTTCAAGATTCTTTATACGCAGATAGCGTACGTTGTGCAACCAGAAGTCGCTGTTCTTATTGTTGTAGCTGAATTCCCCTTTGCGGATAGCAGGGTAGCGTCCCGGTATCCATTCACTATTGGGATCATACAAGTCGGCACGATGCCAGCGGTCTTCCAATAAATATTCCGGTGAGTTACCATTACCGTGGTATGCATTGGCCAGTTCGTAGTTCTGTCTCCATCCCTGCATGGCACCTCCGGCGAAATCAATGTTCAGGTCAATCCCTTTCCATTCCAGACCGATATTGCCACCGAAAGACATGATAGGAGCCCAGTTTTCCGGATAACCGATGGGGCGTTCATCCATTTCATTGATGATGCCGTCACCATTCACATCTTTGTAGATAAAGTCTCCGGGCAACAGGGTGCGGTTATTCTGTCCGTCCAGATTTACAGGATAGTTGCGGATTTCTTCTTCCGACTGGAATTGGCCGAGAACCTGATATCCCCAGTAGATGCCTCCCCAACGGCCTTCTGCCGAGTTACGGTACTCATCCCAGGAATTATTGAAACGCGGCTTGTAGGTTTCAATGCTTTTATAACGCGAGAAAGTAAAGTTACCGCTTACGCTATAGTTCAAGTCACCCATGTGGTCGGTCCAGGTAACCATTGCTTCTGCACCGATGTATGCCTGCTTGTTCAAGTTCTCGTTGGGCAGTTTATAACCTACTTCGCTAGGTAATAATACATCATAACGGGCTGTCGGTACACCGGTAATATCTTTGCGGAATGCATCGGCTGTAATTTTCAGACGACTGTTGAACATTGTCAGGTCGATACCGATATTAGAGGTCGTATTTTTGGTCCATGATAAATTTCTCACCGGTAAGCCTCTTTGATTCAGTCCGGTCACCACTTCACCGTCCAGTACGGCGTTCCCTTGGTTCCAGTTGTAGCCGCTCAAGTAGTCAAATAGTTTCACATCTTTTTCAGTACCTGTTTGGCCGATAGAGGCGCGTATCTTCAGATCGTCTACAACAGGTTTCAGCTTTTCGAAGAATTTTTCTTCCGATATTCTCCATCCTATGGATACGCCCGGGAAAAATCCCCACCGTTTGCTTGGTGCATAGAGATAAGAACCGTCGTAGCGGGCCAGAACTTCAACTAAATATTTATGAGCAAAGTTGTAATTGATACGTCCGATCCAGCCTGCACGTGCTTCATAACTCCATTCATCACCAAAACCGCTGAGTTCATCAAATTGCAATAACGGCAAATAGTCGGTGGAAGGTTCTGTGCTATAAGATTTCTTGGTCCAGTCATAATCGGAAGCTTCGTAACCCAGTACGGCTGCGATATTGTGTTTTCCAAGCTGTTTGGTGTAGTTCAGTTGTAATTGCATATAGCGTGCGGGAACGCTACGATCCGTCTGGCTTCTCCAACGTCCTGCCGCCCCAGTTCCATTGTAAGTATCGTTTTCTTTGTCGTATTTATAGATTTGATAAGCATACTGGTAACCGTCAAAGCGAGAGTTTGTGTAGTTGTAAGAGAAAGTGGCCTTTGCTGTCAGTCCGAAACCGAACTCATATTGTGCATAGGCATTGATATTGGCATTACGGGTCATATTGTCTTTATATCCGGCAATGTCACGACGGAAAGCTGCCGGATTATAACCGTTTTCGTGTACATTATTAATATACTCCGGATTATCATTGGCATACGGGCTTTCGATAGGCTGCATCTTGAACATGGCCAGGATGGATGAATAATAACCGTCACCACCGGGCAGACCTACATCTTCTGTCTTTTCATATTTGCCGCTGATTTGTGCTCCTATGGTAAAACGGTCTGTGATTTTGGTATCGAGGTTCAACTGAAAATTGGTACGTTGATAACTGAAATCCCGCATCATGGCATCCTGACTGGTATGAGCAACGGAAAGGTAATAGTTTGTTTTGTCGGAGCCACCTGTTACGTTTGCGTTGATGTGATATTGGGGGACATTCTTTCTCATCACCATGTCGTAATAGTCATAGCTTTGATATCCCGGTTCCGTACCGGCCTGCCATTTGGCCAGTTCTTCAGGCGTGTAGAGTTTGCTCGGATCTTCCCCTCTGTTTTGTGCTGCTTCGGCCAATCCTCTTACATATTGTCCGGCATTGGCAAGTTTCGGGAAACGAGTCAGGTTCTGCCAGCCATAATAACCATTTACATTGATACTTATCTTTTCATTTTTCCTTCCTTTTTTGGTAGTTACTAAAACTACACCATTGGCGGCACGCAAACCATAAATAGCAGCAGAAGCGTCTTTTAATATAGTGATGCTTTCAATGTCTTCAATGTTCAGCGAGTTAAATACATCGCTGCCCGAAACTTCCGATGCCTGCAACCAGTCCCGATCAGTCGAACCCCCATAAGGAATGCCGTCAATAACGAATAGCGGATTACCCATATTTCGTACTTCGAGTTTGGTACCTCTACCCGGACGGGCATCTACGGCACGTGTAGATATACCGGCTATTTTACCGGACAAAGCTCCGGCAGTAGTTGTAGAAACTGAACGTGTCAATGCGTCGGACTTGACGTCACTCACTGCTCCGGTCAGACTTTTTTTAGTTTGTGTGCCGTAGCCCACTACCACTACTTCATCCAAAGTTTCGGTGTCTTCCTCAAGAACGATCTGGAAATTTGTTTTTTCGCCTATTTTCACGTCTTTGGTTTTATAACCGATAAATGAAACTGCCAGTGTCCCGTTCTTGTCATTGATGTTGAGCATAAAATGACCGTCGAAATCTGTAATCGTTCCATTGGTCGTTCCTTTGACCGTGACATTGGCGCCAATGATAGCTTCTCCTTTGGTATCAGCTACATGGCCTGTAATTTGCGTTTGTGCGCATACTGCTATTGATGAAAGCAGGAGTATGGCACAGGTGCATAAAAATTTTAAATGCCTCATAAAATTAGGATTTAAAGATTAAACATGATTTTTTGTTGCTTTTCGAATGCAAATGTAAGTGAATGAAAGCTAATAAACCGCTTTGAATCTTGCAAACATGGGTAGTAAATCATGCAATGCACGATTTAGCTATCCTAAATACTGATTTTCTTTGTATTTTTGAGTCAGCCAATAAAAAGATAACTATTGCTGGTATTATGAAGAATATATTTGTTTGCTTGTTACTGTTGTTGCCCGGGTATTTGGGGGCGCAGTCTTATTCAGTGAAAAAAATGGGTGCTATAGAAGGCTTGTCTAATAATAGCGTCTTAAGCATTGCCCAGGATAAGCAGGGATTTCTGTGGTTTGCCACTGAAGAAGGACTGAATAAATTTGATGGTACACACTTTATCACCTATTATAAAGGTATGTCTGATAAATTGAGCATCACAGGAAATGAACTGAACTATTTACTGGATGATCCGGTAGATTCCATCTTGTGGATCGCCACACAACGTGCCGGGCTGAATGCTTATAATTATGCAACCGATACCTTCACTGTCTATAAGAATGACCGGGACAATCCGCATAGTTTGGCTACAAATGATGTGACGAATATACAACCGGCATCTGACGGTAATTTATGGATTAGTACCTATTGGAGCGGCGTTGATTATTTTGATAAGAAAACCGGGGAATTTACCCATTATAATGTTAAAACGACACCGGGCTTGGGGAGCAATAATGTTTGGTCAATGGTTGATGGTGGAGATGGAAAATTATATATCGGGCATGCTTTCGATGGATTTAGCATATTGTCCGTAAAAGATAAAAAGGCCAGAAACTTCAGACATGATCCTGATGACTCCCATAGCCTTCCGTCCGACGGAGTGGGATGCGTATATAAAGATAACAATGGGAATATTTGGGTTGGCACTTCCAATGGCCTGGCATTATATAATCCGGAAGAAGAAAATTTTATTCATTTCAAAGATAAAGGAGAGGCTGTTCAGCATACGGTGTTCGATATTAAACAGATGAATAATAACAAGCTCTGGATTGCCTTGGAGTTCGGTGGAATTGCCATCTTGGACTTGACCCAGCGTTTGTTCCAGTCGCCCGACCAGGTACGTTTTGATTATATAAGGGAAGGCAGCGATGAATATGGCTTGTCAGGATCTACCGTGCGGTGCCTTTTCCAAGATTCTTTCCATAATATATGGGCCGGCACTTGGGGAGGTGGTCTTAATTTTCTGAGTCGCGGGTCTTTTTTGTTTAATGTTTATGGCTATTCTCCTTTTTTGTCTTCTGACAGAACGCTGACTGATAAGATGATTAGCAGTGTTTGTGTGGATACGTCGGGAAAACTATGGATTGGTACTGATAAAGGGGATATTAATGCGTTCGAAAAAGGAAAGCGGGTGGCTGTGTATGCACGGGGGAGCGGTGACCTGAACGGAAATCCTGTTCAAGCATCTTTATGTGATTCGGAAGGGAATTTGTGGTTTGGATTGTTCAATGGCGGAGTCTGTTATTATAATAAAAGTAATAAAACTTTCCGGCAGCTTTTTCCGCAGAATAATGCAGTTATTGACGGCCGTGTTTTTTATGAAGACAAGGAGCATGTCATTTGGATCGGAACGAACATGGGAGTCTATAAAGCGGATTTGTCCGGTAGAGTGGCTGCTCAGCCCTGTATTGAACATGAACAGGTGCGTAGTATTATCCGGGATGAACAAGGCGCGTTTTGGGTGGGTACATTCGGTGGCGGTGTTTTGGTGTATACTTCAGATTTCAAATTGAAAAAACATTTCTATACACAGGAACAGTTTCCTTCTAATACCGTTAGCTCCCTTTATGCCGATCGCAAAAAACGTATATGGGTGGCTACCGGTGAGGGATTAGTCTGTTTTCCTTCTTCTAAGGAATGGGATTATACCGTTTATGGTCATGAGGAAGGTTTGGAAAACACCTATATACGGGCTATAACGGAAGATGATTCTGGAAATATTTGGTTTAGTACCAATAAAGGGATAAGTTGCTATGTAACAGAAAAAGGCTCTTTCTATAATTATGGCCGTTGGGACAATGTGCCCATTGATGGTTTTATGAGTAACAGTGTCACTAAAAATTTGGACGGAGATATTTATTTTGGTTCTCTTGACGGACTTTGCCGTTTTAATCCCCATGCCGTACTGACCAAACGACAGGCTCCTTTGGCCTGTATGACGGATATAAGAATATTTGCTCCTTTGGGTGACAAGGAAAATAATGAAGAAGTACTGTCCCTTCATAGAAAAACTTCTGTGCGTCTGAGCTACCTGCAAAACAACTTCAGCATCACCTTCAATATACAGAATTATGCCTTGGCCGATCAAGTGGAATATGCTTATATGTTGAAAGGTTTGGAAAATTCATGGTATACAGTAACCGATCCTAATAATGTGACTTTCCGTAATATACCTCCGGGAAATTATTGTTTTCAGGTAAAGACAAGAATACGGAACCAGGAATGGGCAGGTGAGATAGCTTCTCTGGATATCCGTATTGACCCGCCTGTATGGCTTACGTGGTGGGCCAAGTTATTTTATATTCTTTCGGGTGTTTCTGTCCTTTATTTTATTCTTCATGCCTATAAAAAGAAACTGGATATGGAGTCCCTCTATGAGTTGGAGAAGAAAAATCATGAGCAGGAACAGGAGCTGAATAATGAGCGTTTACGTTTCTATACCAATATCACACATGAGCTGCGTACTCCTTTGACGCTGATTCTGGGACCATTGGAAGATATGCAGAAAAGTAATTCTTTATCTGGAAAAGATTCACAGAAAATATCGGTTATCCATCAAAGCGCCATCCGGTTGTTGAACCTGATTAATCAGATACTGGAGTTCAGGAAAACGGAAACCCAAAACAAGAAACTATGTGTAAGTCGTGACAATCTGGCAGCCCTTGTACACGAGATCGGACTGAAGTATAAGGAATTGAACCGGAAACCCGAGATTGATTTCTGTCTTGAGATTGAGCAGGAAGATATGTCTTTGTTTTTTGATAAGGAGGTAGTAACGATTATACTGGATAATTTGATCTCCAATGCTATAAAATATACAGAGAAAGGAACTATAACTTTAGGATTACATCAGGTGGTCCGGAATAATATGTACCATACGGAAATCTGTGTGAGTGACACCGGTTTCGGTATTGCTCCCGATGCGTTGCCTCATATTTTTGACCGTTATTATCAAGAGGGAAGCGAACATCAGGCTTCTGGAACAGGTATTGGTCTGGCTCTGGTAAAGAACCTGGTAGTTTTGCATGAGGGGGAGATCAGGGTTGAAAGTTCTTTGAATGTGGGAAGTACTTTTTATGTCAGTCTGCTGACGGATAACACGTATCCTCATGTGCTGCATGCTGACTCGACGGAGAAAACTTCCGATGAAAAGGGCGAAAAAGAAGAAAATACAGAACCTGTGCATAGTGGTAAGCGTATTCTGCTGATAGTGGAAGATAATAGGGACATCTGTGATTATATTGTAGAATCTTTCTCAGACGATTTTGAAGTGAGGACTGCCGCCAATGGTGAACAAGGTTTGGAACAAGCATTGGGCTGCATCCCTGATATTATAGTCAGTGATATCATGATGCCGGTGATGAACGGCATTGTGATGTGCCGGAAATTGAAAGAAGACTTGCGTACCAGCCATATTCCCATTATTTTGTTGACGGCAAAGGATTCTTTGCAAGATAAGGAAGAAGGGTATCAAGTGGGCGCTGACTCTTATCTGACAAAGCCTTTCAGTGCTACTTTGTTGCATAGCCGTATCCATAATTTGCTTGAATCCCGCAGGTTGTTGGCAGAGCGTTTTAATACGAATTCCATACTCATTGACAAACGTGCGGCGGTAACCGAGTCTATGAATAAATTGGATAACGAGTTTATTGAGAAGATTAACAAACTGATAGAAGACCGTCTTTCTTCTGAAAAGATAGACATCGGCTATTTGGCTGATGCTATGTGTATGAGTAATTCAACTCTTTATCGAAAAATGAAGGCTTTGACGGGGCTTTCCACTAATGAATATATCCGCAAGATAAAGATGCAGTATGCAGAGCGTTTGTTGTTGGAAGGGAAATATAATATCTCGGAGGTAGCATTTAAGGTGGGCATCAACAGCGCTGTCTATTTTCGTCAATGCTTTAAAGACGAATTCGGTATGGCCCCTTCTGATTATATGAAGAAGATAAAGCCGGAGTAAGGTAGATATCTACCTTACTCTACCGATTTTTTCAGATTCCTGTATATGTTCTTTTCGAGGGCCGCGCCAAAATCTGTTACTATGCCTATGCAGTTTTATTTTGGCGTGGCTCTTGTTTTCTACAATTATCATAGAGAAAAGCTATTTCTTATCTTTTTGTGTGTGGAAGAAAATGAAATAGATCCATTATCTCCTTTCGGTAAGTTGAACCTATGGGAAATGATTTTTTTTCGATACATAGCGAATTTCCCAAAAATTCACTGATATATTGCTTATTGACAATGTAACTTCTATGAATACGTAAGAATATAGTAGTCGGGAGGCATTCTTCTACCCTTCTCAAAACTTCACAAACTTTTAGTTCTTTGTCCACTAGTCCAATGATACAGTCGGAACCTTTAGCTTCAATATATAGAATGTCTGAAAAATTGACACGAATATATCTGCTATCATATGATATAAAAATGGATTCTTCGGAGAATCGTGTTATGTCGTTCATAATATTTTTTTTAAGTATGTAAAAATACTTATTTTTTTTATTCCGATGACCGTTTTGGTGAATTATTATATTTTTTTTCAAAAAAACGGGAAACGGATTCTAAGGTAGGCATACCTCTCACTTGGAACACTCCGAAAGTTGTATTAAATTTGCCTGTCATTTTTGTATAACAAAAAAGGTTCGCAATTTGCGAACCTTTCTGCTCTTCGTCTTGGACTTGAACCAAGGACCCTCTGATTAACAGTCAGATGCTCT
>CAVJPC010000073.1:0-2003 GCA_963651205.1 Bacteroidaceae bacterium
CCACCTATAATAACAGGAGAAAGAAAGATAGAAAAGCGCTTAAAAGTAAGATATCCGGGGCGTAGCTTTTCAATCACATAAGCGGCCAGGCAAGCTACTACGAAACAACTGGCAATAAGTACATCCGGATGGAACGCTTCTTTTGCATCGTGCAGGTAAAAATTAACTATATTCCGGATTACGGCCATAGCGGCCCACATAATCATACTCCAACCCAGAATATGTCGTGCCCTGTTGCCGAATGATCTCAATAGCATCATAATGCCGCCTAAAATGCATAGGCCAATTATTTGCATACTCAATAAAAACTGTATTTTTTCCAACATACTTCTTCCCCTCGTTTATCTATAAACAAATTGCTCTCTCAAATAGTTGATTTGCACCATATTTAGACAATTTGACGCATTTAGATTATTTGCTTCATGCGTTTTTATACGATTTCATCGTGGTTTTATACCGTATGATCTCTTATTTTGCTCAAACCGCCGGATATTTGCAATATGAAATTTGATACAAAAATAGCATAAAAGTATGAGAAATTTATTACTATTTATTACACTGATTTTCTGTTTGGCAGGTTGCTCCAACGAGGGCAATATCGCAGCCATTGAGAGTATTAGCGCAAAAGAGAAACCATTAAAAATTATTACACGTATTTTAACTACCAAGTCTGCAAATTTCATCCAGGAATTTAAAGA
The DNA here is from genome assembly GCA_963651205.1 of Bacteroidaceae bacterium. Taxonomy (GTDB): domain Bacteria; phylum Bacteroidota; class Bacteroidia; order Bacteroidales; family Bacteroidaceae; genus Phocaeicola. The sequence goes on from CAVJPC010000073.1 coordinate 699, forward strand.
CGGATCGGAAATCGGACTGCTGATCACCCGCGAAGAGGACGGCGGATTGTATGACGAGGATAGTGATTATGTAAACGTAAAAGCGCACGCAAATTTAATTAGTAATAAAATCTCCTGGCAGCAAACGCCGGAAGTCACACTTAACTTTGATCCGGCCACCGTGTATGCCTATTATCCATATCAGTCGCAGATGCGACTGAGCGTAGCCAGTATTCCTGTAAGGCTCTACTCGGATGCAGCTCAGACTCCCGACTATATGTATGGCACACACGCTGTTGGTCAGAAAATAGTGAACAGTATATCACCCGTGGTTCTCCTGAATATGAATCATGCCTTATCTCTCCTCTCCTTCCAGGTCAACCTGCAAGGAAGTGGCAACGAAGATTATCAGCTGACGGCTATCCAGGTAGGCAATAAAGCCGGAGGAAGTGCCCTGATATGTAAAGGAATGATGGATATACGCAGCGGTGAAATAACCGGTACGGCAGGCTGCAAGACCTCGACCCGGCTACATCTTCCGGAACCTGTCACATTGACAAAAGAGTTCTGCGATCCGCAACAGATCATGGTGATCCCAACATCGGCCCCTATCGCTGAAGGAGACATTGAAGCGCTGTTCACCATAAACGGAAATTCGTACAAGTACAAAATCCCGGCTCAAACCGTCTGGGAGAAAGGACATAAATACCTCTACAAATTAACTCTCAGCGGAGAGGCTCTTACATTGAAAGAGGTATCCGTTACCGACTGGATACAGGGTAACGGTGAAGATGCTACAGGCAGCATTATGTAAGTTTTATTTTATGTTTTGGTTATGGTTAGAATCTCTGGATAACTGCATTTTGTTGTGATACCGACGAGGGCTGCCCGGATGTACGGACGATAAGTCTGATAGAGCATACCCCCGGCATTGCAAGAAGAAATACAGTGATCGTTAAGAAGGAAAGTCTCCCTCATTAATTACCCGACATCCGGTAAAGAGGCCTAAAAAAACATCCTTCAAACAGGATTCTATAAGTGTAAACGCCGTGGCAAGTTGTTCCATGCATCTTGCCACCGGCCACTACACCGAATCGACCATCCGGGATACGGTAGCGGCCAATCCCTTGAAAAAGAATTAACGAACTAACTCGTGAGAGTTACGTATACATTTAATTAATACTAAAATAGTAGTAATGAAGCCGGCTCCGAATACCGCGTCTTGCACTCAACAAGGCGCATATTCCCTCTCAACTTATCGCCGACAACACTCTTTTATTTGACCCTAACCTTACCGGAGCCGGTTTCATTATGCTACTATTTTTT
>CAVJPC010000074.1:0-50994 GCA_963651205.1 Bacteroidaceae bacterium
GGGAGCATGGTAATAACCGCCGCCAAGATAAAGCTTTTCTTTTGAAGAACCAACTTTTTCGTCTATTTCATACACATTGCCCAAATAATGACGCGTCAAATAATTACTACCATTTTTAGTAATCTGCATTTTTACACGGTCATAATCTGCATTATATGAGAATGTAGCCTGATAACCATTTTCTGAAATTGTACTGGGACGCATGAATGAAGTGTAAGTCACACTCTGTGGTTTCGCCTGTGCCGTTGAAACCGAAGAAACAGGAGCGATGTTACTTATGCGATATTTATCATATTGCATGATCCCTGCATCAGTCTTATTAGTTATATTACTGATAGCATCATAACTGACCGTAGCGCCTTTATAGCACGTCAACCGATTCACTGCATCATACGTAAAACTTTCTGTCAGATTACGTGTATTGTCCTTACGAGAACTCAAGTTGCCTTTGCCCAAATCAAAAGCATAAGTGCTGTTTTGAATCGTTCCTCCGGAAGAAGAAAGCGAACTTCGCCCTGTAGGCACGCCATATTGATTATAGGTATAATTCCGGGTAACAGCTCCTGTAACAATTTTGGTCGGATTCCCGAAATTATCAGCAGATTGCAAATCCCAAATAGTATTAGTACCCAGTTTTATCGTTTTCAGATGCCCATTAGCATAAGTATAATTCTCAATTCCTATTACTTCGGCCTGCGATTGATAACCGGTCGCTGTCAAGATTCCGTTAACATAAGAGTAAGTCTTCTGCAACCATTTACCATCCATTCCTACTTGTTTATCAGTCAATACATTGCCATATTTATCGTAGGTATAGACGGCAGAAGTTCCATTTGTATTAGAAACAGCGGTAATAACCGGGTAACGTGAGTCATAGCTATAAGTAACGCTAAACTCCGGTGTTGTTTCTGACAATAACTTACTATATTTGTCATAACTATATCTCACCGTTTTATTATTTGCATCCGTCATTCTATTCACATTTCCATATTGATCATAACCGAATGTCTTAATACCAGCTGCCGGATCATTTATAGAAGTTTTACGTCCCCAATCATCATACGTAAAAGATGTGGATATAGCATCAGAAACTTTAACGGATTCTACATTGCCATTTGCCAAATATGAATAAGTAATTGTACCGTTAGAGTCTGTAACAGTCAAAATATTACCTTGCTGATCATAGTCACGAGTTGTTGATATTCCATCTTTGGTCTCCGTTACTGAAGTTCCGGAATATGAATAGGTCTGTTGGTTTCCTGAAGCAAACATTATTTGTGTGGGTCTGTCGAAGGAATCATAAGAATATGTATTCCACAAAGAAGCCGAACTGCCTGTAAATGGCATAGATTTCTTTTGCAACATATCTTTCGAGTCGTAAACATGATCTTCATAAATCATTGTTCCGTTAAATTGTGCTTCTCCTTTTCTAACCACCTCACCAAAAGCATTATAATAAGATACTACAGTCGAAGCATTCGTTTGCGTAACCTGCACATAATACAGTGATTGAGGAACAGACTGATTCCATCCCAAAGTAATGTTTCTAACAATATTATCAGGATAGATTACCTTAACCAAATTACCCATATTATCATACTCATAAGCGGTGCTGTTATTTCTGATGTCTGTTGATGAAGTCAATAAGCCACGAGTATATGAAAATCCAGACTTAAGACCGAATGGGGAAATTTCTTCTACCAAATGCTGACCATTGGATGAATAATTATAGGTTGTAGTAACAGCGTCTGATGAACTGTAAGATTTAACAGACTTACTTGCCATGTGCCCAAAGCTATCATAACCATAAATTTCCTCAGAAACTTTCTTCGTACCGTCTTTGGTATATGATACCTTATTTGTCAAACGGTTATTACTATCGTATGTATTGACAACCTGTTCTATCCAATCAGATTTACCTGTTCTTTGCTTCTTAATCGTAACATTTAACGGGAGTCCTAACATACGTTGATTACCAAATACATTTTTATATTCAATCGTTTTTTCTTCTGTGATATCATTTCCCCACATTGTACTAATAGACTTTGGAGAACCATATTCATAATCCTGATAAATAGTATTTATAAATGTATTTTTAAGATGATCTTGTTCTATCTCCACAAATGGTTGTAGTTCATAACGTTTCCCAACATCTGGCAGAACTTTATTTGCAAAAAACATAAACGAAATTCCGGTTCCATCAGTTTTTTGTTTAGTTTGTTGATACATATACGAAAAATAATAGTCTTCGTCTATGTTATAATCACTGATAACTTCAATATTCCTTGAATTATTGGTTACTTTTATATTCTTAAAACATAAAATGCCTTTACCTTGTCTATGCACACACAAGTCCTTATACACATATGAAATATTTTGGAAATAATTACCAACACTCAGATTTTGAGAGCTAACAACGTACAATGGGGCTTTCACCTTTATAACAGGAAAATAAACAGGCTCTGTTGTTTCAGTATAAGCATCTTGGGCAATAGATGTATATTCAAATGCAACGCGGCTATTATAACCATCTAGTATAGATTTGACATGAAGATTCATTTTATCATTAAATTGATAAATAAGATTCATATCGGTATAGGCTGCCATAATAAATTCAGATCGTCCATCTCCATCAAAATCTGCAACAGCTAGATTTGACTGTCCAGTCTGAGTATTGTCATTGATCAGTCCATTTGTCATCAAAGACGTAGTATAATATTCATTATCAAAATTAGTTCCATTAAAAGTACCAATCTTTATTTTCAATTTACCACCTGACGTTGGTTCCAAATGCAGAATATCATGTTTGCCATCACGATTAAAATCACCTACAAGCACTTTAGCCTTGATATCATGATTCGATATCTGTTTTTTTACAAATGACGTACCGGTAGAGAGAAACAAAGTAACCGTAGAGAGACTTGTAGAATTTTGGCATAATACATCTGTCTTGCCATCACCATTGAAGTCACCAAAATAACTAAAATTCCAGTTACGAAGTTCTGAATTGCTGAACGAAGAGAGCTTAACAAAACTACTTCCACTTAACGTATATACCCAACAAGCACTACCGCTCATTGTCAGTACATCCGTCTTGCCATCACCATTAAAATCCACAAGGTAATTATTATTTGGGTAAGAAGAATGATATTCAGTACCCCAATTATCAATGCCGCCGGATGCTATTACTGTTGCATTCTGATTATAAACTTTGGAATCTCGAGTTAATACTTCTGTTTTTCCATCGGAATTAAAATCACCTACCAAGATGCGGGCATCACTATTATTAAAACCTCCTGAGGCAACAAAATTAGAACCATTAAATATATAAAAATCAAAACGGAAATTGCTATTATTCACTTTTTGTATTCGTATAACATCCATTTTACCATCGCCATCTAAGTCAGCATATTTAAAACCTTGAAATCCACTACACAATGGCAATGCACACTTCTTTGAAAAAGAAAAAGAAAGAGCCTGATATAGAACTGCATTATCTGATGTCGAATATGAGTCCTTATTCGGATAGGTCATCATATCAGCTATACCATCACCATTAAAATCCAAAAAGTCAGGATATAACCCCGTACGAGCTACATTAACGGATAGGAAATCCTCACTGGCATCTTTGGAAAAACCACCCTCATAATCTCCCCAATCAATAATAGTAGAGTTATATCTGGAATTATTTAACCCATATTCTTCAACCTCACTCAATTTAGAATAATAGTGATCAAACAAATATTTAAACTTATATTCCTTTATGACCATTTGATTACTCAGGCATTTTATAGAGGTTAAAAGTTTCTTTTGGTTGATAACATTACCAGCCACATAGGTAGTAATTACATCATTCCGTGTACTATAGGAAAACTCTATACGATTGTATGGTGTTGTATTTGCAATGGAATTTCCTGTATATTCAATACTAGACAAATAAAATTCACCTGTAACTGTATTTGTATCATAATGATACAACATATAATTACCAAAACGGTCAGTAACTTTTGACAAAAGCCAATATAATGCGTTAGATGAATTCTGAGCCTGAATATATGAATCATCTTCTGAACCATATTCATACACAAATCCGTCTTTTGTGCGCATAATGAAAGCTTGTCTATTATTAGGTGCTTTTACAGTACACGTGATGATACTGTAATCTTCTCTTTCCGGAGCATAGTTAGCCCCTGGTGCAAAATTCTGACCAGACACCAACATCAACCTTTGACCATCAAGCATCAAATTAGCTGCTGCGTTTAATGTTATTTCACCAGCAGCACCATCAAAATAATAATTTCTGCCCACTCGTGTTATGCATGAAGTACCAGTCATAGTCCATCCATATCCCATAATACCATTACCGGACTGGCTGTTATAATCGACTGATATTTGCGGTTGCATTCCATTAGTACCATCTACAACTTTGATCGGAATCTGATAAATTGCGGCTCCCAGATCTGAAACACTGGCTTTTCCCTCTGTTCTACCTACCTGCAAAGTAGTATTTAGTGAACGGTAAGGATCAGGAGCCTCAAATTGGTAAGTAATGGGTAAAGCGTTTTTTGAAGCAAAAGAATTGATGCTTGTTTTGCTCCAGTCAAAAGTCAACGCTCCCCCTCTTCTAATGCGATTTCCAGCCGAATCATGGGTATAAGGAACATTCTGTCCATATATGAATATCATATACAGAAATGTTATAAGAAACAATAAAGCTCTTTTCATAAATTTCTTTTTTAACAATTAGTAGTTAAATCATATAAGAATAATATTATCCGACAGATCCATAATCATTTTAATGAATCTGCCGAAAGGAAGATTAAATTCAATCTTCTATAGATTCATAGCATTCGCCCCCAGCGCCCCCGCAATGGCCGAAGCAACTGCAATGATCACTTTTAAAATAATGTCCCAAGTAGTTTTTTTAGTTGTCATAGTTTTATCCTCCTCTAGTTTAGTTAGAAATAAATAGTTTATAAATAATTGATAATCATATTACCAAGATGGAGGTCCGCGAACATTCCCATTCATAAAATGTAAGGACAGCTGTTTACCATACGATATGGTAAGCGAAAACAGATACGTTCTAACATTCCGGAAGTGAACGTACAATCCTCCCTCCGCAGCGAAACCATCCGCCACGAACCAATCAGTAGTTTTCATAAAAATAGATAGTTTAGTAAGTCCTTGTTTTAGATTTGTATAATCATTGTATCAAAATAGTCCGAATTGCCTTTATTCAAACTCCTTAAATTCCCTTTCATGCTGTTTTTTCAATTTACGCGCCATACTTTCACGTACTTTTTGCAAAGCTTGAAGGATAAGCAGCATACGTAACTGGCCGTCATCTACCTGGGTTATGACAGGATAATGGCAGGTATAGTTCACAAAAGGTAAATACGATTTATTTTCACGCTGCTTACGGCTGCTCAGTTTACGGCATTCCTTGCAATAATTGTCATAACACTGTTTTTTACTATTGAAATAAAAATCCGATGCCGGAAGTTCCCGTTTACAGTGGCTACAAATATGAATAGAGCTTACTAAAGCTTGTTTCATGGTTGTTTGAGTGTGTGTATTCATGACCGTTTGCATTATTAGTTTTATTAGTTATCCGTTATTTGAGTGATTCTTTTCTTTATCTTAACCACAATGCAAAGATACAAGTATTTTTCATATTGAATACATATCTGTCAAACATTGCGTTAATTTTAGACGAACTATTTTATTAACGAAAACCAAATTTCAATCCAAAGATCTATTTCCACCTATTCTATCATAGAATTAACTAATCATTCCTTATTTACTTCATTTAAAAAGAAAATTATTCCCCTATTGTTTTGAAATCTAAAACTTATCTTCTATATTTGTCACGGAAATACAAGTTTGTTTTTATAGAGGAAACATAATGATCATAAAATCCCCAATTGGAATATGGATAAGCTACTGAATGTATCTGAAATAGTAAAACGAGCCAAAATAGCGATGGGATTCAAGACAGATACGGAACTGGCCGCATTCCTAGGCATATCACGCTCTACACTTTGTAATTGGAGTGTACGTAACAGCATTGACTTCCCGCTATTGTTGGAAAAATTAAAAGAGGTGGACTACAACTGGTTGTTAACGGGAAAAGGAACCCCGGTGCGCCACGAAAAATACTGTGAGAACGACCCTGTAAAGGGAGAAGTGGAAATTCTTCACAACTCTAAAACAGTAGAAGCAACTGACGACCGCAGTGTGGACCTCTATGATATAGCGGCGGCAGCAAATTTAAAGACTTTGCTCACCAACAAACAACAATATATAGTGGGAAAGATCATCATACCAAGTATTCCCAGATGTGACGGAGCCGTATATGTCAGTGGTGACAGTATGTATCCTATCCTGAAATCGGGAGATATCATCGGATTCAAGGAAATAAGCAGCATGGACTATCTTATCTATGGCGAAATGTACCTGGTTTCGTTCCATATAGACGGAGACGACTATCTGGCAGTGAAATACATTAATAAATCGGAGAAAAACGGTTTTATCAGACTGGTAAGTTATAATCCGCATCATGAACCCATGGACTTGCCTGTCACCAATATCCAAGCAATGGCAATCGTGAAATTTTCGGTTAGAAAAAACATGATACTCTAATAAATAGAAGGGTGCTGCCATCTCTCTTTGTTGCAACACCCTTCATATACTCATCCCGTATTTACTACAATTCCCTTTTTATACCAAGGGACAAGCCTTACATACATACCATCCCCGGCAGGGACAAGGAATCAATTACCACCGATTCCTCTTTTGTAATTAGGTTTATCACTCATTATAAAATGCAACTTCACCCCATTACGGACATCATCATACTTCAAATAAGAAGAAGTATGCTTTTTACCATTGACATACAATTCCTTTACATAGATATTATTTGAAGACCAGTTATCTGTTGTCATCTCTATCATCTTGCCATTGCTCAGTTTCAGTTTCATGGCCTCCACACAGGGTGAACCTATGCTATAAACATTACTACTTGGAGCTACCGGATAAAAGCCCATACAGGCAAAGATATACCAGGCGGACATCTGGCCGCAGTCATCATTCCCACTCAAAGAACCCGGCCTGTCACCATAAAAACGGCTGGCAATGGTACGTACCCATTTCTGGCATTTCCACGGCTGACCCAACTGGTTGTACAGGAAAGCGATATGATGGCAAGGTTCATTACCATGCCAATATGCCCCGATACGGCCTTGTATATCATGTGCACCAGGAATATTCTCATCCATTTCAGTGGCAAACAGTTCGTCCAGACGCTTCAATAACAAGTCTTTACCCGCTATATCCATGTAGCCTTGAAAATCATGAGGGACATACCAAGTATATTGCATCGTAAAACCTTCGGTTATATCTCCCCAGCCATGTATGGAACCCGGTCCCTGATAGGCAATGGGACTGAAAGGGGTGCGCCAGTTACCCTGCGAATCACGACCACGCATATACTTCGTCTCCGGATCAATCAAATGCTTATAATTCATGGCACGTTTCATGAAATAATCATAATCCCGCTCCTTGCCCAAGACTTTGGCGGCGCGGGCAATGCAATAATCATCATAGGCATATTCCAATGTCTTTGATACCGACTCTGCCTCTTTATCAAAGGGTACATATCCCAATTCCATATATTCGGGCAGACAATCATAGTGGTGGTTCATGGCTGTGGTTTTCATGGCTGTGAAAGCCCGTTCATAATCAAACCCTTTTACTCCTTTCACTATCATATCAGCTAAAACAGACACTGCGTGATAACCTATCATGCACCACGTTTCATTACCATAAAAAGACCAAAGCGGAAGCATTTTCTCTACACTTTTATCATAATGAACCAACATGGAATTGGCTATATCCGCCTGTAAAGGCTGATTTACCAAATTAAGCAACGGATGAAAAGCCCGATAAGTATCCCAAAGTGAAAAAGTGGTATAATTAGTAAAGCCATCGGCCCGAGCGATATTCTTATCCAGACCGCGATAACTCGCATCAGCGTCCTGAAAAATAAACGGATGCAAAGCGGCATGATAGGCACTGGTATAGAAAGTCCGTTTGGTCTTCAAATCACCTTTTATATGGTATTTACCTAATTCTTTTTCCCATAATTCCTCTGCCCGGGACTTCACGGTCTCGAATGTCAAGCCGTCCAACTCCTTCATATTGGCCAGCGCTCCTTCGGTACTTACTCCGGATATGGCTGTTTTTACATATACTTCTTCTCCAGCATAGGTAGAAAAGGTGAAGCACGCCATCAGTTTCTCTCCCCACGCTTCTTTATGGCTGCGGAAACGCTTGGTATTGTAGATAACCGGCTTTCCGTCCTGCAGAATGCTGAAACGCTCCAGCTTGCGGGAGAATGTAGCCGCAAAATAGATGTGACGTTCCGGCCCCCACCCCTTTACCAGTTTATATCCCACAATAGTAGAGTCATTCAACTGCCGCAAATTAGACCACGGACAGCTCTGCCACAACGTATGATTCAAATCGACCAAGATAAACGCCTTATCGGAGGCAGGATAAGTAAACCGGAATATTCCGCTACGACAAGCCGAAGTCATTTCTGCTTTTACTCCGTAATCAGACAATTCCACCCCATAATAGCCGGGTGAAGCCCATTCTCTCTCATGTGAATAACGTGAACGGTAGCCTTCATCAGGATTTTCGTGTGTACCGGGAACTGACTTCACTTCGCCTGTACCGGGAACAAACAAAAAATCTCCCAAATCAGGAATACCCGTTCCACTCAAGTGCGACAAACTGAACCCCATAATGGTGGGATGGGAATATTTATAACCGGCCGCAGCATCATAAAAATGCCCGTCTGTATCCGGGCTGATCTGTATGCCTCCAAATGGGATTTGTGAACCGGGATAAATATTTCCATATCCGTCTGTACCTACGAAAGGATTCACATACTCCGTCAGGCGCTCCTCCTGCGCCTTTGCTGAAAAAGCAAAGACACAGGCAAAAAAAGCAAACAAGTACTTCTTCATCGTCTTATCCCTTTATATCACCGACCGCAATCTGATATTCAGCCCATAACTTGTCAATATCATATTCTTCGCCCAACACGTGCTTTATAGCGCCATTGAATGACCAGGGAACTACCTCAAGAGCACTCCGATTGAATTTGCGCAGAAATTCAGGATCTTTATTGTCACGTAACCAGACAAAGAAATAACCTGCATGCCGATAGCCATTCATATAGTTTCCCCCTTTAGGGCGATCGGCTTCACCATGAAAACCACCATTGGCTACACGCACCGCATCGGCCATGCCTTCAATAAATGCCCAGAATACTTTATTCGTTCCATACGAACCGATTCCTTGCGGCTCCAGCTGATAGGCATGGGTCAATTCATGCAGCAAGACACCCCGTGTTTCAAAATCCACTTTAGCGGTATCCCTATTTTCAAATGACCTAGCAATATGACGGGTACTGTAGAAAATAGAGATTTCACCCTTTTCTCCGTCTTTAGCAGAAATACCATCAATATCTTCCAGTCTGTAATGCAGATTATAAACAGGTACAATACTGTCCTCGGGACTGAAATAGAGTGTACTCAGCACAGTACGGGCCTGTTTGCTGATATACGCTTCCGCATCGGGAATCAAACTGCGATAGATGCGTGATCCTTCACTTTGCGGGGCTTTATCTTCAAACAAAATAGTACCTACAAAATAATCCTTCCAAAGGCTGTCCGCCTCTTCCAGGACAACAGATGCACCGGTTTCAGGTTTCGATGTGGTCGATGTGCATGCGGATATGCCTATGTACAGGCATAAAGCCGCTATCATATATTGTTTTTTCATCTTGTGTTGATTATTGATTTTATTGTTTATTCTCCTGCAGTCAGTGAATAGGGTTTATCGGCTTTTGCCAGACCACGCTTCTTGTCGGGAGAAGCACTCATGATAAATTCCAATGTACCGCCATTCAATATATCGCCATGAGTTATGTACATTTTAGAATAAAGTTTTCCATTCAAACGCACCGAGTTTACGTAACGCTTCTTATCACTGACACCCGGAGCCTTAATCTCCAAAGTCTTGCCATTAGCCAAATTCAGTTTTATATAAGGCAGATAAGGAGCCCCCAATACATATTCGTCGGTTCCCGGACAGACAGGATAAAAACCCATTGCTGTAAAAATATACCAGGCAGACATCTGACCGCAGTCATCATTACCTCCCAAACCACGAATGTGATTCTTATACATTTTATTCATAATTTCGCGTACCCAATACTGTGTCTTCCAAGGTTGTGAAGTCCATGCGTATAAATAAGGGATATGGTGACTAGGTTCATTACCGTGAACATATCCACCTATCAGACAGTCTGCTGTTATATCCTCATTATCTTTATAGTACTCTTCAGGCAGATGCATGACGAAAAGTTCATCCAGTTTATGCAAGAATTCTTTTTCACCTCCCATACACTTCATCATTCCAAATACATCATGGGGAACATGGAAAGAAAAATTCCAGGAATTGCCTTCAATAAAGCCTTCACCATGTGTTTGCAGCACGTCAAACTCTTTTTTGAAACTGCCGTCCTTATAGCGCGGACGGGCGAAACCCAATTCTTTATCAAAAATATGACGATAGTTCAGGGCACGTTTCTTATATTGTGATGCTATCTCCTCATTGCCCGCATTTAAAGCTGTCTTGTAAATCGTCCAGTCATCATAAGCATATTCTAAGGTGGTGGAAGCAGCCGTTCCATTTACATCAAGCGGAACGTAGCCTAACTTCACATAGTCACCAATGCCATCATAATAACTCACATTAGAAGTAGTCACCATGGCTTTCAACGCTTCTTCCTTATCAATATCAGCCCCTTTGGTAATAGCATCGGCAAGAACGGAAGTCGAATGATAACCACTCATACACCAATTGTCATTTGCCATGTGGCTCCACACGGGTAACAGTCCATGCACACTTTGCTGTTGATGTTTAATCATGGATTCTACCATATCAGTCGCTTCACGCGGTTTCATCAACATCAACAAGGGGTGTTCCGCACGATAGGTATCCCATAAAGAGAAAATAGTATAATTGGTGAATCCCTCCACCTGATGAATGTTGTGATCCAGGCCACGGTACTTGCCATCCACATCCATATATACCGACGGGTTAATCAGGGTATGATAATAGGACGTATAGAACATGGCTTGTTGATCTGCCGTTCCTTGCATTTCAATAGAAGCCAACTGCCGTTTCCAGCTATCAGATGCTTCACCGGCAATCGTTTCAAAAGACTTTGATGCTGTTTCAGCTTGCAGATTCTTCAAGGCTCCTTCCGTACTGGTGGCCGAAAGGGCTACTTTTACCACCAGTTCGGGGTTTCTGGCAGTATCAAATTCAAAATATGAAACCAGCTTCCTGCCTGCCATTTCCGGAAAATTATTGTTGACCGGAAACTTTCTCCACCAGCCATTGTATACAATACGCTGATGATCTTTATAACCATAATTCCTGACAGGCTGTGACAAGGAAATAGCGAAATAAGTATAGTTGGTACGCGCCCAGCCGTTTGTGATGCGATAACCCGTCAGCAACGTATCGTTTTCCACCCGCAAAGTAGCCCACAAGGTCTTTCCGTCATAATTATAAATACCATGGTTCAAATCGAGCACAATCCGCCCTTCTTTATCAGCAGGAAAGGTGTATTTATGAACTCCCACACGCTGTGTCGCCGTCAGTTGCGCCTTTACTCCATAATCATCCAGCTGTACTTCATAATAACCGGGAACAGCCTTCTCGGTATCATGTGTAAAACGGGAACGGTAACCGCTGTCGGGATTATCTGATGTACCCGGATTCAGTTTTAACGGTCCTGTGGCAGGCATTATCAAGATATCACCTAAGTCGGCATGTCCTGTTCCGCTCATGTGGGTATGACTGAAGCCTACTATCGTTTCATCATGGTATTGATAGCCGGCACAATATTCGTATGCTTTTGCCTGGTACACTCCGTTCACATTATGAGGAATAGTATCTGTATCAGGACTCAGCTGCACAATGCCAAAAGGTACACAGGCACCGGGAAAAGTATGTCCCATACCATCTGTCCCGATTATAGGGTTGACATACTCCACTTGTGCCATGGCAGCGGCCGCCAATGACGCTAAAGCAAAAAATGATGCTATTTTTCTATTCATATATGATTCTTTATTTATAAAGTAGCGCAAATTAGCAGATGCAGTATCATCTGCTAATTCAGCAATTTACCGGACAGATTAATAACCACTGTTCTGCTGTTTGGCAATCACCGGATTGCCTTGCATTTCTGACAGAGGAACAGGTTGGATACGATGATGGTCATTTATATCCAGTGTCTTGTCAATCATCGGTTTATAAATAGGTAAGTTGAAACGGCGCATGTCAAAGAAACGATGTCCTTCGTAACATAGCTCTCTGCGTCTTTCCAATAAAATTTCATTCAATAACTCTTCTTTAGTCGAGTATTCCTTACTTTCCCAGCCTTTTATACGTGCCACACGCAATTGATTCAACCATTTATTCCCTTCAGACAAATCGGTATAGGCTTTCGCTTCCGCCATGATTAATAACATTTCAGAAGAACGCAACATCTTCTGGTCTGCCAGGCCTACATTTTCTGCCGTGCCTTTATACTTGTTGACACGCTTCACAGCCACTCCGTCACGATCCACTCCATCACCTATAAAAATCTGCAAACGGATATCATCCTCGGCAAAGCTACGAATCAGTTCTGTAGAAGGTTCAAAAGAACTGCTGTTGTCGGCACTAAAGAAAATAGTACCGATAGCCTCTTCTCCGGAAAGCCTTTTCAATTCAAAAAGAACTTCTTTTTTACTTTCATCACTCCATATGGCTTCATATTCATTCATGGCAGCTATGGGGTTACGGGCCAATACTGCGGATGCATATTCATAAGCTTTTTCATAATTGCGTTCATACAGATAAATGCGTGCCAGCAAAGCTTTAGCAGCGGCTTGGGAAGCATATGCCGGATCATCCGGAGTAACCTGTCCCAGCAAAGGAATGGCTGTCTCCAAATCTTCTTTGACAGCTGCAAAACATTCTGCTACAGAATTACGTCCCAAAGTTTCTAATACTACAGTTTCTTTGGAATAAGGAATGCCATAACTGTCTTTCTTTTCATAATCAGAAAAGAAACGGAGTAAATCAAAATAAGTATATGCACGGATAAACAAGGCACTGCCTATACAATTATTCTTGGTTTTGGCTTCGCTATCATCAGCGGGAGTTATTCCTACAGAACCATTGATTACTCTGTTAGCCATGCTTATTGCTGAATAATAGGCGGACCACAAGGTATTATGATCGCCGGTGGAAGCACTGTAAGTCCATTGGTAAGAATCATCTCCGGCTCCTCCATTCTGCCCCCCTTTATACACATCATCCGATAAAACAGCACTGACACTGATAGTGGTTCTCATGGACATTTTAGAGTATGTTCCGGTCAAAGCCTGTTCCAAAGTTGTAACAGAACTGAATATCTCCTTATCTCCTACTTTATCCGTCGGCTCCAAATCTGTAAATGAGCAGGAAGCAGCAGACAGCAGCATTCCGGCGGCAGCTATATAATTGATTATCTTTTTCATACAAGATTATTATTAGGGTTAGAAATTAAGATTAACTCCAAAGGTTACATTGACTGGCAATGGATAAGACATATAGTCTATTGAACCGCTTACTTCAGGATCCTGACCTGAATAGGACGTAAAGGTTGCCAGATTTTCTCCTTGGCAGAATACAGTCATTGACTTAACCACTTTCAGTTTATCAAGCAATTTTCTTGACGGAGTATATGCCAGTCTCAAAGTTTTCAATTTCAAGAAAGAAGCATCTTCCAGGAATTGGGAAGCCCAGGGACTGGGATTATTCTTCGCATCAAAACGGGGAACAGTAGTTACATCACCCGGCTGTCTCCACATATCAAGCATATAGGCCGGCTTATTTCCATTAAAGTTATGGTTATCCAGATACCAACGGCTTGAATTCATAATGTAATAACCAAATGCATAAGTAAAATTTGCCGAAAGTTCAAATCCTTTATAAGTCAGACTCGTATTGAAACCGCCAAACCAGGGAACTTCAGAAGACTTGAATTTGTCCACTGCCGGAGCATCCGATATATTCTCGGTCTTTCCGCCTTTTTGGTCATAAAACCACACTTCACCTGTTTCGGGATTTACACCGGCCCACTCTACCATGCACCATGTACCCAGAGGTTTGCCTATTTCATAAAGAACATCACCATCTATGAAACGATTGTCTTCATTAGACCACGTACCCAAATCGGTAACTTCATTTTTATTATAAGTGATATTGGCTCCAATAGTCCATTCAAAGTCTTTGGTACGGACAGGAGTACCGCTCACTGCGATTTCTATACCACGGTTACGAACGGAACCTGCATTGGTTTGAATCTGTGAAAATCCGGAAACTTGAGAGATTTTCTTCCACATCAGCAGGTCTTTGGTATTCTTGTTATAAAAATCGACAGTTGCATTCAAACGATTCCCAAACATTCTCAGGTCCACACCCAGATCAAATTGTTCCGATGTCTCCCATTTCAGGTTTGCATTTCCCAATTCATTATTGGCATACCCCGGCTTACCGTTATAACTTACCTTATTATAACCATCGAAAGAACTGAAATCCGAAATACCGTCCTGATTACCGGTAGTACCATAACTGGTACGAATCTTCAACTGGTCAATCTTGTTGAACTGCTCCATGAATTTTTCATTTCCCAAGTCCCAGGCAGCTCCGACAGACCAGAAAACAGCCCCTTTATTACTTCCTACGAATTTTGACGATTCATCATAACGTAAACTTGCGGACACGTTATACCGATTGTCAAAAGTATAGTTCCACTGAGTAAACGTAGAAAGAAGATTGCTATGAGTCTTGCTTCCACCTATAGTAGGAGGATTGGCGGATGTACCGTTCTTATCCCCGATACCGGCAGGCGTATCTGTCATAAACTGATCTAAATCATACCCTGTCTGATTGAATCCGGAGTAAACTCCATCAAATAATTCAAAACCGGCTACCCCCGATACGGAATGTATATCATGAAATACCTTATTGAAATTCAATGTATTTGTCCATGTATAACGACGGGTATCGGATGTACTTTGTGACAAATATCCTTTGTTGCCGGCTGATTTAGGATGTTCACGATCCAAGGATGTCATATTCTTTCTCCCATAATAATCAATACCGAAATTGGTCTTGAAGCGCAGCCAATCCGTAAAACGAATATTCAAATAAGCGGAACCGACCAAACGCAACAAGTTAGCATTACGGTTATAATATTTGGTTATCAATGTAGGATTATCACCATTATACCAGTTATCCGGTGATTCATAAGGATAAGCCAATAATGCGGTAAACCACGGATTTGTCCATCCGATACGTCCTTCTCCGGTACTGGGATCGGCAAATTTGGAATCAGAATATCCCACACTGGCGTTTATTCCGACATCTACCCTATTGTTCACTTTATGATCCAAGTTGACACGGGCCGAATAGCGTTTCATTTCAGATCCTACCAAAGAACCCTCCTGATTCAGAAATGAGCCGGAAATGAAGAATTTCGTTTTTTCCGTACCACCGGACAAAGTCAGACTATGATCCATGGTCAAACCTGTCTGTGTCATTTCACCAATCCAATCTGTATCGGTGGCACGTGCTGTAGCCAGACGGTCGGCACCGGCAGCCAATTCCTGTTGTTCTGCCGAAGTTATCGTTCCGGCAGCCGCCTTCTGTTCCAAGCCTAGCAAACGCATCAATGGAAAAGACTTTGAATTAGGGCTTTGAGCCACACAATAACCTTGATAAAGAATATTCTCCGCACTTGTCATCATGGGGCTTTTAGGATCACGCAACATGGTCATTCCGACTTTCAGATTATAACTTACCTGCGTCTTGCCCTGAGTTCCTTTCTTGGTTGTGATGACAATTACACCGTTTGCACCTCTGGAACCATAGATAGCTGTAGCCGAAGCATCCTTCAGGACTTGAATATCCTGTATATCATCATTATTCAGTGAAGCAAATTGGGCAGCTTCAATCATTACGCCATCCAATATATAAAGAGGAGTGTTAGAACCGTTAATAGAACCTGTACCACGTACACGTACCTTCACGTCATTAGAACCGGGCTGGCCGGAACCGGTAGAAATCATTAAACCGGCCACCTTACCTTGCAGACGGTCTTCCAAAGCAGCCGAAGACTGCCGGGCTATTTTATCGCTTTTAACCATATCAATAGCACCGGTAATCTGTCCGCGCTTTACCATATTGTAACCTACAATAACTACATCTTGCAAACTTACAACATCCTCAAACAAAGTAACGTCCACCTTGGATTGCCGGCTGACGTCTACTTCCACTGTAGAATAGCCGATATAAGAAAATGATAATTTGGTTACTCCGGCAGGAAGTTCAATAGTGAACAAACCATCTATATCTGTTATTACCCCTGTGGAACTTCCTTTGGCTACAACTGTAGCACCGATAATAGGTTCATGGTTTTTATCTTGCACCAAACCTTTCACCACTCTAGAACTTTGTTGTTCTATATTCCTGACAGATTCTGCCGGACTCATTGTCTTGTCAGCAAAAGGGGCAGCGCTTGCCGGCCAACCGGAAGCCAATAATAAAGCAGCTATGCAAGTAAGTTTCCGTGTTCCTGAAACGAACCGCAAATCTACAAAATGTTTTTTCATGTGATTTCTTTAAATAAATAATAAGGTTAAACTTTCTCTCTGTTACGAATGCCATTCATAACTGCAAATTAACGTCATTTTAAATAAAGCGCTGTTCTCTGATATGCCAAAATGATGTCACACCCTAAAATGTCGCTACAGAGTACAAATGGCACAATAGAGAACAGTTTTAGACACTTTTCAAGGGTATTTTTACCTGAAAACAGGTATGCCAAGTATAATAGATACATCCTTCTAAAACCGGAAAAGGCCCTCCAACATCTTAAAATGATGTCAAAAGACCTTCTCCATGTATAAATTATCAGCTACTAATTATTGATAGTTCACTCTTCCGTCATTTCTTTACCCAGCATATTCTTCTTATAAACTTTGGGAGTTACTCCATAGCGTGAGGCAAATTCTTTGTAGAAATAAGACCGGCTTTGTATCCCCACTTCACTAATTACTTTTAAGATGGACCAATCAGTTTCAAGCAATAAGGCTGCTGCTTTCTCTATGCGATAATTCTTGATAAAATCGGTTGGTGACAAACTGGATATTTCCTTGAATCTGCGATAATACTGGCGGGGACTGATATTCATCTGCCCGGCAATAAATGCAGTACTCAAATCTTCTTTATCCAGATTTTCGTCTAAGACCTGTAGCAGTTGTTTAGCAAAATTAGCCTGTTCCGGCGTATCACAAATGATATCTTTTCCTGTCTCGCCCGGTACATTTACCAGAACCCCATCCTTCTTGGCCGATCTGCGGCTTACCGCCATATTTACAATTTCCTTTAAAAACAGAATATTATAAGGCATAACTACAAAACCATCCACCAGCTTATCTAAATCTTTTTGCAATAAAAACGACGCTTTCCAAGTCAGCATGGGAATAAAAGCTGTATTCATTAACAACCCTTTGTTCGTTTGTACATATTCTATAAATTTATTTTCCTCTTTTAAATAAATCATAGTATCTGCCAAAAATACATCCGGAGTATTTTTGCGTAAATAACCAAAAGCTTCCTGAGTGGTGTTTACACAACAGACATCATAGTTGTCAGACAATATATCACTTACCAACCACGCCATTTCATTCCTGTCTTCCAATAAAAGCACTGACTTTTTATTCAAAGCCTCAACGGGTTCTTCATTTTTCTGCTGCAAAGGCAACTCAATAAAAGTTTCATGCTCCTTACGTGATGCATTTCCTTTCATCACTTTCATGGCATAAACATATAACCATTGGTACAAACAAGCATTAAAATCGGAATCAGATGCAGAAAGTTGCTGACTTTCTTTGGATAGCCCGATTATCCTATCAGCCTCTTCTTCCGGCAGGCTTAACTTCAAAGCCAACGCCCGGTCATCTGCTGTTATCGAAATATGTACAGAAGCTTTGGTATGCAATGAGATAGAATAAAGATAATACATTATGTAGCTCAAAGCATTTTTAGGCAATGAGAGTTTAAGTTCTTCTTCTATATCAACTGTCAAATCGGACAGATTATTATACCCTCTGTAGATAAGCATACGTATTATTTCATCCGATAATTGTTTTAGATTCACCTCACCATACACAGCTATTTCGGCAGGTAAATATTCGTCAAGTGTCAAATGCTCATTCCAAACACCTTCTGATTTAAAAGCAAATGATAATACCGTTTCATGAATGACATCCAGCATTTTATAATATTCCCCAGGCATTGACTTGAATTGACGTAACTGCCCGCACATTCTATAAATAGTGGCAAAAGATCCTGTCGTTTCATGAAATTGTCCGCTTATACTTGTCATCGCCGCATTATGTGATTCATGAAGCATCAACTCTTTTATCAGCTTCTCTCTGCGATAATACTTTTTAGCCAGACGTATTCCATAAATACTCAAAATAAGAACAATCAGAAAATAAGCGGTATAAGCCCATAAAGATAAATACCACGAAGGCTGAATATGTATCTTCAAAGAATAGAACTTATACTCGGTATCAAACACGTCTTTTTTATATCTCACCTTTAACGTATAGTCTCCATAGCGTAATGACTTGAATGTAGCCACGTTATCAGGAGTAAAAGGTGTCCATTCTTCTTTGTGACTCCCTTCCAGCTTATAAGAATATTCAAAATTATCTCCCTCAACAAAATCGGGGGCAATGAAAGAAACAGAGAATGAGAGACTAACTCCCTTCAGATAAAGAGTATTGACCGCTTCGTCATAATAATCATAGAAATTCACCGGCTCCAGCCCTAAAGTCAAATCCCTAAAACGTACATCGGGATGATACTCAACTTCATTCATTCTTTCCTTTTCCAGACAAAGCAATCCGTCAATCCCCCCAAAAAACAGATTTCCGGTAAAAGGACATTTATAGAAAGCATCATCGCTAAATTCACCTATCTGCAAACCATTGCTATAATAGTAGGTATGAAATGCGTTATTTTCCGGATTATATTTTACTAACCCCTTATTGGTACTCAACCATAGAAAACCATTTTCATCTTCCAGAATACCATGAATCATATCATTCAGAAAACCTTGTCCCTTACCCATACAAAATACATCGGTATTACCTTTCGCATCGAACTTCAAGCGCACTAATCCCGAAACCGTACCCAAGTAAAAAGTATCTTCTTTCTTATAAATGGAAAGTATATCATTAATAGAGAACTTCTCTTTATCACCCAGAATAAACACTTTATGCTTTTCTGTTTTGAAATTGAATCTTACCAGTCCCATACCACGGCTGCCCAGCCACATTATAGAATCGTTTTCCACTAACATCGGGAAAAAATCATTTATTTCCTTTTGACCGTCCTTGAAAATAAATTGTTGTATGCTATCCGAAACTATTCTTCCATCCTTTCTACCAAGGATCACTTTACATAATCCACATCCTGATGTAGTTAACCATAAGTTAGTTTCATTTTCTTCATATACTCTGTGTACTCTTTGCAATAACTTTGTATTACCGGTGACCGGAATCACTTTATCTTCTTTATAATCATAATATGACAACCCCGGATTCTCTGCCGATCCTATCCAAAATCCATCCATATAGCGACTGGGGATAAGACCAAACACTTGAAATTCAGCCAACTCCCTATTATAATCCTGTATATTCCTCTTCACCCCAGGAAAATAAACAGAAATGGAATGAAGAGGAAATTTACCATCTGCATTTTCAGCATAATTTTCTATTCTGGCCAATCCATCTCCTTTTGTCCCAAACCACAAATTACCTTTATCATCCGTATGGATAGAACGGACCTGACGGATTATCTTATTTTGCAGATGACTGAACATGAGATGTGTAGCCAAGGCATGTTTTTTAGAGTAGACCATAACTCCCTGCCCATCCGTTCCCACCCATATAATATCTTGTACAGGATCTTTATAAACAGAAAATATACGGATACTACGGTCTATGATACTTTCTGAATAACGGGAAGCAGCATCCAGCTTTATCAAACCATTCTGTATAAAAGCAATAATAATGTCATCATAGAATGAAATGATACCTTTTATCGTCCCATATTTACGGATGAGTTCTTCCACATTACGGATATATACCTTTGTATTCCGTGTTATGTCAAATAAAAACAAGTCATTATCCTTATCTATGAAACTTAATATTCCGTTTTGATAAAATGTATATTTTATCTTCTTCTGATGAATATTTGTGCGAATAGTAGAAAAGTCAGGATTCTCCCGGCCAAAATCATCAACATGACATCTATAAATACTATTATCTTCGGAAGAAAACAACCATAGATGACCTTTTTCATCCACAAACGAAAGTTCCTTGTTAAAAAGTTTATCTTTCTTATGCACTCTGATGAAATTACGAAGGAAAGTATTGTAATAATAAACATCATCCTTATCCATTACCCATGCATTGCCTTTACGATTGGAATAAAGGATAAAATCATCCTTAAACATTTCGTAGGAACCGACTACACATCTTTTCTTGACTGAGAAACAGTTGATTCCTGTATTGGTAGAAATCCATAAACAGTCATTTTCCGCACCGTCTACATGATAAATGACATTATTAAGCAATTGCTTTTCTACTGCCATATCAGTGCGAAAGACGTTCATCGTTTTACCATCATAATTATTCAATCCATCGTAGGTGCCAAACCACATGAACCCTTGATTATCCTGATAAAGTGAAAGAACTGCACTATTAGACAAACCTTGGGTATATCCTATCTGAAGCAATGCATAGTCATCCATTGCACGCACATACTCAGGAAGACATAATAACATGAGAAGTAATGTCAATAAGAAGTGTTTTTTCATATAAATAGGTAATTGGTCACAAAATTAAGGATTATTTTTAATAAGAGAAGCAAACTTATTATATTAACTCTAACCCTACAAGCATAAAAAATCCGATTTCTCCTCTTCAGAGAAACCGGATTCATAATGAACGGGCAGTTCTATTTCAATTAATAATTATTCTTCTTTACCTCGAAATAAGCCTGCGGATGCAAACATGCTGGACATATTTCAGGAGCTTCCGTACCTACATAAATGTAGCCACAGTTACGGCACTGCCATACAGTTTCTTCTGCTTTCTTGAATACGGTACCTTCTTCCACATTCTTCAATAAAGCCAGATATCTTTCTTCATGACCTTTTTCAGCTTCAGCGATTCTGCGATACATAGTAGCGATAGCAGGGAAACCTTCCTGGTCAGCTACATCAGCGAAGTGAGGATAATCAGTAGTCCATTCTTCATTTTCACCGGCAGCAGCAGCTCTCAAGTTTTCCAATGTTGTGCTGATAATACCTGCAGGATAGCTGGCAGTAATTTCTACCATACCACCTTCCAACCATTTAAACATACGTTTTGCATGTTCCTTTTCCTGATCGGCTGTTTCAGTGAAAATAGCGGCAATTTGTTCATAACCTTCTTTCTTTGCTGTGCTTGCAAAATAAGTATAACGCATTCTAGCCTGTGATTCACCTGCAAAAGAAGTCAGCAAGTTTTTTTCTGTCTGTGTACCTTTTACGCTCTTAGTCATAATTATTAGTTTTATTTGTTAGTTATTATTCGATCATCTTTTGATGACACAAAGATATATATTTTATTTCAAAGTTGTATTCATTACAATTATCTTTTTATATTTAATTAAATGTTCACTTTATATAAAATAAACAAGAACACCTATATTTGTGTTCACAACAACATTAACTTTTTCGGCAATGAAAACTATCATTAAATTATTCGCTCCTTCCCTATTTATTATAGCAGGATTTAGTTCGTGTGCATCCATACCTCTACAAGTTGGAGAATCCGAAAACAACTCTACGTACACTGTCAGCTACTTGTTTGAGCATGATGGCTGTAAGGTATATCGTTTTTACGATAGAGGAAACTATGTGTACTTCACTACAAGAGGAGATGTAACCAGTATCAAAAACGATTCTACCACAAAACGAACCATTACCATTAACAAAACACCCTACGAACAACAAAAATAAGAATTTAAATATAATAATACCTTAATATATATGCTAATTTTATCTACTTTTGCAATACATTTAAAATCATAGCATAAAGTAGATCACAAATGAAAGCATTTGAATTCAAACCGAAGCTCTTCACTACGTTACAAAATTATTCAAAAGAGAGTTTCATGGCCGATCTTATGGCCGGTATTATCGTAGGTATCGTTGCACTCCCACTAGCCATTGCATTTGGTATAGCCTCAGGAGTCTCTCC
Organism: Bacteroidaceae bacterium; assembly: GCA_963651205.1. GTDB lineage: Bacteria > Bacteroidota > Bacteroidia > Bacteroidales > Bacteroidaceae > Phocaeicola. The sequence continues at coordinate 22,506 of CAVJPC010000074.1, forward strand.
GGAAAAAGGTATTATCACTGCCATTGTGGCGGGGTTTATTATTTCTTTACTGGGAGGAAGTAAAGTACAGATAGGTGGACCCACCGGAGCATTTATCGTGATAATTTATGGCATTATCCAAGAATATGGCATTAGTGGATTAACAGTAGCAACCCTTATGGCAGGGGTACTCCTTATTTTATTGGGTGTATTCAAGTTAGGAGCCGTTATCAAATTCATTCCTTATCCCATTATCGTAGGATTTACCAGTGGTATTGCCGTCACTATCTTCACGACACAGATTGCTGATATTTTCGGACTTAACTTCGGAGGTGAAAAAGTACCGGGAGACTTCATTGGCAAATGGATGATTTATTTCCGTCATTTCGATACAGTAAACTGGTGGAATGCCATTATTAGTATAATCAGTGTCCTGATAATCGCTCTTACGCCTAAATTCTCGAAAAAGATTCCCGGCTCACTCATTGCCATTATAGTCGTAACAATTGCTGTATATTTAATGAAAACCTATGGAGGCGTTACTTGCATTGACACCATCGGTGACCGTTTTACCATCCAGTCACAATTGCCGGAAGCGGTAGTGCCTGAATTAAATTGGGAAGCCATTAAAAACCTGTTTCCGGTCGCTATTACCATTGCTGTCCTTGGAGCGATAGAATCTCTGTTATCTGCTGCTGTAGCCGATGGTGTTATTGGTGACCGTCACGACTCGAATACCGAACTGATAGCCCAGGGTGCAGCCAATATTGTAGCTCCTTTGTTTGGTGGTATTCCTGCTACAGGAGCTATTGCACGTACCATGACCAATATTAATAATGGAGGAAAAACACCTGTGGCAGGTATTATTCATGCGGTGGTCTTATTACTGATTCTTTTATTCCTAATGCCTCTGGCACAATATATCCCGATGGCATGCCTGGCTGGTGTACTGGTCATTGTATCCTATAATATGAGTGGCTGGCGTACTTTCAAGGCACTGCTGAAGAATCCTAAATCAGATGTCACCGTTTTATTGATCACTTTCTTCCTGACGGTTATTTTCGATCTGACAGTAGCTATTGAGGTAGGGTTGATCATTGCCTGCGTATTATTTATGAAACGTGTCATGGAAACCACTGAAATTTCTGTTATCAAGGATGAAATTGATCCGAACAAAGAATCTGATCTGGAAGTACATGAAGAACATTTAGCCGTTCCTGATGGCGTAGAGGTTTATGAAATCAACGGTCCGTACTTCTTTGGTATTGCTACCAAATTCGAAGAAATCATGGCCGAATTGGGTGAGCACCCCAAAGTTCGTATTGTCCGTATGCGTAAAGTTCCGTTCATTGATTCCACAGGTATTCATAATCTTACCAATCTTTGCGAAATGTCAAAGAAAGAAAATATCCGGATTGTGCTTTCGGGAGTTAATGAAAAAGTGCATCAAGTATTGGAGAAATCCGGATTCAATGAGTTGTTAGGAGAAGAAAATATTTGTCCCAATATCAATGTAGCTTTAGAAAAGGCAAAAGTCATTCTTGCGACGTTATAGACTTTTTAAATTAGTAGAAATATAATCACAATTAAAAACTGTACAATCGGATTTACGAACCTGATAATCCTATTGGTAAATCCAATTGTACAGTTAATTGCAAAGGCTTACATGTATAATTTGTTACTGCTTTTTATTTATAGGTAATTCCACCTTACCCACATAAATTCCATTCGCTCCGGTATGCAGCAGGGGTACGATTCTACCATCTAAATTTTTATTCGTGTTTTCCGGCTCTTGCATAAAAGTATGTGAATGTCCTCCCAGCACAATATCAATATTTCTTGTTTGTGGAATCAATTCATCTCTGTCATACTCAACCCCCAAATGAGAAAGACATACCACTGCATCACAACCTTGTTCTTTCAGTTTGGCAGCTACATCATTGGCTGCCTGAACCGGGTCATTGTAGATTACACCGACACACTTAGTAGCCTGCACCAATCCTTCCAGTTTAGCACCCAAACCAAAAACACCTATTTTTGCACCGCTTCTTTCAATAATAATATACGGTTTCACCAAATCTTTCAGCACGGTAGCACTTACATCATAATTGGAACAGACCACTGGAAAATTAGCCATCTTGAACAAGCGTGCCATATTAGGAAGATCAAAATCAAATTCATGATTTCCGATGGTCATTGCATCGTACTTCATTTCATTCATCAACTTTATCTCCACTTCTCCCTGAAACTCGTTATAATAAGGAGTTCCTTGAGAAATATCACCGCAATCAAATAACAAAACATCCGGATGATCCTTACGAAAATCTTTCAGGAAAGTGGCACGGCGCACCATACCGCCCTTGTCATAATTCCGGTCACCTTTCTGGTCAAGAGGTTCTACTCTACTGTGTACATCACTGGTTTGCAATATAATAAGATTCTGTTCCTGAGCTAATATAGAAATACAGAACGAGAACAGAAGTAAAAATGATAAATAATATTTTTTCATATCTGTAATGTCATTATAAGATAAATTCATAACTTATTCCACCGTAATACGGCCATCTAATTCGGACGTAATTTGCTTACCTTCAGCAGTTTGCTGCTTTACATAATCCAGGAAAATGCTGCGCAATGTTGCACCTTCGGGACATACGCGGTTTGTTGCATTCAAGAAAGCATCCATACTGCCGTTACCATCTGCCAGATAATCGATGGTAGCTACCGTATACGTTCTGTTATCGTCTATTTCTTTACCGCCGATAGTGGCTTTTTTCAGCGTGCCGTCCTTTGTTATGTCCAACCGGATACCGCTCACTCCTTCACCTCCTAGCGAGGCAATGCTCATAAACAGTCTTTTCATATCACTTCCCTTCATAGTCATCACGCAGAGTGAATTTTCAAAAGGCAGAATTTCGTATATAGTAGATACTGTGATGTCACCTTGGGGCAGGATGTTACGCAAACCACCCATATTAACCAATCCCATATCAGCAGGTCCGTCTATTGCTTGTTTGGCAGATTGCCTGATTACCTCCGCCACCAGATTGGAAAGTAGACCTTCCGGTTTTCCCTTCTCCATCTTCATGGCACATTTACCAATAACCTCGTCCATTTTACTATGTATCGAGTCTTTGTAGGGTTGTAAGATATCCACTGCTTCTTTATCAGGATTTGCATCCCACTCTGAATTCATTTCTATCATTTCTCCCTTTACTTCTCCATCACCTTTTGTAGTCAAATGACAGGAAGTAAACATCAGTGTGCCTACCAAGACAATCACCGAAAAATACTTTGCGTAATTTTGTTTCATGTTAATAAATATTTAGAATGATACAAACTTAGGCAAAAAAAATTATTTGCATGCTCCTTTTGAACAAAAATATGAACGTAATTTTCAAATCAGCTATTCTTGTAGATCTAAACCGGCAAATGGCGTTTCCACACACCATAGAGGTGGGGTTTACCCAATAGCTGTCAAGCTAAGATATAAATCACGCTCTCATCCACTGTAGGGGCGCATTGAATGCGCCCGATAACACTCCGAAAGGTGTATGAGTGGATGCATTCGGGCGGAAGCATTCCGCCCCTACAGTGGGTGGAAACGCCATTTGCCAGCTTAGCCTGACGGCGATGGGGTTTGTCTGCCCGATAATAGCCCGAAAGGTGTATGAGCAGATGTATTCGGGCGACCGAACATCGCCCCTACAACTAAATTAAAGTTTTAGCACTCATTTTTTCTTTTTAGAATGAAAATATTACTCCACCAAAGAATGGCACGAATAGAAAGCCAAAATCCGTTGTTTCAATAAATAGGTATATTTAGCCTGTGATTGTTGGGACAGTGCATCTGCCAGTTTCATTTTTATCTCATTATACTCATATACAGCCGATTTTCCGGCAGCATATTTTTCCCATGCATAGCGATGGGCCTCCCGGTTGGCTGCTACTGCCTTTGTGGTAGATTCATATTTTTCAAAAGCAGTCATGGCGTCTAAATAAGCTTTTTCTATATCCTTATACAAACTTTTCTTTTCATTTTCCAAAGACAAACGAACATTATTACTTTCCAATCTGGCTGTTCTTATTTGATTTCTTGTAGAAAAACGATCGAAAATCGGAATACTCAACGTGAAATAAATGCTTTTCTGCATGTTATTTTTAAATTGGCGGTTGAAAGCCTGGTTTATTGCGCCGCCCGAATAATAGTAACCGGTACTAATCCCAGCCCCTATAGATAACGTGGGATAATATCCTGATTGAGCCACCTTTATATTTTTAAGAGAACTTTGTAATGAATAATAAGCTTGTCTGATTTGGGGCATACAATTTAATGCAGAAGCATAAATACTTTCAGAGTCCGGCGATTGTATTTCAGTCATGTCCGCATCCAAAGAATCGATATCAAAATTATCATATCCCTGTAACTCCATTAACTGTATCAGTTCCAGGAAAGAAAGTCTGAGTGAATTATGATCCTCCGTAGCCGTTAATTCCTCATCGGCCAGCTGTGCTTTTACATCATATAGCTGTGACTGCGGTACTTTACCATTTTCTATCAGCAACCGGGTTCTTTCCACCTGCTCTTCAGTCAGCCGGATCTGTTCCCGAGCAATCCGATAAATCTCTTTATCCAGCAAGATTTGAAAATAACAGCCGGTGACCTTCAGGGAGAGATTGTTTTCCATCAATTCTTTATCAGCTTCTGCTGCCAACACATCAAATCTATTCCGGGAAATAGACACACTCTTTTTAAAACCCTCAAAAAGAGGTATTTCGGTTGCCAGTGAAAAAGAAGAATTCTGTATATTACTGTCTTCATAGGTATTTTCCTGGTTCAAAGATCTGCCAAAAGTGAATTTTTGCGAAGCTCCGGCATTCAGGTCAGGCAAAAAACTATTCTTCAATGAACTCCGCTCTATCTTTATTTTCTCAATCCGGTTCCGGCTTTGCTGCACATCTATATTATGCCTTACTGCATAATCAATACATTGTTTCAGATTCCATTTTTTATCCTGCGCATGTACATTCGCAACCCATGCAAAAGCTACAGCGACCCAAACTATCAAGCCTGACCTTTTCATAATAATAACATCGTTTGAAATTGTGTTTATTCTATTCATTTACTGATGCAAAAATAGAATGAGCAAAGTTCAAACGATGTTATCGGATTGTTATCAATAGGTTAAATGTCTATTCAAACACTTCAAACTGTTCGTTCCATAGTTTGTTATAGATTCCTCCACTATTGAAAAGTTCGCTGTGTGAACCTTCCTCAACCACTTTTCCTTTATCAATCACTACAATCCTGTCAGCACTTTTCACCGTGCTCAGCCGATGAGCAATCACAATAATGGTTTTTCCTCTCTGTGCCAGTGCATCGAGCGTCTGCTTTACATATCGTTCGGAAATAGAGTCTAAAGAAGAAGTTGCCTCATCAAAAATAAGTATCTCCGGTTCCTTATACAAAGCACGTGCTATGGCTATTCTCTGCCGTTCGCCACCTGATAAAGAGGCTCCATGTTCACCGATATAAGTCATATACCCTTTGGGCAGCCTGTCTATGAAATCTTTCAAACCCAGTTGTTCCACCAGATCGGCTATTTTCTTCATATCCGGATGCAAATCACCTATCGCTATATTTTCAGCAACACTTCCGGCAAATAATTCAATTTGCTGTGGCACTGTACCTACCCTACGGCGAAGACTGCGGTTGTCTATCTGGGCAATGTCATAATCACCTATACAAATGCGTCCGGCTTGTATTGGGTAAATGTGTTGCAACAACGATATCAAGGTGGTTTTTCCCGAACCGCTCTCGCCTACTATTGCGGTCGTTTTTCCTTTTGTTATTTTGAGATTCAACTCATTGAATACTTCCTTACGTGAACCATAGCGAAACGAGACATTATCGAAAGTTATATCATTCACCATATCCGGCTCTAATATAATTTTCTGATTATCATCCTGTTCGCGTTCCAAATCCATTATCTGAAACAAGCGGTCGGCGGCAATCAGTGCATCCTGAATAGTCTGATTGGAAGAAATCAATGAACCGATAGGAGAAATTACATAACCCACCAAGGAATAAAACACCATCAGAGCGCCGGGTGTCAACTCCTGATCGACCACCAAAATACTTCCCAACCACAGAATGGCAATGGTGATACCTGTGGATACAAACTGAATGCCGCCTTGTGCCATAATGGAACCATATATGCTGCGATACGTATTCTTTAATAAATGTACGAAACGGGTTTCCGTCTTCAAATTGGCGTACTCCTCTATGCCGAAACGCTTGATAGTAGAAATGGAATGAAGAGATTCCACCAACTGGGATTCCAGATCGGCACTGCTCTCCATGATTCCTCGTTGATATTTCCGGTTCAATTTGTTGAATCCCCAGAAGATGAGCAGAAACAGAGGGGCGGACACCAAAGTGATCAATGCCATTTTCCATGAATAAACAAACATCAGGCACACGGAAAATACAAGAATCATGAGGTTGACTACCATATCCAGTGAAACATTGTTGATGAAATTACGTATTTTCACCGCATCATTGACACGTGAAATGATTTCACCCACACGCATGGTATCAAAAAATTGTTGAGGTAAAGTCAACAAGTGCTTATAATAACCCAAAATGAGTGCGGCATCAATCCGCTGCCCCGTTTTTAGGGCCAAAATACTTTTCATTGCCCCGATAAAAGTTCGTAACAACAGGATAACTATCATGATAACGCCCATCAAATTGAGCAGATTTATATTCTTATCCACCAATACGTAGTCTGTTATTTTCCCTACATAAATAGAAGTGGATAATCCCAAAATACTATAAATCAGTGCTCCGAACACAGCTTGTAACATCACACTCTTGTGAGGGGAAAGCAAAGAGAAGAATTTTCGGGCCATACTGGTTTTCATATTTCCAGTCTTGAAAGTTTCTTCAGGTTCCATCAATACCAATACACCTGTCCACATTTTTTCAAACTCCTGATTAGTCACGCGGTGCATCCTTCCGTCGCCCGGATCCATATATTCAATGTATTCCTTCTTTTTCTCCACCTTGTATATCACTACAAAATGCTGGAGCTGATTGTGCACTATGACATGGGCAATGACCGGTTTTGGAACAATATAAAGTGCCTCAAATTTGGCCCGAACCCCTTTGGCTGACAAACCCAACTTATTGGCGGCCTCTATCAACCCCAAAACATTTGTTCCCTTCTGGTCGGTAAACGCATACTGGCGGATACGTGCAATGGGAAACTGCAAACCATAATAAGCACACACGGAAGCCAGACATGCCGCTCCGCAATCCGTTATATCAAACTGTTTGATTTTAATTCCTTTTTTCATCTATATCTGTATTTAAAATTTAGCCATCATTGTTTTATTCTCATATTGTTTGGGATTCACCCAGTCGTCTATCTTCTGATACAGCAAATCAAACAATGAACGCCGGGTTATCATAAAATGAGCACTGACGGTCATGCCCTTTTTCAATATTCCTTTTTGACCGCTTTTCAGCATCAGATAGTTACGTTCCATTTGGCATTTCACTTTATAGAATGAATTTCCCTGGCTGTCCGTCAGGAAGTCCGATGAAATCTCTGTTACTTTTCCGGCTAATGTTCCCCATTCATTATAATTAAATGATTCCACCTGTACATGGACCGGCATTCCGATACTCATAAATCCTATATTCCTGGGCGTGACATATATCTCCATACACAGGGTAGAATCCGGGCTGACCACTGCCAATGATTGTCCTGCCTGTATGCTGCTTCCCCTGTAAATGCCTGAAAACTGGTCAATGGTTCCACTTACCGGACTACGGACTATATAGAGTTCTTTGTCTTTCAACTCCTGCTGCAAGGTGGTATTCATTTCGCTACGGGAATTACGATACGTATTCATATCTGCCTGCCATGTGCTCAACTGGCTTTGTATCAATGAAGCCAGTTCATTTTGCTGGCTTTGGTATTGGTAATCATATTTATCATATTCTTCTTCTGAAATCACTTTCTTATCAAAGAGGTTCTTATTTCGCTTATATTCTTTTTCTGCCTGAGCCAATGAGGTTTCCAACTCTTTTTTCTTTTTTATGAAATAGGTGTATTCTTGTTGACGTACCGGAGAATGGAACACAGCAGGACATGCACCTTTTGCCAGATAAGCTAAATCCACCAAATGTGCCTCATAGTCATTCAAACGATTCGTTTGGTAATTGATTTTATAATCGGAATTATTAGTGCGGAAACGGAGAAGGACATCTCCTTTGTTTACCTGGTCGCCTTCGCGTACATAGACGGAATCTACCAGTTCTGTTATTGCCGATTTGATTTCGGTCTTTTCAGTCACCGGTCTCACTACCCCACTGCCCTGCACGGAAATGTCTACATAGATAAAAGGCAATGCAATCATAGCGGCAGTAACGGCAGCTAATACTATCCAATAGATAATCTGGGATTTTGTGGTGTGTTGATAGATGTATGTTTCAATACTGTTCTCTATCCATTCGTTTGGTAATAACATAATATTTCTACTTTTACTGATTCATATTGCAAAAGTAGAAGAAAGGAAAAAGGAAATATGTTATCAAATTGTTATCTATAGGTTAACAGTTCATTCGTTTAAAACAGATAGAAATTCAGCAACCAATAATTAAGTTATCAAATTTGCAACCACTACTGCCACTATATAAAGAAACACCGATAAATAAAGTGATTTACTAATGATTGCAGCATTTCTATATGGGGTATCTTTACTATCATTGCTACCACTATTATTACGTTTATTACAAAATAAGTTCACTAGCCAATAACCAAGGTTACACCGAAGTAAAATTTATTTTCCGGTAAGAGAAATTTTGTTTTTCCGTGGAATAACTCTTGTTTCAAGGCATTAGTATAAAGTGAAACACTTTTAGATAAATGTCACTAAATGTGGTATTTTCTTGATATATAAGCTATGATTACCGGCAAAGTAACGGTACCTATATTTCTTTTTTAACTTCTTTGGAATGTACCTTCATGAAAGAAGTCAATCTATAATGTCCGTATCTTTTCCGGAACATCACAACCGTATCATGAATCGATATATTGTTTGATTTGTTCCATAGGTATTGCTAACTGTTCGGATATCTCATCAATTGATGCTCCATTGTTACAGAGCATCTTAACCATTGAACGAATCATCTGCTCTTTCTGCTCGATCACCTGTTCTTTCTGCTCAATCATCTGCTCTTTCTGCTCGATGACCTGCTCTTTCTCCTCTATCACCTTATTCTTGAGCATTATTGTCGTATCCCTATCCTCTATTTCCGAGAGAATCTCGTCCTCTATCTCCATGGCACGACGCACAGCGGGTGCTGCGGCTGCCTTCAGCAGGCGGTGGACCACATACTTCACTTCCTCATCCATGTGCTCATCGTTAATTTCCAGATAATGTTCGCTGTCGGGCTGTCGGTATTCCTGGTCGAACACGCTCAGCAGGCGTTCCAGGCGGTTGCGGGTACGTCCGGTGAGGAACGGAATCTGTACGATGATGCTGTCATGGGTCAGACTCTCGATGAAAGGGTCGGGCGAAGGAAGGGGATGGTCATCATAGTCCAGATAGCTGCGACGCACATAAACCACCGGCTCGGTGAGATCGCCCAAGGAATGCCCCAAGATGTAGATAGAGATGATGGGAAGCCCGTATGTCCGTTTTTGTCCGTACTCGTTCTTCTCTTCGATAATGTTCTCCTTGTTGAGGTACTGTGTGCCCAAATATTGGCGGAAGCGCAAGGTTTCCGTAATCAGCCAGGTCTTTTGCAGTTCGATAAGGACAAGGTGTTCCGAACCGTCATTCTCACGAATCTTTGCCGAAAAGTCGATGCGGAAGAGCGAGATGCGTGTCTGCTCCATGGATGTATACTCGTGGCGGCGCATCTCCAGGTCTATTATCTCCTTTTTCAGCAATGCGGAGAGCAGTATCTTGGCGACTTTCTTGTCTTCCATCAGGAATTTGAAAACGGCATCGTAAATAGGGTTGGCAATGATGGTCATAATGCTTATGGTTTGATGATTAAGCAAATGTACTTCTTTTTTTTGAATAGCGAACGGATGGAAAGGTTAAATTCTTCTATCAGAAAGGAATTACGCAGTTCTGTTCATGACGCTACCAATAATCAATCGGCTATTTTTATATAATGCTGATTACTATGAGATTCTTATGTTTTAGATTTATATCAATGTATCATGGGAAGAGTATTTTTGGCCAACTGAACTAATTCGGAAGGATAACCGCACAATTCCAATATCCTGATGGCATTTCCCTCTTTTGCCACTCCTTTTTTCAGTTTATAGTCAAACTGAAGTTTGTCCTCGGCTATCGTTTCACTAAAATGATATAATTCATACTGACTATGAAGTAACGCAGTCAATTCCAAATCATGTGTCGATGCAAGAACCAGATTATTCGCTTTTGCCAAGTCCGAGAATACAGAAAAATTAATCGCTATCCTCTCCATTGTATTCGTTCCTTTGAACAATTCGTCGAAAATCAACAAATAATTCCCCTCTTTTCCTTTATCAAGGGCCGCTTTCACATTCTCCGCTTCTTTAAAGAAGTAACTTTTTCCCTCCAACAGGTTATCTTCGGTGTGAATCACGGAATAAAGACGTCTGTTTATATCTATACGAAATTCTTTTGCGAAACAAGTGTTCAATGCTTTTGCTGTCAGCAAGTTAACGGCAACAGTACGGATAAAACTGGTTTTTCCCGACATATTGGAACCGGTTATAAGCATGGACTTATCCGATAAAGACACATTATTAGAAACACATCCGGTTATCAACGGATGATATATACTATCGGCATACAGTCGCTCTCCTGCCTCATTCTTGGAAGGCTTACAATAATACGGAGTCTGTTCACGTAAAAACGATAGAGAACATAGCATATCTAAGAAACCGACAAAGCGGAATACTTGTCCTATTTCTTCTTTTTTCTTTTGAATAAACTGAAAGGATGTCACTATGTTGATAGTGGAATATAACGTAAAAATATGGATAAGCTCAGTCAGCAGATAAACAATCATGGCCGATTCACTTTCTAACGCTATGCCCAAACGAAATGAACCCAATTTCCTGACAAGCCCCTTTAAGTTTCGGATACTGCTTTCTATTTTATCATTTACAGACAAGAACGAGGGGATAGTACTTAAATAATCGGCTGTTTTCAACAGTTTGTATAGTTGGGGTATAGAGAAATAATAACATGAAAGAATATTTTTTTGTTTGAAATGTAAATATCCATTAAAGATATAGGATACTAATAAAAATAGAAGAGGAAGGGGTGAAGAAGAAAATTGAAACATCAAGATAAGAAAAAGAGCCGGTAACCACCTGCATATCTGAATCATCAACAAATAACAGCGTGAATAAGCATGTTCCTTTTCCGCCAAAATATCTACTATGGAATAAGCATCCGGTTTATTCAGTTTTTGAAGAGCATTCACTAATTGATTTCGAAGCGAATGATCTGTTTGCAATTTCTCTATGAACTGCTCATGATTGGTAACATCAGAAACCTTATCAGTACACAATATATGATAAAGATATTGCCTTCCTATACAGGAAGAAGTGTAATCCACTTGTTCACACAAATCATCTATATTTAAATCTTCACACACAGTTTCCGGTAATACTTCCCCTGTATTATCTAAGTTCAAATATGAATGGTATGCTTTTATTCCTTTTTCCATAGGGTCACAATTGAGATCTAATTCATTATTCAATAACTAATACTGAATAATTATTCTATTTAAAGCACCGATAAAAGTAGCAATAATATCTTTATAATCACATAATCTTCCTTCCATTATCAATCCACATGAAGAAAATAAAAGCAACTTAATCGGCTTATAAATTTCATTAGGAGAAAAAAGAGAAACTAAAATAGAACAAGCCATCAACAAGTACTTCAATCTTCTATCTTTACACAAAAAAGATATAGATAAAAAACAACAGGCTAAGACAATAAATAACATATGTATATAATTAAGAATTTATATAATATCCTAAACCAACAGGCGGACAAAGGTATGTCAAAGCTATTCTGAAAATGAAAGCAGGAACCAAATCACGAAATGAAAATGAACATTACAAATTGGGACGTTTCACACTGGACGCCAAACATGCCACTCTGCACAATGATGAAACCGGAAAAAAAGAAGTATTAACTGTGCGCGAAGCAAAGATGCTTCAATTGTTTTGTGAAAATATAAATGAAACAGTGGAAAGAAAAGCCATTCTAAGCCGTTTCTGGGGTACGGAAGATGATTATTTTGCTTCACGCAGCCTGGATGTTTTTATCACAAAATTGCGTAAACTGTTGAAAGACGAGCCTCGCATTGAATTAAAGAATATCCGGGGAGTAGGCTATACATTGTTACTGACCTGAAAAAGTAAGATATGTTCATGGGCAAAGTAAGTTAACTTCGTTGGCAAAGTAAGTTAACTTACTTGCCCCTTGAAGTTAACTTACTTTTTTCACTTAATACGAGACCGATACCGAAATACCGGAGTCCTTTATCAATTTTCCTATTCTGTCCAATTCCTCATGAGTAGCCTTTTCCAAATCATGATCGGGTGTTTCGCGGTCGATGGTGTAAATCATCACCTGGCGGGGGGCGATCTCTTTCACCGTCTCCAGCCAGGGCAGCACATATCGGTCTGAAGTATTATCCACATCCTGCCCTTGATAAGTACCTTTCATAAACATGGTCTGAATAATCAGATTACCTTTGAAAGCTTTCATTCCTTCTATAATTTTCTGCACATCATAGTGCCCGGTCGGGCGATCCGTCAAATGAATATAATCCGTATCAATGGTATCCAGTTTCAATATATTATTATCTATCTTATTCAATGCATCGAATACCTCCGGTTTGTGAATAAAAGTAGAGTTACTCAATACACTTACTTTTGCCTGCGGAAAATATGTATCACGCAGTGCCAAAGTATCCTCTATAATTCCTGCAAATTGAGGATGAGCCGTCGGTTCGCCATTACCGGCAAAAGTCAGCACGTCCGGTTTGGGACCATTATGCTGCATATCTAGCAAACGGGCTTCCAAAGCTTCACGAACCTGCTCACGGGTAGGCAGTTTCTTCTTCGGACGATGATCTCCATTAAAACCACATTCGCAATAGATACAATCAAAGGTACAAAACTTGCCATCTTCGGGAAGAAGATTGATTCCTAAAGACACTCCCAAACGACGACTATGTACCGGACCGAAGATGGGAGAAGGATAAATGACTGTTGACATAGTTATTTTTTCAGTTGATAACAGTGCAAAAATACAGAATGTTTTTCAGAATTTCAGTCTCAACTGCAAATAAAGGTCACTCTTTGTACTGCCGTCAATTTCCTCCAAGGCAGAACCTATCTTATCTCTGTTGAAATAATGGGTGGTTCCATATTTTGCCTGCAAGATAATGTGTTTATTCAGTTCATAACGGGCGTTCACTGCCAACCGCATACCTTTATCATAAAATGAAGGCATGGAAAAAGCATAGAGCACACTCTTTTCATAGATAGTGAGACGGGAATTATAATCATCCGTATGGAACCATGCGCCACTCAAATCAAGCTGAAGAGGAAGCGAATGAAATGTATAAGCGGCACTTTGAGAAAGAAGAAAACCATTGGAAGCAGATTGCTTACGAAAGTTGATACGTACATAATCCGCTATGGTTTTCAACGTCAGTTTATCTTTCAAGGTATAATTCAACTGGTACCGGCATTTCTGCTGAATAAATGGAATGGTTTGCTTGGTTTTATCCTCCGCAGTGAAGTCCTTTTCCTTCTTTTTATAACGATATCTTATAAACATTCCCAGTTCATAAGTAGGTGAATAACTTAATTGGAGTAATCCGTCCCATCCTTTGGTTCCTACCTTGCTTACTAAATACTTCTTCCAGGGAAAATAGAAAAAGTCACCATAGCAAGTCATTTTGATATACTTTAAAATGTTGGTTTCCACTCCTATATAAAATCCGCTCTCATTCTGTACCGTGCTTCCTTCTCCTATGGAACGAGCATAAACAGCCTGATATTTCGCATCATAATACCTGTTCATAACTATTAACTGCGTTCCTCCCTTCGGTGAATAACGTAGCATATTCATAGTTGCCCAAGCTCCGCATTTATCTATGGCCGTTTCACCCAATAAAGAAAAACGTTTCCAGAAAAATTTATAATCTCCTCCCACGTTATAAAAGTCCTTTCCACGCGGATAATAAATATTATAATACTTCTTCTCAGGATTCAACGGCTTGTTGAAAACATTATAAACCGCTGTTAATCCCAGTTCACAATACTTTCCGTTATAATTTAAATTACTTCCAATCAATTGATTAGTCAATGTATTTTTCTTTTCAAACTCACGGAACAACCGATGATATCCATCTTTTTTCAACGATCTTATAAACCGGTTATCAACCATACCATCCATCTTCCGATACGAATAAAAACCATCTATAGTCCACCTTTTAGCTAGTTTATAGCTACCTGCCACTCCTTGGAAATAGTTATATTCGTCCGTAGAAGAGTGCTTGCGTATTCCCCGGCTCTTATTTCCCAAAGTAGAGAGTGTAGCCGTTTTTCCCATCCCGAAATCGGTGTTGATAACTAGTCCATAACCATAACTCAAACGATAGTTTCCTATAGCTAAAGCCTTGATTTTTCCTATATTACGTATTAACAGGTACGGTGAATAAAAGTCATACCCCTTTTTGTTCTGCCCGGTAAAGAAAGGCTCTCCCGCATCCTTTTCGGCCGTGAGTCCGGCATAGATCTGATCTCGGTAATGAAAACTATAGCGGAGGTTGTGATAATACCCGTATCCCAAATATTGCTTATTCGGATTCTTTTTTAAAGTTTCAGCCGGGTACTGTTGATACCCGGCTTTTGTATAAAAAGGAATATCCACACGTGTTGATAACTCTTGCCTGCCATATTTCAATACCCGTTTCAAAGTAGGTTTATATTCCTCTTTCTCAGGAGTTTCAACGTAAATAAATGGCTGTAAATACTGAATGGTCTGCCTGTCAATATCTTCAATCATCCATAACTCATTCCGGGTAAGCATAGGACCGTATTTATATAGATAATAAAGAATATTTTCCACCATCTGATCAGAAAGAAACGGAAAGCGTTCCAGTTGCTCTTTAGTGGCTGTATTGATATTGATGGGATTTTCACGCCATTCGGAAAGCTCTTCAAAGTGGGTATCCCATTGAAACGAACTGTTTTCATCTTCATCCATTAATTGCTCTGCCAGTTCCTCCCATACTTCCTGTGCACACAGGTTATGCACCGACAAAAGTATTGTAATACAGATAATTAACATTACTTTCAACAACCTGTTCATTTTGTAATTCATTGGCGTGTTTTAAGTTAAATAGTTTTATCCACTATACAGAGTAATCATATTTCTTGCTACTTTTGCACCAAGATGAAAAGGAAACTCTTTATAGCATTGTTTTTTTCCTTTATAGCCATTGCTGCCTATTCTCAGCAACAGACGACTACTATAAACGGATACATGGTACCTGTATGTGTGTACAAAGGAGATACTATCCCAGCCGTACAGCTACCTAATGTATACATTTTCAAGCCATTAAAATTCAAGAATGAAAAAGAAAGACGGGAATACTACCGCCTGGTAAGGAATGTAAAGAAGACCTTACCGCTGGCCCGTGCCATTAACCGTGCTGTTATTGAAACTTACGAATACATAGCAACCTTGCCTGACCAGAAAGCCAGGGACAAACATCTGAAACTCGTAGAGAAGGGGCTGAAAGAGCAATATACACCGGCTATGAAGAAATTAACCTTTTCACAGGGCAAACTGTTGATAAAGTTAGTAAACCGCCAGACGGATTCTTCCTCTTATGAATTGGTGAAAGCTTTTATGGGTCCCTTTAAAGCCGGATTCTATCAAACTTTTGCAGCACTTTTCGGTGCCAGCTTGAAGAAAGAATATCATCCGGAGGGAGAAGATCAACTGACCGAGCGGGTGGTATTGTTAGTTGAAAACGGACAGATCTAACTGATTCTTGCTGTTTTTAATTTTGTTCTTATTGTCTGAATCTCATTAATTTAGTAGCAAACTCCCATAGGATGATTCCCGTGGTTACCGATACATTCAATGAATGCTTGGTACCATATTGAGGAATCTCAATGCATCCGTCACAGGCATTAACCACTTCCTGCTGTACACCTTTCACTTCGTTTCCCATGACAATAGCGTACTTTTTATCGGCATCCAGTTCCAGTTGGTCCAACAGGGTGCTGCCTTCCACCTGTTCGATAGCTAATACGGTAAATCCTTGATCGTGAAGTTCCTGAACAGCATCAAGCGTATTCTTTTTATATTTCCATTCCACTGTATCTTCGGCTCCCAAGGCTGTCTTATGCATTTCGGGATGGGGCGGCGTGGCTGTAATACCGCATAAATAAATACAATCTACCAAAAATGCATCCGATGTGCGGAATACCGAACCTATATTATGCAAACTACGTACTTCATCCAGTACCACGGCTAAGGGTAACTTATCGGCTTTCTTAAATTCATCCACTGAGAGCCGGTTCAGTTCTGTTATTTTGAGTTTCCTCATATTCTATCTTCTACTTTATCATTAACGATTGCAAAGATAATAACTAATTCACATACCCCTGTTGATAACGGTTGAAAACATGTAAAAAGGATGAGGATATTATTTCAAAAGTATTTCTTGCATATTTCAAATAATGGTATATGGTACACTCAAAATAAACAATCCAAAAATTAATCTCATTATTTAAACCACCGGTATCAACACAATTTAATCACTATTTTAGGTGATCATAACCATAAAGTTTTTAACTTTGCATATTATCAACAGTTTGTTAATAGAGTAAGTAAAGACAGTATAATCAAGACTTAAGCCGGTTGATTGTCTATTCATATCTTTGCATCACGGATGAATAACTTATCAGACAAGAAAAGGCACTCTATTTTTACTAACAGTATTAACAGACTATCATTAATACCATATTTCTTTTTTTAGAAGGAAGAAGAAAAAATATAGAAATAATGAATAAAGAGGAATGGTTGAAAAGTGGGTATGTCACCGAACCGGTAGACAAGACCTTGGATCTGAAAGCGGAGATCAACAAGCTGCGAAAGGAAAAGAATGCGCTTATTCTGGCACACTACTACCAGTCGGGCGAAATACAAGATATTGCCGACTTTGTAGGTGACAGCCTGGCACTGGCACAATGGGCGGCAAAAACGGATGCTGATATCATTGTGATGTGCGGTGTTCACTTTATGGGGGAAACGGCTAAGATTCTTTGTCCGGACAAGAAAGTGCTGGTACCGGACCTGAATGCCGGTTGTTCGTTGGCCGACAGCTGTCCCGCCGATGAATTTGCCAAGTTTGTCCAAGAGCACCCGGACCATACGGTGATTTCGTATGTCAATACTACGGCAGCTGTCAAAGCGGTAACCGATGTGGTGGTCACTTCTACTAATGCCAAGCAGATAGTGGAAAGTTTCCCGGCAGATGAAAAGATTATTTTCGGTCCGGATAGAAACTTGGGTAATTATATCAATTCGATTACAGGACGCGATATGTTGCTTTGGAATGGTGCCTGCCATGTGCACGAGCAATTCTCTGTGGAAAAGATACTGGAATTGAAAAAACAGTATCCTGACGCTGCTATTCTGGTTCATCCCGAATGTAAGGGAGCCGTTTCCAAACTGGCCGACAAGGTTGCTTCTACGGCAGGACTGTTGAAATATGCCATTGCCAGTGACAAGAAAGATTTTATTGTGGCTACGGAAAGTGGTATTCTGCACGAGATGCGTAAGAAATGTCCTGAGAAGAACTTTATTCCCGCTCCTCCCGAAGACAGTACCTGCGCTTGCAATGAATGTAACTTCATGCGTCTGAATACGATGGAGAAGCTGTATAATACTTTAAAGTATGAATGGCCGGAAGTAACGGTGGACGAAACAATTGCAAAAGAAGCAGTAAAACCTATCAAGAAGATGCTGGAAATCTCGGAGAAACTGGGATTGTAGAAAATCAATAAAAGACACAATAGCCAACTATAGTTTGGGCGGAATACTTCCGCCCAAACTATAGTTATTCCATAAATGGCTGTGGGTATTTAACTACTCCATGCACATCTTTCAGTCCATCCGGCAATAGTTCAACGGCCATGCAGAATTCATGAGGGACATCAAAAGGAAAATCAATTCCGAAATCAATAGCCTTTTTGTATCCGAATCTAGGATAATAATCTTTGTGTCCCAACAAGACAGCAGAACCATAGCCCAGTTCGGAAGCACGTTGATGCGCTGTCCGTATCAACGCACCCCCTATTCCTTTTCCTTGATACTTTGGCAGTACGGCAACAGGAGCCAGTCCTAAAGAAGTAGTCACTTTATCATCGGCTACAATTTCTACTTTTGTTAATAGAATATGCCCTACAACAACTCCATCTACTTCCGCTACCAAAGATAAGCCGGGAATAAAAGCATCCGATTTGCGCAAGCGTTCCACCAAATGATGTTCACTATGGTCACTTTCTTCCATATTTCTGAAAGCCAGTTCTATCAATGCATATACTGCCCGGTAATCGCTTTCCTGTTCTTGTCTGATTCTTATTTCCATTGTTTCTGATTTTTTATGCCTTCAGAAACCGGCAAAGCTTCTCTACCGCCAGTGCGCGATGGCTGATTTTGTTCTTCGTCTCGTTCCCCATTTCAGCAAAACTCTTGGTATATCCTTCCGGAACAAAGACAGGATCATATCCGAAGCCGGAATTTCCTCTTTTCTCCTTGATAATCTCACCTTTCACGATTCCTTCGAACAAATGCTTCTTTCCATCCAGAATCAGACAGATGGCTGTACGGAACTGTGCCTTTCTGTTGGGTGCTCCCTGCATATTCTGCAACAGTTTCTGCATATTGGCTTCCGCATTGTGTCCCTCGCCTCCGGCATAACGGGCGGAATAAACACCCGGCGCACCGTTCAAAGCTTCCACTTCCAGACCCGTATCATCGGCAAAGCAGTCCAGACCATAGTTTTCAAAAATATACTCCGCTTTCAGCATTGCATTTCCTTCCAGTGTATCGGCTGTTTCGGGGATATCAACATGGCAGTTAATATCTTTAAGGCTTAATAATTCCACCTTTTCACCCAAGATAGCAGAGATTTCCTCCAGTTTATGAGCATTGTTTGTAGCAAATACTAATTTTCGTTTCATCTTACATCGTATTTATTGAATGCAAAGATACTGATTATTAACAAAAAGAAACTCATTCCCGATATTATTAATGCATATTTCCACACAAACTGTATCTTTTCACTGAAAGTAATGTCAGGTTCCGCATAATCGGGAAATTCACTGCCGGCTATTAATTTCTGGCTGGTACTCAAGTCTCCCATCGGATTGTACCAATGGGGGCTTTCAGGGTCTTTGGCATCTTCTGCCTTGAACCATTCCTCGTACTTCTTCTGGAAAACTTTCATTGCTTCCCAGTTCTTCTTGAAACGTACATATCCCCCGTTCAGCCAATGTTCATTCATTTGTTGATAAAGGTTGTAAGGAGATAATTTTAAGGTACTTAGCGTTTGTTCATACTGTTGAAAAGTACCTTCTGCATATTCGTCAACCAACTGTTTGTACACTTCATTCATCCGGGTAAAAAGTTCGGCACGTAGTTTGTGATTGGGGAAGTCTGGTTTTACATCACTGGTAAGACTTCCGGCCGGGGCATCCAAAACCATTTGGTATTGTTCTCTCTCGAATCTCTTTTCCATATCATCCCTGGTTTCCGGGAAAGGATAAAGATGCCGGGCTATGAATTGATGCGTATTGGGAAGAATGACAAAGCATAGTAACCAAAAGGAAACGCTGACCAACAGACTGCTTCCCGAATGCATGGTGACGATGCTGGAAAGTAATCCGAATGCAATGAAGAGAGCAAGGAATATCAGGCTATAAATAAAGAAGATGCCTGCTTCTAAAAGGAAAACAGAAGAAATTCCATCGCCCGCTATCCATAGACAAGTGGTACTGATGATTATTCCCGACAATAGAATGCCGCCGCAAAGCAGCCACACGGAAAGGAACTTGCTCATAAGGAATCCGGCGCGTGAAATGGGATAAGAGAAAAGCAATGAAAGGGTGTTGGGATTTTTACTTCCCGACACGGCATTATAGGAAAGCATCAATGCCATGAAGCTCAAAAGGAAAGATACGATGAACGTCCAGCTGATGGGCTGGCTTTTCTCTATCAATGGGTTATTAGAGATTAAAGATATGTTGTAACCTACCACTCTGAAAGCCGAAGCAGTGATGCTTTGAGGTAAGTCGCGCCGGTTACAAGGATCTATGATTTCCGAAATTCGGGGAGCGAACCGGTATTCATCCCAATTAAGCGCTTTTGAGGTAAGATGATAAGTGAAACTATCTTTCTCGTGCGCCTGTTCCCATTGAGTAAATTCCTTCATGCGATGTTGCCATTGGGTGTGGAAAGACAAAGTTCCGCACAGGAAGGTACACAGGATAATCCCTCCCATTAGGAGGAATAACGGATGGCGGAAATTCCGTTTCAGTTCGGTATGGAATAATATGCTGAACATAAGCGTTACCGGATGTCATAGTTTGCGGAGCTCCGCATTAATAAATAAAGGAATAGAATACTGAGCAGAATGAACCCCTCGAATACAGGAAGCGTCTGTTTCCATTGCCTGCCCACCGTAGGCGGTGACTGACAGAACCGGGGCATTGCATCCGCATTCAGTTTGGGGCGGTTTTCCAATATATGTAATAAGGAATCCTGCGATTCTTTATCTATATCCTTGAAATTAGTATCAAAGTAGGCGAACAGCCCGGCATACGTTTTCCAGTCTTCCTTTTTCTGGGTAGTGAAATAAGACAGAGAATCGAACAAATGGTTTTGCAGGAAAAAGTCCACCACCTGTTTGCGGTAGGCACGTTCCTCGGCCATATACTCCAGGCAATAGTCCGCAGAGGTGCGGCATATAGTTTGGGTGGCATCCGTATATACCTGCATGGGAGAAAGGTGGGAGATTCCTTGTTTTATTTTTTGTTGGGTGACCATACTTTCCAGATACTTCCGTTTGATTTCCCATTTGCGGTCTGCTTGTTCCAGACGTAACCGGTTCGTGATACCATTCCGTTGCTGAATCACCTTTAAATATTCTTCGGATATTCCCCATATATCCACTTTTCCGTCATCATAGATTGCACTGTAAATGTTCTTTTCATCTATTTTTCTGCTGAGGCTGTCGTTTATATATAGGTTTCTTTTATTGAACTCATCATCCAATTTTTGAAGCTCATCGGCAATATTCGTATAGTCCCTTAACGGTACGAAGATGTGTGAAAGATAGGAAGCTGTGGGCGGGATAATGAAGATGACACTTATCCAGCACAGAAAGCAGACAATCAGCGAGGACTGGGAACGATGGAACAGGGAGGAAATATAAGTTCCTATCAAGATGAACAGAAACAGATAGCACAAAGAAAGGATGAAGAGGAGAAAGATGCCGTTCCATTCTGTTTTTTGCAAAGGAATCCCCTCATAAATGAGGTATCCGATGGCAATGAGATAACAACACAGCACGATAGGGGCCAGCGTCAGGAATATACCTGTTATTTTTCCAAGCAGGAATGTCTTCCGACGGACCGGTTCCGCGAAAATCATCTGTAGCATTCCTTCCTCTTTTTCCTGGGTGAAGGCATTATAGGCAAATGAAAATACAAGCAGGGAAACGACGATTCCCAAGATTCCGCTGAAGTCTGTAAAAGAGAAGGCATTGAGCAGCGGATTGTTGTAATATCCTTGCGTGTATCCGCTTATGGCCGGAAAGTTGGGATAATCGCCCAATGCGACCGTGTTCTTTATTCCTATATTGGTATTGATTCCCTGGCTGAATATGTTTAGTGGTTCCGGTTGTTTCAACATAACCGGGCGTATCATGGACCATACATGTTGTGAATGCAGGTTTTCCTCCGCTTCCTGTTCCAGTTTCTGGTAGATTTCGGTCTGTTGCAGGTAATTGTCCGTCCCTGTAATGACGGTGAATGGGACAAAAAGCAGGCAGACAGCCATGCAGATCAGGAAACGTACGCTCCTTATGTTCAGCCGCAAGTCCTTCCGGGCAATGAGGAATATGGTTTTCATCGTTTCACCTCCTGCATATAGTCCATATAGATATGTTCGATATCTTCATTCAGAAATTCTTCTCGGCGGCGTATCATCACCAGTCTTCCTTCTTTCATGATTCCTATCTGGTCTGCCACTCCTCGTGCACGGAAAAGGTCGTGCGTGCATAGCAGGATGGATTTTCCTCCGGCTTTCAGTTCCAACAGGATTTCCATCAGGTCGGCAGCACTTTTAGGGTCGAGTCCGCTGGTGGGTTCGTCCATCAGGATATTCGGGGTATCTTTTTGCAGGATACAGGCTAGCCCGACTTTCTGTCGCATTCCTTTCGAGAAGGTTTTTACCCGTTTCTCGAATGCGTTCTCCTGCAAGCCTACTTTGCGCATCAAGTCATAGCAATGTTCACGTGTGGGTTTCTTTCCACCCAGACGGGCGAAAAATTCCATATTCTCGCGGGCGGTAAAGTCACCGTATAGCATGGTGTTCTCGGATATGTAGGAGAGATGGCGTTTTACTTCAAGAGATTGGCGCACACTGTCCAGTCCGTCTATCAGAGCTTGTCCCGAAGTGGGACGGATGAAGTTGAGGAACAGATTGAGTGTGGTTGTTTTCCCGGCACCGTTTGCTCCCAGCAGGAAGAAGATTTCTCCTTCTTCTATTTGGAGGTTCAGTGCATCGAGAGCCAGGCTTCCGTCGTCATATCTTTTAGTTAAATCAATGGTTTGTAACATATTGTGTTTATTTTGAATGGTTCAAAGATAGAGAGGAAATGCTTTTTCTCCTATTGTTTTTCTTTTTTTGTTAGGGAGTGAATTGTTTTTTGTCAGGAAGAGAAAGCCTTTTTGTCCGGTCAAGTTTGGCTCCCCACGGTTATGGGGAGCGCAGCCCACAGCCGTGGAGAGCGCTCCTCATATCTGTGGAGAGCGCTCTCCATAACCGTGGGGAGTCAAACTCAACCAGTAGAAAGCAGGTTATCTTCCTATTAAAAGTGTTTTCTGATGCCTATAAACGATTCAATTCCTCGTTGGCTGCACCCGTTCCACGGTATTTACTGCGGGTAGTATTGAATTTATATTGTACGGTCAGGCGTATGCTTCGTGTGTCACTGTAATTCCATTTGTCAAACTGCATATGGTCACCATAGATGATAAAAGAGCTTCGTTGCGAAGCAAATACATCGTTTACACGCAGGTTTACGCCCAACCGGTCGTTCATAAAGGTTTTGTTCAGACTTATGTTTACTCCCTGATTGGGCTTTACCAGCATAATGCTTCTGTTGCCTTTGCTGCTGTAAAACAGGGTAAGGTTTCCTGTCAATGTCCTGCCGAACCGGAAATAGTTGTCCAAGCGACTGCCAAAGATGGGGCGGTTGAAATGTTTCAGGCTTCCCATAGTCATGTTCTTAAAAAACTG
Organism: Bacteroidaceae bacterium; assembly: GCA_963651205.1. Lineage (GTDB taxonomy): Bacteria > Bacteroidota > Bacteroidia > Bacteroidales > Bacteroidaceae > Phocaeicola. The sequence continues at coordinate 46,146 of CAVJPC010000074.1, forward strand.
TTTCTGCATTTGCAGGCTGAGGGAAGGTTCCCAAATACCGAATTTGGGAGAAAGGACGAATCCTGCGTTCAGTGCTTCAATCTTGTTGAAATTCTCACGGGTAAACAGGGTGATGGCAGGGTTTTGGTCATAGGATTCGGCTACAAATTCGATGGCGTCCCGGCGTTGCTGGTAGCTGACAAAAAGTTGCATCCATTGGTAACTGCCCATGAATGTCAGGTCGTGGATGGTTTCGGGCTTCAAATTGGGATTTCCGCCTTCGTAGGTAAAACGGTCATCATATTGCAGGTTACTGCTCAGTTCATTGTAAGACGGACGGCGTGTTTTGGCTGTATAACTTAATGACAGCTGGGTTTCTCCTACAGGCATGGCAAAAGAAATATTGGGGAACAGGTTGTCATAGTTCCGGCTTTGTTCTTCTATCCGTTTACCTTTGTCCAGGTATTCGGAAGTGACATGTTCATAACGGAAACCTGCTGATGCTTGCAGCTTGCCCAGGGCAATGGCAAACTCGGCGAATCCTGCCAGCTTGTCTTCCTTGATCTCGTTGTCGGTTTCGGGAAGGTAATTCTGTGGGTTTTCATAGCGGTTTAGTCGGCGGGTATGGCTGTATTCGGCTCCGGCTTTCAGTTCTCCTTTGCCGATGGGGTGGGTAAGAACAAGCTTGGCGGCATACAGGCGGTTGTCGTTCAGGTTACTGGCAGTGACATGGCGGTCTTCAAATTCTTCACTGGTTTCCAGCACGTTTTGATATTGGCGGGTTTCTCCGCTGTAATAATCGGCATTGAAGTCGATGCCCAGTTTCCCGATGCTGCCCAGATAGTAGGCATTGATGCGGTGGGAGAAATCATTGTTGTTCCAGTCGTAATTATAATGTTGTTTGTCGTAAAATGAGCCGTTGGCCATGATTTCGTAATCGGAAGTCATTTTCAGATTGCTTTTGGGCGAACGGTTGAAAGTATAGCGTGCTCCCAGGGAATGGTTGCTGTTTATCATATAGTTGAATCCGCCTTCTGTATTGATATAATGGCTCTTGGCGTTCATGTTCATTTCGGAACGGTGTTGCCATGTGGTGTCTACTTCTATATAATGTTTGTCTTTTTGTTCCTGATAGTTGCCCATACGCGAGTAGTAGATATTGGCAAACAAGTCCAGTCCTCCGCGGCGGTAGTTCATGTTCAGTTGTTCAAAGTGGTTGAAGTTGTGGTTTTGGATGATACCTGCATTTACGTCAGTACTGAACCCCTCCCCTTTGGGTTTGACCGTTTTAATTTTGATGACGGATTTTACGGTTACATCATATTCTGCTCCCGGATTGGTAATTACTTCCACACTTTGAATGTCCTTGGAACTGAGACGTTCCAGTTCACTGAGGTCGCGGAGCTGGCGTCCGTTCAGATAAATGAGTGGCGTGCCTTTTCCAAATACGGTAAATTCACCATTGTCACCTTGTATGAAAGGGATGTGAGTCAGCACATCGTTGGCTGTTCCGGCGGTGCTGAGCAAGGAATTGGAAACACTGGTGACCAGGCTGTTTCCTTTCATCTTATAGGTGGGACGGCGGGCGGTGATGACCGTTTCCTGCAAGGTAACAGCATCGGATTTCAGAATCATCGTTCCTATGTTTTCTGCCCGGCAGTTCTTGTAGGCTGTTTCATATCCTACGGAAGATGCTTTCAGGATGTAGCTTTTTCCGTTTACTTTATCTATGGTGAAATCTCCGTTTGTGTTGGTGACTGTTCCTTGAATAAAAGTGGAATCTCCGGGATTCAATAATACGACATTGGCGTATTCCAATGGAGCATTGGCTTCATCGGTCAGTTTTCCGGTAATGGTTTGTGCCTGTGTAGTGATGGCAGTTCCTGCCAAGAGCGCTGCCAAGAGTAATTTTGTTGTTTTCATCTTTATCTTTTTTATTTCTTTTGGGTGGGTAACTGTTTACCCGGTTACCCGTTACTATACCTTTGTTTGTTATAAGAGATGCAATTACTGTGCCAAAGAGTTTTTGGTGTTGATTATCAGTGTATTGCTGTTTTAATGTAATCGGTGTGTAATCAAATTTGAGAAAATGATTACTCATATTTGGGTAAATTGTTACACATGTAATTCCAAATGATGTATCTTTGCAGAAATTTAAATAAAGAAACAGCATGTTCCATCTCTTTCCCACCTCCCCCCACATAGAATTAAAGCAACTCTTGTCGGAGTTCAACCGCTCATTGATGCTGATTGCCGACAAGCAATTGTTGATAAAGAATTTCTTGTCGAAGGTGCGGCAGATTGCTCCGGTAGAAACTGTCTCCTTGTTCCTGTCTGATGAAAGTACGGAGAAATATAAGGAGCAGGGTGTGGAAGGCAAGAATCCCCCCTATTTTTCGGGCAGGGGGAAACTGGTGAGTTGGCTGGCGGTCAATGAGCGTCCGTTGGTTGTTTCTGAAAATACTTTCCTTCTCTCCTATTTTTCCGTGGAAGAGCAGGAAGTGCTGAAACGGCTGAAAGCGGAAATAGTCTATCCCCTGAACGTGATGAACCGCATCAGCGGCATTCTGATAATGGGCAGGAAAGTAAACGGAAAGAAGTTCGGGAAACAAGAGCTGGAACTGCTTTCCCTGTTATTGGGACAGGCTGCTTTTGCCATCGAACACGCTTCCCTTTATGAAATCCAGCGCGACCGCTTGAAAAGGATGTATCGCACCGACCGACTGGCTGTATTGGGTGAATTGGCTGCCGGAGCGGCGCACGAGATAAAGAATCCGCTTACATCCATTCGCAGCACCCTTCAGTATGTAAGCCGTGATTTTGATGCGGGTACGGAGAAAGGGCAGATGATGCACGAACTGTTGAATGAGACGGAACGTATTAACAAGATTGTGCAAGGATTGCTCTCATTTGCCCGTCCATCGGAATTAAATGCTACGGAAGTCAATATGGAACAGTTGATTAACCAGACCTTGCTACTTGTTAACAACACGTTGAAAAAGCAGCAAGTTGAAGTGGAATTTGAATATTTCACTGAACAGACCACGATCATGGGAGATGCGGAGCAACTGAAGCAAGTCTGTCTGAACATGATTCTGAATGCAGTGGAAGCAATGAAAGAGAATGATGAATCCCGTCCCCGTACCTTATATATAAGTATGGAGCAAGGTGCTATGATTGATGCCCGCAGCCATTATTTCTTGCTTTCGTTTGAAGATACGGGAAAAGGCATTGACGAGAAAGATATAGAAAATGTGTTTAATCCCTTTTTTACTACCAAGGAGGAAGGGACAGGATTGGGACTTGCTATCTGTTATGGCATTATCAACCGTCATAAAGGGGAGTTGGAAGTCCGCAGCACGCTTGGTAAAGGAACTTGTTTCACCATTAAACTCCCCCAATACGTATGAAAGGTAAAATATTAATAGCGGATGATGAACCGCGTATCCGTAAGATAATGAGCGTTCTGCTGATGCAGGAAGGTTATGAAGTGAAATCGGTAGCCAATGGTAAGGAGGCGGTGACGGAAACCGCTGCATTTCAGCCGGACGTAATTCTTCTAGATCAGCAAATGCCTGTAATGACCGGGCTGGAAGCACTAGAGAAGATACAAGCCATCCGTCCCAATCAGGTTATTATATTGATAACCGCTTTCGGAACCATTTCATTGGCGGTGGATGCAGTGAAAAAAGGGGCATATGACTTTATAGAAAAGCCTTTTGACAATGATGATTTGTTGTTGAAAGTAAAGCGTGCTGTAGAGCATAGCCGGTTGAAGGGACAAATCCGTCAATTGAAAAAACGCCTGGGAGAAGGAGAACGGCCTATTATCGGCAGTGAAGGCGGTCTTCGTAACGTAATGGAACAGGTAAACCGTGTGGCAATAACTGAGGCTACCGTTTTTATACACGGTGAAAGCGGAACAGGTAAGGAATTGATAGCCCGTGCGGTACATATGCGTAGCAAGCGTTCCGAATGTCCGTTTGTAGCCATAAACTGTGGCGCTATCCCTCTTTCTTTGATAGAAAACGAGTTGTTCGGCCATGAAAAAGGTGCTTTTACGGATGCAAAGGAAGCCCAACCGGGTATCTTTGAACAGGCGGAAGGGGGGACGCTTTTTCTGGACGAGATAGGTGAATTGCCCATGGATGCACAAGTGAAGTTGCTCAGGGTACTGGAAGAACGGAAAGTAACGCGTATCGGAGGAACTAAACTTATTCCTGTCAATGTCCGTATTGTGGCAGCTACCAACCGTGATTTGGAATCGGAAGTAAAAGCGGGAAATTTCCGTCTTGATTTATTGTATCGTCTGAATGTCTTTACATTAGAGCTTCCCCCTCTTCGTGAACGTAAGGAAGATATTCCTTTATTGACGGATTTCTTTGTCCGGAAACATAATGAGGCTTTGAACTTGTCTATAAAGAGTATCACTCCTGCGGCTATGGACAAGCTGTGTGCCTATAACTGGCCCGGTAATATCCGTGATTTGGAGAATGCTGTCCAAAGTGCCATGATCTTATGCCTGAATGAAGTAATTGATGTACAGCAACTTCCTGCCCGCATTAAAGGGGTTGAGCAATGTAATGCTTCGGTTGTTTTGGGAGAAAATAATGATATCCGTGAAGTGAATGCACAAGTGGAAAAGGAACTGATACAGGAAACCTTGAATAAATTTGGAGGAAATCGTACACTTACGGCTGAGGCTTTGAATATCAGCCGGAAGACACTGTTCAACAAGATGAAGAAATACGGATTGTAAGAATATTAAGTAGTTTAGGCAATTTATTGGCGAGGAATAATTAAAACTTTTGAAGTTAAGAAGTAAACTTAGATGTATATTGCGTAAAAACGGATAAGTTCTGAAAGAACT
>CAVJPC010000075.1:0-2244 GCA_963651205.1 Bacteroidaceae bacterium
CCGGCTCCCCTCTCGAGAGGGGAGCCAGATACAACCGGTCGCTATTATCAAAGACTCAAAACATATCAAATATTGAAACAAGATCATTCTATAACAATAATATAACATTACATATGAAACCGTATAAGTACCTTTTATTCCCCATTCTGGCATTCCCTCTTCTAACATCCTGTTCTAAAGAGGAAGCACAGGACGGCCCGGTAAGCCTAAACCCGAATGTAGCCGATGTTTCACTGACACGTGGTGGTGTTAATAATATTACTGCCCTCGATGGTAAAACTATCGGATTCTATGCAGTTAATGTGGATGGGGATAACGACGCAGCAGGCACTCAGAAAACAACCTATGGTGAATGGCCAGTCGGTACATACGGAAAATACACCTGTAGTACTACTACTCTCAGCCCTGCATCCGATGAGCAAACCATTTGGCTTAACATGGATAAAGCCACCATATTTTCATGCTATCCGGCTCCTAATGCCATCACGTCAGGGCAAGCCGACAGCAAAGCCGTCCCTACGATTCCTGTCCCTACAAACGTGATCGAGTTTACTCCGTCAATTGCTGACGCCTCGACAAATGCAAATCTCGATTTTGCATCTCCAGACAACGATTACATGTATGGTATAACCGCCAAAAACAACAACGAAAAAGCAAACATTCAACCTACCGCCGACAACGGACGCGCAACCGGTCATGTAGGAAACGAAATCTCCATTATCCTGCAACATGCCTTCTCACAAATCAAATTGGTCATCAAACGTAGCGATGAGTATAAAGGAACCTGCGCAGTCTCAAAAGTAGAATATAAACGCAGCATGCCTACATTACAAAACAACTCTGCCATGCAATTAACCAACGGCGCATTAACCAATCTGGCCGGCTATGCTGAGAAAACCTATTCTTATACATTCAGTCGTACGCTAAATGCAAACGAGACAGACGAGAATAAAAAAGATATTGAAATAACCAATTACGCATTACCCTGTAACGCATCAGCTTCGAAAATTACCGTTATGGTAGACGGTAAACAGATGTCTATCGATCATATCGGCGATCCGGAATGGAAAGCAGGATCTATATATACTTATACACTACAGATAAAATCGACTGGTCTCGAACTTGCCGGTTTTACGATTGTCGGCTGGAACACCGACAATGTTCCGGATACAACCATCTAACGATATAAAAATAAAAACGATATGAAACAACACAGACAATTTATCTTCTCTTTGTGCAGTATGTTGGGATTGCTGATGCTTTCCTGCTCGGCAGAAGAGGATGCGGGCGGAGGAAGTTCAGAAGTATATCTTCGTCCTCAGTTCTATACAGGGCCGGTTCAGACACGCTCTGTTGTAAACGGTACGGCTTCGTCTCCCGGTGATGGAAACATCAATACCGTCACTCTCTTTGTTACTAAAATGGAGGATGGACATACTCCTTATCCGGGCATAGAGAACAACGGTAAAACCAATTTTACAGCCACAGGAAGCGGAGGAACATTAACATGGAGCGGAAACGTGAAGTTACACAATGAAACAGCCCGCATTTTTGCTTATGCTAACAGCCCTGTCGATCAGGCTCCATCCTTTACAGCAGCAGCCAATGATGAGCATTATATCAACGTAACGATACCGGATGCAATTACTTTCAACGGTGCAAATAGCTGGGAATGCAATACAATCGATTATCTGTATGGCTCATCATCTAATACGGAAGCAAAACCTATTACAGCAAATAATACCGAAGGACAATATAAGCCTTCCATCTATCTGCATCATGCTTTAGCACAGGTTGTTTTCCAGATGCAGACTTATTCAGGACGACCGGTAACAGACTACGATTATGTAAAGAATATTACATTGGATATAACCGGTACTACTACTTTCCGGAAAGCCGAATCAAACGTAGGCAAGATGCATATTAAGGATGGTTCGCTTTCAGGCCTGGCAACAACCGATCGATTGACTTTTGCCCCTCAGTCTGGAGCAAATGCCGTTCAATGCGGTAACAGTAGTGCCGCCACTGTTGCATATGGCCTGGTTGCTCCGCTTACTGCTGCACCACAAGAAAAAGCAGTCTCCATCACTGTCCAACTTGACAAGCAGAGTGAAACAACAGCCAATTACCGTACACTGAAACAAACACTTCCATCCAAACAATGGAAGGCAGGTTACAAATACGTCTACAAACTTATCTTGAGTGACCGGGCTGTTTCCATAGCCAATGTCACAGAAACACCTA
>CAVJPC010000076.1:0-3918 GCA_963651205.1 Bacteroidaceae bacterium
TGTAGCAGACGGCTGTTGGACTACCGACAACCCGAATCCCAACGCAACATATCCCCGACTCACTACCGCCTATAATACGAACAATAACCAGAATTCAACATTCTGGCTGAGAAACGCTGCCTTCATCAAGCTGAAGAATGCAGAAATAGGATACAGTTTTAAGAATATGAGAATTTATGTAAGCGGCAATAACCTGCTGACATTCTCTAAGTTCAAGTTATGGGACCCTGAAATGGGAGGAGGTTCCGGTATGGCTTACCCCACTCAGAGAACATTTAACGTTGGTTTCCAGATGACTATTAATTGATAAATACAGATGATTGCTATGAAACTAAAATATATTTATGCGATTGCATTGTGCATCCTGATAAGTGGATGCAACTATCTGGATATTATGCCGGATGAACGTACCAAGATAGAGGACTCTTATAACACTCCGGCCAAGACCGAAGGATTTCTTTATTCTTGCTACACATATATGCCTATGAACCGCAGTTCTCAAGACAGTCAGCCATACCAAAGCTGGTATCCGACAGCACTGTTGACCGGAGGAGAAGTAACGACCTACTATAAAGCAAACGAACCGGAACAGTTGTTCACTATGGGACTCTACAACCCGACGAATAACTCTATCGTTTCTGACCGTTGGTGGCCAACCTGGAAAGGAGTTCGTCAATGCTACGAGTTCCTGGATGTTATAGATAAGGCACAAGTGTATACGGAAGCCGACCGGGAGATTTACAGAGCAGAAGCTAAATTCTTAATTGCCTATTACCACTTCTGCTCATTACAAGCTTTCGGCCCTACTCTTATCATCCGGAAGAAATATGACCTGGATACTAAGTTATCCGAGTTACCCGCGCGTAGTTCTTACGATGAGGTAGTAGCGTTTATTGATGAGATGCTCGATGAAGCAATGACCGGACTGGTTGAAGCACATAACCCGATGTACTTCGGACGGGCAACCAAACACGTGGCACGCGCTCTTCGCTCTCGTGTACATTTATACGCAGCCTCTCCTCTATTCAACGGTAATAGTGAATTCTACAGCAACTTCGTTGATGCAGACGGAAAACATTTAATCTCACAAACATATGATATGAAGAAATGGGAGAAATGTGCGGAAGTAACGCTGGACGCTATTCAGAATGCGGAGAAAGCAGGATATAAGCTATACGGAGACGTAGAAGCGGGAACACCGACACAAGAGAAACCAGGCTTCACCAGCGAAACAGAAAGCGGAAGAGCTCAACGCAGAGTCAGATATTGTACGATTGATAACCAGAACTTATGTGAAATCATCTGGGGAGATAATCGTAGCGAATCGACATACGGAGTACAGATTCGTTCGTCAGTAAGACAAACCTCACAGATTCCGTATACTCAAACGAATTCTACAGCTCCCACGCTACAAATGGTCGAACTATTCTATACGGAACACGGATTACCTATGGACAAAGATAAAACATATGACTATCCGAACCGTTACCAAATAGCCTATCTGCCCCACAACTTCGACGGAAACAACTACGAAGACCGCCCCAACGACAGGTCGATAAAACTACATTTCAATCGCGAACCTCGTTTCTACTCATGGATAGGTTTCCATAATAGTAATTACGAAATAGCACGATATAATGCAGTAGCACTTCCTCTCAACAAGTCTTACGTACCCGGCGGACTGAGAATGCTGTTCAACGGAGCACACGGTTTCAAGAAAGACATGACCGTACACTATTCAGTAACGGGATATCTGAACAAGAAGTTCACCCATCCCGGATTCACGAACAGCATCATTAAATATCCATTCCCTACATTCCGTCTGGCCGAGCTGTACCTCAACTATGCCGAAGCACTGATTGAAATGGGAGGCGACAACAACTTCAAGATTGCCAAAGAATATATGGATAAAGTAAGAAAGCGTGCCGGCATCCCGGGAATAGATGAGTCGATTCAAAGCTATGCCAACTCCGAATGGAAAGGAAAAGAAAACGATCAGGAAACACTCCGCCAACTGGTACGTCAGGAAAGGCAAATTGAGTTCTACTTGGAAGGACAACGTTTCTGGGACTTGCGCCGCTGGAAGATGGCTGAGAAACTGGACGAACCTTTCTTATGTTGGAACATCGAAGGAGCCAATGTAGAAACATTCTTCAAGGAGCCCACAGTGAACAAGACACTGACCAACCATTTCAACAAAGCACAGTATCTGTTGCCAATCAGTGCCAGTGAACTGGAAAAGACTCCTCAAATTATTCAAAATCCATTCTATTAATCAGCACATGAAACAAAACCATCTTATGATGGGTCTTGCCTTACTAGCTCCGCTCTCCTCCGTTGCGGAGGAGCACGGGGCTAATAAGAAAAAGCCCAATATTATCTACATCCTCGCCGACGATCTTGGAATTGCAGAATTGGGATGCTACGGACAGCAACTCATCGAAACGCCCAATATCGACCGACTGGCGAAGGAAGGAATGACATTCAGCAACCATTACTCCGGAACAGCCGTCTCGGCCCCGTCACGTTGCATCCTCTTCACGGGACTGCATTCTGGACATGCCTATATCCGTGGTAATGACGAAATGCCCGAACGCGGAAATGTAAAAGATCACCGGGCTGTACTGGCAGACTCTACACTGGAAGGGCAACGCCCTGTCCCGGCAGAAACCGTCATGATTCCGGCCCTACTGAAACAGGCAGGCTATGCAACAGCCTGTATCGGCAAATGGGGCTTGGGATATCCCGGCTCAGATAGCACGCCCAACAAAATGGGTTTCGATTTCTTCTACGGATACAATTGTCAACGGGAAGCTCATACCTATTATCCCCCATTTTTATATAGAAATGAACGAAGAGAGTATCTGAACAATCCATTGGTAGTCCCCCACACCAGACTGGATAAAGATGCTGACCCGTATGACGAAAAGAGTTATGCCCGATATACTCTCAATGAATATGCTCCAGACCTAATGTACAAAGAAATAATCAACTTTATCGACCTTACTAAAAATACCCCCTTTGTTCTATTCTGGACAACTCCCGTCCCCCACGTCCCCTTGCAAGCACCGAAAAAATGGATAAAGCATTATGTCAACAAGTTCGGTGATGAAAAACCATATACAGGCAATCAGGATTATTTCCCCTGCCGCTATCCACGGGCAACATACGCGGCTATGGTTAGCTACTGGGATGAACAAATTGGAGGGCTTATCAAGAAACTCAAAGAGGAAGGAATCTATGATAACACCCTCATCATCTTCACTAGCGACAACGGACCGACCTTTAACGGAGGAAGCGATGCTTTCTTTTTCGACAGTGCCAAACCATTTAAAAGTGAATGGGGCTGGGGCAAAGCCTCACTTCGTGAAGGAGGTATTCGTGTACCGATGATTGCCAGCTGGCCCCGGAAAATAAGGGCAGGAAGCCGGAGTGATCTCCTTTGTGCCTTTTGGGATATCATGCCTACCTTCTGTGAAGTTGCAAAAGTAGAGTGCCCTCCTACAGATGGAATCAGTTTTCTGCCGGAATTATTAGGCAAGAAGCAACGTGAACATGACTTCTTATATTGGGAATATCCCGACAGCGGAGGACAAAAGGCAGTCCGAATGGGTAAATGGAAAGCCATTATCCTGAATATCTTCAAAGGAAACAGAAGGATCCAACTCTATGACCTTGAATCCGACCCAAGGGAACAGACCGATGTGGCAAGATATCACCCGGACGTAATAAAGAGAATCGAGGATATTATGAAGAAAGAACATACGGAACCGGAAATAGCCTCATTTAAGATGCCTGACTGACCATCACAACACACAGTATCTTTTTCAATTCCTTAAAAAGTGCGGCTATACCGCAAGAATATGCGATATAGCCGCCAATTAGAGTTAAAGAGAGAGAGAATTTATAGAAAGCGCG
>CAVJPC010000077.1:0-53386 GCA_963651205.1 Bacteroidaceae bacterium
ACCTCCAAAACGAAGTTACCATCGAAGTCGGTGATAGTTCCAACAGTACTTTGCCCCTTCACTATCACAGACACACCAATCATCGGCTCTCCCGTTTCATCTATTATTTTACCTTTGACTGTATGCGCTTGCAAAACAGACTGAACCAATTCACTATCCATTCTGTCACCAACATTTGCATACGAAAAAGCAGCTGGCATACATAATGCAGCTGACAGTCCCAAGACTATAGGAGTACGTCTTATGCCGTAAGCCAAAGTCTGATTCGGACATCTCTTCATGTCTTTTCTCATTTTTCTATGGTTAACAATTAAATTAATAATCCATGTTGTTTATTTCTAATGTAGTAAAAATGCGATGTTTCAATACCCTTTCTTCTGCTGGAGTCATCACTTCCATTATTTCTTCCGAAGCCACTAATACACTTTTGGCCTCCTCAAAGACTTTCAGCAGTTCTGCGTGCTCCTTTAAAAGCTTACTCCAATGAGAAGCCGTTTCAGGAGCAGCATCCAGAACATACTTAATAAAGTCGTCATCCTTCAAAAAGTCTTCTACCTTGCTATACACCTTTTTTGTATCCACGTTACAATCATTTTTCACTATGACGGATAGTGGTCCAAGGTTGTACTCACCTAAAAACTTAAAATATTATCCTACTAATTCCCTTAACCGTGTAATACCTCTGTGCATCAAATTGCGTACCGACTGATAGTTCATATCCATTATGGTACAAATATCTTCGTATTTCTTTTCTTCTATATAATATAAGGTAAGTGCCTCACGTTGACGCGGAGATAATTGCGCCAACAGGTGTTTTACTTTCATGTTTTCAAAACAACTTTTTTCCTTTTCCAAATAGTTATGCTCTACGTCATCGCTGGCTGAAACAGGGTTTAATTCTTCCACAGCAGTCTCCGACATGAACATACGTCTGCGAAGTTCATCACATAATTTGTTTTTTAAGGAAATAAGAAGGTATGATTTGAAGTTGTCAATGATACCTAGCTCCGTCTTCTTTGTATACAATTTTACAAAGACATCATGAATGCAGTCCTTCAACAATTCCTTGTCAGTAGTTAACTTACATCCATAATTAAATAGAAGATTGACATGCATATCATATAATGTAGAGAATGCATTTACATCTCCCGACTGGAAAGCGGTTACCAAGCAAGCTGTCTTATCATTTAAGTTTTGTTCCATCACAGTATACTAATTATAGGTTGTTTTGATGATGATGCAAAACTAGGGAGGATACACTACTTTTTTAGGTAATATTTGATTATTGGACCGAAAAAACAGATAACCTGCTGAAAAACATATATGCTAAATATTACAGATTTTCATTAAAAAGGAGAACCAAAATGACTTCGGTTCTCCTTCCATGTATTATATTTTATGAAACCAATAAATACAATCTCTGTCTTTTTCCGTTTTCAATATATATATATCCTTTATTTTCAGAGTTTTATCTATTAAAGTTATTACTCCGGTTTTAGGATTTACTGACTTTAATATGTATTTCCCAGGCTGCAAATGAATAGAAATATCTGCTCCGGAGTGGGAATAAATGATACTTCCAATATCAGATTTTACCAATTTATGGTATTCATTTGTACCAGTATCCTCTACATTCATGATAGCAGCATCGTTTAAAAAGCTTTCATCAGCAACAGGAATTACGGGGCAAGATCCACCAGCCATGAAGACCGCCCATGCCATATCCGGATAATTCTGTGCATAGTACGTAACCGCTTTTTCGGGGAATTTCTCACGATATTCACTGACTGCCCGGTAAGCTTCATCAAAAGTAACTTTACCGACTTTCATTTTACGGGCATGCTGACGGGGAGCCAGATTCTTTCCACCTTCGGGAGCATAAAGTCCATCTACTTTATAATGCCAGTAACGGATATCGATAATGTCAACCAATTTCGCACGTTGTACATCATTCAGAATGGCATCCTGAACATCCTTTGTAGTGCTTAATGCCACTGTCGCTTTCTTGCCGGTTTCTTTCTCCCACTCTCCTATTACATCCAACCAGAATTGTACAAAATGCAATGGTCCGGTAAATTCCGCACTTATCAATTGTACCACATTCGCATCATCAGCAAAATGATCCAGACATTGACGAATATATTTTCTATGGAATTCACGACGCACGGGATGATTGATATCATAAAACATATCTGCCACAAAGATACGTTTGTCACCGGCAAAAGGTACAGGCTCAGGCATATCGGTCTGATTGATGTTATTGGCCGATCGCCAGGGACAGTCTACCCAATGTGCTCCCGCTTCCAATATATTATGCTGGAAGTAATTCTCATGAAAAAGCACAAGACCTTTCTCCGCCCCTTTTGCGGCAAACTGTTTCAAGCGGTTCCAATACCATGCATTTGGACGGTTTAAATCATACCTGCTCAGTCCTTCCCAAGCAGTACCTTCCCCACTGCGGGCAAACGGTTGCTCATAGAATGGTCCCCATACATCCCCATCACGACGACGTACACGTTCATGGTCGTCACGACGACGCTCATACCACAAACCGTAATTATGATCCAAAACTAAAATCTGATTCTTTACCATATAATTCACCGTAGAATCAATCCGGTCCGTCAGTCCAAGCCCTTCACGTCCCGGCACGAAACGAGTGATATGTGGCTTTGCTTTAGACAGGAAGCTGGTTCTCAATCTTCCGTTCCACCAGGGAACTTCCTGTCTGCCACCTACCAATAACCTGCCATCCATCTGCATACGTCCGTCTACAATGGCAAAGGTATGATTCACCTTTTCCTTTTGCACAGGAGTTTTCAACTTCAATGCTTCTACAGATTTTAGTTTTCCGGAAGAGACAGATGCCATATAGGGTGCTTCTTCAATCCATTCCTGCATAGTGAGACGAGGAGTATATGCTTCCTTTGCCATTTCCATAGCAGCCTCTACGGTAGGGCTACTGGTCGCATTGGTTGCTCTGGGAAGAATGCGTGCCTGAGCAGAACAGTCTTTGTTCAGACGTTCTTTCAACTGTGCATAAAACAAACTGCGGGGATGCACATGATTGTTTGACTCTGCCCATTGACCGTCACCCGAGAATTGTGCCCAACAGCCATATGCACGGTTCACTGCATCTTTTGCCGGTGAATAACATTCTATTTCAGCAGCGGTACATTGCCAAAAAAGGCTGTTCGCTGTATTCCAGCCGGCGCCATTCTTATCTTGCCCTAAATTTTTAAATGCAAGGTCATGCCCATCTATATTTACTACATCGAACAGCAATCCGCAAGCCCAGGAATCAATAGAACCACTGAATCCCAATGACTCCTCCGTATCACATTGTACAAAAGCATTGGGACCAGCCGCACAGAATCCGGCTGAGAAATCATGAATGCCCTTTTTGGAATAGCAACGCTGAAACAGTGTCTGCTGTCCCATTGTATAGAATGTACTACGGCGCATCCCGCCTATCTCAGAAACAGGTTCAGTAGATATACAATCTTCCACCGTTATTTTGGAACCAGTGCGCTGTACTATCACGGCACTTCCTGCAAAATGCCTGAAGTTTACCCTGCGTACCCAACAGTTTTCAGCATTTTCTATGGATACACCTGTCCAGCAATGGTCTTCATCTTTGGAATACTTTTTATTATAGTCAGAAACCAAGGTCAAATTTTCCAGTCCTACTTCCGCAATTCTGCCCGGCCAGTTATAACGCAAGACTTTGGCAGTTCCCCATTTATTATCCAAAGCTACAGTCAGGGGAGCATCCAAAGTGATTTGATTTCCATTTGCATTACTTACCGATCTGTCCCATATCAAATCCATCTCCCCTTCTTTCCATCCCAAAGCAGAAATACCTCCGCCAAAAATCTGGCAGCCTATTGAAGCGATCCATTCCTTAGTAGAAGGACGGACAATCTGAACACGGTCACCGGAGGCCAGTTGCACATGGTTGGCTACCTGGAAAGTACAAGTATTTACAGGGACGTAGGCTGTCAACACATCCAATGTATCCACAACAGACTGATCATTGTTACCCTCGATATAGAGCAAAGCACCTCTGTCCACCCCTCTTTTTTGCAATACGGTCTGTTCTTTGTCACTACCACGTAACACCACTCCCGAAGCAGAAATACGCAGGTTTTCTCCTAAATCAAATGTCCCTTTATCTAGCAAAACGGCCCCCCGGAAACCGTTTTTATCAGGAACCAGCGAAGATACATAGTCAATAGCACGCTGGATGCGGGAAGAATTATCTCCTGCCTGCCAGGGTACAAAAACTACGTTTGCCACATCAGGTATGGGCTGTTCCGAATTACGGTAACCACAAGAAGAGTAATCAAGTATGCGGTTTCCACGTTCATCGGTCATATAAGTAAGTTTCTCCTCCTTTACCTGTAAAGGAAAGGTTTGTGCAGCAATCTGCACAAACCCCAAACTTAAAAATCCAACTAATAATAGCTTATAATTCATCTTATATCAAGCTTTTACGTTTTTCCAATGTATCGTGATTGTTCTTTGTTTCTGTCCAATCCACTTTCTTTGCAGGGTCTATACCATTGATGTATTTCTCAATATTGGTATAACCATCTCCATTACAATCCTTAACCGCGTCACTGGGGTCATTAGGATTGAGTCCGTATTTCACTTCCCATGCGTCCGGCATACCATCCCCATCCGTATCAACCACAGGAGTACCTTTATATTCGGGCAAACCACCTACCTGACGGGGATCTGTAATAATACCTTGTTTATAGGAATCCACCGGAAGGCGTCTTTTCACGTAAGGACTCACAAATTCAGGAGCATCTTTCACATAAATAGCCTTACCTGTCTTTACCGTCTTTATTACACGGGTATCAACCGCATCGCGTTTGGGGAAAGTAGCTCCGGCATTCTCCAATACATAATTATAGGCAGTTTTAGCGTCCATAATAGTCACATTCGGCATAGAGAACGGTTCGTTTACACGTATTTGATCTGTAAACTTCCCGGCATCCGGCATATTATACACCTGTACACCGCCATCCCAGTTATTCTTTGTCACACGCGCATTGCCTTCCACTACGTTTCCGGCTACATAAGCCTTACCAAATGTATCGGGTTTCTTCTTGTCACGACTTGATTCGGGTTTCACGATACGATGAGCAATAGGCTTATCTTTAGGAGTGATGGGGCCCGGCTTGAAATAGTTATTGATAATATTCAGACGGCTGGTCTCGTCGCCTCCGTCAACAGAACGATTCCACCAGTTGAAAGTAACATTGTTTACCAGATTAAAATCTTCATCCATACCGATGGAGCAGTTACGGCTGATATTGGATGCGAACAAGTTACGGCAGAACATACTGTTGTGACCGCCTATAGTCGCTCCGAAAGCATGATTGTAACAATCCAAAGCTTCTGAGAAAATAGAATTCTGAATAGTAATGTTGACAGTAGGAAGTTTTAAACCATGGCCGGTAGAATCACGATGGTATACATGACGGTAAAGAGACATATTCTCATCCAGTCCCCAACTTCCGGAACAATGATCGATAATTACATTACCCACACAGTTACCTCCCAAAGCATCATCACGGAAGAATACATCCTGTGCCCCCCGACGGAAACGCATATGACGGATAATGATATCATGAGTATCAAGCAAGAATGAAGCCCCTGTTACACAAACTCCGTCACCGGGAGCTGTTTGCCCTGCGATAGTGATGTACGGAGCACGCACATTAATAGGAGTTTTCAACCGGATAACACCTGATACATTGAATACGATTATACGTGCCCCTCCTGTTTCGCAAGCTTCACGCAAGGTTCCGGGGCCACTATCGGCTAATGAATTAACTACGATAACCTTTCCGCCACGTCCGCCGGGAGTATAAGCACCTCCCCCTTCCGCTCCGGGAAAAGCTGGTATATTGCTCTTTATTAAATCTTCAGGTTTGGAAGCCCAAGGTTTATAAGGGCGCCCTTGGGTCGCTTCAGACATTACAACGGGTAATGCCTTTGCCCATGCCTCTTCGGATTTACGGTCTATTTCCTCTTGTTGGTGCTCTCCCCTGATCTTCACCGAATCAGGAATCACAGGATACTGTGCTGCTACCGGCAACACACATGCTGTTAATGTTGCTACTGCAAATAGTTTTTTGAATTGGTTCATTTGGTTGCTAAATTATTATTTTTTCTATAACTTCAAAACATTCTCCCCTATCTTTAACATGCATCAAACGCATGCCTTAACTAAATCATAAAGACTTTCACTCTGTATCTTATAGAGAAGCAAAGCTTCTTCTCCATAAAGAGATATACTTGTTTTCAGTATTAAAGACGGAACAGCCCCCCCGTTGTACTCTCTATCCATACATAAAAAAAGAGCTTGACTCCGTTTTATCGGGCAAGCTCCTTTTCTGATTTTCAATAAACACTTATATCTTTCCGCCACGAGCCTTGATACGTTCATACCAGGCCTCCCGTTCTTTCACCAAATCATATCCGCGTTTTGCCAGATAGTTATTAATACGGCCTTTATATTTGCCGAAAGCAGCATGCTTCTTGTTAGAATTTTCTGCATCAATGGCAAATTCACGTGCCTCAACCAACCATGCCATAATTTGAGCCTTCTCCTCCTCTTTCAGAGTTGGGATCATATCAATATGAGAATTGTAAGTCACCATCAGTACGCCATAGGTCATACCGTCTTTTACCGCATCCACTTGTTGGGGCTCAAGATAAAGTGAAAGAGCAGCAGGAAATTCAAAATGGCAACGATAAAGTTTAGCATCTTTTACATTCTCAGCAGCTTTTACAGCAATCTCTTTAGCTTCTCCTGTCATGGTTTCCTTAGCCTGTTTCACTTTGGCGTCGCGTTCCTCGTAGATGTCATTCAACTTAAAATAGCGGTTGGCAATGATGGTAGTCACTTCTTTTGCCACAACCGGATCTTTCAATTCCAGTTTATCCACAATCTTCTGCGAGCGTTTTACAATAGATTCCACGTATGCCGTATCACGGCCTTCACGATCCAAATCCACTGCTCCGACGGTAAAGATTACCGCCATGAGCAACAGATACATTACACCTAACCTTTTTTTCATTTCCAATCATTTACGTTCATTTACATCAACTTTCCTTTAGAAGCCAATGTATCATAATTATTTCTTAAATCAGACCAGTCGATGCAAGTCTTGGTACTGATACCATTGATGTATTTTTCAATATTTGTATAGCCGTCACCGGTACAATCTTTATTGGCATCCGAAGGATCATTCGGATTCAAGCCGTTAGCCTTTTCCCAAGCGTCAGGCATACCGTCACCATCTGTATCTACATAGGGAGTACCCTTGTATTCAGGATATCCACCCATCTGACGGATATCAGTTATGATACCTTGCTTATAAGAGTCTTTCGGCAAGCGACGATACTTAAACTGACCGTCTTCACCCATTGATTTAGGAGACAGACCTGTCAAGTCACCGTTGGCATCTTTCGCCATCTTTTTATCATAATAAGGAATACCTGTTTTTACTTCTTCTACAACACGTTCATCCACTATGTCACGACAAGGAATGTTTGCACCTGCATTTTTCAATACAAAATCATAAGCGTCACTGGCAGAAGTAATACGGATGTACGGCATTTCAAAAGGACGATTGCTGCGCATATTTTCCGTATAACCGTCAGTGTTGGGCTGAGTTTCGATCTGGATACCGCCTGCCCAATTATCGTCGGTTATGGCAGGATAGCCTTCCATTATATTACCATCGGCATACACACGACCATATACTTTATGGTCCAGTTTGCTTCGTCCGGCTTCCGGTTTTAAAATACGATGTCCTACATTTGAATCTTTGGGAGTGGCAGGTCCCGGCTTGTAATAGTTGTTGATCATATTGAACATAGCAGTATAATCACCACCATCCGAAGAACGGTGTACCCAGTTGAACACTACATTGTTCACAAAATTGAAGACGCCATTCCAACCGATAGAAGGGTTACGTCCCGAGTTGCTGGCCCACAAATTACGCATAAATGCACAGTTCTCACCTCCCAAAGTACTACCGAATGCATGATTGTATGTATCAAGCGCTTTTGCCGAAATGGTGTTCTGTATAGTTACGTTCACTGTAGCCAGTTTCTGGTCTTTGGAAGCATACTGTCCCTCACTAGGATCGTACATATGACGATAAAAAGAAATATTCTCGTCCAGTCCCCAAGTACAAGAGCAATGGTCAATCATGATATTGCCAATCGGATTACCGCCGAAGGAGTCATCACGATGCCAAACTTTTGTTTCACCACGACGAAAGCGCATATGTCGTACCACTACATCATGCGTATCTACCCAAAAGGATTCTCCGGCAATACATACCCCGTCACCCGGAGCAGTCTGTCCAGCAATCGTAACGTAGGGAGCCCGGACAATAATAGGAGATTCTAATTTAATTATACCTGCAACATTAAAAACAATGATACGTGCACCACCTGTTTCGCAAGCCTCGCGGAAAGAGCCGGGACCACGATCATTCAAATTGGTCACAGTAATTACCTTACCGCCACGACCACCCAAACTATACATACCACCTCCCTCAGCACCGGGAAAAGCCGGAATGAGCGCCTGTGGCAAGTCATAAGGACGGGAAGCCCATGAAATATAGGGACGACCTTCTTTGGCTTCTTTCTGCACAATGGGCAATGCTTTTGCCCAAGCCTCGTCAGAACGACGACGTTCTTCACTCATCATTTTCTGGTAAGCTTGCTTCGCTTCCTCAGTTATCTGAGGATATTGCGCCTTCACTACAGGAGCAATAAAAGCAGCCATACACAACCCTAAAAACAATTTTCTTTTCATACTTTATTAATTATATCTGTGTTATTTGTCAAGTTTGCTTTCGACTCTTATTTTCAAGTAATTCTTTCTTAAGACGTCCTTATCCAAAAGATGTACTCAAAAAAGATAACATATTTCATCATTCTATTAATTATTTATCCAGTGGTCATTCCACAATCAATTGTATTTTTCTCAAATCTTCGTCCTTTGAAGAAGAACCAAGCATAATGGTAAAAGTACCTTTTTCTACTCCATAGTTCATTTCGGCATCATAATAAGCTAGCAAGTCGGGAGTGATATTAAAAGTAACAGTCTGCGTTTCACCCTTCTTCAAATGAACACGTCTGAAGCCTTTCAATTCTTTTACAGGACGAGTTGCAGAGCTATATTCATCACGTATATAAAGCTGAACAATCTCATCTCCATCTCTATCACCGATATTGCTAACATCAATAGAAACCGATGTACTTCCGTCAGGGGTGACGGCTGGCTTTTCAAGCTTCAGATTATCATAATGGTATTTTGTATAACTCAACCCGTAACCAAAGTGGAATAAAGGATCACTATTTCCCAAGGCATAAGGGAACCAAGTATTTGCTGATTTATGATTGTACACACATTGCAATTGACCTACATGTCGAGGTACAGTAACCGGCAATTTCCCAGATGGATTAACTTGTCCATACAATACCTCAGCAACCGCTTGTCCTCCCAAAGAACCAGGTTCCCATGCTTCCACTAAAGCGGATGCATTATCAACAATCCATTCTACACCTAACTGACGTCCATTCACCAATACCACAATGACAGGGATTCCTGCCCTATGCACCTCTTCCACCAATTTCTGCTGTAAACCCGGCAAAGCAATATCCGAACGATCCATATTCTCTCCACACGTCTTGTCCAACCAATGTTCCCGCATGGAGTTCTCTCCTACCACAATAATCGCAGCATCCATCTGCTGTGCCATCCTACCTGCCTGTACTATCTTTGCAGCATCCATCTTACGAATATTAAATCCCATATCCACAAAGTGGAAAGTCGTAGAGGATGACACTTTTCTCAATCCATCCAATATCGTTACCATATTTTCTTCAGGCTGGGGCAATCCCCAATCTCCCAAAATAGCATGCGAATCTGCATTGGGACCCGCCACCAGTATATTCTTGTACCTACTTTCATCCAAAGGAAGAATACCTTTATTGGTCAACAGTACAATAGATTCCCGGGATAGTTGTAAAGCTGTCATCCGGTGCTTGTCATTAAACAACACCTCTTTACTTTTCTTTTCATCATAAAAAGGATTTTCGAACAATCCTAATTCAAACTTTGCTTTCAGGATTTTACGGACCGCATCATTGACACGCTTTTCAGACATTTGCCCATTCTTTACCGCATCAAGAATGTGTTCCATAAAATAAGGACCATGCATATGCATATCCACCCCTGCATTAACAGATATGACAGAAGCTTCTTCAGGTGTTTCAGCTGTACGATGTTGACCGTGCATGCGCTCTATATCCATCCAGTCACTAACTACAAAACCCTCAAAATGCCATTTGTCACGCAGTATATCGGTCAACAAGAATTTGTTTCCATGGCATGGAATTCCATTCAATTCATTATGAGCAGCCATCACCGTGGAAGCACCAGCTTTCACACAGGCTTTAAAAGGAGGAAAAAAGATTTCATCTAGCATACGATCGGAAGCATCAAAGGGAGCACAGTTTCTTCCGTTAACAGACTGGCCCCCTCCTACCAAATGTTTGACACAAGCTAATACATGCTCCGATTTATCGGTCCTGCTTCCTTGTAATCCTTGGACCGTTGCCACTCCCATTGCCGAAACGAGAAAAGGATCTTCACCATATGTTTCACCAGTGCGTCCCCAACGCGGATCTCGTGCAATATCCACGTTAGGAGTAAATGCCCAATGCGATCCGGTAGCACGTGTTTCAAAAGCAGTTTCTTCGGCTGCCCTTTTAACTAACAAAGTATCAAAAGTAGAAGCCTGACCGATGGCAGTAGGATATATAGTAACTCCATAACAGAGCCCATTACCATGTATGGCATCAATGCCGATCAACAAGGGAATCTGCAATTTACTTTTCTGTGCCAGTGTTTGCAGATAATTAGCCTCCTCCAAATCTGTCACATGCAAAAATGAACCGACCAAGCCTTGTTCCACCATTTCAGCTACTTGGGAAGAATGCAAATCTTTATAAAAGCCTTGAGCATGGTTCTTTTCCAGTTCTTCCAGTGAGAGATGCTTCTCGGAGTTTTGCATATGCTTTAACCCTACATATTGACACATTTGCGCCACTTTTTCCTTTAGTGTCATCTGGCTCATCAAGTTTTCAACACGCTTGTCAACTGGCTGGCTTGAATCTTTATACAAATCCAGATGATCGGAACAATTACTCATTCCGATAACCACAGATACACAAAAAACAAATAAACTCTTTTTCATCCTGCAATTTCCTTTTAATATTTGATTAACACTTCATCTTTTGTATCTATCCACAAGCGATACAGCCTATCCTCAACTTTCTCCATGCGGTGTAGGAACTTTACCTTCCATCCATTTTCTTCAAGATTTTATTTCTCCCTAAACATCGTAGCGTCTTCACGCAGCATTCCATCTCCATAAGATTTGTATCTTGCAGAATCTTTGCCTGCTCTCCATCTTGTAGAAACGCATATAAGGAGGATGATGGAAGAAACACTATCATTCAAAAATACAGATTCCTTTACCACTTTTTTCCGTGTTTCGCTAAAGTAACTGAAGAAGGTGTAGTCCATAATAATATTCACAAATGACAGGTTAAAGTATCCTTTCTTCTCAACAGCCCAATAGTGCGCTTCATTGTTTCCTGATAATAGTTCATTAAATAGCTTTGAAATGAAGATTAAGTAAATAATAAGGGTATCCTTTAGACGGATACCCTTACTCCAAATAAATATATGTATTACTTAGAAATCAAATTTCTTCACATCGAAGTTCAGGCATTTATTCCAAATATCCTCTGAGATATAATCCAAAGTATGCCCAATATATCCATATTGGTCAGGATAAGTTATATCATTATCCTTCATGTTGCAAACCTGCTTTCCTTCAAAAGAGATATCTTGCCATGCTTTTATGACAGCTGATTTCGAACCATAATAAACTGTAAAAGAGGCAGCTTTACAAACTTTATTTTCAAAAATAAAATCATAAGATACAATGTGGCAGATTTCATCATCAACTATCCATTGAAATTTAAACTGCCCTTGTGTCTTCTCCAAGTTTTCACTCCACGTAGACGGTAAAAAAGCATGAGCATCGTCATCTTTATCATCGCTACACGATGCTAAAAAAGTTAGACTTGTCAAAAAACAAATGACCAATAAAAAATATTTTATCATCTTCATTGTGAATAATTTTATCAATATATTACATTTTTGTTTTTATTTTCTAGCATCTAACGTACCTTCCGATTCATAGAAATCCAACCAACCTTTAGATTGTTCCAGCCATGGATTCATCTTCAACACGTTAGTCGGCAAACCAGACAAATAATAATTTTCACGCCAAGAAATCACTGTTTCTTGTCCATTTACATTGTCAACAGGAGTATCCGTATCCTTCAATACAAAATGAGCATTCCAAAATTCTCCCAATCTTGTCATCTCTTCTTGCAAATTTGCAGCATTGTCGATATCTACAGGTTCAAACTCGGAAATGACAGCAGTCATAGGATCATTCTTTCCATCATATTCTTTTACCTGCAAATACTTGCCAATACGGGAAGTACCATTTAATTGCCTGATACCCAAACTAGCACAAGTGTTATTATTATCAGATACATCATCATTAAACAACATCCAACGCCATAAATCCCAATAACGTTTGCCTTCATAGGCCAGTTCTATCTGACGTTCACGCAGACACGCTTTAATGGCCTCATTCTTGTCAGCCATATTGCCCAAACCATAATTATTTGCAGAAGGAATACCGACACGATTACGGACTTCACCAATCCATTTGGTTGCTTCACCGATATTGCCGGTCGCTGCATAGCATTCAGCCAAATTCAACAACAGTTCTGCATAACGATATTCATAAACATCTGTACCATCCCACTGATAAGTATTATCACTATTCTCTGTAGGATCCGACATTTTACGTACAATTGCCGGACTACTTCCTCCGTTCTCTGTATAATAATGGTCCTGTGATCCATCTCCCTTGGTTGCACTCCAACGATAATTCCAAACTACCGCATCATCGTCTTTATCATATCCCCATTTAGTACCAGAAAATGCAAAAGTATAATAAAAACGAGGATCACGATTCTTAAAGAATAAAGTATGGTCATAACCGTTCACAGCTTTACCATTCTCATCAACGGCAGGAGTTCCGTCGGCCATAGGAAAAACATCCAGCATACCCATCGGGACTTGATAACCGGAGCCACTTCCTCCCATTGTTTTCAAGCGAATCGTCTTTTGCCAGCCACTATGTTCGTCATTCTTCACAGAAGTACTAGCCAATAGTTTTACCATTATTACTTCCTTACATTTCTTATTGTCAAAAGCATAAAACATCTGATTCCATTCTTTAGCTGAATTGCCATATAACCCATAGCCTTGAGCATCCAGAAATGTTTTAGCCGCAAGCGTAGCATCCAATGCATCTTTCCAACGCTGATTTCCGGTATTATTCCAATCCGTATTAAAGATAGGGCTGGCAAATATCAACAATACGCGGCTTTTATAAGCCAATGCTGCTTCTTTAGTAAGACGTCCATATTGGCTATCTCCCCATTCATCACGGGTAGGAAGCAGTTCGGCAGCATTATCGAGATCGCTTAGGATTTGTGTGATACATGCTTCAACATTCTCACGATTATAAGCTTTGGCTCCTTCACGATCGGAAGCATCCAGCACTACATTTACAATGGGTACTGCACCATATACACGAACCAAGTCGAACAATTGCATAGCACGGAAAAAATATCCTTGCCCTTTTGCCTTATTTCTTGCACTTTCGCTCAAACTCTTACCATATTTATCCACTCCATCCAGCAAATCATTACAACTACGAATGCGTGAATACGGATCATTATTGATGTTTGCAGCCAAGTCCTTACCAAAATAAGTTTCGCAATCACCTGATTTATCCAAAGTTTTGGTTGCATTGAATTTATTTTCAATGCCCCATTTTTCCTCTGTATAAACAGAATAATCATTCCAAGCTCCACTTAATCCATACGACTGCGTAGGAGTCATTCCTGATTTATACATATAATTATAATAAATATTCGATATATATGTATCCAAATTAGATTCCACCCCAAACGTTTTCTCAGGAGAATAGCTGTCATATGGCGACATATCCTTCAAGAA
The DNA here is from genome assembly GCA_963651205.1 of Bacteroidaceae bacterium. GTDB lineage: Bacteria > Bacteroidota > Bacteroidia > Bacteroidales > Bacteroidaceae > Phocaeicola. The sequence goes on from CAVJPC010000077.1 coordinate 14,219, forward strand.
CTGATCACTACAGCCACTGAACGTTACACTGGCTGCCAATAATAGTGTATATAATATACGTTTTTTCATATTAATATTATGCTTTAATTTAGAATGAAACATTTATACCCAATGACCATGTTCTCAATGTAGGATACAGTGTCGTGGTTTTATCATACATATTACGATAATGATCCGGATACGGGTTATACAAATCCCACAAGTTATTACCCGTCAAACTCAATTTGGCCGATTGGATTTTTAAAGGTGCCAACCATGCTTTAGGGAGAGTATAACCGACACTCAAATTTCGGATATAGCAACGGAAAGTGCTGATAGACCAGAAATCAGACGGTGCATTAACTGAACCTGAAATTCTATTATCCATACCGATATTCGGGTATTTACCATTCGGATTATTTTCAGCATCATACATATCTCCCCAAAATGAATCCGGAGACCAAACCATGTCGCCTGCAGATGTTGTAATCTTATTCACATCTATCTGACGATAACCTCCCCATGAAGTGGCAATCATCATATTAAAACTCAAGCCATTCCATTCAGCTCCCAACTTGGTCGTGAAACCATGTGTTTTACCACTCTTACTCAGTTTGGTATAATCCTGAGTTTTAGCAATACGCCCATCAGCTCCCGATTGAGTTCCGTCTGCATTTAGCACTCCGCCCAAATCCTGATAAGCCAACATACCGGGCTTCAACTGTTTGGAATCCGTTATACCCAAATATTCAGGACTATTCCCGGCAGCCTCTGCATTCTTTTTCAAATATTCCCAGTATTCGTTGATAGCATTCTGATCACGCAAGATACCGTCACTGGTAGAAGCGCCTTTCCATACTTTGAATCCATAAGTTGGGAAAATAGTAGAAATACCTTCTCTAACTGTGTTATCAGATTCATATCCCATTGCCATCTCAGGCCATTTCTGCACTTTATTTCCGCTGAAGCCAAAGTTAACGCCCACATTATATTTAACCTGTCCAACTTTATCACGCCAATTCAAAGAAATTTCACTTCCGTAAGCATCTATACGTCCGAAGTTTACTTCTGATAGAGCCCCACCTGCAAAAATAGGTGTTCCAATAATACTACCGATATTACTATTCAAAATATCAGAATTTATATCATAGTAAACATCGACAGTAGCACTCAAACGATTATTCAAGAAACGCAGATCCAAACCAAGATTATATTTATTCGTTGTATCCCAATGGGCATCCGGATTAGGTGTTGCTCCCGGTTTAAGTCCTGTCTGGACAATACCTCCATTTTCACCGAATCCATATCCCCTTGTTCCATCCAGTGAATACAACTGCTTCCATCTCCATGCTTTCAGATTGTCCTTACCAGTCTGTCCCCATGAAAATCTGACCTTCATATATTCAAACCATGAAGGCATTATTTTCTTCATGAAATTTTCTTCAGAAGCAACCCATCCCACAGAAACTCCGGGAAAGAATCCCCAATAATTAGTAGGAGCAAATTTAGTTGAAGCATCACTACGAAACAAAAACTGGAACAAATACTTATCAGCATAATTGTAGCTGACACGTCCTAGATAGGATAAAGAACCTTGTTTGAATTTTTTAGTAATGGAGTTGCCTACATCCAAAGTACCGGCACTGGAAGATGTTCCCAAGTAACTATCCGGATCCGGATTTGTATAAATCATTGTTTTAGAACTTTGATAGGCAGTCATCTTTTCGACAGCTGCCATTGCTGCTATGCTATGTTTTCCAAACTGACCTTCATAATTAACATAGAAGTTCATCTGCTCATTCTTGGAAATGATATCCGTATAGGTGACACGCGTGTTACCAGTAAACTGATCAAATTTATAGTCCTTTACAGAAGGATGATCACTAAAGAAACGATTGCCATCCGTTAAGGCATTGTTGGCTTTCAAATAGGCTAAAGTATAAGGCATAAATACCTGTTCCCCGTCATTGGCATAGCGTTTCAAGGCATAACTACCTTTCACAGACAATCCCTTTACATGAGGTATGGCATAAGTCACCGAGAAATTGGCATCATAACCAAAAGAACTATCCGTAGAATAAGAGCCATCGTTATTTTCCATTGCAAAATAATTCCAGGTTCCTATTTTATTGTTAGATTTGGCATTATTTGAATTTCTATAACTACTAATCAAAGGAGAAGTATAATAGCTATTTCCATCATCAAGTGTTATTTCCCAAGGTTGGTAATTAGGCATATGTGATAATAGCAAATAATCACCATTCTCGCCCGGTTGAGTTCCATTATAACCATTAATGGCTGTAAGACCTTTAGAATAACTACGCTGAATATCTTGTTGATTTGCCGCAATCGTTGCCGAGAACTTCAAATCCGAAGTCAGTTTAATATCTACTCCGGTACGGAAATTCCATTTATCATAATCCTGTTTTCCCAAATTCGCTCCCTGTGTATAATAAGATGCCCCGGCAAAATAAGTTGCTTTTTCACTACCACCACTCACATTTACAGAATGATTCATAGTAAAAGCGCTCGACCAAGCCTCATCCAACCAATTATAGTTCAGACCATCCATTTCAGCCAATTCTGTATCACTATAAATTTTATTCCTCCAGTCAGCATCCTTATCTGCATTAATCTTATTAGAAGCCAGATTGAATGAGTTTGCAAAGCGTCCATAAGCTGCACCTGTCAATGTTTTCGGATGACTGATAGCATCATTATATCCGAACTTACCGGAATAGCTGATTTTTGGAGCACCGGACTTACCACGTTTTGTCTTTACAATGATGGCACCTTGCGAAGCACGCGAACCATAAATAGCAGCACTGGCATCACGAAGAACTGAAATACTTTCAATTTCAGATGGGTCAAGGGCATTAAATGTTTCCAATGTAGGCAGACCGCTATTAGCATCAATCTGAATCACATCATCAATAATTACCATCGGGCTGGAACTGCCACCATCTTTAGAGTAAGAAAAAGATTGGCGAATAGAGATAGTTGCTCCTTCACCCGGTCGTGCATCACCCCCACTAATGCTCAATCCCGGTATTTGTCCAGCTAATGCAGCACCTAAATTAGAAACAGGCAAATCAGCTATTTCTGAAGGAGTAATAACTCCAATAGAACCAGTTACATCCTTTGCCTTTTGAGTACCATATCCCACAACCACGACTTCATCCAACATTTTGGAATCTTCTTGCAATGTCACTTTAAAGTCCTTGCCTTGCTTGGGTGTAATAGTTTGCGGTATATACCCCACAAAAGAAATAACGACCTTTTTGCCCGAAGGAACCTGTAAAGCAAATTTGCCGTCAAAATCAGTTATTGTACCATTGGTTGTTCCCTCCACAACTACGCTGGCACCAATCACCGGTTCACCAGTCTCATCAACGACCAGTCCGGTAACAGTTTTAGTCTGCTGTACCGACTGAGATATAGGAAATCCTGTTTCAGCGGACGCTCCCTGAACAGAAACTCCTGTTAGAAACAGACTAAGACAAACAACTTGTGTCAAATTGCCAATCTTGTCCAATTTCTGAAGAAATGCTTTTTCATTCTCCATAGAATCTTTTTTAAAATTAAAATATTAGCTTATTTTTCTGATTGAAATATCTCTTTCAGATAAGAAACGTTAGTTCCGAAGTTTTTCTTTACATTACGGACTTCATCCTTATTTCGTGAGCGTTCTATAACCAGCCATCCGCTCCACCCCATTTTATCGAGGGTGCGTTTCACAGCATTCATATCCAAACGTGTATTGTAGGGAAGAGTAACACCATCCGTATCCGTGCAATGTATCTGACAGATTCGATCTTTTCCCAACTTCTTTAACTCCTTACAGAGATCACGTCCGTTGTCCAGTGCATTCTGAAAACTACAATAAATCTTTATACCTTTCGAATTGATTTCCTTCAATAGTTTTATATCACCTTTGGCATCTAAAGGTGTACGGATACCTATCACCACCCCATCTTTTGCTGCCATTTCTCCTACTTCGTGCAAGCGGTTTACCAATTGCCGACGTGCTTCACCTGCTACAGTCCAATCTTCCTTTATACCACCCAAAGGAAGAAAAGCCACCTTTGCCCCCATTACGTTCATGGTATTCAGACAGTCCTGAACTAAAGCCTTATAATTATGATGAGCCAGGAAAGATTGCCCAAAGAATCCGGACATTGCCACAGATGGGACTTCAATATGCTGTTTCCGGGCTGTTTCTTTAAATAATTTCCGGAAATGAGGTTGGTGAAACTTATTATCAAAAGTATCCCGTTTTCCCAAACCACCCATGTCCATTTCTATGCCATCGCCCCCCAATTCCTTCATTAATTGAAAAGAACCGATCTTCTGACGTTTGAGCATCATCCAGTCACATGCAGCTATTTTATAACGCTGTTTCCCCTCCCTGTTCTGTGCTCCTGATGGTAGTAATACTAGCAGAAGCATGATTAAAGTGATTAATTTTTTTATATTCATCGCAATTCAGTTATTGTTTAGAATTAAGACGAACTATAGAAAAAGATGTAATCACTAAATCTTAATAAAAATCAAAAATAGCTTAACGAACAAATAAGACAATCCCGTAAACATGATGCACACCTGCACATATTTACGGGATTACTACTCTATTATATTCAGAAAATCAGCTTTTGCGCCATTCATTCATATACTCCCTTGGAGTCTGGTCATACTTTTTGCGGAAGCATTTACTGAAATAGCCGGAGTCCTTGAACCCTACGGCAAAAGCAATTTCTGAGATACTCATATCCGAGTTCTTAATCAACTCAATGGATTTATTCAGGCGTATTTCTTTCACCAGATCCACAGGAGCAAAACCTGTCAGACTCTTCAACTTTTTAAAGAAAGCCGAACGGCTCAGTCCGATGGTCGATGCAATAGTATCTATATTAAAATCACTATTATCCAGGTTTTCTTCAATCACCTGATGGATCTTTTCAATGAACTGCACATCTTTCTTCACCAGGAACTGCTCATAGGTATCCTGTTCCTCCTTCCGTTCTTCGGGCTGTTGCCACACACGTTCACGGAATAATTTACGTTCATTCAGTAACTGCTCCATACGTGCCACCAAATAATCTTTGCTGAACGGTTTGATGATATAGGCATTCGCCCCCATACTGATCGCCTTGGTCTTTGCTTCATCATTACCTTTGGCTGTGAGGATAATAACCGGGATGTGGCTGATCTGGAAATCTTTACGAATACGCTGCAACATTTCCATTCCGTCCATATTCGGCATCATCTGGTCGGTGACCACAATATCAGGATGATAAAGATGCACCTTCTTCAAACCTTCCACCCCGTCATTAGCCATATAGATATTAAACTTGTCCTCCAGCTGCAACTTCAGCATATTGCACAAATCTTTATTATCTTCTACAATCAGCACAGTAGGCAGGGACAAATCTATGGCCTGTTCCTTTTCTTCCGCATCTCCCTCGTCTGTGGAAACAGCTTCTATGACAGGAACATTGGTTGTTGCCCCTCCCATATAGAAATCCACTTCCGATGGTTTGTAGTGCTCCTTTCCCAGTTGTAATTCGATAATAAAGATAGCACCTTTTCCCTCGGGACTCTCTGCATAAATCTCCCCATGATGCAGACTGATAATCTCTTTCGACAAAGCCAATCCGATACCGGTTCCCTGATAATAGGCGCTACGCACATTATCCGCTTGGGAGAAACGCTCGAATATTTCAGACAACTTGCTCTGAGGAATTCCCACACCGCTATCCTCCACGCGGATATAGCAATGCTTGTCATCATCCGATACGCCCATCGTGACATAGATGCTTCCACCGGCAGGTGTAAACTTAAATGCATTGGAGATGATATTGCGAATCACAATGGCCAGTTTCTCTTTATCTGCCCATACCATGATATCTTCACCGGCCAATTGAAAAGTAAAGCTGACCTCATTTTCCTCGGCCATCACCTTAAATTCCTTTTCAAATGAATCCACCATCTCATTCAGGTTGAACAGAGATACGTGCAGACGCATTTTTCCATTCTGAATTTTACGGAAATCCAATATCTGGTTCACCAGTTGTAACATCTGTTTCGTATTCTTTTCCATCAAGTCTACATACTGCATTCCCTTTTCAGAAAGATTTTCTTTCTCTTTCAATTCCTGAATCGGTCCTTGAATCAAGGTCAGCGGAGTGCGCAACTCATGCGAGATATTAGTAAAGAACTTGATTTTCAGCTCAGACAATTTCTGTTCAATGTATACGTCATTCTTTACCTTAATCATGAAAAGTGACAGCTTGATGGTTACCAGCAATAAAGCAATGGCAATAATCATGTAGATGACATACGCCCACCAACTGGCCCACCAGGGCGGCAGAATAACAACGGTCAACTCACGGAATGATTCCATACCGGGATTTGCTTCATCCAGTGTCTGCACCTTGAAAAGATATTTTCCGGGGGGAACATTGGTATAAGATGCTATGCGGTTCTTTCCATTATAATGCCACTCTTTTTCATACCCTTCCAATATATACTTATAAGATACACGGTTCTGGTTATTATAGTTCAATGCCGCAAACTCCAATGTAAACATGGATTGGTTATGATTCAATGTGATCTGGTCCGTGTAGGTGATGGACCGGTCGATAATAGGACTATCTGTATAGCTGCGTATATCCCGGTTAGAGATTTGGCATTCCACAATAAATGTATTGTAATCAAATCTTTGTGTTTCCAGTTTATCAGGGAAAAAAGTCAGTATGCCCTCTTTGCAACCCAGCCACAGTTCTCCGTCAAGGGTTTTCAAGGTCGTACTTTCCTCCATCACAATGCCGGGGAAGCCATCGTACTTATCATAGTTACGAACCTGGCTCGTGCTTCTGTCAAAGCAGGAAAGTCCTTTTTCCGTAGCAAGCCAAAGGGAACCGTTATCATCTTCCACTATGGACAGCACAACATCATTGTTCAACCCGTCTTCCCAACCATACGATTTGAACAGCGGCTTGTGTGTCTTCTCGTCATATCCCGACAATTTGCTCAATCCTCCTCCAAACACACATACCCATATTTGCGCAAATTCATCTTTATAAAGTGCATATACATCACTATCGGCATAATTTACACGGTTGGCACCACGGTATGTTTCAAATTCAATTTGCTCTACGGATGCAAAATTTGTTGTAAAAGACATTAATCCGTCCATCGTACCTACCCACATACGTCCGTTATCGTCCTCTATCATATTTCTAACTTCCATATAAAGGCCATACGTAGGATAGTTCTTGAATCCGTTATATTTATTCTTAAAAGTGATTTCGTCCTCTTCTTCACAAAGCAGATTCAGTCCTCCATCCAGAGTGCCTACCCAAATACGTTTCTTATTGTCCTGATAAGTAAAATACACATCATTTCCACTAATGGACGATAAATCAGACAAATTATGCAGATAGCGCTTAAAACGGTAACCGCCTGTCGCTTTTTCATCGGGAACAGCCTTTACCAGCCCGTCACCTTTGGTGGAGAACCAAAGATTTCCCTTATCATCTTCCATAATATGATATACAGTACCTATACGCTCATTGCCTGTTGCGAAGATATGTTTTATCACACCGTTCCGGTCCATCTGATAGACATTCTGCCAGCGTGTTCCTACCCAGATATCTCCATTCTTTGATTGGAAAAGCGCTCTGACACCGGTCGTGAAATTTTCGCGTCCGGAAGATTGAGGCGACAAGGAAAGCAGATTGAATTGCTTTTTGGGGAAATTAATGCAATAAACTCCTTCATCGGCAGATGACAACCACAAGACTCCGTCGGCGTCCAACATTAAATGATAGAACTGCTGGTTGGCCTTGTCATTAGACAGTTGCTTCAACTTATTAATGTACACCATCTCCAAATGTTCCCTGTCAAACAACCAGGCTTCTCCGGCGGGAGACAAGAAAAACAATCCTCTTTCACCGGCATCTTCTGAATACAAAGTTGTTATTTTCCCGAACATGGTAAATGGAAATCGCTTGGCAGCATGGTTTAAAGGATCGTAATAGATCAATGCCTTTTCATTTTCATGGAACCATATTTTATCATACTGATCTATAAACGCATTGGTCACCAAAGCATCATTCATTTCAGTATTTATTTTTTGCAGTTTACGTTCAGTCAGGTCATATTCGTATGTGCCTTGTCCCGCTACACTGAGATAAACATATCCTGCCGGCGTGACTAATAAATTGCTGATGGCTCCTTTTATTTCGGACAGTAAATACCGGTTTACCAAGCCCGTTCTTGCGTCGATACTGTAAAAGATCCCCGAACGATCTCCGATCCACACTTTTTTACCATCCTCATAAAAACAGGTAAAACTGTCCTTGTCGCCGGAATTAATCTTACTTATTATAAAATCGGCGGGACGGGAGGCCAATTCCTTTCCTTTATGAACGGCAGCAACTTTATAGTCAGTACCAATCCAGCTGATATACTCCTCCGTTTCGCACAACACATGATGTTTCAAGGCATAATCATGCTTATTTATCTCATCCCGCGAATCGAATAATATTTTGATATTTACCTGCCCCTGCCCGTCTACGCTGGCGAGTAACAGATTTTTGTCTTTGGTCAGCAATAGCACATCACCTTCAGCCGTAGTCTGTAATTTAATAACCTGAATATTTTCCGAATAGTTCTTCATATCATCATATACAGCATGAAAACATTCGGTCACTTTATTAAAGACATATAGCTTGCGGTCAATGGTTTTCACCCATATATATCCATTTTTATCCTCGACTATGCGCTGAATCTTGCGTGGCGGCACATCCGAGTCATATTCCTGCTTATTGAATGTTTTAAACTTTACTCCGTCAAAGCAGCATAAGCCATACCAGGTTCCGAACCAGATAAAGCCATCCCTATCTTTCAAGGTACAGTTCACGGTGTTATTAGGAAGCCCCTGCTCTACAGAATAGTGCTCCACAATCATATTTACATTATATGACCAGACGGGAAAGCTTATCAGGCAACAAAATAGAATAAGTATATATTTCTTCATAAGTATTTAGTATTCTTCAAACTGATGCCAAAGATACGAAAAATCCATTGGTTATTGAATTGAAATAAGTTAAATACTAATTTATCGGTTAGACCGGAACGCAAGTGGCACAAATGACACAAATCTAACCTCCGGCAGGTTTATATCCATGCTGTGCAGTTATTAATTGGCGTCATTTGTGTCATTTGCGTTCCCATTTTAATTTATAGAACGAAATAAATCCGCGTTCCATCCATAAATTCGCATTTATTACTTCTCCGTACCGAACTCTGTTTGCTGCTTTTCCACTTCCATCAAGACTTTTTGCCTTTCCTCTTCTGTCAGCATCACTTTCCCATTCATGCCGTTTGTTCCCACAGAGCTACCGGCATTTCTTATTCCGGCAGATTGAGAATCCGTATCCTCCTCCATATAACAGAAAGGAAGTTGAGCCGGCATGCTTTCCAATTCTATTTCAGTGGCAACCGGTGCATTCGTCCCTTCAAACTGTACATGGGCTTTCACTTTTATCTTACCCGCCTTACGGGTAGAACGAATCAATACGGGGGCAGAGCCAAATTCCACCGTACGGGGATTGGCATTGATAGAGGCATCTCCAATGATTCTGCCCTCACCTTCTACGGTAAATACAATATTTTCTTTGGCCAGACGACGTACGTTACCGCTATCATCCGTCACTTCGGCTACCACTACAACAAAGTCCGAGCCATCCGCTATCAATTGCTTTCCTTCGGTATCCACATACATACGCAGTTTTGTACTACGGCGTGACGGCATTCGCCGGTAAGTGCAAACTACTTTACCGTCCATAATTCCTTCCGCCACCATATTCACTTTCTTCCAGTTCTTTTGCTTATAGCTATATTCACGAGCCTCCCAAAAGTCCCATACGTTTTTGAATACGACAGGAGCATTCGGCAGGTGTCCCTGTGCATGAACCACGGGGAGTGTCCAGCTTTTAGTTCCGTCATAGACAGACAGACGTACCGAGTCACAATTACTGAAAACCACCACATCAGCGTCCGAGAACTGCGACATTTCATGGGCGATAAATATCATGGGACCACTTTCGGCAAGGGGATGCTTCAATAAGGCAGAAGACTGGCTCCTGAAAGCATAATAGGCATATTTAGGTTGACGGAATGCATCATAAACACCCCCAAAATACGGGTCGGGATGATAGCCTCGCTGGTGATCGAACGGATGCCATTGCGCACCACCGATAAACTGCCCTGTAGTGCGATACATTTCATCATAACTTTTTGCTAAAGACAATGCCTGTACCAATAACGGACGTTCCCCCCAACTGCGGCTGGCACGGTTATTATTATTGTGCGCATACCAGTCGTCCACATTTTCACCAAACTCGCGGGTAAAGATACATTGCTTGGGACGGTCCGCTTTTTCATCATCTCCCGGCCAGCCATACACCACGTCATAATTTTCAGCCACCCCTTTCGAGTGGACATCAGCCGCCGCTACAGGGCGTCCGGGATAAGGAAATTCCTCTCGTGTGATCTGTAACGCCTCCAAAGCGAAGTCACGTGGATAAGGTGTTTCATTCAAAATAGGTTCCCACATCAGCACGCTGGGGTGATTACGGTCCCGACGAATCATTTCGCGGGTATTTTTATGAACCAGCTTTGCAAATTCCGGATCTTTATTCCAATATTGCCATCCCGGAGTAGCCACTATCACAAACAACCCCATCTCATCACAGGCATCCATAAAAGCCGGATCTTGTGGATAATGGGCTACACGGATAATGGTACATCCTGCGTCACGCAAGCGTTTGGCATCCCGCCATTGCTGACTGTTGGGCAACGCATTTCCCACGTAGGCAAAATCCTGGTGACGGTTTGCCCCGACCAGTTGCCCGAAAGGTTTTCCATTTAACCAAAAACCATCTTTGCCTTTAAATTCCGCCTTACGGATACCTATACGGGTTACTCCCCCGTCCAGCACTTCACGGCCGGCTTTTACACGAGACTGTACTCTATACAGATAAGGTGAATTGGGAGACCATAAATGAGGATTACGCACCGTAAGTTGTTGCAGTACCGTTTTCGATTCTCCTGCTTGCAGACTCACCCGTTGCGAAGTCTGTTTTACCGGGAGGTTTCCGGCATCAGCCAAAACAGTTTCCACCGTTACGGTACGTGCCTGTGTCCCGTTGTTATGTACTTCCGTATGAATGAACACCTCGGCGCTTTTCGGACTTATATGATCAAAATGCACAAATACTCCACCACCGGCTACCTTATCGGCTTCCAGGGCATCTGTAATGGCCACACTTGATTTTCCTATCATCCACACATCCCGATAGATTCCTCCGTGATAGGCAAAATCCAACGTATATTGGCGTTTTCCGGGAGGAAAATTCTTGTCGTCGCTATTGTCTGTCATCACAGCCAGCAGGCAACTGTCTCCCGGTTGTACTCCCTGCTCAGTCAGTTGCAGTGTGAAGGGTAGATATCCTCCCACATGTTCCTGTATTTTCTTTCCATTCAAATAAATTACCTGCTTGCCCATTGCTGCTTCAAAATGAAGGGATACCTCTTTCCCTTCCATATCCTGAGGCACCACGAAATGTTTGCGGTACCATGCCACCCCCTGATAGTTGCGGCAGCCGCTTGCTTCGGCAGGCATCAGTTCTACAGTATGCGGAGTAGACACTACTTCCCAAGCCGTGTCATCAAAATTCACCGCCTCTGCTCCTTTTACATCACCGCGATGAAAGCGCCATCCGGGATTAAAATTATATACTATTCTCCCACTACCGGACAAAGGAATAAATCCGGCTACAGAAGTCTCCATCTGAGCTTGTGCCCACATAGGCAACAGACACACAAGTAAAATAAACAGTTTCTTCATAATTTCATGCTATCTGGAAGGAAAGACGAACAGACGGCCGGTTTGTACCCATTTCTTTTCAGAAAAGGCCTTGTCATTCTCAAAAAAGACTTAATCGTTTTTGAAAAAGTTCAAGGTCTTTTTTAAAAACAACAAGGTCTTCCTAAAAGGCTTTCAGGGCTCAAAGGCTCAAGGCTCACCTATGTGGTATTTTGAACCTAAAAAAGCCAATAAAGCATTAATAATGAACAGTTTAAATAAAACAAAAAGATAAGCGTAAAATAGATTGTGAATCTTTTCCATTTTCAACGGCAATCATACTCAAAAGCCATTCTATCGTTTCTTTAGACAGACCGAGGAGAATGCCGGCATAGAGTTGTGTACTGCGCCGTCCTATACTGTGAATGGAACTGTCTCAAAAGGTCTATTGTACTATTTTTGCCATGAGGGTGAAAATATTCTCACAGCCGTCAAGCCAAGGGAAACATCTGCTGTAGGGGCGACGTCCGGTCGCCCGAATACATCCACAAATACACTTTTCAGAATGTATTCGGGCGGGCACCCATAACCGTCAGACTAAGAGATAAGTCACGTTCTCGTCCACTGTAAGGGCGCATTGAATGCGCCCGACAACACTCCGAAAGGCGTATTTGTGGATGTATTCGGGCGGAAGCATTCCGCCCCTACAGTGGGTGGAAACGCCATTTGTCGGTTTAGCTTGACGGATATGGGAGGCATTCCACCCCTATTGGACATGATGATAATGAAAAATACCTTTGAGACATCCTCATTATTAATCAAAAACTTCTTTTGTTTCTTTTCCACAAATATAAAACACTGAATATAAACTGATTATCAATAAAATAATCATCTTTTAGGGTCCAAAATACCGCATACGTGAGCCTTGAGCCTTGTGAGCCCTAAAAACAAACTTATCCGGCCACACACAATCTTTCCAAGGAAGGTTCTCTCCCCTATAAAAATCCATCCGGTCTGCATCGTAAACCCACACCTTTTTTGTACCTTTGCCCTCCGAAAGAAAACAATGAACATGGAATTATTCAGTAAAATGATTGCAACGGCCCTGGGAGTTGCCGTACATCAAGTAGACAATACACTGTCTCTTTTAACCGGAGGAGCCACCATCCCTTTCATAAGCCGCTACCGAAAAGAAGCGACCGGAGGACTGGACGAAGTACAGATAGGTGAAATAAAAGACCGCAACGACAAATTGTGCGAACTGGCCAAACGAAAAGAAACCATCCTTTCCACCATGGAAGAACAAGGCAAACTGACAGACGAATTGCGCAAACGCATTGAACAGAGCTGGGATGCCACTGAATTGGAAGACATTTATCTGCCCTATAAACCCAAGCGAAAGACTCGTGCTGAAGCCGCACGTCAAAAAGGACTGGAACCGCTTGCCACCCTGTTGATGTTGCAACGTGAAAACAATCTGGATAACCGCCTGCACGCTTTTGTGAAGGGTGATGTAAAAGATGAAGAAGATGCCCTGAAAGGTGCCCGTGATATCATTGCCGAACAAGTGAGCGAAGACGAGCGTGCCCGCAACCAACTGCGCAACCAATTCTCCCGACAAGCCGTTATTACCGCCAAAGTGGTGAAAGGCAAGGAAGAGGAAGCCGCCAAATACCGCGATTACTTCGATTTCAGCGAACCCTTGAAGCGCTGCACTTCCCATCGCCTGCTGGCCATCCGCCGGGGTGAGGCAGAAGGCTTGCTGAAAGTCAGCATCAGCCCTGACGATGAAGAATGCACCGAGCGGCTGGAACGCATATATGTCCGCAGCAACAACGAATGCGGACGCCAGGTAGGTGAAGCGGTGCGGGATGCCTACAAACGTCTTTTGAAACCTTCCATCGAAACCGAATTCTCTGCCTTGAGCAAAGAAAAAGCCGATGAGGAAGCTATCCGTGTATTTGCCGGGAACCTGCGACAACTTCTTATGGCTGCTCCCTTGGGGCAGAAACGGGTGATGGGCATTGACCCGGGATATCGCACCGGTTGCAAAGTGGTCTGCCTGGATGCTCAGGGTACCCTGCTGCACAATGAAGCCATTTATCCGCATCCACCCAAAAATGAATACGCATTGGCTGCTCGTAAAATAGTCAAACTAGTAGAGCAATACCAAATAGAAGCTATTGCCATAGGCAACGGCACTGCCAGCCGTGAGACAGAGGAATTTGTTACATCACAACACTATGACCGCGAATTACAAGTCTTCGTAGTGAGTGAAGACGGAGCTTCCATTTATTCAGCTTCCAAGACTGCCCGTGATGAATTTCCCGAATATGACGTGACTGTACGCGGAGCCGTATCCATAGGACGGCGACTGATGGACCCGTTGGCAGAACTCGTTAAGATTGACGCCAAATCCATCGGTGTCGGACAATATCAACATGATGTGGACCAGACTTTATTGAAGAAATCGTTGGATCAGACGGTGGAAAGTTGTGTGAATCTGGTAGGCGTGAATCTGAATACCGCCAGCCGCCATCTGCTGACCTATATTTCAGGACTTGGTCCTACCCTGGCCCAAAACATTGTGGATTATCGCACGGAAAACGGTGCTTTCAGTTCACGCAAGCAGCTGTTGAAAGTGCCCCGAATGGGTGCGAAAGCGTTTGAACAATGTGCAGGCTTTTTACGCATTCCGCAGGCAAAGAATCCTTTGGACAACTCGGCCGTGCATCCCGAAAGCTATCCCATAGTGGAACAAATAGCCAGGGATTTGAACTGTAGCGTGGATGAACTGATAAAGAACAAAGAACTGCGCAGCCGGATTGATATCAAGAAATATGTCACTCCCACGGTGGGCCTTCCTACTTTGACAGACATCATGCAGGAACTGGACAAGCCCGGACGCGACCCGCGCCAACAAATCAAGATCTTTGAATTTGACAAGAATGTGAAGACCATAGAGGATCTGGCTGAAGGAATGGAATTGCCGGGCATAGTGACCAATATTACGAACTTCGGTTGTTTTGTCGATATAGGCATCAAAGAAAACGGCTTGGTACACATATCACAACTGGCCGACAAATTTGTAAGTGATCCTACCACCGTAGTGAGCATTCACCAGCATGTACGTGTAAAAGTAATGACTATAGACAGAGACAGAAAACGTATACAGCTTACCATGAAAGGATTAAACGGATAATAGCAAATGCAAAAGAATATGGAAGAGAATAAAGAACTTTATGGCTGGTTCGTTTTTTACAAAGACCAGCTCTTGATAGAAAAGAAGAACGAAAAATACACCATACCTTTCGGAACGGAACCGCCAATGTCCGTGCCGGTAGGAAGTTCCATTCACACCATTGGGGAAATAGAAGGACACACTGCCAAGACTTTTTCCGTACACACACCGGTACCCGGCAGTGAAAACGAGTATCACCGGATGATGGACCTCCGGAGTTCTTATGATCTCCTGCCCTGGGAAGAATACAATTTGGGAGGGAAAGCTTTCCAAATATTAAATTGGGACAAAAACAGCCGTTACTGTCCTATGTGCGGTGTGCCCACCGTACAAATTTCACCTATCGCCAAGAAATGTCCCCAGTGCCGGCAGGAAATTTATCCGCGCATCTCCCCTGCCATTATCGTATTGATACGTAAGGAAGACAGTATCCTGCTGGTTCATGCCCGTAACTTCCGGGGGAATTTCAACGGCCTGGTAGCGGGATTTCTTGAACCGGGAGAAACATTGGAAGAATGTGTACACCGTGAAGTGCTGGAAGAAACCGGACTGCATATCAAGAACTTGAAATATTTCGGCAGCCAGCCGTGGCCTTATCCCAGCGGCGTAATGATAGGTTTTACCGCCGATTACGAAAGCGGCAACATCAAACTGCAACAAGAAGAATTAAATGCAGGCGCATTCTACACCAAAGACAATCTGCCGGAAATCCCCAAAAAATTGAGTCTGGCCAGAAAGTTAATTGACGCATGGCTGGAAGAAAGGAATAATTTGTCAATGTGACAATTTGCCAATCTGCTAATGTGCTGCGCTGTGTTCCGCATGGTAATTGGCAAATTGGCAAATTAGCCCATTATTACATTGGCACATAAACAGAAATGTACTATCTTTGCAATATGGAATGGTTAAATAGCTTATTTTTTGAGCATACGCCTCTACAGGCGGTTGTAATCCTTTCGATTATCATCGCCGTAGGACTGGGCTTAGGCAAAATCCATGTATTCGGTATTTCGCTGGGAGTTACTTTTGTCTTTTTTGCCGGCATCCTGGCAGGGCATCTGGGTTTTTCCATCGATCCGAACATGTTGAATTATGCCGAAAGTTTCGGACTTGTGCTTTTTGTTTACGAATTGGGATTGCAGGTAGGTCCCGGTTTCTTCAGTTCATTCCGCAAAGGCGGTGTACACCTCAATATGCTGGGTATGGGTGTGATTCTGCTGGGCACCGTCATGACGGTACTTTTCAGCAAACTGGGAGGCATACCGATGAGTGACATGGTAGGCATCCTCTGCGGTGCCACGACAAACACACCTGCCCTGGGTGCCGCCCAACAAACGCTGAAACAAATGGGCGAACCCTCTAATGGCGCCGCATTAAGTTGCGCTGTAACTTATCCTTTGGGGGTGGTAGGCGTTATTCTGGCCATGCTGCTGGTCCGCAAACTTTTTGTCCGATCTTCGGATATCGACACCAATGAGCACGAAGACGCCAACCAGACATTTATTGCCACCTTCAAGGTGCACAATCCTGCCATTTTCAATAAAAGCATAAAGGAAGTGGCTTTATTAAGTTATCCCAAATTTGTCATATCCCGCTTGTGGAGAGAAGGAACGGTAAGTATCCCCACCTCTGAAAAAGTCCTGAAAGAAAATGACCGTTTGCTGGTCATTACCACAGAAAAGGATGCTCCCTCACTAACCATTCTTTTCGGCGAGCAGGAAAGTCAGGACTGGAACAAGGAAGATATTGACTGGAACGCCATTGACAGCCAGTTGATTTCCAAACATATCGTTATCAGCCGCCCGGAAATCAATGGAAAGAAACTAGGCGCTTTGCGCTTGCGCAACAGCTATGGCATCAACATAAGCCGGGTCATGCGTAGTGGTGTGCAACTGCTTGCCACACCGGGATTGATCCTACAATTAGGCGACCGGCTGACCGTAGTAGGAGAAGCCAAAGCCATCGAAAATGTGGAAAAAGTACTGGGCAATACCGTCAAAACTTTAAAAGATCCGAACCTTGCCGCTATTTTTATAGGCATTGTGCTAGGATTGGTACTTGGCTCCATTCCCATTGCCATCCCCGGCATCAGCACTCCTGTAAAGCTAGGTTTGGCGGGTGGACCAATCGTAGTCGGTATTCTTATCGGTTGCTTCGGTCCCCGTTTCCACCTCATCACCTACACCACCCGCAGTGCCAACCTGATGTTGCGCGGCATCGGACTATCCCTCTACCTGGCGTGCCTGGGGCTGGATGCCGGTGCACATTTCTTTGAAACCGTCATGCGTCCCGAAGGAGCTATCTGGATAGCTGTGGGCTTCGCCATCACTTTTATTCCTGTAGTCATTATGGCATTGGTGGCGCTTCGCATGAGCCGCCTCGATTTCGGCACCACCTGCGGCATGCTGTGTGGAAGCATGGCAAACCCTATGGCGTTGAACTATGCCAATGATACGTTGCCCGGTGACAATCCGGCAGTGAGCTACGCCACCGTATATCCGCTGTCCATGTTCAGCCGGGTCATTATAGCACAACTAATACTTATGTTCTTTATATAAATTTCAGCCATGAACGCATATAATTCAATCACCCCCGAAGCCATACAGGAAGACATGCGATACCTGCAACTGCTATCGCACAGCTTCCCCACTATAGCCGATGCCAGTACGGAAATAATCAATCTGGAAGCTATTCTGAACCTGCCTAAAGGCACGGAACACTTCCTTGCCGACCTGCACGGCGAATACGAGGCTTTCCAGCATGTATTACGGAATGCCTCCGGTGCCATCAAGAGAAAGGTGAACGAAATATTCGGCAACACGTTGCGCGAAAGTGAGAAGAAAGAACTATGTACATTGATTTACTATCCGGAGCAAAAACTGGATCTGGTAAAAGCCGTGGAAAAGGAACTGGATGACTGGTATGTCATTACCTTGAACCAACTGGTTGGCGTATGCCAGAATGTATCTTCCAAATATACCCGTTCCAAAGTACGCAAGTCACTTCCTAAAGAATTTTCGTACATCATTCAGGAATTATTGCATGAGAGTTCGATGGTTCCCAACAAACAGGCGTATATCAATGTCATTATCAGCACCATTATCTCCACCCGCCGTGCCGACGATTTCATCATTGCTTTGTGCAATCTTATCCAGCGCCTCACCATAGACACCTTGCATGTGCTGGGTGACATATTCGACCGTGGCCCCGCTCCTCACCGCATTATGGACATACTGTGTGATTACCACAATTTCGACGTGCAATGGGGAAACCATGATATTCTATGGATGGGAGCTGCTGCCGGAAACGACTGCTGTATGGCAAACGTGCTGCGCCTGGCCATGCGTTACGGCAATCTTGCCGCATTGGAAGACGGTTACGGCATCAACCTCCTGCCCCTGGCCACTTTTGCCATGGAAACCTATGCCGATGATCCTTGTACGTTATTCGGTCCTAAAGTGGAGAAAGAAGATTGTACCTACAATGCCAAGACATTGCGCATGATAGGCCAGATGCACAAGGCTATCAGTGTCATCCAGTTCAAGCTGGAAGCCGAGATCATCCGGCGCCGTCCCGATTTTGAAATGGAGGACCGCATGTTGCTCCACCGCATAGACTTCGAGCGCAAGACCATAACTCTGGCTGACGGAAAAGAATACGAACTGAAAGATACTTTCCTTCCTACGGTAGACCCTGCCGATCCGTATAAACTGACGGATGAAGAACGGGAAATTATGAACAAGCTTCATCGATCATTTGTCAGCAGCGAGAAACTGAAAAAACATATCCGCTGCCTGTTCCGTTACGGATGCATGTATACGGTGAGTAATTCGAATCTGTTATTCCACGCCTCCATCCCGCTGAATGCAGACGGTACATTGAAAGACGTGAGGATAGCCGAAAAGACCTACAAGGGAAGAGCATTATTGGAAAAAGTGGGCCATTTGATCCGTACAGCTTTCTTCGCTGAAGACGACAACGAGGACAAGCCGTTTGCCGTAGACTACGTATGGTATTTGTGGTGTGGCAAGGATTCTCCCGCTTTTGATAAAGACAAAATGGCTACTTTCGAGCGTTATTTCTTAAAGGAGAAAGAACTGCACAAAGAAGTAAAAGGCCACTATTACACCCTCCGCAATGAAGAAAGAGTCTGTGATATGTTACTGGATGAATTCGGAGTGATAGGAGAACACCGTCATATCATCAACGGACATGTACCTGTAAAAACCATTCAAGGTGAAAACCCGATTAAAGCAAACGGTAAAATGATGGTGATAGACGGCGGATTCTCAAAAGCCTATCACTCGGAAACCGGAATTGCCGGCTACACCCTGGTATATCATTCCCGCGGATTCCAGCTGGTACAGCATGAACCGTTCACTTCTATGCAGAAAGCCATTGAAGAAGGACAGGATATCAAATCGAGCACCCAGATAGTAGAGATGAGCACCCAGCGCATGATGGTAAAAGATACCGATAAAGGACGTGAACTGGTGACGCAAATCAATGATTTGAAAAAACTGCTGGTTGCCTACCGTACCGGACTCATCAAAGAGAAATCCATATAAAAAATAAAGCCCGTGTCAGACTCACGTCTACCGGGCTTCCACTTTTCTTTTGTAATATGATTTTTTTATAAGATCCTGTTTGTCGCCGAATCCGGAAAAACTACCATCGGCTTAAATAACTTCGCTTCTTCGAAATCCATCATGGCATAGGACATAATAATCACAATGTCATCTACTTGTACTTTCCGGGCAGCCGCACCATTCAAACAAATGCATCCCGAACCACGCTCACCCTTAATAATATAAGTTTCAAATCTCTCACCGTTATTATTATCCACAATATGCACCTTCTCACCGGCAATCATGTTGGCGGCATCCATCAAGTCCTCGTCAATCGTGATACTGCCCATGTAGTTCAAATTGGCTTCCGTTACACGGACACAATGAAGTTTCGACTTCAACACTTCAATCATCATAATTTTAATGGTTAATAGTTAGTGATTAGTGGTGAGTGGTGAGTGATCAATAGCTGCGCCCCAATTTCGCACGGCACTAACCACTAATCACTCACCACTAACCACTAATCAATATTTTATATTATCTATCAAACGTACTTCCCCACAAAATACGGTAATGCAACCCACTGCATAATCCGTATCTTCCCAATTTGCAATTGTTTGAAGAGTGGTACCATCTACTATCTCAAAATATTCCATACGCAAACCTTTGGCGGCAACAATCGCATCTTCTACAAACTTTTGAGTTTCAGCGACCGTATGAGATTTTGCAAAGGTACAACTTTTAAATAAAGTCTGCGAAATATTCAGTGCATATTCTCTTTCTACAGCAGAAAGCCGCGCGTTGCGGCTGCTTAATGCCAATCCGTCTTCTTCACGAACAATAGGACAACCCACTATTTCCAGTCCATTGAATCCTATCTGTTTCACCATCTCACGAATAATGGCCAACTGCTGGAAATCTTTCTCACCGAAATAAGCACGAGTGGGATTCACAATCATAAACAGTTTGCTCACAATCTGACAAACTCCATTAAAATGCCCCGGACGAAAACGGCCTTCCATCACTGTATCCAACGGCGCATAGTTGAATTGCCGGGTATCAGGCTCAGGATAAATTTCTTCCACAGCCGGAGCAAAAACAAAAGTTGCGCCTACTGTCTTCAACAATTCACAGTCAGCATCCAGCGTACGTGGATATTTCACTAAATCATTCTTGTCGTTAAACTGGGTAGGATTCACAAAATCGCTTACTACCACTACATCATTTTCTGCAACAGCACGTTTCACCAGCGAAGCGTGTCCGGCATGGAGTGCACCCATTGTAGGCACCAGACCGATTGTCTTTCCCTTACTACGCAGGGCATCCAGTTCTGACTGAAGCTCTTTGATCGTTTGAACTAACTTCATCTTTTTATCTCTTTTGTTTGAGTCGTTTCATTTAAAAACGGCTGCAAAGTAAACCATTATTTGGGAGATAACGAAGAAAAAAAAGAATTTTAATTAATGATTAGTGGTTAGTGATTAGTGGTGAATACCTTTGGAATATGACACAAGAAGCCCTTACGAGCTACCTATTCTCCCCCATTTCCCACCTAATTCCGCAAGGTATTCACCACTCACCACTCACCATTAACCACTAATTACCAGCCTCTTAACAAATCATAAGGAATTATTAATCCCCGATTCTTGCCACTCTCATCTATTTTTTTTATATCTTTGCAAAATGATTATGAGCAACAAAAAGTTAAGATGAAGGCAAATAAAGTTTTATTTATTACACAAGAGATTACCCCTTACGTTCCCGAATCCGAAATGGCAAATATGGGAAGATATCTCCCCCAGGCTATTCAGGAAAAAGGCAGAGAAATCAGAACTTTTATGCCGAAATGGGGCAATGTCAATGAACGCAGAAACCAACTACACGAAGTCATCCGCCTGTCCGGCATGAATTTAATCATAGACGATACGGACCATCCGCTGATTATCAAAGTAGCATCCATACAGGCAGCACGTATGCAGGTTTATTTCATTGACAATGATGACTATTTCCAGCACCGCCAGATGGTAGCTGATGAAAACGGCGTAGAATATACAGACAATGACGAACGTGCTATTTTCTATGCACGCGGCGTATTGGAAACTGTAAAAAAGTTGCGCTGGTGTCCGGATATTATCCATTGTCAAGGATGGATGAGCGCATTTGTACCTCTTTATATAAAGAAGGCCTATCAGGACGAGCCATCATTCAGAGATTCAAAGGTAGTATTCTCTTTATTCGGAGATGATTTCAAATCAGATTGTGAAGGCAACCTGACTGAAAAACTCATGTTGAAAGGCATTGAAAAAAGCGATGTGGAAAGCATCATCAAATCTCCGGCAAATTATGAAGAACTTTGCAAACTGGCTATTGCCTATTCTGACGGTGTCATACAGAACAGCGAAAAAGTGAACGAAAACGTAATGAAGTTCGCCCACGAATCCGGTGTACCTGTGCTCGATTACCAGCCCGCCGATGCCTATGTAGATGCTTTCAACGATTTCTACGACAAGGTATGGGAGTTTGAAAAGAAATAACTCACAAAGAACAATAAAGATGAAAATCAAATACTTATGCGCATTGTTGTTGGCAGCACTGGTTTACAGTTGCGATGATTCAACAACCGGCATTGGAACCGATCTTATTCCCGGAGGAGACAAGATTCCGGCAAATACAGACAGTTATGAGTTTACCACCCAATCTATTTTGGCTGATTCCGTTTATGCACGTACCAGTACGGCCTATTTAGGAAGATATACCGACGAACAGTTTGGAGAGTTTACAGCTGACTTTATGGCACAGTTCACGTGTATGGACAACTATGAGTTTATGGAGGAACTGACGAAAGTAGTCGGGATAAATTTGAGATTACAATACGGTACTTTTTTTGGTGACTCACTAAATGCCATGCGTTTACAAGTTGACACCTTAGACAAGGTTATCCCTGAAAAGGAACTAAGTACTTTTTATACCAGCGTTAATCCAAAAGATTATTACAACGAAAACAGTAAGCCTCTAGCTGTAAAAGCATATTCGGCCGTAGGTCCATCCACCTCTATGGATAGCACCTATACAATCAATAATAACAAATACAGAATCATTATGCAAACAGTGAAGTTGCCAACTTCATTGGGCGAATACATATTTAAAAAATACAAGGAAGACAAAAACTATTTCAAGAATCCAGAAACTTTCATCAAGAATGTATTGAAAGGCGTTTACATAAGATGTACTCATGGAGACGGTACAATACTATATATTGATGATGTAAGATTAATTTTGAATTGCGAAGCATTGATAGAAAGTTCTTCCGGCAAACGAGATTCATTGATATATCCACAATATTATTTTCCTGGCACTAAAGAAGTTATTCAAGCTAATCACTTTAGCAACGACAACAAGTTGGAAGATTTGGTAAAAGATCCGGATCGTACATACATAAAGAGTCCTGCGGGTATTTTTACTGAAGCCACATTTCCCATTACAGAAATCTATAACGAGCATAAAAAAGACACACTGAATGGAGTTAATGTATCTTTCACCCGTTATAACGATAAAAATTCCAAATACAAAATGGGCATACCCCAATATGTATTAATGGTAAGAAAGAAAGACATGTTTTCCTTCTTCGAAGAGAATAAAATTACTGATAGCAAAACATCTTTCTTAAGTGAATATAGTAGCAGTAATAATACGTATACTTTCACTAACATCGCTCCTTTAATTACCTATTGTATTGAGGAAAGAAAAAGAGGAATTGCTGATGCAGGAGGAGATGAAAAGAAATGGGAAGCAGAAAACCCGGATTGGAACAAAGTGGTTCTAATACCTGTTAAAGCTGAAACAAACGGTAGCACAAGTAATGAAATTGTTGGAATCTCTAACAGCTTAGGCATGGAAAGTGCAATTCTAAAAGGAGGTACAAATCCTAATAATAAATTGAAGATGCAAATCTTCTATACCACATTTTGATACGTTTTAAATTTTATATATAAATATCGAAACAGGCGAAAACTAACAGAAATGTTATTTTCGCCTGTTTATATTCTATCAAGGCGGACATTCCTCCAACCGATACCCGGTTTCTTACAATCCACACATTAGTAACGTATGAGGCTTGTCATTAGTGACGTGTGGCCTCTGACGTACTAACGTGCAAAGTTTAATGTCAGTAGCGTACCGTTCATATCAATCCTATGGCCTGCCAAATAAATAAGCCGGTCAGTTCTTTTCAGGAACCAACCGGCTTTATTTATTTTCTATCAAAAACTTCCTCTGTTTTTAGAAAGGCAGATCGTCTTTATCATCTGTAGCGGCAAAATCTACCGGAGCAGCAGGAGCAGCATTCATGGGAGGAAACGGAGCATCCGGCATAGCGGGACCCTGAGCACCCACACGTTCTACTTTCCACGCACGAATACTATTAAACCAACGACCATTCCACTCACGGGCATCGACATCAAAAAACACATTCAATTCCTCACCCACCTGAATATTAAATTGTGCTATCTTATCTGCTCCAAATACATCAAAACACATTTTTTTAGGATATTGATCATGTGTTTCAATTACGTATTCCTGCACTTTCCATTCATTTCCTGTCTTTGAAACTCCTCCTCTTGGTTCGAGGACTGCTATTACTTTTCCTGCTAATTCCATATTACGTTATTTAAATTCGCCACGAAAGTACACTTTTCCTTGCGAGTAAACTAATTTTTTCGCCATTTTTTGCGCTCGAACCATAATCTTTTCGTAACTTTGGCAGTTAAATGAATGTAGAGATATAGAATATAAATATAATAATATAAAACTATGAAGTTCATCGTTTCAAGTACTGGATTATTCAGTCATTTACAAGCTATTAGCCGAGTTATCAACTCTAAAAATTCGTTACCTATCCTTGATTGTTTCTTGATGGAACTGACTGACGGGACATTGTCACTCACTGCATCCGACAGCGAAACAACCTTGTCCACTTCTCTGGAAGTAAACGAAAGTGATGGTGACGGACGCTTTGCCGTTTCTTCTAAAACCATACTCGAAGCCCTGAAAGAAATTCCCGAACAACCACTGACTTTCCTAGTAAACACGGAAAACCTGGAAATCACGGTACAATATCAAAACGGTAAATACAATCTGATGGGACAAAATGCCGACGAATATCCGCAAGCTCCTGCCCTGGGTGCAAATGCCGTACACGTGACAATCGGCGCCCCGGTGATGCTGGCAGGTATCAACCGCTCATTGTTTGCTACTGCCGATGATGAGCTTCGCCCGGTAATGAACGGTATTTATTTCGATATTACTACCGAAGACATTACTTTTGTGGCTTCTGATGGACACAAATTGGTACGCAACAAAACATTTGTGGCACATGGTGATGAAAAAGCCGCTTTCATCCTGCCAAAGAAACCGGCTACACTGCTGAAAAACTTGCTCCCGAAAGAACAAGGGGATGTCCAAATTGATTTTGATGACCGCAATGCTACGTTCACTCTGGAAAACTATAGCATGGTATGCCGCCTTATTGAAGGACGTTATCCCAATTATAACTCAGTAATTCCGCAGGATAATCCTCATAAGGCTACTATCGACCGTATGATACTGATCAGCGCACTACGCCGTGTATCTGTATTCTCATCACAAGCCAGCAGTTTGATCAAACTCCGCCTGAGTGAAAATCAAATTCAGATTTCCGCACAGGACATTGACTTCTCTACTTCAGCAGAAGAAACACTGACTTGCCAATATGCAGGAAACGCTATGAGCATCGGTTTTAAATCAACTTTCCTGATTGATATTCTAAACAATATATCGGCACAGGAAATAATTTTTGAATTGGCAGACCCGTCACGCGCCGGCGTAATCGTTCCTGTAGAGCAGGAAGAGAAAGAAGACCTGCTGATGTTACTGATGCCTATGATGTTAAATGACTAAAACAATACACCACAGATTGTACCAAACAATAAAAGAAGCTGTGCAATCTGCGGTGAAAAACGATAAATAATACAATCCGAAAATGAAATTGAACCTGAAAAACCCCATTGTCTTTTTTGATCTGGAAACAACGGGGACAAACATAAACACAGACAGAATAGTCGAAATATGCTATCTGAAAGTGTATCCAAACGGCAACGAAGAAGCTAAAACCATGCGTATCAACCCGGAGATGCATATCCCCGAATCATCTTCCGCCATTCACGGCATTTATGATGCGGACGTAGCAGATTGTCCCACTTTCAAAGAAGTGGCAAAAGACATAGCACGAGACATCGAAGGATGTGACTTGGCAGGTTTCAATTCCAACCGTTTCGACATTCCGGTACTGGCTGAAGAATTTTTGCGTGCAGGCGTAGACATTGATATGATGAAACGCAAATTCATTGATGTACAGGTGATTTACCACAAACAGGAACAACGCACCTTATCTGCTGCCTATAAATTCTACTGTGGCAAGAACTTGGAAGATGCTCACACGGCCGAAGCTGACACACGGGCTACATACGAAGTCCTGAAATCTCAACTGGACCGTTATCCGGAAGATCTGCAAAATGATATGGCATTCCTTGCCGATTATTCCAGTTTCAACAAGAATGTGGACTTTGCCGGACGCATCGTTTATGATGAAAAGGGCGTGGAAGTGTTCAATTTCGGGAAATACAAAGGATTGTCAGTCAGTGAAGTACTGCAAAAAGATCCGGGCTACTACAGCTGGATTCTGAACGGTGACTTTACACTGAACACTAAAAATGTATTGACAAAAATCAGACTGCGTGAATCGGGGATGGTGAAATGAGCATGGAAGGGAAAAAAATCGTATTAGGTATAACCGGAAGTATAGCCGCCTATAAAGCGGCTATACTCATTCGCGGACTTATCAAGAAAGGAGCGGAAGTACAGGTGGTGATCACTCCTGCCGGCAAAGAATTCATCACGCCAATCACTCTGTCCGCATTAACCAGCAAACCTGTTATCAGCGAGTTTTTTGCACAACGTGACGGCACATGGAACAGCCACGTTGACTTGGGGCTGTGGGCGGATGCCATGATTATTGCTCCGGCTACCGCATCTACCATTGGCAAAATGGCCAACGGAATAGCGGACAATATGCTGATTACGACTTACCTGTCCATGAAAGCACCTGTGTTCGTGGCTCCGGCAATGGACTTGGATATGTTTGCACATCCTTCCACCCAAAAAAATTTAAATACGCTCCGCTCCTATGGCAACCATATTATAGAACCGGCAGAAGGTGAATTAGCCAGCCACCTGGTGGGAAAAGGCCGAATGGAGGAACCTGAAAAAATAGTGGAGGTACTGGAAACATTTTTTGCCCAACAACAAGATATGATGGGCAAGAAAGTAGTTATCACCGCCGGACCGACTTATGAAAAAATAGATCCGGTGCGTTTTATCGGCAATTACTCCTCCGGTAAAATGGGATTTGCACTTGCCGAGGAATGTGCTTTACGCGGGGCAAAAGTGGCGCTGATCAGCGGCCCTGTAACGCTACAAGCCCTTCACCCCAACATTCGCCGCATAGATGTGGAGAGTGCCGAAGAGATGTACCAAGCTGCAACCTGCGAGTTTGCAGATGCTTCTGCCGGTATTTTGTGTGCAGCAGTAGCCGACTTTACTCCGGATAGTGTGGCCGACCATAAAATCAAGAGAGAAAAAGACGATCTAAGGCTGCAACTGAAACCTACGCCGGACATTGCCGCTGCATTGGGTATCCAAAAGAAGAACGGACAAAAACTGATAGGATTTGCACTGGAAACAAATGACGAGGAACAGAATGCTCAAGGGAAACTGGAGCGTAAAAACTTCGATTTCATCGTTCTCAACTCCTTGAAAGACAAAGGTGCAGGATTTCGTTGTGATACCAACAAAATAACGATTATAGATCGTCAGGGTGCCACTCCCTACCCGCTGAAAAACAAAAAGGAAGTTGCAAAAGATATTATTGACAGATTGGTGAATATACTTTAGCAGGTCAATAATGAATTAAAGAAAAAAGAATATGCTGCAATCTATCTATATACAGAATTATGCATTGATTGATACGCTGGATATCAGTTTCACTCCCGGCTTCTCCGTTATCACCGGAGAAACCGGTGCAGGTAAATCAATTATCCTGGGTGCTATCGGCCTGTTGCTGGGACAGCGGGCAGATATCAAGGCCATCAAGAAAGGCGCCAATAAATGTATCGTAGAAGCCCGATTCAATATTTCCGCTTATCAAATGGAGCCTTTCTTCGCCAAAAGAGATCTGGAATATGATCCCAATGAATGCATTATCCGCCGCGAACTATACGCATCGGGCAAAAGCCGTGCATTCATCAATGACACCCCGGCTTCATTGACGCAGATGAAAGAGTTGGGTGAAAGACTGATAGATGTGCACAGCCAGCATCAAAATCTGTTACTGAACAGTGAAGGCTTCCAACTGAATGTACTCGATATTCTGGCACAAGATGATCAAGAGCTTACAACCTACAAAGAAATCTATACGGAATACAAGGATATATGCAAGCAGCTGACTGACTTTATAGCGCAAGCCGAGCAAAGCCGGAAAGATGAAGACTATATCCGGTTCCAATTAGAACAACTGGATGACGCAAACCTTCAGGAAGGCGAACAAACCGAACTGGAACAGGAAGCTGAAACCTTGAGCCATGCCGAAGAAATAAAAGCCGGCCTTTACAAAGTGGACCAAATAATGTCTTCGGATGACACCAGTCTGCTATCTGCCACCAAAGAATGCATGCAAACCTTGCACAACATAGCGCGGGTATACACTCGCGCCCAAGAATGGATCAGCCGCTTGGACAGTTGTTACATAGAATTGAAAGACCTGTCACATGAAATAGCAGGTGCACAAGAAGAGGTTGAGTTTAATCCTACCCGGCTGGATTATGTAAACGAGCGTCTGAACCTGATTTATTCCCTGCAACAGAAGCACCATGTGCAAACTGTAGAAGAATTGATTGCTGTTACGGCAGATTATCACGAAAAGCTGAATGCCATCACCTCCTTTGATGACCGCATATCAGAACTGACCACCCAAAAAGAAACTTTATACAACAAAGTGATAAAACAAGCAGCAGTGCTTACCAAGCTTCGCACCCAATCGGGAAAGAACATTGAAAAGCATATGCAAAGCCTGCTGGTTCCCCTGGGAATGCCTAATGTGCGCTTTGTAGTAGAACTGAACCCACGCAAAGAACCGGACAGCAAAGGCATGGACAGCGTGACATTTCTGTTTTCGGCCAACAAAAACGGGACACTGCAAAATGTAGCTTCTGTAGCATCGGGGGGCGAAATAGCCCGTGTCATGCTTTCACTGAAAGCCATGATAGCCGGAGCCGTAAAACTCCCTACCATCGTATTTGATGAAATAGATACCGGAGTTTCCGGATCTATCGCTGAAAAAATGGCATTGATTATGCAGGAAATGGGAAAACAAAACCGCCAGGTTATCAGCATTACCCACCTGCCCCAAATTGCAGCACGAGGTATCACCCATTATAAAGTGTATAAAGAAGATACGGAAACAGGCACCAACAGCCATATCCGCCGACTGACTGATGACGAAAGAGTAAAAGAGATAGCCAATATGCTGAGTGGAGCCACCTTGACAGAGGCAGCCCTGAACAATGCAAAGGCACTGATTAGTGGTTAATGATACCAACCACTAGTCACTAACCATTAACTACTAATTAAATATGTTAGAAAAAAGTGAAATGATTTTCGGTGTACGCGCCGTTATCGAGGCCATACAAGCCGGAAAAGAGATTGACAAAATATTGGTGAAGAAAGATATACAGAGCGAGCTGTCAAAAGAATTGTTTGCCGCCCTGAAAGGTACTTTGATTCCAGTCCAGCGTGTACCGGTAGAACGTATCAACCGCATTACCCGCAAAAATCATCAGGGAGTTATAGCATTTATCTCTTCTGTCACCTATCAGAAAACGGAGGATTTGGTTCCTTTCCTGTTTGAACAAGGAAAAACTCCGATATTCGTCATGCTGGACGGAATCACCGATGTGCGCAATTTTGGAGCTATTGCACGTACCTGCGAATGTGCAGGGGTAGATGCCATCATTATCCCTGCAAAAAACAGTGTCAGCGTTAATGCGGATGCTATGAAAACATCTGCAGGAGCCTTGCACACCCTTCCCGTATGCCGTGAACAGAGCTTGACTAACACCATAAAGTTTCTGAAAGACAGCGGATTCAAAATTGTTGCGGCCACAGAGAAAGGTGACTATGACTATACCAAGGCAAACTATAAAGACCCTGTATGTATTATTATGGGTGCCGAAGACACAGGTGTCCCTTACGAGCATCTCTCCCTGTGTGACGAATGGATCAAGATTCCACTAATGGGTAAAATTGAATCACTGAACGTATCGGTTGCCGCAGGTATCCTGATTTATGAAGCCGTAAAACAACGCGGTTTTACAGATACAGACAGTGCGGCATCCCCTTTATAAATACGCATCATCGTTAACAAACAATTAACTATATCATGAAAAAAGTACTTTTGATACTGGCCTGTAGCATGGCTGCCCAACTGAGCTATGCGCAAGCTACCCCAAAATGGGCAGACAAAGCTAAAAAAGCCGTCTTTTCCATCGTTACTTACGATAAAGACAACAAAATCAAGAATACCGGAAATGGTTTTTATATCAATGAAAATGGAACGGCATTATCTGATTACACCTTGTTTGAAGGAGCTGAACGTGCAGTAATTATCAATGCTGACAGCAAAGAATTACCTGTATTGCGCATCCTGGGAGCCAATTCCATGTATGACATCGTAAAGTTCAACACCGAAGCCGATAAGAAAACCGTAGCTCTGAAACCTGCCACACAACCTGCTAAAGTAGGCGAAACAGTGTATCTGCTACCCTACTCTACTCAGAAAGCCGCTACCTGCCAGACAGGAACAGTAACTAAAGTGGACACCATCGGTGACAAGGCATATTATTACACACTTGCCATGAGTACCAATGAAAAAACAGTAAGCTGTCCCATCATGAATGCCAATGGTGAAGTTCTAGGCTTGATACAGAAAAACGCATCGGATGAAGCCAAAGAAAGTTATGCCATCGGTGCGACCTATGGCGCTTTATTAGGTATCACCGCTCTTTCCATGAATGATATGTCACTGAACAAAATCGGTATTAAAAAAGGATTGCCCGATACTGAGGATCAGGCATTAGTATATTTGTTTATGGCATCATCACAGCAAAATCAAGGTGACTACCTTACTACATTGAACGACTTTTTGGAACAATATCCCAACAGTGCCGACGGATATGTGCGCCGTGCCACTACTTATATGGGATGGGGTGACGATGAACACAATGCTTTGGCAGAAACTGACCTGAAAAAAGCATTGGAAGTAACCACCAACAAGAGTGAGACACAATATAACATTGCCAAATTAATTTATTCGTATATTCTCTCTTTAGGTGACAAGAAACCTTATGGCGACTGGAGTTATGACAAAGCTCTCTCTATTATTCATGACGCTATGCAAACCGACAATCAGCCTATCTATGCACAACTGGAAGGTGATATTCTGTTTGCCATGAAGAAATATCCTGAAGCATACGCCGCTTATGAAAAGGTAAACCAGTCTTCTATCGCTTCGGCTGCTACATTCTACTCGGCTGCCAAAACTAAACAATTGATTGAAGGAACCGATATGAACGAAGTAATTGCATTGATGGATAGTGCTGTGGCACGATTCACCAAGCCTTATACGTCAGAAGCCGGTCCTTATTTTTATGAACGTGCGGAAATAAAGGCACAAATGGGTAAATATCGCGAAGCGGTAGTAGATTATGATGCTTTCTATGATGCTATTGGTGGGCGCGTTACAGCTGCCTTTTATTTGCAACGCGAACAAGCGGAAATACAATGCAAGATGTATCAGCAAGCAATCAATGATATCAATAAAGCTGTAGAAATGACTCCTGAAGATGTGGCTATGTGGGTGGAAAAAGGTTCGGTACACCTGCGCGTAGGCCAACATAATGAAGCAATAGAAGCATTGAACAAAGCTATTTCCCTGGATCCGAAAGCAGCTGCTGCATATCGTATGCTGGGATATTGCCAAGTACAATTAAAGAAGAACAAAGAAGCTTGTGCAAATTTCGCCAAAGCGAAAGAACTGGGTGACGAAGTAGTAGACGGATTGATGCAGAAATATTGCAAATAAGAACTGTCATTCGGATATTACCTACATATAAAAATAGCCGGTACCTCATTATCTTGTAGCAGGTTCCGGTTATTTTTTTATGTACATTCAATAAAAAACTCCGGACAG
The DNA here is from genome assembly GCA_963651205.1 of Bacteroidaceae bacterium. Taxonomy (GTDB): domain Bacteria; phylum Bacteroidota; class Bacteroidia; order Bacteroidales; family Bacteroidaceae; genus Phocaeicola. The sequence goes on from CAVJPC010000077.1 coordinate 46,219, forward strand.
GAAGGATCACTTCGTTAGTACCCGGATAACCAACGCCTGTTTGGTTTTTTCCGTCACCCGGAAACGATCATCACTACGCTCCCCTACCAACCATACGATCTTATCTTCAGAACAAACTACATATTGGTTTTCTTTCTGAAAAAGAGAAAACTTGCGGTCTGTAAGATAATCACTGACATTCTTTTTTCCTTTCATGCCGAAAGGCACAAATTTGTCTCCTTTCTGCCATTTACGCACCGTAAGGGGTTGCACGATCCTATCTGCATCCAGACAAGCTGTATACTTATCTTTAGGGATAACAAAACCGGATGTGATTTCTGTTGTTTCCATTACAAGTGCAGGCACGCTCCCTGATAAATCATTGTCCTCCTGCTTCCTGGACTGATAGATCAATTCTGTTCTATCACGTAAGACCTCCCATTCAGCGGAAACAAATCTTTTTCCCGGCTGACCTGACAAACTGCGGAACACATCTGCCACTTGAATAGAATTAAATCCCAACGGATGAAGAATTTCAAATAACAAAGCCGCCGGTGCAACCTCCTCCAGCAAACGAGAAATAAGAATGTGACCAGGTTTTTTCATCACACGGATTTTCCCCGCTTCTATTTCCTTATTATATATAAGAGCAACATCAGCCAAACGTTCTGACGTATCAGCTATGCTTTCGCTCACGGAGGGATTCAGTTCACGCAACATCGGAAGAATGTTCAAACGAATTTTATTGCGCATATATTCATCTTGCAAATTCGTACTGTCCGTAACATAGTCCTGATGCAAATATTGCAAATAATTCACTATATCCTGACGGTTTACATTCAACAAAGGACGCACAACATGACCATTGCGCGGACGGATACCTTTCAATCCATTAATCCCTGCACCACGTACCAGGTTCAGCAGAAAAGTCTCTACGCTGTCATCCCGATGATGAGCTACGGCAATAACAGAGAGGCCTCTTTCCTTCCGCAATTTCTCAAACCAGGCATAGCGCATTTCACGGGCTGCCATCTCAATAGAAATATGATGCTGTTCAGCATATTCGATCGTATCGAAATGAGTGATATGCAAAGCAACTCCCAGTTCCTTACACAACTTATTGACAAATTTTTCGTCCCGATTGGATTCTTCATCACGAAGATGAAAATTACAATGAGCAGCCTCACAATGATAACCTGACGCAAGCAGAACACGCAATAAAGCTACAGAATCTGCTCCACCACTCAATGCCACCAATACTTTATCATGTAAAGTGAAAAGATGCTTTTCCTCTATATACTTACAAATATCCCTATGAAACATGGCACAAAGATAATGGTTCTGCCAGATAAAACCAAAGCATTAGTCCATTATTTAAAAACAGTCTAAATAGTTTGCATACTTCCAAGTAATCACTTATCTTTGCAAAAAATTGAGAATAAAATGCGTTTATCCGAACTAAAGACAGGAGAAAAAGGCGTAATAGTCAAAGTGTTAGGTCACGGTGGTTTCCGCAAGCGTATCGTTGAGATGGGCTTCATCAAAGGGAAAACCGTAGAAGTAATTTTGAATGCTCCCCTGAAAGATCCTATAAAATACAGACTACTAGGTTATGAGATCTCCCTCCGAAGACAAGAGGCAGATATGATTGAAGTGATAAGTGAACAGGAAGCACGCACCATGCAGAATCCTTATCACGGTTCTATAACAGAAGATGTGCGTGTGCCCGAATCAGAATTGATAGCACTGGCAAAAGGCAAACGTCGCACGATCAATGTGGCTCTAGTGGGCAATCCTAATTGCGGCAAGACTTCGCTATTCAACATTGCATCCGGCGCTCACGAGCACGTAGGCAATTACAGTGGTGTGACAGTGGATGCCAAAGAAGGTTTCTTCGACTTCCAAGGTTACCATTTCCGTATTGTAGATTTACCCGGTACTTATTCGCTCTCAGCCTATACCCCGGAAGAACTTTATGTTCGCAAACATATCATTGAAGAAACTCCGGATGTCATTATCAACGTAGTGGATTCCTCTAATCTGGAACGCAACTTCTACCTCACCACTCAATTAATTGACATGAATGTGCGTATGGTCATTGCACTGAATATGTATGATGAATTGGAAGCCAGCGGCAACCAGTTGGATTACGCGAAATTAAGCCAATTGATTGGTGTACCTATGGTACCCACCGTTTGTCGTCGTGGAGAAGGTATTGACAAGTTGTTCCATGTCATTATCGGTATCTATGAAGGAGGCGATTTTCTATCACAGAAGGGCGAGATACGCTCTGAAGTTCTGGAAGAATTGAAAGACTGGCACAAAACTTATGTACCCGACCATGAATTTGGAAGCCATGAAGAAGAAGAAGATACGCGGCCACGCGGGTATATGCGCCATATTCACATCAATCATGGTCCCGAATTGGAGCGCAGTATTGAAGAGGTTAAAAAAGCAATCAGTCAAAATGAAGATATACGTCACAAATATTCTACTCGTTTCCTGTCTATTAAATTATTAGAAAACGATAAGGAGGTAGAGAATTTCATAACTACCCTACCAAACGGCAAAGATATATTGGCGGTGCGCAACAAGGAAGCACAACGCATCCGTAAGGTAATGAATGAAGACAGCGAGCAAGCAATAACAGATGCCAAGTATGGTTTCATCACGGGAGCTCTGAAAGAAACATTCACCGACAATCATTTGGAGAAAGAACCAACCACCCGGGTGATAGACAGTATTGTGACACATCGCATCTGGGGATATCCCATTTTTTTCCTGTTCCTATATATAATGTTTGAAGGAACCTTCGTATTGGGCGACTACCCCATGCAAGGCATTGAGTGGCTGGTAGACCAATTAGGCAACCTGATACGAAACAATATGGCTGAAGGACCTTTAAAAGATTTACTGATAGACGGTATTATCGGCGGTGTCGGTGGTGTTATCGTCTTCCTACCTAACATTCTTTTATTATATTTCTTTATTTCCATATTAGAGGATTCGGGATATATGGCACGTGCTGCATTTATCATGGATAAAATCATGCACCGAATGGGGTTACACGGCAAGTCTTTTATTCCACTGATTATGGGATTTGGCTGTAACGTACCCGCCATCATGGCAACACGAACCATTGAAGACCGTAAGTCCAGATTAATAACAATGTTGGTAAATCCATTAATGTCCTGTAGTGCACGTCTTCCCATTTATTTGGTAATGATAGGTGCTTTCTTCCCTGATTGCGCCAGCTTTATGTTACTTTCTATCTATACGGCAGGTATTTTATTGGCAGTACTGATGGCACGAATATTCAGCAAATTTCTAGTCAAGGGAGAAGACTCTCCATTTGTAATGGAACTCCCCCCCTATCGTATGCCTACCTCCAAAAGCATCATGCGTCATACATGGGAAAAAGGGGCACAGTATCTGAAAAAGATGGGAGGTATCATTATGATTGCCTCCATTATTATCTGGTTCCTAGGGTATTATCCGCGACACGATGCCTATGAAAATGTAGCCGAGCAACAGGAAAATTCATATATCGGACAAATAGGTAAAGCAGTAGAACCGGTTATCAAGCCGTTAGGTTTTGACTGGAAGCTGGGAATTGGTCTTATTTCGGGTGTAGGAGCTAAAGAATTGGTGGTAAGTACACTAGGAGTATTATACACGAATGAGGAAGATGTAGAAAATGTGAATCTTTCCGATCGTATTCCCATTACTCCATTGGTTGCGCTAGCCTATATGCTGTTTGTTTTGATTTATTTCCCATGTATTGCTACTTTTGCCGCAATCAAACAAGAATCCGGCAGTTGGAAATGGGCCATATTTGCTGCAGGATATACTACTGGATTGGCATGGCTTGTTGCATTTGCCGTATTCCAAATAGGAAGTCTCATTGTTTAATGAACCCCAAACTAAACTTTTTTGTTTACCTAACATGGAATTACAACAAATCATAGTTATGGCAATTGTATGCCTCTGCACTGTGTGGATAGGCATACGTATCTTTCAGTATTTCAAGCGCATAAAGAATAATAACGATCCTTGCGGATGCTGTAATTCGGACTGTGCCATGAAGTCGATGCGTAACAAGCAAAAGTGCGACTGCGAAAAAAATGCAGAAAAACAGATAAAAAATTAGCAGAATATTTGCAGATTAAAAATAATGTTGTACCTTTGCAACCGCAATCGGGAAACAAAGATTGCTAACGACAAGGTTCCTTGGATGAGTGGCTTAGTCAGCGGTCTGCAAAACCGTGTACGGCGGTTCGAATCCGCCAGGAACCTCTGAAGCCAGCGAAGGATTAGAAACAAAGTTTCTAATCTTTCTGTTTTTTAGATACTTACGCTATTTATGGTGAAAGGAATGAAAAGGTAATATTCCATAGTTTCCTTCATTTGTTTGCCAAATGTTTGCCAGAGAAAAAACAAGTAACGGCAACATGAAAGCAACATTTAAAATTGAACTGCGTAAAGATTACGCAACCAAAGATGGCAAGCGGGCAATCTGTCTTAGATACACCGCTAACAGACGTTCCACGTTAATTAGTCTTAATATTTATGTCAAGTCCCGGCATTGGAACAAGGTATCTTGTACGGTACGTGATACCGAACCTCACAGTTATCATTTCAATAAGGCTATCAGCGAAATCTATCAGAAAGCAGATGCGATTGTTATGGAGAATTTCTTCAAACCATTATCTGTCTCCCAATTCATAGATAAGATAAGGGACAAGTCTTTTGGAAATACAGATTTCTATGTATTCATTGAAAATGAAATAGAACTGTTGAAAAAATCACGAGCTTCGGGCACGATTGCCAACTACTGCAAACTGATCAATACGATGAAGGAATGGAAACCTACCCTTTCATTCGATGAAATCAATTTGGAATATATACAGAAGTTCCACAACCACGAACTGGAAGTTGGAAATATACTCTCTACCATTTATAAGAAACATTCAAATTTTAAGTTTCTGATCGGCATTGCCGTTGACAAGGAAAAGATAGCAAAGAACCCTTGTGAGAAGTTTGAAATCAAAAAAAATATCAAGGCACAGAACAGTGACGTTTTAACCGAAGACGAGCTTAAAAAGCTCCAAAACGCCTATGATAAGAAAAAATATAGTGAAGGTAAGCAAGAGGTATTGAGAGAATTTCTTTTCAGTTGCTATACCAGCTTGGCTTATGCCGAGTTTTCCAATGTAACCTTTGCTGATATAAAACTCATTAAAATAGATACCGGTGAATTTTATCCGCTGTTATCTGATGCACGTACCAAAACTAATATTACTTATAAGATACCCATTGTTTCTTCTAAAGTAGTCGCTTTGATAGGTGAAGGAGAATCTTCTCAAAACATATTCTCACCCATATCCAATCAGCCGACGAACCGTTATTTGAAGACTATCATGAAGGATTTGCATATTGAAAAGGAAATAACCTTCCACCGGGCAAGACATACATTCAGAACGATTGCTGCACGCAAAGGAATCCGGGATGGCATAGCGGAAAGAATAATGGGACACGCAGAGGGAAACGATATCAAAGACATTTATACCCATTTGCATGATGAAGATATAATTAAGGAGATGGTTGATAAATGGATCGTTTGAAAAACGCCATATTCCATCTATCTGATGAAGTAAAAAGCCGGCAATAATTCATTGTCGGCTTTTTACTTATAGACTTGATATTTAAGGCAATTGAATTGCCTTAAAAAGCAAAAAGACGCAATAGCCGGCAAAACAGCACACTCATGCAGCCTACCAAATAGATATTGAAAATTTTACTATAATTTAGCGCATCAATAAAAACTAAGATTATGGATAAAGGCTTGGAAAAATCTGAAAAATAAACAGAAAGGGCCAGGACATTCAACATCATCGACATATATTGTAATACAGAAAAAACATGAGAGCAACATTTAGAATTGAATTGCGCAAAGATTATATAACCAAGGACGGCAAACAAGTTATCTGTCTCAGATATAACGCATACAGGCGGACAACATTAATAAGCTTGAATATGTTTATCAAACCCCAGCATTGGAATAAATCTTCATGTTCTGTACGCGCTTCAGAACCACATTCCTATTATTATAATAAAGTAATTGGAGAATTTTATAAAAAAGCTGATGCAATTGTTATTGAAAATTTTTTCACGCCTTTGCCTGTTCCCCAATTCATAAACAAGATAAAAGATAAATGCTTTGGAAACAAGGACTTCTATGTCTTCATAGAAAATGAAATAGAACTGTTGAAGAAGTCACATGCACCCGGTACTATTTCCAATTACGAGAAACTTATCAATAAGATGAAAGAATGGAAGCCGACCCTTTCATTTGATGAGATTACTTTAGAATATGTCCAGAAGTTCCACAACCATGAGCTTGAGGTTGGTAACCTGCTTTCTACCATATACAAAAAACACTCGAACTTCAAATTTCTGATTGGCATTGCCATTGACAAAGAAAAGATGGCAAAGAGCCCCTATGAGAAGTTTGAGATCAAGAAGAACATCAAGGCACAGAACAGCGATGTTCTGACCGAAGATGAGCTTGAAATTCTTCAGAATACCTATGATAAGAATATATATAAACGAGGAAGACAAGAAGTATTGAGAGAGTTTCTTTTCAGTTGTTATACCGGCCTGTCTTATGCGGAATTTTCTTGTGTTACTTATGCTGACATCAAACTTATCAAAATAGATACCGGTGAGTTTTATCCCCTGTTAACAGATGAACGTACTAAAACCAACATATCCTATAAGATACCCATTGTTTCTTCCACAGTTGTGGCTCTGATGAGAAAAGGTGAATCTTTCCAAAAGATTTTTTCTCCCCTGTCAAACCAACTCACTAACCGTTATTTAAAGGGTATCATGAAGGATTTACACATTGAAAAAGAAATGACCTTTCACCGGGCACGCCATACATTCAGAACAATTGCCGCACGTAAAGGAATCAGGGATGGTATTGCTGAACGCATTATGGGCCATGCAGAAGGAAACGATATCAAAGACATTTATACCCACTTGCACGACAATGATATAATCAAAGAGATGATTAACAAATGGACTGTCTAATACCGTTCTTTTTCTATCCTGTCATAAGTGAAAAATAAGAAAGGAGGTGTGTCAAAATGCACATCTCCTTTTTTATGCACAAAGCCCCGACTTT
>CAVJPC010000078.1:0-2536 GCA_963651205.1 Bacteroidaceae bacterium
CGAAATACCGTACATCAGCAGGAACGAACCCAGGTAAAAGACCAGGAAGGGCACGAGCAGTTTGTCTGTTTTACGAAGGAGGAAGCCCGCAAATCCTTCGTAGGACTTGAAGAAAAGCCCCGAAACGAAGAAATAGAGCGGCATGACGAAACTCGACAGGATTCGCCCGGCCGTGGGACCGTCGAAGGGTCCTCCGACATGCACCATCACAACCAGCATGATACACAGGCCTTTCGTAAGGTCGATGAAATCAATCCGCCGAGTCAGTTGTTCGTTCATTGCGGCAAAGATAATAATTTCGGATTGACGACATAGACCATTCCGGTGGAAAAAATGCATTAAAACGTCCAAACACACCACAAAAGAGGGATGCTCCGGCGAGAGGATGTCGGATTCTGCGGAAATGGGCGGGAAGCCTACCGGCACGAATAAAAACCGGGCGTTTCCAAAAAGAAGCGCCCGGTTTATGAATCGACAAAGAATCTCTCTTACTGAACGATAGAGATCGTAGGATTGATATTGTTCTGTATGGAAATGCGGTGCGTGCCGCCGTTGGGCGCAGTCAAAGCTCCTGCCCCGCTGGCCTGCCAGTTTGCCATGCAACGGAACCGGATGAGTATCTCTCCGTTGTTGATGGCATGCTCAAACGTCATGTTGCGGTCGATCAGGTGATGCGTCGTATTCACCATTTCGTAATTGTACGAGAACGTTTGCGCATTCTCCCCTTCACCGACCGTCGTCGTTTGCAGGGGCGCGCCGGGCTTCCATTCACCGCCGTCGTAGTACTCCAGCATCCAGTATTTCATGCCGGTTCCGGATGCGCGGGCATGGAACTTGGCATTGATGACCGTTCCGGCCTTTATGGTCATTTCCGGAATGGTAAACAGCCACCAGTCGCCCGGCCAGCCTCCCGTAATATAAGGCTCGCCCGCCGTGTTGTTACGCGCAATCTTGTTGTTCACATCGAGCGCCGGATCGCAATTGCTGATATAACTGATATAGCCCTTGCCGGTAGCCGACGGCATTTTGTTGTCTACAACGAACTCATCGACATTGACGCCCTTGGCGAATACCCATTGCGCCGGCAGATTCGACGGTATTTCCCGTACAATCGTCTTTTCGTAGGTTCCGCCGAAGGGATCCGTCACAACGACCTTGATCGTCGAAGCGGGAACCTGCGCGATAACGGAGAACATGTGGGCATTGTATCCTGTTTTATAAGTACTGTTGGGCGAGTCGGGGGCATGGGCCGGTTCCAGCACGTCTTTCTGCCAGGTATAATGAATCGGGTCCCTGCGGTAAACGCGGGTCGGGGTAAGCGGCTGGCCGTTTTCGGTCACAGATACCGTCCAGTCCTCGTCCCAGTTCCAGACATTCACGAGCACTTCGTTCGCCTTGGCACCCACTGCGGTCTTGTAATCCTCCTTGATGAAGTTCATGTCATATACGGCGAACTGCTCGTTGCGGGCCAGCTCGATGCCTTTGTAGTACCACTGCACAGACGTTCCGTTAAATTTGAAAACGCCGTAACCCGTCGGAGAGCCGTCCTTGCACAGGTCGTAGTCGGCGCCTCCGTTGGCGCTTTTCACGTTGAACCACCACGTTCCGCACACAGCCGCGACATTATGCTCGCGGACGCCTTCGGCGATCTTAGCATGGTGATTGTTGTGCGTATGCCCCGAGAGGAATTCCACCTGATAACCCTGCAGGAGATTGAGCAGGTCGCTTCCGCCCGAAAGCGTCACCGTTGGATTCAGAAGCGCCGAGGTCATCGGGGCATGCATGGCCACCACGATCTTCTTGGACTTGTCCACATATTTCAGATCCTCGGCCAGCCAGGCCATCTGCCATTTCTGCGGATCGGAATCACCGAGCAGGCCGATCCTTTCGATGCGGCTGCCGCCATTGTAATTGTCGTACTGATCGTTGTCCAGAACGATGTAGTGTACGTCGCCGATGTTGAACGAATAATAGGTGGGAGCTATGTGCTGCTTGAAAGGCTGCTCGGTGAAATAGTCGCCGATCACTTTCGGATCGTTGTCATGGTTGCCGATCACATTGAAAATCGGACAGGGGAAGTTTTTCATCAGGTCCTTGTAGTTCGGCAACTGATAACGCACCTCCACCATGTTTTCGGGCCCCTGGTTCATCGTCTTGTACCAGAACGCATCCCAGGTAATATCGCCCAGGCAGAGCGCATAGACATTCGCATACTGCGCCATTTCGGCCGTGATGTCGGGAATGAATTTGTTCTTGTACTGGTCGATGTCGGCATATTTACCGGCGGTGTTCGGGGTTTTGCTGGCCAGATGGAGGTCGGTGAAGACCATCATCACGTGGTTCGTATTTCCGCCCGAAACCTCCGTAAGCGAGAAGTCGTGCTGTTCGTTGTCCTGGTTGAGAAGCTGCTGGCTCATGGCCGGGAAAGCAGGATAACCCGCCTGGCTTTCCACGTTGTAACCCGACGGAACGGAGATGAATTTCGCCTGACTGGATTCAAATACGAATGTGTTATACCCGGCAGCGTCAATTACCT
>CAVJPC010000079.1:0-13035 GCA_963651205.1 Bacteroidaceae bacterium
AAGTTCATGCCCCACGGCAGTGCCACGGCCGGATAGGTGTTGCCCGTCGAAAACGTGACATCAGACTGTGACCCTACAAGTGTTGAAACATACTCCGAAGGACATGGCATCTTCTCATGATGCGTAGATGCATAACATGTGAACGAAAGAATCGCAAAGACTATGATTCCGAGGTTTTTCATTTTTGTATTCCGTTCAGTTTATAGGATTAATGAATCTAATTCGATACTCTCTTTAAGATATACAAGAATGAACGAGATCACTTATTATTCATTTTGCATAAACTACATACTAATACTATCGCATGACACGGCAATCGAATAACGGCCCGGCTACAGCGTCTTCGCGAATTGCTCTCAACGTTACGGTCACTTGTTCCCGTCCGGAAGTCAATTCATCGGGAATCTGGTAACTGCGCTCTATATAACGAGGACCCCAGTTGTGGATGTTCTCGAAGCCGATTTTCTTGCCATTCACCTCGATATCGAACGAATGGTTGTAGAAACGGTTTCCCCAATAAGTACAGTAAAGCGTATTAGGGCGATCGGGATCTACTTTCATGTCGAACGAGAACCACCCGCCGAGCGACTCCCGGTACTTGCGCCCCTCAAACTCGTGAGGTTGCGTCTTCTCGCCGTGAAAATTGTGGTCGCGTTCAGGCTGCATTTCACCGAGCGTAAATTGCGAAACGGTATGCTCTCGCAACCATGCCTCCCGGTCTTCGCGCATTCGCAATTCCGCTAACTGTTCCTGCCATGTTGTCTCGGGAAAGTGCCGGAAATAAACCATCATACGACGACCTCCGACTTCGAAATAGGGAATCAATTCTTTCTGTACGGGCCGGGTTGTCCGAGTTTTGAACCGCAAACTGGCCGGATCAGTGCATTTGACCAGCGAGGCGGCATCCGACATCTCGTCGGCTACGATCACCGGCACCGCTTCGTCCTCTGCCAGCAGGGCGCTGAGTACAACCGGACCGTACAAATAGGCCCGCTGGGTCGAATCACCCGGAATAGCCTCCGAACGAAGCGTCTGCTTCACGACAAGACACACTTCATCATCATCGTGCCATTTACGATCGAGCCGGATATATCCCGCTTCGTCTGTCTTCGCCTTCATCGGCCGGCCGTTGACGGTGACTTCGCAGCCCGCAGCCCAAGACGGACACCGGAGATACAGCGCGAACCGTCGTGCCCGAGGCGTCGAAATCCGGAACTGTATTTCGTCCGAATAGGGGAATTCTGTCTTTTGTTCCAGCGTTACGCCCTGCGCTTCCCAGTCGAACGTCGAGGGTATGTACAAATTCACGAACACCTCGCTGCCTCCGTCGGTGAAATAGATGAATTCTCCGTAGTGAGCGTGATTCTCCATGCCCGTACCCACACAACACCAGAACGAATCGAACGGCAGGCTGAAAGTCTTGCGACTGCCCGAACTCATCGGGGACATGTAGCAAACCATGCCGTCGTCGGGATTCTGCGACGCCAAAATTTGATTATAAAGCGCACGTTCGTAGTAATCCGCATAACGAGACTTGGGATCGGTCTGGAAAAGATGACGGGTTAATTTGAGCATGTTGTAGGTATTGCAGGTCTCGCACGTCCCTTCCGAAAGTCGATTGGCCAACATGTCAGGCGCTCCGAAATGTTCATGCTCGGTATTTCCGCCGATTACATAGGTATGATGGTTGACGACTCTGTCCCAAAAGAACTCTGCAATGCGGCGGTAGCGCTCTTCGCCTGTGCATTCGTATTCACGAATGGCACCCACGATTTTCGGAATCTCCATGTTCCCATGATGTCCCGGCAATGAATCCTGTCCGATTGCCAACGGCCGCAGGAACGTGCGATGGTCGAAACGCTGTGCCAGGTCGAGGTATTTCCGCTCGCCTGTCAGAGCATAGACATCGGCCAACGCTTCGGTCATGCCGCCGTGCTCGCATACCAAAATCCGGGCCATCTGCTCGTCCGAAAGTTTAGCGACCAAGTCGTCGAGCCAATCGGTAAAACGGATCAGCACGGATAATGCTTTTCGGTTGGGCGTATATCGGCATATGTCCACCAGCCCGGCGAACTCTTTGTGCAACGTATAGAAGGGCACCCAACCGCCATTCAGGTCGAATCCTTGCGAACGAATGTCTCCACGCTCCAATTCGGCGAAGAGTTCGCGGCTGCGTTCGAAGCCTGCCAACAAGCCGGTGCCTTCCGTCTGCTGGCATTCATCCAAAGCATCGACGCAGTAATCAATTTTGTCCAGCAGGGCCCGGTCGCCCGTGGAGGCATACATCATAGACAGAGCCGAAAGATAATGACCGAAAGCATGTCCCGAGGCACCTGAGTTTTCCCATCCTCCGTAACGGGGGACAGAAGTCTCCAGTCCCGCCTCGGAACGGAAGCCCGATAGGAAACGGTCGGGGTCCATCGAAAGAAGCCAGCGGCGATCCATCTCTTGGGCATGGAGGAAAGGACCGTCGGTAAGGCGGACAGCATGCAGAGGTGCAGGAAAAAGTTTCGGTTGCACGGCAATATGCGGCTCGCATCGTCCGGAATTAGCGGCTGTTGCAGTCATTAGAAAACTTACCGACGACAGCGCGGTCAAAGCAAGATTCAAGAATGAATGTTCTCGGTTCATGAGAAGTATCGGTATTATATAATAAATAGGTATTTTTATGGCCTCTTAATAAGACAAATGTAAGTTTTTCTTTCCAAACGATCTTCCGCAGAATTCGCAGATTCTTGTGCTATTTTCGCATGCAAGACGAATAGGATGATAAACCGAACAATATTTCTTCTGCAAGACGGCTTTTATCAACCCCATATCGACATTTATAGACGTTGAATGCGTTTTATCAAAACCTCAAATCATAAAATATTACAATTTTTAGCAAAAATCCCATAAGATTCACGAAATTTCCAATGCTAATTTTGTATAACAATCTAAATCCAAACCTAAACCAATGAATGCAGGATTCCAAACGACGGATTATCTGGTCTTCGGCGTTTATGCGCTTATCATCGTTATAATAGGACTGTACATCTCGCGCTTCAGTAAGGAAAAGAGTTCGTCGGACTATTTTCTGGCAGGGCGATCGCTTTCATGGTGGGCTATCGGTGCATCACTGATTGCTGCCAATATCTCGGCCGAGCAGTTTATTGGCATGTCGGGATCGGGATTCCGGATAGGAATAGGTATCGCCGCCTACGAATGGATTGCGGCCGCCACGCTGATTCTTGTGGCAAAATACCTTTTGCCGATCATGATCGAAAAGCGGATTTACACCATGCCGCAATTGCTTAACGAACGTTATGGTCACGGTGTCAGCATCGCTTTTTCCATCTTCTTCCTGCTGCTCTATCTTTTCGTCAATCTGACCTCTGTTGCATGGCTCGGAGCTTTGGCCATGGAACAGGTACTCGGTATTCCGATGATGTGGGGCGTCGTGGGACTGCTCTTGTTTTCAGGACTCTACTCGATATACGGAGGTCTGAAAGCCGTCGTCTGGACGGATATCATTCAGGTCGTTTTCCTGATTGGCGGCGGTCTGGTAGCAGTTTATTTCGCGCTCAAAGCCGCGGACCCTTCGACAACGATTATGGCCGATGGCAGCGCATGGGCCGGCTTGCAGAACGTCTTCCATACGATCCGCGATGCCGGCAACGATTACCATCTCAGCATGATAATCCCCGAAGGAACGGTCGTTTCCGATCCGGCCACAGGGCAGCAGTTCGACATTTCGAAGGACCTGCCGGGACTCGCGCTGCTGCTGGGGTCGATCTGGGTCACCAATATCGGCTTCTGGGGGTTCAATCAGTATATCATTCAGAAAGGACTGGCGGCCCGTTCGCTGCACGAAGCGAAAAAAGGACTGCTCTTCGCCGGTTACCTGAAACTCCTCATCCCGCTGATCGTCGTCATTCCCGGTATCACGGCCTATGTGCTGTTCACCAATCCCCACCTGATCCTCGGATTGCAGGATTCGATCACCACGGCCGACAGTGCTTATCCGTGGCTATTGAAGAACTTCACGCCGACGGGCATCAAAGGTCTGGCTTTCGCAGCCCTCGTCGCCGCGATCGTCTCTTCGCTTGCCAGCATGATCAACAGCACGGCCACGATTTTCACCATGGACATTTACAAACGGCTGATTGCTCCCGCAGCCTCGGAAAAACGGTTGGTAAATGTCGGGCGTATGGTCGCATTCTGCGCGTTATTTATCGCCATGGCCGCCGCCAAGCCGCTGCTGGGCGGACTGGATCAGGCATTCCAGTACATTCAGGAGTATTCGGGATATGTTTATCCGGGAGTTACCGTAGTCTTCAGCATGGGACTGTTATGGAAAAAAGCTACGAACCGGGCCGCTTTATGGACCTCTATCCTTACAATTCCGGTCGGCATCGCCCTTAAATTCGCATATCCGAATATGGGCTTCGTTCTGCGCATGAGCTATGCCTTTATCGTGTTGGTCGTCATTGCCGTAACGATTTCGCTGCTGGATCGCAGCGAATCCGTACAGGATGATACCTCGAAAATTGCGGGGCGCCGCTCCATGATCAGCGCCTCATGGGTGCTTCTGGCATTGGCGGCGCTCTGTATTTTCGCTGGGATTCTTTTCAGCGAGCGCTGGGCCAGCTACCATTTCGACGCTATCTATATGCTCGGCACTCTGTTCGGATTCATCGGGATAATCCTGTACACCAACGGCCAGAGCCATACCCGTAGTAGCCGGGCTTACAGTATTGGAGGCAAGACTTTCGATTTCACGCCCGGTCTTACAGTCGGTGCATTGGGAATTGTCATTATTCTGACCGCGATATACGCTGTTTTCTGGTAAACAATCCCACGTCTCATTTATAAATCCGCCACTCCATATCGGTGACATAAGAATTACGATAAATTAATATAGTACAAGCAAATCTTTCTATAGGAAATCCCGCCTCATCGTATCTTCCCGCCGGATTACCAAAACCAACGTAACTGTACAACACCATTATTATTTGCTTATGCGATTTGTTTATATCGGACATCCAAAGCGAATATAGCACAAGAATTTGCAAAGATTCGATTAGAAAGCCGGTATCGAACACTTTATTTTTGTATAGCATTAAAACCTAAACTTTCGGATATCAACCCGAACCATTTAATCTAATTAAAAACCAAAACTTCCACAACATGAAAAGCATGCTGTTACAACGAATTCGTCTGCTTTTTGTAGCAGGCTTTGTCGTCGGCGCTGTTTTTATGGCCAACTGCTCGGATGACGACACCGATAAAAATGCCGTCTACAATCCGGACAAGCCAGTCGTGCTTGAAAGCTATTCACCCCAAGAGGGCGGAGTCGGCACGAAACTTATCATCCGCGGTGAGAATTTCGGTTACGATCCATCAAAGGTCAAAGTCCGTATCGCCAATGACGAAAACCGAGAAGCTCGTGTCGTCAGCGCAAAAGGCAACCGCATTTATGCCATCGTTCCTGCCCGGGCCGATACCGGCAAGGTCACGGTAACCATAGGCGAAGGCGAAGAGGCACAAGAAGTGGCTTTCGAGGAGGAATTCCAGTACGAGTTCAAGAAAAATCTTTCCACCCTCTGTGGCGGAGGTTTCAATGCCGAAGACAAAGACGGCACATTCAAGGAGGCGAAATTCGCCCGTCCGCTGCGTCTGGCACTGGATGATGAAAACCAGAAACTGTATGTTCTCGAAGCCGATAACTATAAATGTATTCGGGAGGTAGACCTGATCAATGAAAAAGTGAGTACTCCCTGGCGCGCCCCTGGCCTGCACAATCTGCGTACAATCAGTTTCGGCACGAGCTGCGATACGCTCTTCGTCGGAGTAGAAGGTTCCTCTTCGAATGTTTCGACCGTCTTTTTGTTGCGCTCCGACGGTTTTGTCCGTCACAAGACTTATGCACCCCGTTCGGGTTCGAACGCTTCGATTCTGAATCCCGTGGACGGAGAACTGTTCATCAACGATTATTACAAGGGTATGGTGCTGCGGTGGGACCGCGACAGACAGGAGATGGTGGAACTCGTACAATGTTTCAACAACAACTGCGATTTCACGTATTGCTGGAGTCATGACGGAAAATACCTCTATGCGCTGGCTCTCGGCGGAGCGTCTCATTCGGCTATCGTCCGCATGGAATACGATTTCGCGACGAAAACGCTTGGAGAACCCAATACATGGGTCGGCATGGATGGCCAGATGGGTTATCAGGACGGTGTCGGTGAAGACGCACGCATCAACCAGCCCTATCAGATGTGTACCGGCCCGCAGGGCGATTTTTACCTTGCCGACACTTGGAATCATTGTATCCGCCGCATTGTAGACAATGCCGGAACGGCAACCGTCACTACCTATGCCGGCATCGGAGGCCAGTTGGGTTTCTCGGAAGGCGATCCGCTCGAAGCCCAATTACAATTCCCGACCGGTGTTGCGGTCAGCGACGATGGCTCAACTGTATATGTAGCCGACAAAGAAAACAACCGAATTTGTAAAATCACCGTAGAATAGTTCGCTATGAAGAAACTTATACTATATATACTGAGTGTATGCAGTATTTTGCTGGGGGGGGGGAAATCCGGTCCCGGTATCTGCCCAAGGCAAAGTCTATACGATTACTGGTAAAGTCACCGATTCACAAGGGCAACCCTTGGTGGGCGTGAATGTCATCGTGAAGAACCAGCCCGGTCTGGGAACCAACACCGATATTGATGGTAACTACAAAATCAAGACGGGTCCCAACGAAACCCTGTCGTTCAGCTATTTGGGTTATGTAACACAAGACATTCCGATTGTCGGGAAGACACAGATCGATGTTAAAATGGTCGAAGATTCGAACGCGATGGAGGAGGTCGTCGTAGTCGGCGCCGGTTTCCAGAAAAAAGCGTCGGTGGTCGGAGCGGTCACCTCGATCAAAATGCAGGATCTGAAAGTCCCGACTGCCAACATCACCAACTCGCTGGCGGGCAATGTCCCGGGTATCATCGCCGTACAGCGATCGGGCGAACCGGGTAAGGACGCCTCGGAATTCTGGATTCGCGGTATCTCTACGTTCGGGGCCAATGCGTCCGCTCTGGTGTTGGTCGATGGCATCGAGCGCGACTTCAACGAGATCAACGTCGAGGATATCGAGTCGTTCTCGGTCCTGAAAGACGCCTCTGCAACGGCAATCTATGGCCAGCGCGGTGCCAACGGTGTTATTCTGATTACGACCAAACGAGGAGTTGCCGGTAAAGTGAACATCAACTTCAAGGCCGAATACGGCATTTCCGAGTCCGCCATCGAACGGGAATTCGTCAATGCGGAAACCTATGCCTCGCTGGCCAACGAAGCCCGTATGTCGCGCTACCAGGACCCCGTATATGACGCGAGCGACCTGGAAATCATTAAATATGGACTCGACCCCGACCTCTATCCCAACGTGGACTGGCACGACGCTCTGCTCAAAAAAAGCACTTCTTCGTTCAAGACATCGCTGAGTATCAGCGGCGGCGGATCGACGGCCCGCTACTATATTTCAGGCTCGTATTACAAGCAGGGCGGATTGTTCAAGGACTCGATGAAAGAGAACTACGGAACGGACACCAATTACAAGCGTTACAATTTCCGCATCAACACGGACATCAACGTCACCAAAACAACGATTCTCGAAGCCGGATTGGGCGGTTGGGTCGTAGACCAGCACAAACCGGGCGCGACCGTCAATTCAGCAGGAAATTCCGATGATTTTTGGAAGTCGATATCCTATATGACCCCGATTTCCGTTCCTCTGCGTTACTCGAACGGACAGTTGCCGACTTACGGTCCTTACGACAGCGATATGTCTCCCTATGTCCGACTCAACCATACCGGTTATTATACTTTCTGGGAAAATAAAGTAGAATCGAATATCGGACTGAAGCAGGATCTGAGTTTTATTACGGAGGGGTTGCATTTCACCGGACGCTTTTCATACGACGCCTACAACCGCCACAACCTCGGTCGTCTGAAAATACCAGCACTCTACAAGGCGGAACGGGTCCGGGATATGGAAGGCAATCTGATCACCTCGCGCATCATAGACGAGGTTCCGCTCTACCAAGTATCGAACGTCTACGGATCGCGCCAGGCCTATGGAGAGCTGCAACTCGGATACGATCACGCTTTCGGCAAGCATCGTGTCGGCGGACTGCTTTACTACTTCATGGAGTCGTTCTCGGAAAATGATGTCGAAGGCAACCTCTTCAAATCGGTTCCGCGACGCAAACTGGGACTTTCCGGCCGTGTGACCTACGGTTACGACGATCGTTATCTGGTAGAGTTCAACTTCGGCTATACGGGCTCGGAGAACTTCGAGCCTAAAGAGCGCTTCGGATTCTTCCCCGCAATCGCCGGCGGCTGGGTGATTTCGAACGAAAAGTTCATCAAGAAGCACATGCCGTGGCTTACCCTGCTGAAGATCCGTTATTCATGGGGACAAGTAGGTAACGAACGTATCAACAACGACAATAACGTGCGTTTCCCCTACATCACCACAGTCACGAACGGAGGCGGTGCCAATTTCGGCAACATGGGCGCCAATGGCGTACAGGGTACCCGTATCGAGCTGATGGGGTCGCCGAATCTGACATGGGAGGTTACCACCAAACAGGACCTCGGTCTCGATGTGAAGATCTCCGACAAATTCGACCTGACCGTAGATATTTTCCGCGATGAGCGTAACGATATCTTCATGCGCCGCGGTTATCTTCCCGGTTCTGTCGGTCTGTTGGTCGGCGGCTCGATAGACCAGCGTCCTTGGGCCAATGTCGGTTCCATGCGGTCGGAAGGTATCGACGGTAACTTCGGCTACACGCAGCGCATCGGCAAAGATTTTATCTTCACGCTGCGCGGAAACTTCACCTATGCTCGCAATAAGATTCTGGAATACGACGAGGCCGCCAATGCGCTCTACTACCGTATGACACAGGGCTACAAATGGGAGCAAAACCGCGGTCTGATCGCATTGGGGCTTTTCAAGGACGAAGCGGAAATCGCAAGCAGTCCGACTCAGTACGGACAAGAATTGATGCCCGGCGATATCAAATATAAAGATGTCAACGGCGACGGCGTCATCAATGATGATGACATCGTACCGATCGGACACTCGAATACTCCGGAAATCGTATACGGACTCGGTTTGAGCGCTCAGTGGAAAAACTTCGACTTCAGCGTGCTGTTCCAGGGCTCCGGCCGAATGGACTTCATCATGGAAGGTTACACCATGTTCCCGTTCGTCGCCAACGATGCCGGCAACATACTTTCGGCCGTAGCCGATCCCAAGAATCGTTGGATATCCCGTGAAATCTCCGGAGACCCCGCAACTGAACGTCAAGATGCCATATTCCCGCGTCTTTCGTACGGCCCGCGTGAAAACAACACCAAATGGTCAACATGGTGGCTGCGCGACGGACATTATCTGCGTCTGAAAAACCTCGAAATAGGCTACACGCTTCCCAAGTCTTTGACCCGCAAATTACGAATGGAGAGATTGCGCATCTTCTTCCTGGGTTACAACCTCGCCTGCTGGTCGTCTTTCGACTGGTGGGACCCTGAAACAGGTAGTCGGGACGGCAACGTCTATCCTATTCAGCGCACGTACACGTTCGGCCTGAATGTTAGTTTCTAACCTTAAGATTTCTATGATTATGAAAAAGATAAGAAATATTCTGGTTGCAGCAGTTGCCATCGTAAGCATGGTTCGATGCGGTGATTTCCTCGATGTCGAAACCTATGTGAAGGACATGCAGCAATACGATTCGATATTCGTCCGGGAAAACACGACGAAGCAATGGCTCTGGGAAGTGTACAGTTCGCTGGAACAGACTCCGTCCATCTCCACAGGTGCTCTCTATTTCGCATCGGACGAGGCGATTTACAACGACGCAACGGCATCGTGTGAACTGTATCAAAACGGACAATACTCTTCGTCGAACCAAATTTGGGAAGACCGCTACAGTGCCATGTACATCGGCATCCGCACCGCTTCGATATTCATCCATAACGTGCACCGTTGTCTGGAGATCTCTTCGGCCGAGCGGGAACGTCTGGAAGGAGAAGCTCGTTTCTTGCGTGCCTATTTTTATTTCACGCTGATGCGCCAATACGGTCCGGTGCCTATTGTCCCCGATGAAGGACAGGATATCTCGCTCGATTACGCAGCATTGGCGCTGCCTCGTGCAACGATCGACGAAATGGTCGATTTCATGCTTGCCGACCTGGAACGTGCCGCCCGTGTTCTTCCGACGGAATACGCCTCGACATGGATCGGACGCGCCACACAGGGCGCCGCCCTCGCCTTGAGGGCCAAGATCCTGCTCTACGCGGCATCTCCACTCTTCAACGGCAACACAGAACTGTTCAATGTCAAAGACGACGAAGGCCGCAACCTGATCCCCCAGCAATACGATGTCCACAAATGGGCGCGCGCAGCGGCTGCCGCCCGTGAAGTCATTGAAATGGGGCTTTATGAACTCGTTACGGTAAGAGCAACAGCAAATACGGCTCCTCTCGCTCCCAACGTTCCCACCGATGATTTCCCCGCCGGAGCAGGTAACATCGACCCGATGGAGTCTTATGCGCAACTTTTTAACGGAGAGACGCCCGTAACACTCAACAACGAATTCATTTTCATGCGATTGGGCGGTGTAAATGTCAACACTTTCGTACAAAAGGCTTTTCCTTACTCACACAATGGCATCAACAACATGTCCGCCACCCTGAAACAAGTCAATGCCTACTATATGCGTGACGGACGTGACAAGGATCAGGCCAGCGCGGAATATCCCTATTATACATCGGGATTCACGACCGGCGAAACCAATGATCCGTTCGTACCAACCGACTGCCACAGAATGTGGCTGAACCGCGAACCGCGCTTCTACGCATCGATCGCCTACAACGGCTGTATCTGGGAGAACGGCACCGCCGATCAGAACTACCAGAATTTCCGCTGCAACTATTATCGTGCAGGTCAGGACGGCAAACAGCTGTCGCGCCCGTACAACTTCCCGCTCACGGGTATCGGAATCAAGAAATATTACGATTCCGACGATTCATGGGACGAAGGCGGCCGCACAACCTTCAAGCCTCATCCCGAAATTCGCTATGCCGATGTGTTGTTGTGGTACGCCGAAGCGCTCAATGAACTTCCTGACGGTGAGGTTTACGAATTCAATCACGTGATCTACGATGAACCGTTTGCGGTAAAACGCGATGCGAATGAAATCAGAAGCGCATTCAGACAGGTGCGTTTCCGCGCCGGCCTGCCCGATCTGACGGATGCGGAGTACAATTCGGCTGACTTGTTCCGCGACAAACTCAAGCGCGAGCGCCAGATCGAATTCTTCATGGAGGGATCGCGCTATTTCGACCTGCGCCGCTGGAAGGATGCCGCCATAGAAGAGAATGAACCGGTCATGGGTATGAATGTGGACATGAAAGGCTCCGGAGCCCAGAAAGAGCGCTTCTACGAAACCACGCCGACGCAAATTACCAAAGTATTCATGGCCAAAATGTATTTATGGCCCTTCAGCGACGACGAGTTGAAGCGTAATACGAAATTGACCCAGAATCCGGGCTGGTAGTAACCGACAAAAACAATTTGAACAATGAAAAAAACAATCATATTCCTGCTTGCCGTAGCAGTATCGTTTACTGCCTGCGACAACAACCTTGAAGATGAACTCTTCATCAAGCATGTGCTGATCAACCAGAACGGCTTCCGCGAATACGATCTCAACTATGTAGACGCTTCGATTCGGGATACGATTATTACCGTCGCCGTAAACGGATCGTCGAAACTCGACCGGGATATTGTAGTCGATCTGGCGATCAATCCCGACACGCTCGCGGGTTACAACTGGGAAAGATATCGCAACGACAACAGTCTTTATTATGAATTACTGCCGGAGGAATGCTACTCGTTCAACGGCAAGGGTGTCGTCATCAAAGCCGGGACGGAATATACCGACATTCCGATCAGTTTCAATCTCGACAAAATCGATAAGGATAAAAGTTTCATTCTGCCGATTTCGATCGTCTCGACATCAGAATATAAAATCGGAGATCCGGATTACAGCACCATATTGATGAATATCGTACTTTCGAATTCGTACACAGGCAATTATTCGCTTTCAGGTACGATCCGGGAAGTTGCAACCGGCGATTTCATAGATGTCCGCACGACTCGGACGCTACGTGTCGTCGATCCGAACACGGTATCGCTTTACGCCGGCAACATTTCAGAGCGAGCTACCAACCGGGAAAACTACCGCATGAACATGACCGTGAATGCCGATTCTACGCTTACGTTCACACCAATGCATCCCGACATCATCGAGATCATACGGGACGAACCGAATCTTGATCCCAAGAACCCGCGGAACAAAATCCTGGTGGAGCGCACGGTCGATGTGCAGAACTCCCATAAATCCTATGTAGTCACGACATTCTACATGTATTATAACTACATCGACAAGACGGACCCTGCCGAGCCCATCGAAATGCGTTGGGAAGGTACCTGTTCACGAACGAAGACCGTATTCTCTAAATAACAACATCTCCCCACACAAAACCTATGGAGCGGATACGTCCGCCTCCATAGGTTTCATTAATTCGAATAGATAAGAATGACTAAATCACCCCGCTGTCTATTGTTTGGGATCGCCGGTTTCTTCATGCTGACGACTCACGCTCAAGAATACCCATTCCGCAATCCCGGTCTTCCGATCGCCGACCGGGTGCAGGACCTCATATCGCGCCTGACTCTCGAAGAGAAAGCCGCCCAAATGCAGAACCTTACGCCTGCAATCGAACGGCTCGGAATTCCGGCCTACAACTGGTGGAACGAATGTCTGCACGGTGTCGGACGCTCGTGGGACAAGGTGACCGTCTTTCCGCAGGCGATAGCGATGGCTGCAACATTCGATTCCGAAGCGTTACGTAGAATGGGCAGTATTACCTCGACCGAAGCGCGCGCCATCTACAACGAAGCCAACCGCACGGGCAAAGGCG
>CAVJPC010000080.1:0-71295 GCA_963651205.1 Bacteroidaceae bacterium
GAGTGGTATACTTTTCAATTATTATGGTGGACTACTTTTGGGTTATTATTTACAGAGATACAGCAAATAACTTATCGGTTTCTATTTCTCAGAAACAGTTGGAGATAGCAAACGCAGACGCCAAAATTAACGGAAGTTACAATAAAAACACATCAGGCAAGAAGCCCAAAGTAGACAATGTACAACTAATAGCCGCCAATTCGGAAGCATGGGCAAAACAGGAGGCTTTGGACGGTACTAAATTCAAACAGCCGTTGGAACAGCCTTTAAAGATAGTGCCGTTACCGATATCCACAGAAGAAATATTGGAAGAAGCACTACCGCAAAGCGAACTGGAAATCAAACTAAAAGCCAAACTGGAAAATGCCGAATATGCAAAGAAGAAGATCGCCGAGCTGAAAGAACTCATGGAGGTGGCGACAACACCCGAAGAGAAAAAACAGCTTTCGGGGCAAATGGACGAATGGGCACAATTCGGCGGAATATTGAACCAAGACAGTATCAAGCAAAATAATGACTATGCAGAATCTTTACAAAACATTGGAGGCATCATGCATACATTATCGGGCATAACCGATGAAAGTACAGCCGCGTGGATGAACTGGGGCGCAAATACAATAACCGCCATTTCACAAGCGATTCCGGCCATTATGAGTTTGACAACAGCCAACACCGCCAAAGCAGCTTCGGAAGCGGCAAGTTCAGCGGCTCAAATACCTTTTGTCGGGTGGTTGTCTGCCGCAGGTGCAGCCTTATCCGTTGTCGCGGCTATGTCCAGCATACCCAAATGCGCCAACGGTGGTATAGCCTACGGCAACAGCATTGTAAACGTCGGCGAATACGCCGGTGCGTCCGGTAATCCCGAAGTCATAGCACCACTTTCAAAGTTACGTGAATATATACAACCGTGTGAAGGTAGCAATGCACCCGGCGGCGAGGTTGTGTTTACCATCAGCGGAACAAACCTGAAAGGAGTATTAACCAATGTAGAAAGAAAGCACAAGAAATTCTCATAATGAAAAGATTGTTCTATTATTCTGAATTTAAAGACGTTGCCGAAAATTCTATCAGAATTGAGATATATAAAGATTCTGATACGGAAGTTTCGGCGACGGAACTTTTACTATCAAGTGATACAGCGCAAATAGAATGCGATGCAGACAGCTTATTTTCCCCTGTCAAAGTGAGTGAATTAACCGTTAACGTACTGACCAAGGATGTTTTGAAAGAACTGTATTCGGCAAAAGCCAATGAAGTTTCTGCAAAGGTTCTTAAAAACGGTGTGCTGTTATGGTTCGGATTCCTGTCTCCCAATGTATACAGTTCTGACTATACAGATGAAACAAACCTGCTTTCATTGGAATTTGTTGATACACTGTCACAACTGGATTACTTCAAGTACAGATATATAGACACGGCAGAGAATAAAAGTTATATCCGTTCCTTCTATGCCATTATCACGAGCATATTAGACCGGATAGACAGCGAGAGGGTAATCAATGAAATATATCTGGGCAACAGTTTGCAGGTAAGCGGAAGCAATGATGTATTGGGCACGATGATGATACAGGAACGGAACTTCTTTGACGAATCGGACGAAGCCGACACCTGCAAAAATGTCCTGTCTGAAATCATAAAATATTTGTCTATGACTATGATCCAGTACGAGAACAAATACCTTATACTGGATTACGACGCTATAAAGAACGGCAATAACAAATATGTCAAATATGACAGGACTACAGGCGCAAATGAACTGGTTACACTGTCCACCAATGAGATTATGATTAATAAAAACATCTATGAAGCGAATGCCGCCATTTCATTAGGTGAAGTTTACAATAAAATAGTAGTGATCGGGAATAATAATCCCGTATATAAAACAGTGCCCGAATTATCCAACAATGATGATTTAGAAAATCAAAATGCAGACAAAAACAAATATTATGAAACAATAGAAGATGGCTATGTTTATTTATCCGCATATTTCAATAACAATAAGTGGCATACGGAACAGATAACTGGAATTGAAGAAATAACAGCAACCAATGTGACCTCAATAAATAAAGGCTCTTTTTTTCAAAAGAATGATAGTTACAAAACCGATGATAACGAACCTTCCTCTATAAACTGGAAGGACGCGGTAACATGTGCCAGTGTTCATTACAGCGGAAGGGGTGATTTGCCTAAAGACAGAACAGTTGAATATAAAATTCTTTCATATTCAAATAATTTTGTAATATTTAAAGGCGGTTTTTTTATTATAAACTTCGAATATTTATTTAACAATCATTCATTATTTGTTAATACCAATACCGATAAGGATATTCTTTACACGGAAAGGCATATTGGAACAGGAATAAAGGGTTATGATATTATACAATATTTTGAAAACACATCTTTTAAGTGTTTCTTTAAAATCGGTGATTATGCTTGGAATGGGGAAGAATGGACTACAGACATGAATAATGGATATTTTCATTTAACGCATACAAATAAAAAAGATGAACGCATTTTTAATTCATGGAAACCATTAACTAATCAAGTATCATATAAAGATGATTTAATAGAATCCGAAGAAGGTATACTTATACCTCTTCCAAAAAACAAATTATTATTTGGGCGTATGGAATTAACATTGTATACGCCGAAAGAATTAGGAAATTACGCATTAAAGATTAAAAAGGAGTATAATAATGAGAATGTCACGAATATAGACAACTTGAATTTAGATAAATGGATTAGGGATGCGATGTATGAATCCAGAGGGAATTTTAATTCTTATGTAAGATATTGCCATATTCAGAATTTAAAATTAACATATACCAATAGCGATAATTTTAGAGATATTTTCTCAAAAGAGAAATACGATGCCGATATAAAGTTTGAGAACATTGTTAATGAGGATTTTGTAAACGACTTTGAGGATTTGGAGCTACAGGTCAACACTTACAGCGAAAAGGCAGGATCATACAGCTATGTAATTGAACGTGTCGGCGAGAACTACGACTATATAGACAACATTCTGAACCTGAATACACGGGAACGGTTGAAACAGGAGGAACACATTATAACGAAGTATTATAATTATTTCTCTTCACCCAAATACATTTACTCGAACACATTGAACAACGCAGGTATAAAGCCGTACAGCCTGTTGTTTGAAAACACTTTGGGAAAGAATTTCTTCCTGAACAAATGGGTGATGAATCTGGGCAACAACTCCATAGAGGTAACAGCAAACGAAGTATAACACATAAATACGAGCAGGACATGATAAAGATAGTTTCAAAAGAAATACCGCACGCATACCGTAACAAGTATTTGCGTGCTTCGGGTAACACGGTTGTAATTTCCAGTGGCACTAACACCGGCGGTAATACTGCCGGCGGTTCGGGGTCGGGGGATATTGACACGTCCGTTTTTGCCCAACGTGATGAGGACAACACATTTACAAAAGACAATACGTTCAAAGGTGGTGTTGTCATCGATAACCCTGCACCGTCCCTTGTCATTAAAAGAAATTCGGTACAGGTTGCAGCACTGGGCTATGACGTTTCAAAATCTTGTGTATCGTTATCCAGTACAGAAGCCAACAAGGGTTTGAACCTGTATGATGATGGACGGTTTGAATTTGGGGAATATGCCGTCTACCATGCAGGAAACAGCAACCTTAATACGGTTGACTGGAAAGCAAAGTCTTTATTCTCCAATGTCCTGAAAGCAGCGAATCAAACCGAACTGGTAAAATATGACGGTACTAATACGGTGCTGGGTGCTTTGGCTGGTACTACCACTATCCAAAGCAAAGCGGCTGACTTGCTGCATTCCAAAGGCGGTGCTAATTATCTCCTTTGGGACGCGTCAAACAGTAATTTAAACACTGTAGACTGGAAAGCGAGAAGCATATTCGCAAAGGACCATGTGCAGAACGAAAACTTCATTTCGGGTTATACCGGTACAGGTTGCAGAATCTCGGCGGACGGTAAAGCGGAATGTACCGATTTGTGGGTGCGCGGCACTATGAACGTGTACGAACTGATAGTGAACAAGATCAACGCCACCAATGGCGCGTTAGCCGTGTCGGATAATGGAAAGGTTGCATCGGTCACCGGCTCTACCCTGACGCTGACAGGTGACAACGACAACATGAATACTTTCCGCGTGGGTGACGTGCTCAAATGCCAGCGGTTCACAGGAAAGAATGTGAAACTTTATTTCCTGACTGTAACGGCCATAACAGGTTTGACCGTTACCTTTACCTACAGATCGGGCGGCAGTGGTGCGAATACCGTTGCACCCGGCGATGTGCTGGTACGATGGAACAGCAGTGACGCGAACCGCAAAGGCCTGTTGTACCTGACTGCATCGGATTCACAAGCGCCCTATATGGATGTCCTGTATAATGAACAGGTACGTTTGAGGCTCGGCAGACTGGACGGTATTGTAGACAGCGCATTCCCGACCGGAACACAGCCCAACGGATTCGGTATGTACTCCCAGAATGCTTTTTTGAAAGGCGTGTTCGTACTGACTAGCGGAAAGACTGTAGACGGTGAAATTACAGCGGCGAGTAACAAGGCGAGTGCCGCACAGACTACCGCCAATAATGCGCAGACAGCGGCGAATAATGCAAACAACGCTATAACCGGCATCAGGACGGAACTTTCCGCTGTTGACGGAAAAATTACGCTGGCGGTCAATGAAACCAAGACTTACACAAACAATGCAATCAACAATTTGCAGATAGGAAACAGAAATTATGCCAGATATACC
Source organism: Bacteroidaceae bacterium (assembly GCA_963651205.1). Classification (GTDB taxonomy): domain Bacteria; phylum Bacteroidota; class Bacteroidia; order Bacteroidales; family Bacteroidaceae; genus Phocaeicola. The sequence goes on from CAVJPC010000080.1 coordinate 4,777, forward strand.
GCAAACCTAAAGACCTATACCCTGTCAACAGGCGCAGGTTTATTGGGTTACCCGACAACGGGATTAAAGAAAGGTGATGTCATTACCGTTTCATTTGAGATAGATATAAATATTCCGTCTTGGACTTCCGGGATTAAAATGCTGCAATTTGATAATTATTACGGCTATATGTCCTTTTATAATTTCCCGTCAGGAGACAACAAGAAAGGATGGCTGAAACGTACAGCCCAACTTACCATTAACAACGTATGGAATACAACAAATCCTGCAACCGAAGTCATGACCTCCAATCCTTATATGAGAATGGATAATATAAGCACGGAACTGGCAAACGGCGGCTATGTCAAGGTTAGAAACCTCAAAGTTGAGAAAGGCAACAAGGCTACCGACTGGACACCAGCCCCCGAAGACATCACACAAGACGCACAGGACAAAGCAAACGCGGCTCTGAATGCAGCCAAAACCTATACCAATTCTGAAATTACTGTAGTAAACGGAAAAATAAATTTGAAGGTGGACAGCAGTACATTCAATGCTTTGGGAAACCGTGTTTCATCCTGTGAAAGCCGTATTACCCAAACTGAAAATTCAATCAAGCTAAAAGCGGATCAAACTACAGTCAACGGTATAAACACCCGTCTACAGTCGGCAGAAGCGAAGATAACCCCCGATGCAATAAAGCTGACCGTCAAGGAGCAGACTACACAACTAGCCAATACCGCGGCTGATAATGCTGTGAACGGCTTGCAGATTGGAGGAAGAAACCTAGTAAGAGGAACTTCAAACGAATGGAGAAACTTTACTATAACGAACGGGGTTAACATGTGTTGGGATGGATATGGACGTTCTATTTATATAGATGGTGAAAAGATAAGTACAAGTGATACTATTACCGTTTCTTTTGATGTGAAGTATTCGAACATGAAAAAACAGGCATTGGGATCGGGAGAAGTATATAGGTGCATTTTGCAAGGATCGGGAAATGTAACAGGATGGTCTAGCGGTTTACCCGGTTATGACTTGCTATCACGTATCAATTTTTCTACAGGATCGGGAGAATTTCATGTATCATATAGCTTTAAGTTAAATTCCACACAACTAACAAATACCCGGTTTGATACAAATATTAGACATGACCGGTTGACAGGCACATTAAGTGTCCGCAATTTCAAAGCGGAGAAAGGCAACAAGGCTACTGACTGGACACCAGCCCCCGAAGATGTAGCCACCACCGAACAAATCAAGTCACAGTTCACAATGGATGCCAGCGGCATTTCCATACTGGGTAAAAAGATTGCGTTTACCGGTGTGGTGACGTTCAACGCACTGGCTAGTGATGCACAAAATAAAATCAATGCGGCGCAGACAGCGGCGAATAATGCGCAGTCAACGGCCAACACCGCCAGAACTGAAAAAATTGAAATGGCACGACTGGGGACTACTGTAATTTCGGGTGGATACATTAAAACAAGTCTGATTAATACAGATGAACTGGTGGCGAAGAAAGTGACAGCCGCCACAGGTACATTTAATTCTTTATCCACAACTGGCGGTACCATGACGCTCGACGGGGCAGGAGTCACATTTTCCCAAAATTCGGCAGGCATTATTGCAGGACTGGGAATCAGTTCGGGAACGATAGCGCCATCTACGGGTTTGTCAGTGCCTATAGGTTCTGTCAGAACGGCAACCAACCAATATGGTACGGGGAATATGGCAGCATATTTCAGCGCCAAAAATGCAAGAGGTGGGGACAGCGGTGGATATTATGGAAACTGTGCCATTTTGATGGGCTACGGTTCTATATACGGGTTCAAACTTAAATTGCGCAGAATAAATACAGCAACAACACTGGACAGTACGGACGTGATGATAATCACAACAGCCAGCAATGATATAAACATTACAATGCCGAACATGGGTTCGACAGAGCAGGAACGGATAAATAATGACGGACGCTTTATAATGATAGGGAAAAGAGGCTCAGGCAATATATACGTATATTGCGGCAGGCGTTACGACGGTTGGAGGGGGTTTACCACAGGAAGCCTTAAAATTGACAACACAAACCATTATACTTTTGTCTATGATGGCGTAAATAATGCGTGGGACTGTTTCCACTGGGGGGATTAGAAGCCACCAAAATACTGTTTATACGGCTATTCATGTAAACAGTATTTTTACCAACAATTAAAACATAAACACAACATGGTACAATTAAAAAGAAGGCAGACAATTGAACGGATTGAGGACGGTTACGAAACTGACGGGTTCAGTTATTTAATCAGCTACGAAAGAGAGGTGTCAACAGACGCCAAAGGAGTAAAAACGCTCACACCGCCGCAATACATCGGTGTAAGCGTTACAAAAGAAAGCAACTCCGTAGCGGATGCAAACTATAACGGTGGGCGTACCGTAAATTTCAGTGACGCAACATTGACAGCCGGAGAGTGCAAGCAGATCAATAATGACCTGTTCGACATATTCGACACAGTATTAACACAAACAAAATAAACATTATGAAACTGACAGTAAAAGACAGAATTATCCTGCAACAGATTTTGCCCCAGCAGGCTAGTTTGAAGGAGATCGGAAATATTATTGAATGTTCCGGCTTATTGGACTTAACCGACAAGGAGAAAACCGAATTTGGTTATAAAGAAGAAAACGGCTCTATCACGTGGAATCCCGACATGGATACGGCGCGAGAAATTAAGCTTAAACACGATCATGTAACCGTTCTGAAAGATGCTATTCAAAAGCTGGACGATAACGGACAGGTTACAGTGCAGCAGTACGAAACCTTTTTGAAAGTGAATAAGGTGTGATGGATAACATTAAAAATTTTATAGTATGCAGCTTTGCGCCGATAGCTGCATACTTTTCCCCGATTGAAAACATTCTAAAAGCGGTGTTGCTTTTGCTGGCATTGAATTTCATTATCGGGCTGACCGCCGGAAGACTGGTGGACAGGGACGAATTTAGATTCAAAAAGGCTTTCGCTTGCTTTATACAGGCTTTCATTTTTGCCGTCATTATGGCGTGCGCCTTTTATATCGGCGATCACATGGGGAATAAGGACGGTGCATTGTATTGCGTCTCATCCTTCGGGTGTGTGCTGATTTATTTCTACTCCGTGAACGTATTCAGAAACCTAAAGCTGATATTCCCTAAAAACAGGGTATTTGCTTTTGTTTATTACGTCCTGAGCGTGGAGTTTATAACCAAGATACAATATTTGGACAACTATTTAAAACAGGAACACAAATGAAACATTTTACAATCAAAGAATTAAGCCATTCAGATACCGCCCTGATACGCGGCATTGACAATTACCCGACAGCCGAAGCGGTCAGCAATCTGACAAAGCTGGTGGATAATGTGCTTGATCCGCTACGGGAAAAGTACGGAAAACCTATATACGTCAGTTCGGGATACAGAAGCCCGGCGCTTAACAGGTCGGTCAACGGGGCAACGTCCAGCCAGCACAGATTGGGAGAAGCCGCCGACATAACGGCAGGGAGCAAGGAAGAAAACAAAAAACTATTTGAGATCATCAAGAAGGAATTGCCCTACGACCAGCTGATCGACGAAAAAAACTTTAGCTGGGTGCACGTCAGTTATAGAGAAGGCAGGAACAGGAAACAGGCCTTAAAGCTATGAGGGCTATAACCTATATCATTCTCTTTATAACCGTTGTACTGTGTTCATCCTGTAGGACACAGTATATTCCGGTAGAAAGCATTGTCACCCGGACGGAATATAAAGACAGGGTACAGCGCGATTCCGTTCATGTACATGATTCCATCTATATACGGGAAAAAGATGATACCGTATTTATTGACAGATGGCACACGGAGTATAAGGACAGGCTGTTACGTGACACAACCTGTATCAATAAGACGGACAGCATACAGATACCTTATCCGGTCGAAAGAAAACTTTCCCGGTGGGAATCTTTTAAATTACAAGTCGGAGAAATTGCCATCGGAGTAATTATAGGTTTGCTCCTGATTGTTGCATGGATGATCCGGCGAAACAAATAACGTCATAATAGAAAACTTTAATCCCCGTAGCCCGTGCTACCGGGGATTTTTCATTTTTAAATACCATGCTGTCAGCCGACAGTCTTTCAAAAGTAATACTTATTTATTAATTTGTTAATAACTTTCATCTAACATTTCCCTAAATAAAATAAAGTTTCTCAAGATTTTTACCTATCTTTGTGGAATTGAAAAGTAATAATATAGAAAGGAAAGCCCCGACAGGTTTCATTGTCCGAACTTTCCTGTATATAATAACTGATTTTTCCTTGTACAACCAATGCGTTGTACGCTCATTTGTAATTTCCGGGTTGTTGTCCGTGACGGATAGTTACCCAGCCCCCAGCCTTTTACCGGCTGGGGTTTTTTTTATTTTCCGGCCCGGCTTACCATACCTTTTGAATTTTTCTATTAATCTAATTTTGAATCCAATTTTAAATCATTAACTTTACGGCGTTTTTATGTGGGACAGACTCCCAATAGTTACAAATGAGCAGCAGGAAGGGATGCCGCAAAGGTATCCCTTCTCTTATTGAACAACAGCAATACAGTATTTGTTCAATATCCCTTATCCTGCATTGCCTTATCTTGTTGTCTGTATATAAATTAGCTTCAATTAGGAGTAAATTATAGTTTCGCAACAATATATAGATATAATAAATACTAAGTTGAATTGTATATCAGTAAATTATATTTCAAAAAAACAACTTTCAAGCGCAATAATATCTATATATTGATTTGGTTAAATCAAATATAGATATTGTATTTGCGGCGTAGTTAAGAAATACTTATAATAAATATTGGGAGATTAAAAAAATCAGATGAGCGATGACGCGTGACGTGGAACGTCGGGAAGGAAGGAGGCCGTTTGCGGCTAGCCTTCCTTCTTTTGTTTAAACAGTCATATACTGCATGTTCATATTCAAGTAAGCTTCATATTTCTTCGGATTTTCTGTATAGTCAATAACACGCATAATTGCAGTATCTGCCTGTTTCTGCATTACCCGGATATAATTGTAGATCGGTCTGTTTTCTTTCATGGACTGACCGATACAATATTCAATGATCTCTGTTTTAATACCTAGATCAAATGCAAACTGAGAAAAGGTCTTTCTAGCAGAATAAAAGCAAAAGTTATTTTCTATTCCAATTTCTTTAGCTAATTTCTTTAAGCAACCGTTTAGGTAACATTGGAAATTAGAGTAAGTAAATTTATATCCAAAATCTAATTTACCTGATCTTTGAATATACTTTTTTATAATAGGCTTTGCACAATTAGGGATAGTGAACGTGATAACCTTTTCACCTTCTTTTTTATTTTCGGTTTTTTGTCGTATATATTTAATTGTTGTACCGCTGAAATCTGTTTTTACTATGTCGGCTAAATTCATTCCTCCCAGATAGAACGACAAAAGAAATAAATCTTTTGCTAATGTTAGTTTTTTATGGATGGTTTTAAAGTCTCTGATTCGAATAAACTCATCAATAGTTATATCTAATTGCCTTGCAGCTGATTTTGGCATTTTAGTGTACGCGAATGGATGAATATCATATTTTACCATTCCTTCTTTTATAGCCTTGTTGATACAGGCCTTTATATGCGCCAATCTCATTTGTTTAGTCGCATTGCTTTGCCCGGCTAAAGCGTTTTCTAATTTGTCAATACTATTTGCAGTAATGTTTTTTAGGGCTATATCTCCTAATATTGACGAAACGACTTTTAGCGTAAATTCATTCATTTGTGCGTAATTGTTCCTATTTTCTTTTTTTAGCTGTTTTATGTGCCCAGCCATGTATTCGAGCAGAGTTATGGGTGAATCCGCTTTTGTTCCCCCTTCTAAGATGTTTTTTATTTCGCCACAGCTACGCATAGAGATGTCGGGTATATTTTCTAACTTTTCTTTATATTCAGATAATACATATTCCAATCTCTGATTCATTATTTTTGCATCTTTGCGACATACAACTTTTCCGTTGTCGAACTCAAACAGATCATTTACGGAATACTCGGTTTTAATATACCGTACAATTCTTTTTTTTGTAACTGAGATAAAAATAGGGTAACCACCTCTTGTGGTTTGTCTTGTTTTCAAGACGACTAAATTTAATGTTGCCATAATCTTTTAAATTTTCGACAAACATTTCGACAAACATTAGTGCCCGTCAATGAGAATATTTGCCGTTTTTTTAAAAAGATTTTACAGATTTCTTTGATAGAAAAAGGCTGTAATGTGTTGATTTACAGCCTTTTTTACTCTGAGCCGAAAGGGGGACTCGAACCCCCGACCTATTCATTACGAATGAATTGCTCTACCAACTGAGCCATTTCGGCAACCTCTTGTTTTCGGGTTGCAAAGTTACATCTTTTTGCGAATAACCAAACAAAATGATGATTTTTTTTAGTCCCTTATTGCTTTTCTTTTGATAAAGATTGTAACATCAAGGCATAAAAAGCTATTTTACATAGTTCCCTTTTTCCATATAATAAAGTCCTTCTCCACGATCACCATTCTCTAAATCAGTTAATTCTACTTTGAATATCCGGTAGGGAAGATTGCTTTTCCGATTTTTAGGCATATCCACGGTCAGTAGATAGGCATTGCCGTATTCGGTGGTATCGAAGTACTCTTTTATCTCTTGTTTCATCAGGACAGGTACTTCTTCTCCATCTATCCAAACGATAGCTTTTAGTTTGTCAGCTGATGGTGCCAGTAAAACGCCTTTAGCTTGTTTGCTTAAACCTGTTTGCTCAATGGTGCTAAGATCCTGTGCATGTATAAGTTGAGAGGATTCTGTTTCTTTTTGCCAGTGCAGGGTACGGGTCAGACTCATGGGGCGAACATATATCTGATAGGTGGGCATACCTCCGGGGATGTGGAAGATACGTAGTCCATAGACTTCCATACGATGATAACGTATGTTGAGGGTGGTGTCACGATCGGCAATGAAATTCCATGCCCAAAATTCGAGCCGTTGGTCTTTTTCTGCTAGTCCGGGCTTTACAGTATGTGGATAGGTAGACATATTGATAGCTCCCATGCTTTGATATTTTCCTTTAGGAATACGGGTGGTGTAATACCCGTCTTTGTCAGTGATGGCTTGTTTAATGTCATCAAAAGAGGGGCTCTGCCAAAAGATGGAACAACTGTCAATGGGTTGTCCGTTATAATCTGTTACTTGTCCGCGTATGGTTACTGAGTCCCGTTGTTGTGCGTATCCGGCAGAATAAAGAAAAAATAGGATAAAAAGGAGAATCAATTTAGGAATAAAAGGTGTTTTCATGATTTTATCTGTTAATTGTGTTTTTAATGTGTATCTTCTTCGCTTCTCACCACTTCCCATCCTTTGAACTGTATCAGGACTTTATGTAACGTGGTTCCTTGAGCCAGATACAGTGCTTTTCTTCAAAATCATCATAATAATAAGAAGCGTAATTCTTTATGAACAAGTCGAGGACAACATTGCAATAAGTCTCAAAACATTCTTCCAGTCTCTCTAATGAAGCCCCTGCCTTTGAGAAATCAAAATAAATCACATGGAAACGGTTGCGCTGGTCGGTAGGATTCTCGCCAATCCATAGTCCGCCGAATAACTCTTCGAAACGGTCTTTTTGCAAGATGTCATAGTAGGCTTTCATCATGCTCAGGAAAAGGCTTTTTCCGAAATGGCGCGGAAGTGTCATAGAGATATAGCTGGCTGTATCTTCAATCAGGGGCAAATACATGGTCTTGTCCACATAATAATAATTTTCAGTCCGCATCCGTACAAAGTCCGAGATGCCGTAAGGGATTTGAGGCGCTTTCTTTGTTTCCATTTTTCTTCTTTTTCTTCTCTTGTTTATAGCTACACAAAGTTACACCATTTTTTTCTGATACCAGGTACGGAAAGGGCTGTTTTTTCCACTCTACTTCGAAAACGCTGGCAAAGGCATCGCGTAGCCTTCTCCTTTTCGAAGGCAAGGCTGCGCAAGATTTCGGGGTGTAAAGCATATCTTCTTTTAATAAATGCTGTAAGAGAAGTGGTAAAGATATGCATGAATTTATTGGAATCGAATATTATAATAACGTGATATAAGAAATAGCTCGTTACCGAATGGTTTTGAATGATTTTCAGGCGCGGATTACGCGGAATTTCACGGATTAAAGACGGCACCTCACACGATATTAGGTTTAAAATCCGCGTAATCCGCGTAATCCGCGCCTAAAATCGAAAACATCATTTTATTCATTTCCGTATCAGTTATAAGCTAATTCATCTATCGAATTCACGTTGCAATATTATGAATCATATGCTTCTTCGTGCACTCCCTTCACGGCCCGTCCGCTTGGTTCGTTCAGGTTTTTGAAGGTGGCGTCCCACGCAAGGGCTTCGGCTGTAGAACATGCTACACTGGGCACGCTTGGCACGCTGCGGGCTGCGCTTTCGCTGGGAAAGTGCTCTTGGAAGATGCTGCGATAGTAATATTCTTCCTTGTTTAGCGGTGTATTGATAGGAAACCGTTTGGCTGCGTGCGCCATTTGCTCGTCATTGACAGCTTTAGCGGTAAGGGCTTTCAGCGTATCAATCCAACTATAGCCCACGCCGTCGCTGAACTGCTCTTTTTGTCGCCATGTTACGCTGTCGGGCAACATATCTGCAAAGGCTTCTCGGACTATTTTCTTTTCAATGGTGTTTCCAGGGCACATCTTGGCCTTGGGATTCAGGCGCATGGCTATATCCAAAAAACCTTTGTCTAGGAAAGGCACACGTCCTTCCACTCCCCATGCGGCCAGCGATTTATTGGCGCGGAGACAGTCGTATAAATGGAGTTTGCTCAGTTTACGCACGGTTTCTTCGTGAAAAGCTTGGGCTGTAGGAGCTTTGTGGAAATATAGATAGCCGCCGAACACTTCATCAGCGCCCTCACCACTCAGTACCATTTTGATCCCCATGCTTTTAATGACGCGTGCCAGCAAATACATTGGGGTAGACGCACGGACGGTGGTGACATCATACGTCTCAATGTAGTAAATAACATCGCGAAGCGCATCCAGACCTTCCTGAAGGGTGTAATGGATTTCATGGTGGACAGTTCCGATAAAATCGGCTACTTCGCGGGCTTTGATCAGGTCGGGCGCACCTTCCAGACCGATGGCAAAGGAATGGAGTTGAGGCCACCAGGCATCTTTTTTATTGTCGGTTTCTACCCGTTTGCCTGCATATTTCTTAGCAATGGCAGAGATGACGGAACTGTCCAGACCGCCGGAAAGAAGTACGCCGTAGGGCACATCACTCATCAGTTGGCGTTTTACAGCTTCTTCCAGTCCGTCGTGTATGTCCTGACAATAAGCACTGTTGTTTTTCACGGCTTCGTATTCAAACCAGTCACGGACGTACCAACGGGTCATCTTGCCTTCTTTCCCCCAATAGTAATGACCGGGAAGAAAAGGTTCGTATTCATCGCAGAATCCTTCAAGAGCTTTCAGTTCGCTGGCACAATATATTTTTCCTTCTTTGTCCTTACCTATATATAAAGGTATGACACCGATGGGGTCGCGGGCAATGAGGAAATCGTCTTTCTCCTCATCATAGAGGGCAAAGGCGAAGATACCGTTCAAATCTTCCAAAAAGTGGATGCCTTTGTCTTTGTATAGGGCAAGGATGACTTCGCAATCGCTTCCGGTTTGGAACTTATACTTTCCGGCATATTTTGCACGTATATCCCGATGGTTGTAGATTTCTCCGTTTACGGCAAGGATTTGTTTCCGGTCGGGACTGTATAGGGGCTGTCCTCCGCTTTGAGGGTCTACAATGGAGAGACGTTCATGAGCCAGGATGGTAGAGCTGCCCACATAGATTCCACTCCAGTCTGGTCCGCGGTGACGGAGTTTCTGGGACATTTTCAAGGCTTTTCGGCGCAGTTCCTGCGTTTGTTGCTTGATGTTGAATATTCCGATGATTCCACACATAGTTGTATTTGTTTTTGTTGGTTAATATGGATTGCTTTTAGTGAGAAAACGGTCTATGTCCGTTGCTGTTTTCCGTCCACTGGCAATGGCACGTACCACCAGGCTGGCTCCGCTTGCGGCATCTCCCGCTACAAAGACATTTTCAGGAAATTCCGGTTGTTCGGGTTTTAAGAATCCCATTGCCAGAAGAACCAGATCGGTTTCAATCACTTCTACCTTTCCTGTGGGTTTCATGGTAGGGCGGCCACCATCGGGATTGGGGATCCATTCCACCTGTTCCACTTCTACACCGCAGACTTTACCGTTTTTGCCGAGAAACTTATGAGTGGCGAGGGACCACCGGCGGATGCATCCTTCTTCGTGGGAAGAGGTGGTTTTCAGCACAAGGGGGAATTGGGGCCATGGAGTGGCTGGATTTTGTCCTACGGGCGGTTGGGGCATGATTTCGATTTGGGTGACGCTTACAGCACCTTGTCGGCTGCTGGTTCCGATGCAGTCGCTGCCGGTGTCACCTCCGCCGATGATTAGTACTTTCTTACCTTTAGCGGTAACCAATTGTTCTTTCGGGAACGTCATGCCGGCAAGGATACGGTTTTGTTGCGCCAGCATATCCAGTGCCAGGTGGATACCTTTCAGTTCGCGCCCGGGAACAGTAAGGTCACGCGCGGTCGGAGTTCCGGTACAGATGCAGTAGGCATCAAAACCTTCGGGGAGTTGCCGTACCTCCATGTCGCTGTTCATATTGAAGAGAATGCCCTCTTCTTCCATCACCCGGATACGGCGGTCGATGATGGGCTTGTGCAGTTTGAAGTTGGGGATACCGTAACGCAGCAAGCCGCCGGGAGACTCATTTTTGTCGAAGACGGTCACTGTGTAACCTTTTCCGTTGAGTTGGTTGGCAGCAGCCAGTCCTGCAGGCCCGGCGCCTATAATGGCTACTTTCCGTCCGTTGCGTTCGATGTGCCGGGGTTTGATATAACCTTCGCGGAAGGCTGCTTCGGCAATGGCCGCTTCATTCTCGCGGATGGTGACGGGGGAGTCCATGCTCAGTTTCAGCACACAGCTCTTCTCGCAGAGGGCGGGACAGATACGGCCTGTGAATTCAGGAAAATCGTTGGTTTCGTTCAATATCTTGTAGGCTTCTTCCCATTTGCCTTTGTAGAGGGCGTCCTGAAATTCGGGTTGCTTGTTGCCCAACGGACAAGCCCAGTGGCAGAAAGGAACGCCGCAGTCCATGCAGCGTGAAGCTTGAAGTTTCCGATCACGGCTGTTCAAGGTCTGTTCCACCTCACTATAGTCTGATATCCGGTCGTGAATGGGTCGGTAGCCTGCTTCCTGACGCGGAATGGTTAAAAATGCTTTTGGATTTCCCATATTTTTGTTGTATTTCTTTGTTGATAATTTGTGTGATGTATTAATAATCTCTTTGTACATCAGCTATTTTTTGCTGTAGCTTGCGCATTTGTTCTTCTTGCAATACTCGTTTATATTCGATAGGTACTACTTGGATAAATTCATCCACATAGTGATTCCAGTCATCTAACATTGTTCGTGCCAGTTTGGAACCGGTATAGAGGTAATGCTGACGGATCAGCTCATGCAGTTCTTTTCGGTAAGATGCCTCCTCGATGAGAGAAAGCTCCACCATCTCCATGTTGCAGAAATAATCGAAGTTGTGGTTTTTGTCCCATACATAAGCCACACCGCCGCTCATTCCGGCAGCGAAATTCCGTCCGGTTTCCCCTAGTACCACGACTCGTCCTCCGGTCATATATTCGCAACAGTGGTCACCTACACCTTCTACCACGGCTGTCACTCCGGAATTGCGGACTGCGAAGCGTTCACCCACTCGTCCGTTGATATACACCTCACCATCGGTAGCGCCATACAGCAGGGTATTTCCGGCGATGGTATTCCTTTCCGCATCAAAATTGCTGCGCACGGGAGGCAGTACTGCAATGCGTCCGCCACTCAGCCCTTTACCCAGGTAGTCATTTGCCTCGCCTTCCAGCTTGAAACTGATACCGTGAGTCAGGAACGCACCGAAACTTTGTCCTGCCGAACCTTTGAATTTGATGTGGATGGTCTGTTCCGGAAGTCCTGCCTGTCCGTATTTCTTGGCAACTGCCCCTGCGAGCATGGCACCTGCCGAACGGTCTGTGTTGGCAATGGTGTATTCCAAAGAAATCTCTTTTCTGTTTTCTATGGCATCTCGGGCGGCGGCCAGAATGGTAACGTCCTTTACATGGGCAATGTCGTGTTTCTGTTCCATGACATGGTGTATGGCAGCTTTGTTGTCCACTCTGTGCAATAGTTTACTGAAGTCCAGCAGCGAGGATTTTTTCTCACTTGGCGCTTGTTGTATTTCAATCAGGTCTGTCCGTCCGATGATATCCTCCAATCGGGTGAATCCCATTTCGGCCAGATATTCGCGCACTTCCTGTGCCAGAAAAGTGAAATAATTCACTACATATTTATAATGCCCGCGGAAACGTTTGCGCAGTTCGAGATCTTGGGTGGCCACGCCTACGGGACAGGTGTTGGTGTGGCATTTGCGCATCATGACGCATCCCAGCACAATCAATGCGGTGGTACCGAAACCGAATTCTTCTGCACCTAGCAAAGCCATATTGATAATGTCCCGTCCGGTTTTCAACTGTCCGTCCACTTGCAGTTTAACTTGTCCGCGGAGTCCGTTCAGCACCAACGTCTGTTGCGTTTCACTCAGCCCTATTTCGGGCGAGATACCTGCATATCGCATACTCGATGCAGGCGATGCGCCGGTTCCTCCTTCCGCTCCCGAGATGACAATCAGGTCGGCTTTCGCTTTGGCCACTCCGGCAGCAATGGTTCCCACACCGCTTTCGGCTACCAGTTTCACACTGATTCGTGCCTGTGGGTTTACGTTTTTCAGGTCGAATATTAACTGGGCCAAATCTTCGATGGAATAAATATCATGGTGGGGCGGAGGGGAAATCAGTGAGATGCCCGGAATGGAGTGGCGGTTTTTGGCAATTACCTCATCTACCTTGAATCCTGGTAGTTGTCCTCCTTCTCCTGGCTTGGCGCCTTGGGCTACCTTTATTTGAATCTCTTCGGCATGAACCAGATATTCGGCGGTGACTCCGAAACGTCCCGACGCTATCTGCTTGGTCTTGCTGCATAGTGAGATACCTTCGTAAGTGCCGGTAATGCGGTCGCTGTCCTCACCACCTTCACCTGTATTGCTGCGTGTACCCAGTTTGTTCATGGCCAGTGCCAGCGCCTCATGTGCTTCCTTGCTGATAGCACCGAAAGACATGGCTCCTGTCACGAAATGTTTCACGATGTTTTCTACTGGCTCCACCTTTTCAATATCAATAGGGTTTCGTTTGTGCCCGAAGAAGTCGCGCAGGAAGAGGGGAGAATCTTTTTCATCTACCATAGAGGTGAATTCTTTGAACTTTTTGTAGCTGCCCAGTCGGGTGGCTAGCTGTAGGGTGGAGATGGTTTCCGGATTCCAAGCATGCCGTTCTCCGTCTTTGCGGAAGGAGAATAGTCCGTTGTGTGGTAAAATGTCGCTCACTTCTTTCGGGGAGAATCCGGTATCGTGCAGGGCGATGGCATCTTTGGCGACTTCTTCCAGACGAATACCTCCGATGCTTGATGTTTGTGTGCCGAAATAACTTCTCAATAATTCTTCACTGACCCCTACGGCTTCAAAAATCTTTGCGCCTCGATAGGAACGGATCGTAGAAATACCCATCTTGCTCATTATTTTGAACAAGCCTTTGCAGATAGCTTTGATATAGTTCTTTTCGGCCGTTTCGTAATTCATCTGTACATCACCTTTCCTCACCAGTTCATCCAGTACGGCGAAGGCCATGTAGGGATTGATGGCACTGGCGCCATATCCCAGCAACAGGGCGGCGTGCATCACCTCGCGAATCTCACCGCTTTCTACAATCAATGCGGTTTGCACGCGTTTCTGAACGGAGATGAGGTGATGATGGACAGCGCTAACTGCCAGAAGTGACGGGATGGCGGCATGGGTGTCGTCCACAAAACGGTCGCTCAGAATGATATAGTTTACTCCGTCGGTCACGGATTGCTCGGCCTGCTTGCACAAATTACTCAGCGCTTCCTGTAGTCCGGCTTTTCCTTTGCTCACCTCGAATATGATGGGGAGTTTCACGGTATTGAATCCTTTATATCGGATATTGCAGAGAATGTCCAGTTGGGTGTTGTTCAGCACGGGATGGGGCAGGCGTACCATTTTGCAATGGCTTTCGCTGGGCACTAAAATGTGCATTCCTACGGCGCCGATGTATTCGGTGAGCGACATGACTAATTCTTCACGGATAGGGTCGATAGCCGGATTGGTAACCTGTGCGAATTGTTGGCGGAAGTAGTTGAACAGTAACTGCGGTTTGTCCGAGAGAACTGCCAGCGGCGTGTCGTTACCCATAGAGGCGACAGGTTCGGCCCCTGTGTTACACATTGGTATGAGGGTGCGTTCTATATCTTCACGCGAGAAGCCGAAGGTGCGTAACATACGGTCATAACCGGCTATCCGGTTGTCTATCTTGCGCCCGCTTTTCAAGGTATCGAGTTCGATGCGGTTGGTAGACAGCCAGGTGCAATAAGGACGGGCCGATGCCAATTGTTCTTTCAGTTCCCCGTCATAATATATTTTACCCTGTTCAGTGTCAATCATCAGTATTTTTCCCGGTTGCAGACGTCCTTTTTCTTTAATCTCTCCCGGTTCGAAATCCATCACGCCTACTTCGCTGGCCACTACCATCATGTCATTGTTGGTGATGAGGTAACGGGCAGGGCGCAGGCCGTTGCGGTCCAACATTCCTCCGGCAAACCGTCCGTCACTGAATAACAGCGCGGCAGGTCCGTCCCAAGGTTCCATTAGGATGGAGTGATATTCGTAAAACGCTTTCAACTCTTCACTGATCGGGTTTTTATCATTGAATGATTCGGGAACCAGCATCGCCATGGCATGAGGCAGACTCAATCCCGACATCACAAAAAATTCAAGCACATTGTCCAGTGAGGCACTGTCGCTCATACCCGGCTGAATAATGGGGCGGATGGCTTTGATATCCCCCAATGCCGGAGAGGAGAGGACACTTTCGCGTGACTCCATCCATCCTCGGTTGCCGCGGATGGTATTGATTTCACCATTATGCGCCAACAGACGGAAAGGCTGTGCCAGACTCCATGTAGGAAATGTGTTGGTGCTGAAGCGGGAGTGTACCAATGCCAATCCGCTGGTAAAATAGGGCTGCGTCAGGTCCGGGAAGTACTCGCGCACTTGCATGGACGAGAGCATACCTTTATATATAATGTTTTTTGCCGATAGCGAAACGATGTAGAAGTCCGTGTGCCGCACGCGCTTTTCTATCTTCTTGCGGATGATGTAGAGGGTGCGTTCCAGACTGTCCGCATCTGTCACTCCGGTGATGAATACCTGTTTGATGTCCGGTTCGGTGGCCCGTGCGTCCTTGCCCAAGCAGGCGGGGTTGGTGGGCACATTGCGCAGGTGCATCAAGGTAAGTCCTTCGCGTTCTATTTCTTCAATCATAATGCTCAGGATGCCGGCCTGCTCTTTTTCGTCTTTGGGCAGAAATACGAGTCCGGTTCCGTATTTCCCTTTTTCGGGGACGGGGATGCCTTGCAGGAGGATGAATTCGTGGGGAATCTGTAGCATGATTCCGGCTCCGTCGCCGGTTTTGTTATCAGCTCCTTCTGCACCTCGGTGGCGCATGTTTTCCAATACCTTTAATGCGGAGTCTACCAGTTCATGCGATTTGTTGCCATGAATGTTGACTACCATGCCTACGCCGCAAGCATCATGTTCATTGGTTGCGTCATAAAGACCTGTTTGCTCTGTTCTTACCATTATTGCTATCTTTAGTTTATAATAATGTTGTTTTGTATTTCATATTGTTCTGCAAAAGTAGGAAATTTATTTCTTTTTGATTAAGGACTGATGCTTTCTTTTGATAAAAAGATGTACTCTTGTGTTTCTGTCTTACACTTTGTTGGATATATGGCACGTATATTTAATAATTGAAAGCCATGTTGCAGAAAATGCTTTTAAATTGTAAGTTTGGGTATTTCTTTTATTCAGATAGATTGTATTTATGGCGGCATATTCCCTTTATAGTCAATTGGCTGGGGTATAATAATAGGAATATTACATTCCTCAACCATATAACGCTCTATTTACTTACAATTCAAAACTATATTCTCTTATTTTGATGAAATTTGAAAGGTAAAGCAAGTATTTCTGTTCTTATTTGTTATTAGATTGAAAATAAATAAGAAAATAGAAACGATTATATCTTATGAGATATCAAAAAAGATATATATTTGCACATATTTAAAATCAAAATGAAACTTCAATAAATAATTAATAATCAAAATGGCAACAACTATCAAGTTTACCAAGATGCAGGGAACCGGCAATGATTATATCTATGTAAATACCTTGTCTTCTCCGCTGCAAGATCCGATAAAAGCCGCCAGAAAACGGAGCGCTTATCATACCGGTATCGGTGCAGACGGTCTGGTACTGATTGGAGCATCCGAAAAAGCGGATTTCAGTATGCGTATATTCAATGCAGACGGCTCCGAAGCCATGATGTGTGGAAACGCCTCGCGCTGCATAGGCAAATATGTATATGAGAAAGGATTGACGGATAAGGAGGTGGTCACGCTGGAAACCCTTTCGGGAATTAAAATCCTGAAGCTTCATACAGGCAACGGGTTGGTAAAGGAAGTGACCGTGGACATGGGTGCGCCCCTATTCTCTAACCCCGGACAGATAGCTACGAAAACCGGTGGAATGCTGGCGGAAACCATCCTGGCCGATGGAAAAGAATACAAAGGAACATTCGTCTGCATGGGAAATCCGCATTTTGTTATTTTCGTAGATGATATAAAAGAGGTGGATTTGCCGACGGTTGGCCCGAAGCTGGAAAATCATCCGCTTTTTCCTGAGCGGACCAATGTGGAATTTGTAGAAATATTGCCGGACCAATCCCTACGGATGAGAGTGTGGGAAAGAGGTTCGGGCATCACAATGGCTTGCGGGACAGGGGCCTGCGCCACCGCCGTGGCAGCCGTACTGAACCATAAAGCCGGACGAAAATCGTGGGTAAGGATGGACGGAGGCTATCTTCACATCCACTGGGACGAAAAAGACGGACATGTATACATGACTGGTCCAGCCGGAAAGGTTTTCGAAGGCGAAATAGAGATGTGATACTGATTTTGAAAAACTTAAAACAACGATAAAAACAATAACAACGATGGCACTAGTAAACGAACATTTTTTAAAACTACCAAACAATTACTTGTTTTCGGACATTGCCAAAAAGGTAAATGCATTCAAAGTCTCTCATCCTAAAACGGACCTCATCCGCCTGGGCATCGGAGATGTAACCCGCCCGCTGCCTCAAGCTTCCATCGAAGCCATGCATAAGGCAGTAGATGAGCTGGCAAGCAAAGAAACGTTCCACGGTTACGGTCCCGAACAAGGCTATGATTTCCTGATAGATGCCGTCATCAAGAACGATTACGCTCCGCGCGGCGTTCATTTGGAGCCCGGCGAAGTCTTTATCAGTGATGGCTCCAAGAGCGATACGGGAAATATCGGAGACATTCTTCGTCACGACAATAGCATCGGTGTAACGGATCCCATCTACCCTGTATACATCGACTCGAATGTAATGTGCGGCCGCGCCGGGATACTGGAAGACGGGCGATGGAGTAACGTGGTGTACTTGCCTTGCCTGAGCGAGAATAATTTCGTGCCCGAAATTCCCAACCGGAGGATAGATATCTTATACCTCTGCTATCCCAATAACCCTACGGGGACGGTCATTAACAAGGCCGAACTGAAAAAGTGGGTGAATTATGCATTGGAAAATGATACCCTCATCCTTTACGATGCTGCTTACGAAGCCTACATACAAGACCCGGACATTCCTCACTCCATTTATGAGATAAAAGGAGCGAAAAAAGTAGCGATAGAATTTCGCAGTTTCTCGAAGACTTCCGGATTCACCGGGGTGCGTTGCGGATACACCGTCGTACCGAAAGAGCTCACTGCCGCCACGCTGGAAGGAGAGCGCATTCCGCTGAACCGGATGTGGAACCGCCGCCAGTGCACCAAATTCAACGGCACATCCTATATCACCCAGCGTGGCGCCGAAGCTATCTATACCCTCGAGGGCAAAAAGCAAGTGAAAGCCATCATACAGTATTATATGGCTAACGCCCGCATAATGAAAGAAGCTTTGGAAAGTACAGGACTCAAAGTTTTCGGCGGAGAGAACGCCCCCTACCTGTGGGTGAAGGCGCCGGGAGAGGTAAGCTCGTGGAAATTCTTTGAACAGATGCTATATGAAGCCAATGTAGTGGGCACGCCGGGAGTAGGCTTTGGCCCCAGTGGTGAAGGGTATATCCGCTTGACCGCTTTCGGAGAGCGGGCAGATTGTGAAGAAGCTATGAAACGAATCAGAAAATGGTTGCTTTGAGCTGTACATGGTAACACCTTGAAGCACTTTGTGCTTGCATCGAACTTACGTCAATAGGTATACAAAATATGACATACTTACTATTATTAATTAAAAGGTAAAAAGCTATGAAGATGAATTTTAAGAAAACGGCATTACTATTAGGCATGTCCATGATAGTGCCGGTAACGAGCATCGCTCAAGATAAAGTAGAAGCTGGTGTAGGAGTTGACTTGGTAAGCGGCTATATTTGGCGCGGACAGGATTTGGGAGGCGTAAGCATACAGCCGTCATTGTCCGTTGCCTGCAAAGGATTTTCGCTCGGTGCATGGGAATCCGTAGGCATTTAGAGAGGTATCAGTTTTTAAAGGTAAAAAGATTAGAACATATAAAAAACAAGTACAACAATGAAGAAAATTGAGGCTATTATCCGTAAGACCAAGTTCGAGGACGTAAAGGACGCGTTACTCGAAGCCGACATCGAATGGTTTTCCTACTACGATGTAAGAGGCATTGGCAAAGCACGCCAGGGACGTATCTACCGTGGCGTGGTATATGATACCAGTTCGATTGAAAGAATCCTGGTTTCCATCGTGGTGCGCGAAAAGAATGTGGAGAAAACAGTGCAAGCCATCATCAAGGCGGCGCACACCGGCGAGATAGGCGACGGACGTATTTTTGTCATTCCCATTGAAGACGCCATTCGCATACGCACGGGCGAGCGCGGCGACATAGCCCTGTATAATGCAGAACAGGAAAAATAAGCGCAAGCTACTTCCCTTTATCGGCGAAGGTGTGTCAAGAATAAAACAATACTACAACGTAAACGAGAAAAATTATGGATGCAACTAAAAGAAAAGGCATAGACAAACTATGCCCGAAGGGACTTCTTCTACTCTTATTCATGCTCCCAGCCAGTCTTTGGGCACAAGATGCAGGCGTGGCAGCCACCACCGCGGTGCCCGATGCAACCGCCGGGACCCTGGACGAACTTGCTACCGGACTCAACACCGTATGGATGCTACTTGCCGCCATGCTGGTATTCTTCATGCAACCGGGATTCGCACTGGTAGAAGCCGGATTCATTCGCACCAAGAACACTGCTAACGTGCTGATGAAAAATTTGGTAGACTTCATGTTCGGCTCCATCCTGTTCTGGTTCATCGGCTTCGGGCTGATGTTCGGCGTAGGCGGTTTTGTGGGTGCTCCCCATTTTTTCGACCTGGAGGTAATGGACAAAATCATCGGCAACGGATTGCCTGTCGAAGGCTTCCTGATTTTCCAGACTGTATTCTGTGCCACGGCGGCCACCATCGTGTCCGGAGCCATGGCGGAACGTACCAAGTTCTCCATGTATCTGGTGTATACTGTCTTTATCAGCGTACTCATTTATCCGGTTTCCGGCCACTGGACCTGGGGCGGTGGATGGCTGATGAACGGAGATGAAGGCTCCTTTATGATGAGGACGTTCGGCACTACTTTCCATGACTTTGCCGGCTCTACGGTGGTTCACTCCGTGGGCGGGTGGATTGCCCTGGTAGGTGCCGCCATTCTGGGACCGCGTATTGGTAAATACGGGAAAGACGGCAAATCAAGAGCTATCCCCGGTCATAGTTTGACGCTTGCCTGCCTGGGCGTGTTTATCCTTTGGTTCGGCTGGTTCGGGTTCAACCCCGGTTCGCAGTTGGCAGCGGCAACAAGTGGAGATCAGACGGCTATTTCGCATGTGTTTCTCACAACCAACTTGGCAGCTTGTGCAGGAGGTTTCCTGGCATTGATGGTGAGTTGGATGAAGTATGGCAAACCTTCCTTATCGCTCACGCTGAACGGTGTACTGGCAGGGCTGGTGGGCATCACAGCGGGATGTGACCTGGTATCGCCTTTCGGGGCTGTACTTATCGGTGCCATTTGCGGTGTGGTAATGATATTTGCAGTCGACTTTATCGACCATGTGTTGAAGATTGACGACCCCGTAGGCGCATCGTCCGTACACGGTGTTTGCGGTTGCCTGGGAACGATCCTTACGGGATTCTTCGCTACAGAAGAGGGGTTGTTCTATGGCGGCGGCAGCAGTTTCCTGCTGGCACAGCTCTTCGGCGCAGCAGTGGTGGGATTGTGGGCGGCAAGCATGGGTCTCATTGTCTTTAAGGTGCTGGACAAGATACATGGCTTGCGTGTTCCGAAACGCATTGAAGAGGAAGGACTCGATATATACGAACATGGAGAGTCGGCGTATAATTGATACAAAAGTTTTTTTTATTCACTCTACTAATTAACAACTAAACAAATTTAGGTATTATGTCAAAATTAAGATTCAGAGTAGTTGAGACAGCTTTCAAGAAGAAAGCAGCAACGGTGGAGACACCTGCCGAAAGGCCCAGTGAATATTTTGCCAAATATGTTTTCAACCGCGAGAAAATGTTCAAGTATCTGCCCAGCGCCGTCTATGCCAAACTGACGGACGCCATGGACAACGGCGCCCCCCTGGAGCGTGCCATAGCCGACGAAGTGGCGGCAGGCATGAAACGCTGGGCAACCGAGCTCGGTGTAACTCACTACACTCACTGGTTCCAACCCCTGACGGAAGGCACAGCCGAAAAGCACGACGCCTTCGTGGAACACAACGGCAAGGGTGGAATGATGGAAGAATTTTCGGGCAAATTGCTCGTACAGCAGGAACCCGATGCTTCCAGCTTCCCCAACGGCGGCATCCGAAACACCTTCGAAGCACGCGGATACAGCGCATGGGATCCCTCATCGCCCGTATTCGTGGTAGACGACACGCTGTGCATCCCTACCGTCTTCATCGCCTATACTGGCGAATCGCTGGACTACAAAGCGCCGCTGCTGAAAGCCTTGAGCGCGGTGAACAAAGCCGCTGTAGACGTGTGCCACTACTTCAACCCCGAAGTAAAGAAAGTAGTAGCCTACCTGGGCTGGGAACAGGAATACTTCCTCGTGGACGAAGGGCTGTATGCCGCCCGCCCCGACCTACTGCTAACCGGACGTACACTAATGGGACACGAAGCCAGCAAGAACCAGCAATTGGAGGACCATTACTTCGGAGCCATTCCCACCCGTGTGGCTGCCTTTATGAAAGACCTTGAAATACAGGCGCTGGAACTGGGCATACCCGTCAAGACCCGCCATAACGAAGTGGCTCCCAACCAATTTGAACTGGCTCCCATTTTCGAAGAATGCAACCTGGCGGTAGACCATAACATGCTCCTCATGTCGCTCATGCGCAAGGTGGCGCGGAACCACGGCTTCCGCCTGTTGCTGCACGAAAAGCCCTTCAAAGGCGTCAACGGCTCGGGGAAGCATAACAACTGGTCGCTGGGTACAGACACCGGCGTCCTGCTGATGGCTCCGGGCAGGACCGCCGAAGATAATCTGCGCTTCATCACCTTCATTGTCAACACTCTGATGGCGGTATACCGCCACAACGGTTTGCTGAAAGCCTCTATCATGAGTGCCACCAACGCCCATCGCCTGGGAGCCAACGAAGCGCCGCCCGCCATCATTTCTTCTTTTTTAGGCAAACAGCTCACGCAAGTGCTGGAACACATGGAGGAAAGCGCCAACGACGACCTCATCTCCCTGGCAGGCAAGCAGGGCATGAAGTTGGACATTCCACAAATACCCGAACTGCTGATTGACAACACAGATCGCAACCGCACTTCGCCGTTCGCCTTCACTGGCAACCGTTTCGAGTTCCGTGCCGTAGGCTCGGAGGCAAACTGCGCCAGTGCCATGATTGCGCTGAACTCCGCGGTGGCCGATCAGCTTGCCCGGTTCAAGCAGGACGTGGACGAGCTCATCGAGAAAGGCGAGCCGAAAATCTCCGCCATTATCGAAGTGATCCGCCGCTACATCAAGGAATGTAAGCCCATCCGCTTCGATGGCAACGGTTACTCGGACGAATGGAAGGCAGAAGCCGCCAGCCGCGGATTGGATTGCGAGACGAACTGCCCGCTCATTTTCGATAATTACTTGAAACCCGAAAGCATCGCCATGTTCGAAGCCACCGGCGTGATGACCCGCAAGGAACTGGAAGCGCGCAACGAGGTGAAATGGGAAACGTATACCAAAAAGATTCAGATTGAAGCTCGCGTACTGGGCGACCTGGCGATGAACCACATCATCCCCGTAGCCACCGAGTACCAAAGCAAACTGATAGATAATGTATATAAAATGAAGGAACTCTTTCCGGCGGAGAAGGCGGAGAAGCTGTCGTGCGAAAACATGAAACTGATTGAAGAGATTGCCCAGCGCACCATCTTCATCACCGAGCATGTGGACGCCATGGTGGAGGCGCGGAAGGTGGCGAACAGGCTGGAGAGCGAGCGCGAGAAAGCAATCGCTTATCACGATACTATCGCCCCTATGCTGGAAGAAATTCGTTACCATATAGACAAGTTAGAGCTGATTGTGGACAACCAAATGTGGACATTACCTAAATATCGTGAATTGCTTTTTATTAGATAACTACCGTATGAGGGTTATCTATTTCTTTTGTTGGTTGTTTTAAGTTTGCGAAGAGGGGCGTCGGGATGACGGCCCTCTTTACACATTACCCCTCTCGCTTACCTGCTGTCTTTCAAATCGTAACCAAAACCGCAACAGACAATAGCAGACTGTAAGTATTCATATTTATTATAAAAATGAGTAAAATATTTCTTTTCGATTTTAAATTCTATATTTTTATAGCTTACGTCAATTATTTATTGTTTTTTTATTGCAATAATGTTAATCTGTATTTGTATCTTTGCAACCGGAATTAAAAAACATGAATAGTATGTGTGGAATAGTAGGCTACATTGGAAAACGAGATGCTTACCCTGTCCTCATAAAAGGCCTCAGGCGGTTGGAATACCGGGGCTATGACAGCGCAGGAATCGCATTGATAGACAAAAAAAGAAGGTTGAACGTCTATAAGACAAAAGGAAAAGTCTCCGACCTTGAGGCTTTTGTTTCCCAAAAAGATGTTTCCGGCACAATTGGTATTGCCCACACCCGATGGGCCACTCACGGAGAGCCTTGCCAGGCTAACGCCCATCCTCATTTTTCTTCTTCCGAGAATCTGACTCTAATCCACAATGGTATCATTGAAAACTACGCTACCCTGAAAGAAAAACTGCAAAAAAAAGGGTTCATTTTCAAAAGTAACACGGATACCGAAGTTCTCGTCCAATTAATTGAATATTTCCAGCTTTCCAACCATTTGGATTTACTTACCGCCGTTCAGCTGGCTTTGCATGAAGTCATCGGCGCATACGCCATAGCGGTGCTCGACCGGAACAATCCCGATGAGATTATCGCGGCCCGTAAAAGCAGTCCGTTGGTGGTAGGAATAGGAACGGACGAATTTTTTCTGGCTTCGGATGCCACTCCGATTGTAGAGTATACGGATAAAGTGGTATATCTGCAAGATGGTGAGATAGCGGTGATTCGCAGGGACAAGGCGCTGGAAGTCGTCAATTTGGACAACGTGCTTCAAAATCCCGAAGTACGGACAGTGGAAATGCACCTGGGACAACTGGAGAAAGGGGGCTATCCGCATTTCATGTTAAAAGAGATATTCGAACAGCCCGACTGTATTAATGACTGTATGCGTGGACGCATCAATGCGGACGGCAACAAAGTAGTGCTGTCGGCGGTAATTGATCATAAGGAACGTCTGCTCAAGGCTCGTCGCTTTGTAATTGTGGCTTGCGGAACTTCGTGGCATGCCGGATTGATAGGAAAACAACTGATAGAAAGTTTCTGCCGTATTCCGGTAGAAGTGGAATATGCCTCCGAGTTCCGCTATCGTGATCCGGTGATTCATGAAGACGATGTGGTAATAGCCATCTCGCAATCGGGCGAGACGGCCGATACATTGGCTGCCATAGAACTGGCGAAAGAGAAAGGAGCTTTTATCTATGGTATATGCAATGCGGTAGGTTCATCCATTCCGCGCATCACAGATACCGGTTCTTATATCCATGTAGGACCGGAAATAGGAGTGGCGTCTACCAAGGCATTTACCGGACAGGTAACCGTGCTTACCATGTTGGCGCTGACGCTGGCAAAAGAGAAAGGGAGTATGACAGATGAGAAATACCTGGAAGTGATCCGGGAATTGACTGTGATTCCGGCTAAAATAAAAAAGATACTGATCAGTAATCCTAAAATAGCGGAACTGTCTCGTATTTTTACCTATGCACATAATTTCCTCTATTTGGGACGGGGCTACAGTTTCCCGGTAGCTTTGGAAGGTGCGTTAAAGTTGAAGGAGATATCTTATATTCACGCTGAAGGCTATCCCGCAGCTGAGATGAAACATGGACCTATCGCATTGATTGATGCCGAAATGCCTGTTGTTGTGGTAGCTACGCATAATGCGATGTATGAAAAGATAATGAGTAACATACAGGAAATCAAGGCACGGAAGGGAAAAGTAATCGCTTTGGTCACAGAAGGAGATACGGTAATCAGTAAGTTGACCGATGATTGCATTGAGTTGCCCGAAACATTAGAGTGTCTCGAACCGTTGATAGCTACGATCCCTTTACAGTTATTGGCCTACCATGTAGCCATTTGCAAAGGGAAGAATGTGGATCAGCCACGAAATCTGGCGAAGTCGGTAACAGTGGAATAGAAGGCAATGCTGCCGGAGATTATGCAGGAAGTTCCCGGAAGTTTCCGGCATAACTCTTGGAAACTATGCTGTTAGTTTGGAAAAATGACGGAAGGTCTTGCCGCATCCTTGGGATGTTTTTATTAAGAATCAGAAAATGAACTATTAATTTAAGGAATAAAGAGAGAGAATGGAACCATTAAAGCATGAATGTGGAGTCGCTATGATACGACTGCTAAAACCGCTGGAATATTATCAGGAAAAGTATGGAACCTGGATGTATGGCTTGAACAAGCTGTATCTGCTGATGGAAAAACAACACAACCGTGGACAGGAAGGCGCCGGACTGGCATGTGTCAAACTTGAAGCCAATCCCGGTGAAGAATATATGTTCCGTGAAAGAGCTTTGGGCTCAGGAGCGATAACAGAGATATTCGGTACGGTGCAAAGTAATTTCAAGGATCTGACACCTGAGCAATTGCATGATGCCGAATATGCTAAGAAATGCCTTCCCTTTGCCGGAGAGGTGTACATGGGGCACTTGCGCTATTCCACTACCGGAAAAAGCGGTATCTCCTACGTGCATCCGTTCTTGCGCCGTAACAACTGGCGTGCCAAGAATCTGGCACTGTGCGGCAACTTCAATATGACCAATGTAGACGAAATTTTTGCGCGTATCACTGCCGATGGCCAGCATCCGCGTAAATATGCCGATACGTATATTATGCTGGAGCAGATGGGGCACCGCCTGGACCGTGAAGTGGAACGTCTCTATGTGGAGTGTGAAAACGAAGGATTGAAAGGCATGGATATCACTCATGCCATAGAAGACCGCATTGACCTGGGCAATGTCCTCAAGACTTCGAGCAAGGAGTGGGATGGAGGCTATGTGATCTGCGGTATGACCGGTAGCGGTGAGTCTTTTGCGGTGCGCGATCCGTGGGGCATTCGTCCGGCTTTCTGGTACATGGATGATGAAATCATGGTATTGGCATCTGAGCGTCCCGTCATTCAGACTGCCTTGAATGTACCTGCCGGGAGCATCAATGAATTGCAACCGGGGCAGGCCATCCTTATGAGCAAGACAGGAAAGATGCGCCTGGCACAGATCAACCGGGCGAAAGAGAAGAAAGCTTGTTCCTTCGAGCGTATCTATTTCAGCCGGGGAAGCGACGTGGATATTTATAAAGAAAGAAAGCTGCTGGGCGAGAAACTGCTGAATCCTATCTTGAAAGCGATAGACCATGATGTGGAGCATACCGTATTCTCTTTTATACCCAATACGGCGGAAGTGGCTTTCTATGGACTGCTGGAAGGATTCGACAATTATCTGAATGAACTGAAAGTAAAGAAGATAGAGGCTTTGGGACATCATCCCAATCACGAGGAACTGGAAAAAATCCTGTCCTGGCGTATCCGTAGCGAGAAAGTGGCCATCAAAGATATCAAGCTGCGTACCTTTATTGCCGAAGGCAACAGCCGGAACGACCTGGCCGCCCATGTATATGATATTACTTACGGAAGCCTTGTACCTCATGTGGATAATCTGGTGATTATTGACGACAGTATCGTCCGGGGTACTACGTTGAGGCAGAGCATTATCGGCATCCTCGACCGCCTGCATCCCAAGAAAATCGTCATTGTCTCTTCTTCGCCACAGGTACGTTATCCTGATTATTACGGTATTGATATGGCCAGCATGGATCAGTTTATCGCTTTCAAGGCTGCTATCGATTTATTGAAAGAACGGGATATGAAAGATGTGATAGCCCGTGCTTACAACAAATCGAAAGACCAGGTGGGGTTGCCCAAAGAGCAGATGGTGAATTATGTGAAAGAGATTTACGCCCCCTTTACCAACGAGGAGATTGCTGCCAAGATGGTGGAACTTCTCACTCCGAAGGGTACGCAGGCGAAAGTGGAAATCGTTTATCAGACACTGGAAGGATTGCATGAAGCGTGTCCCAACCATACGGGCGACTGGTATTTCAGTGGGGATTATCCTACTCCGGGTGGAGTGAAGCTGGTGAACCAGGCGTTTATAGACTATATAGAAAAAGTATATCAATTCTAAAGAATAACATT
Source organism: Bacteroidaceae bacterium (assembly GCA_963651205.1). GTDB lineage: Bacteria > Bacteroidota > Bacteroidia > Bacteroidales > Bacteroidaceae > Phocaeicola. Next base: position 31,991 of record CAVJPC010000080.1, read on the forward strand.
CAAGATAGATTAGATGAGAAATGTAACATTGATCCTCGACGACGGGAGCCGTTTCCCGGGCAAGTCGTTCGGTTATGAGAAACCGGTAGCCGGTGAAGTGGTGTTTAATACCGCTATGACCGGTTATCCTGAGAGCTTGACAGACCCTTCATACGCGGGGCAGTTGATGACCTTGACTTACCCGTTGGTCGGTAATTACGGGGTGTCTCCCTTTACTATCGAACCCAACGGCTTGGCCACTTTTATGGAAAGTGAACGTATCCATGCCGAAGCGATTATTGTAAGTGATTACAGTGAAGAATACAGTCACTGGAATGCGGAAGAAAGTCTGGCCGACTGGCTGAAGCGTGAGCAAGTGCCGGGCATTACAGGCATCGATACCCGTGAACTGACCAAAGTCCTTCGCGAACATGGGGTAATGATGGGAAAAATCGTATTTGATGATGAGCCCGGCAATGTGCCCGAAGCAACGTATGCAGGTATCAATTATGTAGATAAAGTATCGTGCAAGGAAGTGATTCGTTACAATGAAGGTGCAGGTAAGAAGAAAGTGGTGTTGGTGGATTGTGGTGTAAAGACAAATATCATCCGTTGCTTGCTGAAACGGGATGTGGAAGTGATCCGTGTTCCTTGGAACCATGACTTTACAGGGATGGAGTATGACGGATTGTTTATCTCGAACGGCCCGGGTGACCCGGATACCTGTGATGAGGCGGTACAGCATATCCGCAAGGCGATGAGGCTGAGCGACAAGCCTATCTTCGGCATTTGTATGGGGAACCAGTTGCTTTCCAAAGCGGGAGGCGCCACCATCTATAAATTGAAATACGGTCATCGCAGCCATAACCAACCGGTGCGCATGGTAGGAACGGAACGTTGTTTCATTACCAGCCAGAACCACGGTTATGCGGTAGATAATAATACATTGGGAACCGATTGGGAACCGCTGTTCATCAATATGAACGATGGTTCCAACGAGGGCATCAGGCATAAAACCAAACCTTGGTTCTCGGCACAGTTCCATCCGGAAGCTGCATCGGGACCTACGGATACCGAGTTCCTGTTTGATGAGTTTGTGAAGTTGTTATAAACCGTGTATTAAAAAGAACAAGTATGAAAGACGAAATAAAGAAAGTATTATTATTAGGTTCCGGTGCCTTGAAGATTGGCGAGGCCGGAGAGTTCGACTATTCGGGCTCGCAAGCATTGAAAGCCTTGAAGGAGGAAGGGATTGAAACGGTTCTGATCAACCCGAACATCGCTACCGTGCAGACCAGCGAAGGGGTGGCAGACCAAATTTATTTCCTGCCCGTTACTCCTTATTTTGTAGAGAAGGTGATAGAAAAGGAACGTCCGGACGGCGTGCTCCTGTCTTTCGGCGGGCAGACTGCCTTGAACTGTGGGGTGGCACTGTACAAAGCAGGTATTTTCGAAAAATACAATGTCCGTGTGTTGGGTACTCCCGTGCAGGCCATCATGGATACTGAAGACCGTGAATTGTTTGTAGAAAAGCTGAATGAAATCAATGTCAAGACCATCAAGAGCGAAGCGGTGGAAAACCTGGAAGATGCCCGTCGCGCCGCTAAAGAATTAGGTTATCCGGTCATTATCCGTGCCGCCTACGCATTGGGTGGTTTGGGCTCAGGTTTCTGTGACAATGAAGAGGAACTGAATGTTCTGGCTGAAAAGGCCTTCTCTTTCTCGCCGCAGGTATTGGTGGAAAAGAGTTTGAAAGGCTGGAAGGAGGTGGAATATGAAGTGGTCCGTGACCGTTATGATAACTGCATCACTGTATGTAATATGGAAAACTTCGACCCGCTGGGTATCCATACCGGCGAGTCTATCGTGATCGCCCCTTCGCAGACACTGACCAATGCGGAGTATCATAAACTTCGTGAACTGGCTATCCGTATCATTCGCCATATCGGCATTGTGGGCGAATGCAATGTACAGTATGCCTTCGATCCCGAATCGGAAGATTACCGTGTCATTGAGGTCAACGCCCGTCTTTCGCGCTCATCTGCATTGGCTTCCAAAGCGACCGGCTATCCGTTGGCTTTCGTTGCCGCCAAATTAGGTTTGGGATACGGGTTGTTCGACTTGAAAAACTCGGTGACAAAGACTACCAGCGCATTCTTCGAACCTGCACTGGACTATGTGGTGTGCAAGATTCCCCGTTGGGACTTGGGCAAGTTCCATGGTGTGGACCGTGAGTTGGGCTCGTCCATGAAATCGGTGGGTGAGGTAATGGCTATCGGACGTACTTTCGAGGAAGCTATTCAGAAAGGTTTGCGCATGATTGGCCAGGGAATGCACGGCTTCGTAGAGAATAAGGAACTGGTTATAGAAGACGTGGACAAAGCCCTTCGTGAGCCGACGGACAAGCGCATCTTCGTGATCAGCAAAGCCATGCGTGCAGGTTACACGGTAGACCAGATTCATGAGCTGACTAAGATTGACAAATGGTTCTTGCAGAAATTGCAGCACATCATGGATACTTCTAAAGAGATGCACGAATGGGGCAATAACCACAAGCAGATTACCGATATGCCGGACGAGTTGCTCCGCAAGGCGAAAGTGCAGGGATTCTCCGATTTCCAGATAGCCCGTGCCATTGGCTACGAAGGAGATATGGAAGACGGTATTCTGTATGTGCGTAATCATCGCAAGCAGGTGGGAATCCTTCCGGTGGTGAAACAAATCGATACCTTGGCGGCCGAGTACCCTGCACAGACCAACTATCTGTATTTGACGTATAGCGGTGTGGCCAATGATGTGAAGTACTTAGGCGACCATAAATCCATCGTGGTACTGGGTTCGGGCGCTTACCGCATCGGTTCGTCGGTGGAATTTGACTGGTGTGGCGTGCAGGCTTTGCAGACTATCCGTAAGGAGGGTTACCGCAGTGTCATGATTAATTATAATCCCGAAACGGTTTCTACCGACTATGATATGTGCGACCGTCTGTACTTTGACGAACTGACCTTCGAGCGTGTGATGGATATTCTCGAACTGGAGAACCCACACGGAGTCATTGTATCTACCGGCGGTCAGATTCCCAATAACCTGGCTCTCCGTCTGGATGCGCAAAATGTAAATATCCTCGGTACCAGTGCCAAGAGCATTGACAATGCCGAAGACCGTGATAAATTCTCGGCCATGCTGGACCGCATTGGCGTGGACCAGCCCGAATGGAGCGCATTGACTTCTATGGAGGATATCCATGCCTTTATTGACAAGGTAGGTTTCCCTGTATTGGTGCGTCCTTCGTATGTACTGAGTGGTGCGGCCATGAATGTCTGCTCCAATCCAGAGGAATTAGAACGCTTTCTGAAACTGGCTGCCAATGTATCGAAAAAGCATCCGGTAGTGGTGAGCCAGTTCATCGAGCACGCCAAGGAAGTGGAAATGGATGCTGTGGCCCAGAATGGTGAGATTGTGGCATACGCTATCAGTGAGCACATTGAATATGCCGGCGTGCATTCGGGGGATGCTACTATCCAGTTCCCGCCGCAAAAACTGTATGTGGAGACGGTACGCCGCATCAAGCGCATCTCCCGTCAGATAGCCAAGGAATTGAATATCTCCGGTCCGTTCAATATCCAATACTTGGCAAAGGATAACGACATCAAGGTGATTGAATGTAATCTTCGTGCTTCACGCAGCTTCCCGTTCGTCAGCAAAGTGTTGAAGATAAACTTCATCGAACTGGCTACTAAAGTGATGCTCGGACTGCCGGTAGAGAAACCGAACAAGAATCTTTTCGAGTTGGATTATGTAGGTATTAAGGCCAGCCAGTTCTCTTTCAACCGTTTGCAGAAAGCCGATCCGGTATTGGGGGTAGACATGGCCTCTACCGGTGAAGTAGGCTGCATTGGTACGGATACTTCGTGTGCCGTATTGAAGGCTATGCTGTCTGTGGGTTATCGTATTCCTGAAAAGAGCGTGTTGCTTTCTACAGGTAATGCCAAGCAGAAAGCGGATACCTTGGAAGCGGCCCGTATGTTACAGAAGAAAGGTTATAAACTTTATGCCACCGGAGGTTCATCCCACTTCCTGACCGAGAACGGGGTGGAGAATACCCGCGTGTACTGGCCCAGCGAGGAAGGGCAACCTCAGGCATTGGATATGTTGCACCGGAAAGAGATAGACATGGTAGTCAATATCCCGAAGAACCTGACAGCAGGGGAGTTGGACAATGGATACAAGATCCGTCGTGCCGCCATCGACCTGAATGTGCCTTTGATTACCAATGCCCGTCTGGCAAGCGCGTTTATCAATGCTTTCTGCACCATGACGGTGGATGACATCGCTATCAAAAGCTGGTCGGAATACTAGTTATTAGATTAGTGGTTAGTGGTTAATGACCTTGCGGGATGATAGCGCAACTCATTAACTACTAACTATTAATCGCTAATCACTCATCATTCACTACTCACCACTAATCACTAAACACTACTTCCCCTCCTTCTTCTCATTATTAAAAAATAATTCACTATTCTTTCTTGATTCACAAAAAGTTTCTTAAATTTGTAAGATTAGGAATCCTAAAGATTTTCAATAAATATGGATTGTGAACACAAGCTTAAAATAGTGGAGCAAGAACTTGCCTCTTTGAGAGAGGAGAACAGGTTGTTGAAAGAAAAATTGTCCGCTTTGGAGCATGGCTCTGATAACATTAGTTTCAAAGAAAAATATGCAGTAAAGATCCTTGATTCGTTACCGGATATGTTGACGGTTTTCAATCATGAAGAAACGGGCATTGAAGTTGTTTCTAATGAGGAAACCAATCATGTAGGTGTTTCAAATGAAACCTTTAAAGGAATGTCCATGCGTGAGATGGTTCCTAAAGAGGCCTATCATAATATTCATAATAATCTTCTGAAAGTAATTACTACCGGTAGAGGATCTACGGCCCATCATGAACTGGATGTAAACGGAGAACATCATTATTATGAAAATCGTATTTTCCCATTGGATGATGAATATGTGCTGATCATGTGCCGCGATATCAGCGAACGAGTGGCTACCCAACAGAATTTGGAAATATTCAAACGGGTTCTGGATAAAGTAAGTGATAGCATTCTGGCCGCCTCACCCGATGGTACTCTGGTATATGCCAACAAGCAATTCATTGAAGAGTATGGTGTAAAAGGCGAATTAGGCAAACAGAAAGTATACGATCTGCCTGTTTCTATCAATACAAAGGAACTATTTGACAAACGTGTTCAAGAAATTCGGGACAATGGAGGCAATTTTGCTTATCGGGCTCGATATACGCGTGTGGGAGATACGAAAGTCCGTGTGCATCAAGTATCTACATTTATGATACAGAACGGCAGTGAAGAGATGATTTGGTTTTTCACTCAGGATATTACGGATGTCATTAAAAACCGCGATGAGTTGCGTGAGCTGAACTACTTGATGGATGCGATACTGAATAATATTCCTGTCTATCTGTTTGTGAAGGATCCCGAAGATGATTTCCGATATCTTTATTGGAATAAGGCATTTGCCACTCATTCAAAAATCCCTGCTTCACGTGCTTTGGGGCATACTGATTTTGAAGTATTCCCCGATAAAGAAAATGCGGAGAAGTTTCATAAGGATGATCTGGAATTAATGCGTACCCGTGAACGGATGGAAATGCAGGAAAGTTATGTGACAGCTACCGGTGAAGTCCGTATTGTACAGACATTGAAAACATTGGTTCCCTTGGAAGGACGGGCGCCTCTTATTATCGGCATAGCCTGGGACGTAACCAATATGCAGAATATTGAAAAGGAACTGATTCAGGCAAGAATCAAGGCTGAACAATCCGATCGGTTGAAGACTGCTTTCCTTGCCAATATGAGTCATGAAATCCGTACCCCATTAAATGCTATTGTGGGTTTTTCCCGTTTGATGACTATGGCAGATAATGCGGCAGATGAGAAACTTTATTCGGATATCATCAATCAGAATTCAGAAATATTGTTGCAACTGATCAATGATATTCTTGATCTGGCAAAAATAGAAGCCGGAACTTTGGAGTATGTCAGACAGCCGATGGACTTGGGGGAACTGTGCCGCAATATTTATGAAATCCATAAAGACCGCGTGCAGGATGGAGTTACCTTGGTACTGGATAATCGAGATACCAGCTTGATAATCAATGAAGATAAGAACCGCATTATGCAGGTTATTACCAACTTGATAACCAATGCTGTGAAATTTACCTTTCATGGAGAAATACGTTTTGGGTTCAAAGTGGTAGAGGGGCATATCAATTTCTATGTCAAAGATACAGGCATGGGTATTTCAGAGGAGAAGATCAAAATGATTTTTGACCGTTTCGTGAAGCTGAATGCATTTGTTCAGGGAACAGGTTTGGGATTGGCTATCTGTAGGGTAATTGTCGAGAAATTGGGTGGTGAGATAACGGCGGAATCCAAACCGAATGAAGGTTCTACCTTCCGTTTCACCATACCTTATGATGTAGATAAGAAATATCCTGAGTTTGGAAAAGTAATTCAAAAAGAAGAACAAACTCATACAGAAGTCAGAAAATCACTGCAAAGAAGAACCGTTTTAGTTGCAGAAGATGTACATAGTAACTTTCTGTTGTTGAAGTCATTGATAGGTACAAAGTGTAATTTGTTATGGGCTAAAGACGGTGATGAGGCTGTAAATCAGTTTAAGGAGCATCAACCCGATTTAATTTTGATGGACATCAAGATGCCCCGCATGGACGGATTGGAAGCTACACGCCTCATTCGTACTTATTCAAAAGAGGTACCCATCGTTGCTTTGACCGCCTTTGCCTTTGAGTCCGACCGGGATAAGGCTATGGAAGCCGGATGTAATGATTTCCTTACCAAACCGGTATCACTATCCGCATTGGAAAAAGTCTTGAATAAGTATATTTGATAGTGGTTAGTGGTTAGTGATTAATGAGTTGCACTATCATCCCGCAAGGTCATTAACCACTAATCACTAACCACTAATCACTAATCACTATTTAGTATTCAGTCTTTGATTTACCAGTATTTCATCTTTTATCTGTAAATCGAAGGTCACTTTTTGTTTGGCCTTGAACCTGAGAATAAATAGATCGGTTGTTCCATCAAGAAGTGCTTTATTGCCTAAGTTGACAAAAGTAGGATAAAGTGCCTTGTTACCATTGCTATGGAGTCTGTCATAAGTAAGGTTCTCCATTTCATTTATATGGATGGGTTGCACACCTGCGAATTCATACTTCTGTTGGTCATAGGGTAAAGCAAAACTCAGCGCATTGACTCCTTTCAGATCAATACCTTTCACGCGTACTTCTATTATTTCGTCTTTGTTGTAATTGCGCTTCGGTGTGCTGATTTCCAACTTTCCGTTTATTTCTGATGGAACGTGGGTTTCATCTATTCCACCTTCCAGTTGCGTGGCGACTACAGAGATATCATATGCATCAATCAATCCGTTCTTGTTGATGTCGCCAACACTGATATAGCCTTCAAAATCAGAATCACCTTTTCTTAAACCCGTATAGTTGGTATAAGAGGTCAGGTCGTTATTGTCAATTTTGCCATCGTTGTTGATATCTCCCGGCAGGTAGCTTTCCGTTCCCGGAACTTTGAACACATAGAGTTCGCGGCCGGAACCATAATTGCCTACTCCGTCTGTTACGGCAAGTTTGATATAACGTGCACTTGGATGATCTTTAAAGGTGAATACCTTTATATCTCCGTTGCGTTCCCATTCAAATGCTCCGGCTTCCGTCCAGTGTTCCTTGTCCAGACTGTAGAATACGCTGCCTTTTAACAGAGTACCGTTTCCACCATCCTGACGGGGCAGGTAATGGAATTTATCCAGCTGGTTGATGGTTCTTAAATCTATGATCATATCAAAAGGCAGTGCATTGGCTCTGTATTTGGTATGCCATGCATCTCCCGATTCGGCAAAGTCGAACAGACGTTCTACTTCAAAACCTTCCTGACACGGGGCTGTCACTTCTCCCTTGATTCCACGGATAGCAAATTCCAACGGATTGGACTTGGTAGTAGCCTTGAATTCATTCCATTCGGAATGTCCGTCTTTGTTTACTGCACGAATCTTGAAGGAATAAGTTGTTTCGGCTGAAAGTCCTTCAAATAGTAATTCGGTATCTTTAATGGTGGTATAAAGCATGCCATTCAGTTCAATTTCGTAGAAATCGGCATTGGCTACTTTACTCCAGGTAGGTTTCAAGGTGTAGGCTTCTAGGTTATCGGCCGCTACTTCTGCTTGCGGAGCTGATAGTGAGCCTGAAGTAACACGGTACATATCGGCTGGATCAAAACGGAAACCCTTAATGGTCATGTCAATCTGATTGGCTGTGATATCCGTTGCTGCCAGTTTAACGAGTAACTGCGGATTTTTGGTAATCACTACCTTTTCAAACTCACTTCCTTTGGTTGCGAACTTATTCAGATTGGGCGTAGCATCATAATAGAATAGGTTTTCTCCGTTTATGAATTGTTCCATCGAGGCAGCTTCTGTCAATTTTACCTTGTTTTTTCCTATTCTGGCTGAAAGCGCTTTCGGCTTTTCGGTTACATTGATTCTGAATTCGGTCACTTTCTCTTTCACAAATCCTTCAAAGCTGCCTTGAGTGCGATGTACGGTAATCATGACCTCGTTTTTAGGAGTTACGTTCGATTCGATAAAGGTGGTTGCTCCCTTTCCGTCCTTGTATGCTTCGGTGATTCCGTCATCATCATATTCCACCGTCATGGTGTGCTTGTTGGGATACATTTCGTAAATGCGCAGACCTTTATTGATTTCAGATACATTATTGTTCGGGTTGGTCATAGGGATGATTGCCCCGTTCTTTACGAAAAGAGGAAGTTTCCACAGAGGAGCGGCAAAGTTATTGAGGATGCAGCCTCCTTCATATTTCTCTCCCGAAAAATAATCTATCCATTCTCCTTCGGGCAGGTAGATGCCGTTGCGGATATCATTGCCTTCAGCATCGGCCTTGGTGTTTTGATAGACAGGTGCTACCAAAAAGTCGGTTCCATACATATACTGGTACTTGGTAGCTGTTCCCAGAGTATACTCATTGGGAAATTCCAGGAACATGGCTCTGATCATGGGCAGTCCGTCCACTGCTTCTTTAGCAAAGCTGTAGGCGTAGGGAATTAATTCCGATTTCAATTTCAGGTACCAACGGTTGATGGAGGTTACAGGTTCACCCAAAGCATGCGGATACTTTTCGTTACTTCCCCAACCGTCCATGTTCAATTCCATGGGGGTGAAAGTTTTCCATTGGAAGTCGCGGGTGTTGACGGCCGGATTCTTTCCACCGAATATACCATCCATGTCCGAACTGATATTGGGCTGCCCGGACAATCCAGAACCAATGTAAGTCGGGATGTGGAAACGGATATATTCCCATTCACCTCCTGTCTGGTCGCCGCTCCATATGCCGGCATAGCGCTGGGTACCGGCCCATCCGTCCAGTGAGATGATAAACGGTCGGGCATTATTGCCATAATAAGGCATGATCTGTCCTACGTCTGCTACACCGTTCAGACCGAAAGAATATCCTTCGCCTACCCATGCCACGTCTGTTTTCAGTACGCGCACTCCGGCATCTCTCACTTCTTTTACGATGTCACGTTGTAACAATGCGCTGACTTCGGGTTTGGGGTGTAAATCAGACTGTGTCCATAAGCCTATTTCCACTCCGTGCTGGCGGGCATACTCACCCAGCTCTTTCAAGTTTTGTATATTTCCGTCCAATGTTTCCGTTTGTCCGTATCCGGCTCCGTAACCATCATTGGGCAGCAGCCATCCTAAAGGCATATCGTGATTCTTGTAGCGGTCTATTACGGCACGAGCTGAAAATTGATAGTTATTCTTTTCACCGTTCAACGACTCTTTAATGCCACCATTTTCTTTCTGACTTTCTTTGTAACGTTTTCCGTCCTCAAACAGAATTCCTTTTTCATCTTCTTTCCAGTAATCGCGGTTGTAAGCATTCAAATGTCCTTGATAGAAACCGAACTTAGGTAACAGGACGGGATTGCCGGTCAGTTGGTAGAAGTCATTTAATAAGGCTGTAGGAGTGCTGCTAATCATGCAGAACAAATCCAGATAGTCTGTTTCGTGAGATAATTTCACGTTTCCTTGTTCTTCGGCTCCAAAATCATATTTCCCTTTTTTGAAAGTGTACCATAGGATACCATATCCGTTGGTAGACCAATAGAAAGGAGTAGGAGAGGCCACTCCTCCGTCTGTCCAGCTGTTCTGGTTTTCGATGGCAATTGCTTTTCCTTTATGTGAGAATCTGCCGTTTTGTACGCCACCGCCATAGAAGTACTCTTTGGGATTTTCTTTCAAGGTCACTGTCACTTTGTCTTTTTCAAAGTTTACAGGCTTGCTTTCTTCCAGTACCACGGCATTTGTCTCAAGGTTAGTGACTTTCAGTAGCGAGGTGTTTTTATCCAGTTGGATTTGGGCTTTTGCCGTAGTGATGGTAATTGTTCCGTTAGCATCCTCTACATGAAGTGCCGATAGAGGTACACGCGGATTGTCTAAAAGAATTTGCGCTTCCGGCTTGGCTTCGGGATCTCTGAGGATTCCGCCTGAATTATCTTGGAATAAGCGGAATATGTTTTCTCCGTAAAAGTCGATGGCCATACGTTGGTTGTCCGAGAACAAGACTTCGACTGTAGTGGGATTAATTTGCTTAACGCCGATAATTTTAGGATGGGTTTGTACCGTTTCACAGGCAATGGGCGTTTGCTGGATAGCTCTTACAGGGGTCGCTCCCAAAGCAAGTGGAATAGCCAGTGTAAGCATAGCCGTTTTCCTCCATCCGGAGCTGTTGATGTTCTTCTTCATAATAATATGGTTTAAAATTAGGTATTAGTTTTATTTTGTGTGTAAAGATAGTTAGTAATATTGACTAATTTGTTTTTTTGTGTAGAAAAGATTAATAGATTTATATGGATAAGAAGAGAATAAGGAGCCAGATGGTGAAGTTTATATATCTTACGCCTGAAAGATTATATATCTTATAGGTGAAAGATCTGGATTTTTGGGTTGCAGGATTACTATAGTTCCGGTGGAAAGCAGTGTACTGCCATAAAATTAAAAAGAGGAATTGCCCGCATATAGCAATTCCTCTTTTCTGAAATTGAGAACATGTTATTTAATCTCGATAACTTTTGCCGCTTTTTCTTTTTCTTCAGGTGTACGTTTCGGCAATTCGATAGTCAATACACCGTCGTTTACTTTTGCATCTATCTTATCTTTATCTACGTCATCAGGCAGAATCAGTGTCTGTTGGAATTTAGAATACGAGAACTCACGACGCAAGTAACGGCTTTCTTTCTTGCCTTCTTTATCACCTTCGGTACTTTCAGTTTTCTTTTCCATTGAAATAACCAGGTCATTGTCTTCATTGATATGAATCTTGAAGTCTTCTTTTGTCATTCCCGGAGCGGCAACTTCTACTTTGTATTCTTTGTCACTTTCCATAACATTGATGGCAGGAGCTGTCGCATTGGCTTTTACCATCCAGTCATTATCAAAGAAATCATTAAAAATACTTGGCAACCATGTTTGGTTTGATCTTCTTACTGGCATCATAATCTTAATCTCCTATAGGTTTTGGTTAAACAATTTGTTTATTCTGAACTCCTTTGCCTTTCGGTTCCGTCATTCACCATTCATAATGCAAAGCGTGTACCATTGGTTCGATGATACACGCTTTCTATTGCTCACTTTTAAGCCTATAAAGGTTTTCTTAAAGATTAAAATCTCTACTTTAAGAGTTGATAAGCCTCTTTAAACATTTGATTGTCAGTGATACTGTCAGATTGTAATTTCCTGGGACAGATTGTCAGTTGTCTACACCAGTTTGAATCGCATGCGGAAAATTCCGTCTTTGTAATCATGGCTTATAATCTTGAATGTCCCTATTTCGGAGGTGTTTTCTACGTGCTGGCCTATGCAGAGGCATTCATCATAATCGCCTACTTTTATAATTCGTACGGTTTCGGAAGCATTTTCGGGCAGACGTTTCATATCGAAGCGGCCTATGGCTTCCTCTTGGGAGATAAATTCCATCGTGACGGGCAGATTGCTTCGTAATACTTTGTTTACGGTATTTTCTATTTCTGTAATATCAGCTTCTCCCGGACACTCTTTCAAGGCAAAATCCAATTTGCTTTTTTTGCGTTCTATATGGGCGGATACTGCCCGTCCGCATCCGAAGAGGTTGACCATTGTTCTGTTTATTACATGTTCTGTGGTATGCATACATTTGTCTTCTTCTTTATTGTGTGCATTAAGAATGGGGTGTTGTTCCATAATTTTCTTGTTATTTGTTTGTTTTCTCCAATGTTAATTTGCTCTCCTGGAAAGCGGAGTTGCTTTCCTGTAACCAGGTCAATAAAAACTTTTACGCGTGCAAATTACTCTCTGATTTGAGTCTTCAGTCCCGCATACGTTTCTACATCTCTGGCATTGAAGCCGATGGCATTTATTCCATTTTTGCCGGCCTGTTCAAAGATAGAATATTCTTTTGTAATAAAGAAGCTGAAAGGAAATGAATGCTTTTATATCATTGCAAAAAAGAATTCCTCACCTGCTTTAGGGGGTTCAGTCATGAATCCCTAAAACAGGTGAGTGTCATACAAAATCTAAAATTTACACCATGGGTGTCTGAAACATGAACACGAATGATTGACTGTCTTTTAAATCCTTTACGGCATCCCCGGCATAAATCTCCCCGTTAGTCAGAGATAATTTCTTGATTCCGGCTTTCGGGCTAAAATCTATATTTTTCAAGTCCAGCCAAAACAAATTGGGAGTCATGACCGATTCAAAGTAATACACTTTATTCTTTTGATCGGCCACAGAGCGCCATCGGGTAGAGGAAATATAAGGTTTGTCCGGCGTGGTGATTCCAAAAGGTACAGACACATTACGCATTATACTGAGCACGCTGGGCACTGCTATCTTGGCATCCGAAGTCTGAGGTACAGCATGTATGTAGAAAGAAGCCCGTACAAAACGGTCACTGGAACGATTCGTGCCCGGCAGCATTTGCAAACCTCCCACTTCTTTCCAATAATCATTGATAGCCAGTTGGTAATCATACCTGGGAGAATTGGTCATCACTTGGAATTCCTTCCCTTCGTGTATGCTCAAGTGTCCATCCAGATATTCCAAAACTGCTGTATTCCCCGTATCATCCGTAATAGCCAAGTGAAGAGTCGAAGCCGAACCATTGGGCATGTGGGGAGCATCGATACGGAATGATTCTTTTTTCAACTCTTCAACTGCTTCATGTACAGTGGCAAAATTATCCAATACATACTGTGTCCATATACTGATTCCCATAACGGGGCGTGTATCTCCCGGACGGTCAAAAACAGATTCGGGCAGAAACAGCAGACTGGCAACCAGTCCTTTTTCATTCATACCGTCACAAGTACCTATATCATATCCGGTTGCAATGACACTTCCATATTTTGAGGTCCATTTCACGGTATTTCCTTTATTATATCCATCCCGTTGGATTCCTCTGGGAAAAACATAGATATTACTCATTATATTTTCTTTCCAGTCCATTGTCCTTCCGGTTACCACCATATTGTCCGGTCCTATATAGACAGCACGCGTACATGCTTCTGCTTTTTGTATACTCATACACATTATACCGGCCAATGCCATGAATGCAATACTTCCCTTTTTAATTTTCATTGTTCTATTTGTTTATAAAGATTATTTCTAGTACCTAGAACAAACCGGATAAAGAACAAGTTTATGAAAAACATGGGATTTTGTTATGGCTCTGCTTATAAAAGCTTCTCTTTCTACACTTCTTCGTTAACAGTTACTGTAGGGGCGGTATTATCGAAAATGTTAAATGAAATGTGTAAAAAGGGTAGATATCCGAGAGGAGAGGTATAAAATAAAAAAGGAGCAACGCCTTGCTCCAACCTTTGTTAACCTTAAATCTAATACTATGAAAAACACATTGCAAAGGTACGGACTTTTCGGACAATAGCAAATAATAGGCCTGAAAAAGCATGCTATATAACATTGTTTAAGATTTGCTTTTCTCAAAAACGAGTTTTTTAAAACTTCTTTTGCGTATCTTTGCAGCCATTAAAAAGAAAGAGATATGGCATTTGAAGCAACAAAGAGAGAGTGGGGCGAACTTTACGCCTTTTTCCGCTTGCTGGCGGATGGATATGTATATGCAGGTACGCCTGATGTGAAAAAGAACGAAACACAAAAGATTCCTGTGGCCATGATACAGCGTGAAGAACATGACGGAACACGCCGTTACATTCTGGAAGATGAGGAAACCATTCGCATCCAGGGCGACAAAATAGACAAGCAGATATCTCGTGAAGACTTTTCTGCCGTAGCGGAACTGATATTCACGGCAATAAAAGAGAGTCGTGAAAACGATGTGATGTCTCCAGACGGCGTAGAGGAGTTTCTGGATGAAGTCGCTATCTATGATTTGGAAGCAAAGACAGACGACCGTACCGATTTCTATGTAGCTTTCTATCGTGTAGATGCTCCGCTGGTAGGTTTCTGCGTCCGTTCCCGTCTGGGAGCCATGTTCCCGTTGCTGGATGGAGGCCGTACCGCTAACTTGAAATTTGAACAGACAGGCATTAAATTCGCCACTCCTACCGTAAACAAGATCAATGCTTTTGGCGAGGAGGACGATGTTGCAGGGCGTATGCTGATGATAGAGCGTTTGGGCGGTATTTTGAAATATAACGATGTTGCCGATAGAGTATTCCGCAGTAATCTTTGCATGATTGATCTGCATTTCCCCCGTATGCTGGCCGAAATGTTGCGTGTGATGCATCTGGATGGCATATCTAAAGTGAGCGAACTGACCGAAATCATCAAACAGATCAATCCATTGAAAATAAAGGATGAACTGATCAACAAGCACGGTTATTATGAATACAAGATGAAACAATTTCTTATGGCATTGGCATTGGGAATGCGTCCTGCCAAAATATTCAATGGAACAGATTCCGCCATTTCCGGTTTTTTGTTTGTAGACGGAAGCGGAGAAGTGCTTTGTTATCAGAATGCCGACCGTCAGACTTTTGCTGATTTTCTGTTTGCAAATTCCCGTTTTGAGAAAAGTTCTACAGAAAAAGATAAATACGGATATCTGGAACGTGAGAATGGAGTTTACTATTTTAAACTGAATTTAAAAATCGGTTTATTGAAGAGATAAACAATGAAAGATGCTACTTCAATGAAAGCTGCCGGAGGTACTGCCTTCGGCATTTTATGTGCCCTCAGTCTGGCACATTGCCTCAATGACCTGTTGCAATCTGTTATCATGGCGGTGTATCCGCTGATAAAGGATGGTCTGGCACTCAGTTTTGCGCAAGTGGGATTGATTACCCTGTGTTATCAGATTTCCGCATCCATCTTTCAGCCCGTTATGGGCTTTTATCTCGATAAACGCCCTAATCCGTGGTTTCTGCCTTTGGGCATGTGTTCCACTTTTGCAGGATTGATCCTTCTGGCTTTTGCACAGCACTTTCATTGGGTGCTTGTAGCAGTATCATTAATCGGCATCGGTTCTTCTATTTTTCATCCGGAGGCGGCTCGGCTGACCTCTTTGTCCTCAGGAGGCAAACGGGGAATGGCGCAATCGCTGTTTCAGGTAGGAGGAAATTTGGGAGGTTCATTCGGTCCTTTGCTTGCGGCTTTGCTGATTGCTCCTTATGGACGTCAGAATGTAGCTTTAGTGGCGGTGCTGGCATTGGTGGCTATGGTCGTTATGCTGCCCGTATGCCGTTGGTATCGCGATAAGCTTCGCGAACTGAAACTACACCCTGCCATACAGCAGACTGGGCGTGAGATGCCTTTTCCGCCGGGGATCACTCTATTTTCTATCTGCATCATTATGATATTGATATTCTCCAAGTATATTTATATGGCGAGTCTGAACAGTTATTATACTTTTTATCTGATTCAGAAGTTTGGTGTGACGGTGCAGCATTCCCAGTTTTTTCTGTTTGTTTTCCTTGTAGCGACAGCGGCCGGAACCTTGGTAGGCGGACCGGTAGGAGATAAGGTCGGTCGTAAGTATGTCATTTGGGCATCTATTTTGGGAACGGCTCCTTTCAGTCTGATGATGCCTCATGTCGATCTTTTCTGGACCTGTATTCTGAGTTTTATTATCGGATTTATTCTTTCATCCGCTTTTCCTGCTATTCTGGTGTATGCACAGGAATTGTTGCCCTATAAACTTGGATTGATTTCAGGATTGTTTTACGGATTCGCTTTCGGTATAGCCGGTATTGCTTCGGCGGTATTGGGGAATTTTGCAGATGAATATGGTATAGAGTATGTTTATCAGGTAGTGGCATTCACGCCTTTGCTGGGGCTGGTCACCTATTTTCTGCCGAATATCAAGAAAAAATAACTTGCATTTGTAAAGATGTAAAATGTTTTTTCGGACTACTGTATGCCAAAGTCTTGTAGCAACTATCATTTTGCTGTAGGGGCAAGGTTCGTCTCATAGCCGTCAAGTTAAGGAATACATCCACTGTAGGGGCGGAATGCTTCCGCCCGAATGCATCCACAAATCCACCTTTCAGAGTATTATCGGGCAGATTCAATCTGCCCCTGCGGTGGACGAGAGCGCTATTTATCCCTTGGCTTGACGGCTATAGGGGCACCCGCCCCTACAGCGAAACAATAACAAAATATACTTCTGACACCCCTCGCAAAACTATAATTTGAATTTCAGAATTTTTCCACTCATTCCATCCAGCAATACGGGAGTTGTCTTGTCCGGCATCAACATCAGTTTTTCTGTGTTTCCGGTCAGCAACTCGGTTGCTTCATATTCTCCGTAGCGATGTATGCCTAAATAATCAAATGCATGTTGTGGTATATTGACTGCCGAACGTGCGGGAATGGAATCAAAGTTAACCACTACCAATATCAACTCATCATCGCATTTACGTAAAAAGGCATATTGCTTATGCTCATTGAACACCCATCCGGCCAAATTTGCATAGGTCAAGTCGAAGAACACCCCTTCCCGAATGGCCTTTTCATGGTTACATAAATTCAGCAGACGGGTATAGAATTGTTTCAACTCCTTCTCGTCTTCGTTCAGGAACTTATTGTCAAACTTGCCCCCGTTACGCCAGCGGCGGATACTGTCCACACTCCAATAGTCAAAGATGGTGGTTCGTCCGTCACGTCCGCTGAAACCTTCCGTATCCATGCCGTGTTCTCCCAATTCCTGCCCGAAGTAAATCATGACAGGGTTGGTATTCATACAAGCCGATACAATCATGGCAGGGATGGCTTTTGAACCGTTTCCGGCAAAATAATCGGAAGCCACACGTTGCTCATCATGATTTTCGAGGAAGTTAAGCATCCGTTTCTCGATACCACTCAAGTTTTGCCAGCGTTGCGGAATAGCCGTTGCCGATTCCCAGCCGCAGGTGATGGCACGCAAAGTATCATATAATCCCACCTTGTCATATAAATAGTCAAACTTGCCATTGAACAGATAATTACGATATTCTCCCGGATTATACACTTCGGCAATAAAGATCAGTTCGGGATATTCGGCTTTGATTTGAGGAATTACCCAGCCCCAGAACTCTACCGGAACCATCTCCGCCATATCACAACGGAATCCGTCAATGCCTTTGGCAGACCAGAACAACAGAATATCACGCATCTTCACCCATGTATCGGGAACCGGATCGAAGTGGCAACTGCGTCCGTTCATATAATCTACGCCATAATTCAGTTTTACCGTTTCATACCAGTCGTTAGAGTTGGGCCATGCATCGAAACGGTCGTTACCGGTCGCTTTTGCCGGAAATTCTATATAAGGTTCCGCCGCACCACGATGAAGGTCAATGTTACCCTCCAGTTTGGAATCCGGAATGTAGTAGAAGTTGTTGTCGGGACTGAAAGCCTTTGTCACGTCATCTTTCTCGCCCAGGTCTGTCACTCCTTCGGGTTTGGCATCCGATCCATATTGGCGGGCTACGTGATTGGGAACAAAGTCAATGATTACTTTCAATCCGGCTTTATGACTACGTTTCACCAGATTCTCAAATTCCTTCATACGGTCCGGAATGCTGGTAGCCAGATCAGGGTCCACATCATAATAATCTTTGATGGCATACGGTGAGCCCGCTTTTCCTTTTACCACCGCAGGATGGTCCGGTCTGATACCATAGCGGGTATAGTTGGTTTGGGTGGCATGTTCTATGATACCCGTATACCAAATATGCGTGGCGCCCAGTTGTTTGATTTCACTTAAAGCCTTGGTTGTGAAGTCGGCCATTTTTCCGCAGCCGTTTTCCTCCAGGGAACCATTAGGCTTGCAACGCAGGTTGTTGTTCCCGAATAAACGGGTAAAAACCTGATAGATAATGATTTTTTCTTGTGTGTCCATTCTATTTTTTTTTATTTATCTCCAAATTGTTCCGTTCTCCAGGATCAGTCTGTCCAGGAGTTCAGTTGCTGTGTTATATCCTTTCTCGAATATTTCCTCAGCTCTTTCCAGTTCCCTGTTGCTGTACTCTTCCAATCCGTAAGACTCGATCAGCAGATCTGCCATTCCTTTTTGGGGAAGCGTGTTTGCCTGGAATATAAAATGATAGGCCCTGAGAGCAATGCTTACCACATTCTTGCTATATTCATCCGTCACCAGCGGATCTACATTCAGTGCTATCACTTTCTCGCACTCCTTGCGGATAGGACTTACCGGAAGATTCATCAAGATCCCGCCATCCACGTAATGCGTGCTGCCGATGCGCAGCGGAGCAAACAGAATAGGCATGCAACAGGAAGCTGCCAGCCTTTCGGCTATTTTCCCTCTTTTAAAAGAAACGATACGTCCGTGATCCAGGTCAGTGGCAGTAATGATGGTAGGTATTTTTAATTCTTCTATTGTTTTTGATTCCAGATTACTGTTCAGAAAATCCATAAAACTGTCTAGTTTCAGCAGACCTTGTTTATTGATAGAGAAAGTAGTAAGTTCCTTGAATGAATGGTGCTCAAAAAGTTCTATAATGTGATAGGGCTCCTTGCCATCGGCATAAAAAACAGCCGCAAGAGCGCCCGCACTCACCCCGGAAAGAATCTCCGGCCTGATGCCATGTTCATGCAAAGCCTGCATAATTCCCAAGTGGGCAAATCCTTTTATAAATCCTCCGCTCAGGGCATAACCAATGTTATATTTAAATTCACTCATAGCCCGATCTCGTTAGTTTCCGACAAACTTACAATTTTTTTTGTAGAAAACCATAAAAAAATACGGATTACTCAGAATATTCCGGTAATCCGTATAAAACTTATAATAACTGAAAATAGTTTATCAAGCTATTCCGTGTGCATTCACCGACCCGTCAATCTTCTTGACCAGTCCTTGCAGAACAGCGCCCGGTCCGCATTCGGTAAAGTCATCCGCACCATCGGCAATCATGTTCTTCACTGTCTGGGTCCAGCGTACAGAAGCAGTCAGCTGGGCAACTAGGTTCGCTTTGATTTCAGCGGGATCAGTATGAGGCAAAGCATCTACATTCTGATAAACAGGGCATTTAGGAGTATGGATTTCAGTAGCTTTGATCGCAGCTTCCAGTTCCACTTTGGCCGGGTTCATCAGCGGAGAGTGGAATGCACCGCCTACTTTCAAGGGCAGGGCGCGTTTTGCACCGGCAGCTTTCAGTTGTTCGCAAGCCTTGTTAATACCTTCTATAGAACCTGAGATTACAATTTGTCCCGGGCAGTTATAGTTGGCGGCAACTACCACTTCACCTTCTTTAGAGATAGCTTCACAAATTTCTTCCACTTTCTCGTCCGGCAAAGCGATGATGGCAGCCATTGTAGAGGGCTGTGCTTCGCAAGCTTTCTGCATAGCCATAGCACGGGCGTACACCAGTTTCAGACCATCTTCGAAAGATAACGCTCCGGCTGCAACCAGTGCAGAAAATTCACCCAGTGAGTGTCCGGCAGTCATTTCAGGTTTGAAATCCTCACCCATGCAAAGTGCAGAGATTACTGAGTGCAGGAATACAGCAGGCTGAGTTACTTTAGTCTGGCGCA
The DNA here is from genome assembly GCA_963651205.1 of Bacteroidaceae bacterium. Taxonomy (GTDB): domain Bacteria; phylum Bacteroidota; class Bacteroidia; order Bacteroidales; family Bacteroidaceae; genus Phocaeicola. Next base: position 52,097 of record CAVJPC010000080.1, read on the forward strand.
AGTCTTCATCAGTACCTTCAAACATGATGTCTGTGATACGATATCCTAAAATGTCGTTTGCTTTTTCAAAAAGTTCTTTGGCTAAAGCCGAGTTTTCGTACAGGTCTTTTCCCATACCCACAAACTGTGCTCCCTGTCCGGGGAATACAAATGCTTTCATATTTTTTCCTATTTTGGTTTAAAAACGCTACAAAGGTAATTATTTCTTTCGAAATGACGGAATAATAATGGATCAATTTGCTAATGTGCCAATATGCTGCGCTGTGTACCGCATGGTAATTGGCACATTATTTCATTATTTTCATCGGGACAGGTGCATAAAAGTGATTCAGTGGTCCGTGTCCTTCGCCTATATGCACCTCTTTTCCGGCATTTATGCCTCCGGTGACATAGGCTTTTGCGCGTTCCACAGCTTGCGGCATATCATAGCCCAAAGCCAGAAAAGTGGCGATAGCGGAAGAAAGGGTACATCCCGTTCCGTGGGTATTCTTGCTTTCTATTTTGTCCGAAACAAAAAGATGAGGCTCGTCCTCTCCGGCTATTTGAAGTACATCACACATTTTGCCGCCTTCCAGATGTCCTCCTTTCAGCAGAACGGCTCCACAACCGAACTTTAACAAATCCGGTGCGGCAGCTTTCATTTCTTCTACATTATTAATAGAGTGTCCTGTCAATACCTCCGCTTCACTCAGATTAGGTGTAATCAGACTGGAAAGGGGCATCAGTTCGCGGGTGAGTGCACTGACGGCATCATCTTCTATCAACTTATGTCCGCTGGTCGACACCATGACCGGGTCGAACACTACATAACGGGGCTGGTATCTGCGCAGACAGGAGGCTATGACTTTTACAATTTCCACCTCATTGATCATACCTATCTTGACAGCATCCGGACGAATATCTTCCATCACGACTTCAATTTGTCCGCGTACATATACCGGTGGAACGGCATGTATAGCACGTACCCCCGTCGTATTTTGTACGGTGATAGCAGTAATGGCAGTCGCTGCATAACCGCCCAAGGCAGAAATCGTTTTCAAGTCTGCCTGTATGCCGGCCCCACCGCTGCAATCGGAACCCGCTATGCTTAATATACAAGGATATTTTTTCATATAAATCTCATTTTGACAAAGTATTTGCAAAGATAATGAATAATCTTGTTTTAAATGTTTGCACAAGTGAAGGGAATCAATTATTTTTGCTAAACATAAAATAAAGTAAAAAATAAGGGGATGAAAAGAATCCTAGTGACCGGCGGTGCAGGCTTTATTGGGTCACATTTATGCACACGTCTGATAGAGGAAGGTAATATAGTTATATGTTTAGATAACTTTTTTACAGGGAGTAAAGAGAATATAAGGCATCTGATTGGGCATCCGCGTTTTGAATCGGTAGAACACGATATAATAAATCCGTTTTGGACGGATGTGGATGAGATATACAACTTGGCATGTCCTGCTTCTCCTATACATTATCAGCATGACGCTATCAAAACGGCAAAAACGGCTGTCTTTGGTACGTTCAATATGTTAGGACTGGCAAAACGTAACGAAGCGAAAATCCTTCAGGCTTCTACAAGTGAAGTGTATGGTGATCCGTTGTCCCATCCCCAAAGGGAAGGTGACTGGGGAAATGTAAATCCTATAGGATACCGTTCTTGTTATGATGAAGGGAAACGCTGTGCGGAAACTTTGTGTATGGATTATCATCGCCAGCACGGGGTGCAGGTAAAGATTATCCGTATATTCAATACCTATGGTCCCAATATGCTGCCCGATGACGGTCGTGTGATTTCTAACTTTGTAGTGCAAGCATTACAAGATAAGGATATAACTATTTATGGTGATGGAAAACAGACACGCAGCTTTCAGTACATTGATGACCTGATAGAAGGAATGGTGCGCATGATGGCTACGGAAAATCATTTCACGGGACCGGTAAATATCGGTAATCCTTGTGAGTTTTCCATATTTGAGTTGGCGCAGAAGGTCTTGGAACTGACCGGCTCGCGTTCTAAAATTGTTTTTGAACCTTTGCCCTATGATGATCCCCGTCAGCGCAGACCGGACATCACCCTGGCAAGGGAAAAATTGGATTGGGAACCTCACATCCATTTGGAAGCAGGTCTCATGAAAGTGATTGGTTATTTTAAAAGTGTTCTAGCTAAATAATACAATAAATATGACGCCAGATGTAAATGTAGTAATAGATCATTCCGAATATACAGTTTTGGTTGTGGATGATGTCGTTTCTAATGTCTTACTGTTAAGAGTGTTGTTAACAAACGAGAAGTTTAAAGTAATAACAGCCAGTAATGGAAAAGAAGCATTATCCCAAGCGGCCAATGCGCATCCCGATTTGATTTTATTGGATGTCATGATGCCCGAAATGAATGGCTTCGAAGTCGCCGAGCGACTGAAAGCTGATCCCGAGACTCAGCATATTCCTATTATATTCCTGACTGCCTTGAATACCACCGCCGATATAGTGAAAGGGTTCAAAGTAGGAGCGAATGATTTTATTTCCAAGCCCTTTAATAAAGAAGAACTAGTTATCCGCGTTACCCATCAGATTTCTTTGATTGCTGCCAAGCGCATCATTATGAGGCAGACGGAAGAACTGCGTAAGACCATCATGGGGCGTGACAAGCTGTATTCCGTTATTGCGCATGACCTGCGTTCACCTATGGGGTCCATTAAAATGGTACTCAATATGTTGATCCTCAGTCTGCCTCCCGAACAAATTGGTAAGGAAATGTTTGACATGTTGAGCATGGCCAACCAAAGTACGGAAGATGTTTTCGCCTTGCTGGATAACCTGTTGAAATGGACCAAGAGCCAGATAGGCAAGCTGAATGTGGTGTATCAGGACTTTGATATTGTAGAAAGTATCGCTTCGGTTATCGAAATTTTCAATCTGGTGGCGGGCGTAAAGAATATCAAGGTGAATTTTCCGGTTCATGAAAAAATTGAGGTGCGTGCCGATATTGACATGATGAAAACCATTCTTCGTAATCTTCTCAGTAACGCCATCAAGTTCAGCTATAATGACTCCGAAATTCTGGTCAAAGCCGAAGTGGATGGTGACAAGGTGATCGTAGGCGTAAAAGACAGCGGAAAAGGTATGAGCGAAGAAGACCAGAAGAAGCTGCTCAATTCGGAAACTCATTTCAGCAAGTACGGTACGAACAACGAAGAAGGTTCCGGACTGGGATTATTGTTATGTCTGGATTTCGCTAACAAGAATGGCGGTCGCTTATGGTTTGAATCAGAAGAAGGAAAAGGTTCCACTTTCTATTTCTCGGTACCGCTTAAGAATGAATAATACTGATATGTCAATGTGCTCATTACCTGCGATACACCGCGCAGCTTATTAGCACATTGACTTAGCATATTATTTAATTATTTCAAAGGGTTACTTCCAGATATACCGGATTATGGTCACTCATTTCATACGGTATCGTCTTATATTTTATAGCCGTTAATGTGGCAGAATGGAAAAGGTAATCAATCCGCAGAAGGTTGTGGAAACCTCTGTAAGTAGCGGCATATCCTTTTCCGGCACTAACGAATCCGTCTTGCAAGTCTCCTTTCAATGTTTCATAAGTATATGTACCCGGAGTATCGTTAAAGTCACCGCATAATATTACGGGATATTCTGTCACACTAACCAGTGAGGCAATGGTCCGAGCCTGTTCGGCACGTTTCAGTATATTTTCTTCCAAGTTATCCGTATAGTTAATGTATATTTCATTAACTGCTTCTTCATTATTAGCCCCTCTGGCTTTTGCCGCTTTGGAACGCATCCTGTCGAAACTGGTAGTCTGCATATGTACATTCACCACTCTCACGGTTACTCCTTTTATATTTATATCCACCCAGATGGCGCCATTATTGGTGTGGGCAAATTCAACGGTTTGCGACTGCTTGATGGGGTAGCGGCTGTAAATGGCCTGTGACTGTCCTTCGGGGATATAAGAATAAGGGAAGGTTTTAGAATAGGTGTCATACAAGTCCTGATTAGTGAAATCCCCATTCCCGCTATATTCCTGAAAACAGACAACGTCTACGTTTTCTTTGTTGATTATCTCCGCAAACTCTTTCGCTGAAAATCCGGTGATTTCACCGCCGAAGGAGTGTACGTTGTAGGTCAGCACTTTCAATTCATTGTCATTTCCATATTTGGTTGAGTTGAAAACCTGGTACATGGAAGAGATATAACCATAATTGATCGCCAGCCCTGTCAATGGAACCCACAACCAATATCTGAAACGTATCAGCCAGTAAACAAACAATACGGCATTGATTCCAATTAGTATAGGTTTGCACAAAGCGATATAGGCCGCAAACATATTTTCAGCCGGATTCAGTTTTCCTGAGAAAACGGCAAAGGCGGACAAGCCGAAGACAAATAGAGTGAATAATATAGACAAAAAGTAAGCGAGCTTAAATACAGCTAATCTTCCCATACAGTTAATTTTCTTTTAAATATTTGTTTATAGTCATTTTTAATTGATCGGCAGAAATGGGTTTGGTTAGAAATTCATTACAACCACTTTCTATAGCAGCTTTCTTGTCCTTCTCGTAAGCATAGGCACTCACTGCTATAACCGGCACATCTTTGGACATTTCCCTGATAGCCCTTGTAGCATCCAGTCCGTCGATATTCGGCATTTTTATATCCATCAGTATCAGGTCAGGTTCATACTGTTCGTAAAACATGATAGCTTCCATACCGTCATGCGCATGCACCAGTTTATAAATCTTTCCTATCATAGCTGCTATCAGGTCATAATTGCTCTGATAATCTTCCGCTACCAATATTGTGATTTCTTGGTGGGCTGTTCCGCTCTCCTTTGGGGTGGTACGTATCGAATGTATTTCCTGTTCGTTCCTCTTTTCATTTGCAGGAATATAGGGGACGGTGAAAGTAAACGTAGTTCCGACATCTATTTTCGATGTTACACTGATTTTTCCTCCCAACTTTTCTACAATGATTTTGCTGATGGAAAGTCCCAGACCCGTTCCCTGCGCCTGGCTGCTGGCCATGATAAAGCGGTCGAATATTTTTGTAATCTTATCCGGAGTGATTCCGCTGCCGGTGTCCGTTACATGAAATTCAATATTTTTACCCGTCTGTTTGTAACCGAAACTGATAGAACCTTTACTGGTAAACTTGGTAGCGTTCCCTATCAAGTTGGAGAATACCTGGAACAACCGGTTTCTGTCTGTGGAAGTATATAAGGACTGGTCCGATTCTTCAAATACCAGTTCCACTCCCTGCTGACATCTGAATCGATAGGTATTCTTCACATCATCACACAGCGTATACAGACATACAGGAGCATAGTTGAACTCCATCATGCCCGATTCTATTTTCGACAAGTCCAGAATTTCATTGATCAGTTCTTGCAACCTCGTATTGTTTTTATCCACTATATCGTAATACTGCAACCGTTCTTCGGCATTGTCCGTTTCGGCAATAATACGTGAAAACCCCAGTATGGCATTCAGTGGCGTACGTATTTCATGGCTCATATTAGCCAGGAAAGCAGATTTCAGTTGGTTGGACCGTTCCGCTTTCCATACTATTTCCGAAATGTTCTGTATATAACCTTCCAGAACCGTCCGTTGTTTATAAGCCTCCTTATTATAAATCTTCATCCTCATATTGACCGTCTTGCCGTCCATCTGAAGCTTGTAACTCAGTGTATCCGCAGTTTCTACTCCCTGTAAATTTTCGTTCAACCATTGGGAAAATCTGTCTTTGTCACCGGGATGGATATTACCGATATAATTTTCCAGTGACATTGTTTGGGTTTCCTCATCATTGCAGAATATCTGCGTATATCCCGAATAAGAAAAGATCTGCGTTGAAGAGTCAAAAGACCACAATCCGATGTGCGCTGCCTTTTCTATTTCACACAAATCCTTTTGCTTTTTCTCAAGTTTCAGTCTGATAACACTTCGTCCTGTTATATCCCTATATTGGAAAATCAGATGATCCCGGTCAAATTTGCTGATAATGCATTTATAATATTTGATTTCGTTGTCCGATATCAATTTGTAATTCTTTGCAGAAGGTTTGTCACTGGCCAGTACCTTTACAAATTCTTCATGCATCTCTCGTGCCGTATCCAGAGGAAAATACGAAAAAATATTTTTTCCGATAATGTCCTCTTCCTTTATAAAGAAGTCCGGAGTATTAGGCTTGAAGTCTAAACACGTACCATCTCTATATACGAAAAACATCGTGTCAGCCGCAATTTCCAGAATTTTGTCGGCATATTGTTTATCGTGCAATATATTATTTGGAATATCCATATTAATAGTATGATTCTCAATATAATGTTTCTCTGTGCGTAATTAGATGCATGATATTTGTTACTGACAGCAAATATACAAAAAAAATATTGCTTATATCATTTTATATCGTAATTTTGCAGGGTAATCAATGAAAAGAAGAAATGAAAAAGATTTTAGTAGCTGAAGATACAGAAAGTAATTTCCTGTTATTATCTATTATTTTAAGGAAGGATTATGAAGTTTATCGTGCCCATGACGGGCAGGAAGCCATTGAGAAGTATGAAGAATGCCAGCCCGATATGATACTGATGGATATAAAGATGCCCGTAATGGATGGTCTGGAAGCCACCAGAAGGATTCGCACAAAAGGAGGCAAACTTCCCATTATAGCCCTTACGGCCAACGCTTATGACAGTGACCGTGACAAGGCTTTCGAGGCCGGATGTGATGATTATATGGCCAAGCCCATCATGGCTCCTGCTCTGCGTGCCATGATTGAAAAACATTTGGGGGATTAAGCCCTGCGGGCTTTTTCCCAAGTGCCGTCATCCTGTTTTTTCTTCCTCAGGTAGAAGAAGCCTTTTATTACATTAATGTTCATGAACAGGAAATAGTAAGGGATATAAAGCAATTTGTTTTTAATGGCTTTTGTAGACAGGTAATACCCATAAAAGCCTCCTGCATAAAATAGAACTTGTAACAGCAGGATAGTGGAATAAAACAGCTGGTTTTCACTGCCGGCAGCAAGTATGATGTTGAGAGGGAAGAGCAGGAAGAGGGCGACAGGTGTCACGGACCATCTCAGTACGCGATGGGATATATATTGAAAAGAAAGCAACCCATAGCGTACAGGGTTCAGCAGTCCGCCCAATCGGCAGATAGATTGCAGTCCGCCGGCAGCGATACGTACTTTCCGCTTTTCTTCCTCTTTCATATTGGCCGAGCCACCTTCCAGTGCATAGGCTGTATCACAATAGGCAATGATGTATTTTTTCATAGTGATGCGCAGTGAGAGTATGAAATCGTCCAGCAATGTATCAGCAGGCATTTCTTCGTATAGTGACGTGCGTATGGCAAACAGTTCTCCTGCTGCTCCGATAGCGGAATAAAGCCTGTAGTCCAGTTTCTTCAGACAAGATTCATATTTCCAATACAATCCTTCACCTCCGGCTGCTGCTCCGCCGCCACTGTCCATATCTACCCGCTTTTCACCGGCTACACAACCTACGCGTGGATGGTTGAAGCATTTCACTATTTCCCGGATGGCTTCGGGATTGATGAAGGTATTGGCATCTGTAAAGATGACAATGGGAGTGGTGACAAATTTCATTCCGCGGTTCATGGCGGCTGTCTTTCCTTTCCGTTCGGGAACGAAATGTACGGTCACATCAGGGTATTGTTCCAACTTCCTGTTAGTACGGTCGTTGCTGCCGTCGGTCACCCATACTATCTTTAGCTTATCCTTGGGGTAATTCAGTTCATGGCAGTTTTTCATCTTTTTGTCTACCACTGTTTCTTCATTGTAGGCGGTGATGAACAGGGTGACTTCGGGGGCTTCTCCGGCATTTGATTCTTTGCAAGAGTTGTGTTTGCAACTGGCGGGGAAGAACGTCTTTTTTATCTGCACCAGTACCCATAGCAGGATGCCATATCCCAGGTAGGTGTAGAATACGATGAAGAGTAGGATGAAGAATAGAATTTCAAGTGTGTTCATAATAGTATGTTTTTATAGATGCCGGTTACTTCGGAAGAAACACGCTGGCTGTCAAATCGTTCCTTTATCAACAGAAAAGCATTTTCTCCGCATGTTTCTTTCAATTTTGTATCCCTTTTATATTCCAGAAATGCTTCGGATAATTTATGCGGCTGATTGTAGGGTACAATCAGGCCGTTTTGATGGTCTTTGATGATTTCCCGTGTACCGTCGGTAGGAGTTACCACCAGGGCTTTTTTCATAGCCATTGCTTCGAGCAGGGCTATTGATAAACCTTCCCAGAGGCTGGGCAGGCAGAAAATATCTATGGCCTGTAAAACGTCGGGAATATCATTTCGGAAATCAGACAAGTAGAAACAATCCTCCCATCTCTCTTGCCGTATGTACTCTGTCACTTCCTTTTTCATTTCCCCTTCGCCTATTAACAGCCCCTTTATGCTGGAATCCACGGCGTGGGCCGTTGCCACCGCTTTGATAAAATCAATGGGGGATTTTTGTAGGGTAATACGTCCGATAAATCCGACAATGAATTGATCTTTGGGAATACCCAGTTCATTTCTTATGTTTTTCATTTGGGCGTTAGCCTTGAATTTGGCCAAATTGATGCCATTTTCGATAACCCGGCAATTTTTCCCCAGTCCGAAACTCTCTATTCCGGATTGGCGGTTGCTTTCGGATACACAGATCACTTGTCTGCTTTGGCTGCATATCAGTTTCTCGCTCCATGCACGCAGTCGGTAGATCAGTCGGTTTTGGTCCTGATGAAAACTCCAGCCATGAACAGTATATACCAGAGGAAGATGGAGTTTGCGTGCCGTCCATAACATATTGGAGGCTGCACGGCTTCCATGCGCATGTATAATCTGTATTTTTTCTTCTTGTGTGATACGGGTAATCTGCCGCTGCACCTTAAGGTCGAAAGCTTTCCGGGTATTTACTACATAACATTTTATACCCTGTTCTTTCAGGGTGGCAATCATATGTCCGTCCGTAAATGCCATGGCTATAGGTTCCACCAGTTTCCTGTCAAATCCGGAGATTAAATCGAGCACATGCGATTCTCCTCCTCCTATTTCTCCTTGTCTGATGACTTCCAGTACTTTGATCGGTTTCATTGATGATCTATATTTGTCTTATTGCATGTATGTATACTTTGTGCTTACTTTACAAGATTGGAATCTTCGTCTTTGTATTCCTGTTGTGAAGTAACTAGTTTTTTGCATTCTTTCAGTCGTTGGACGACTCTTTTCTTAAAGCTGTTGAAAAAGGAACCATCGCCGGAAACCGTTCCGTAACCTGTTACAGCCCTTGCTCTTCGGCTTCTGACAAATCTGATTTTCCCGTATGGCTTCAGTCCTAAAGCCAGTGATCCGTCTTCTCCTCTTATAATGTCGGTGCGTATGCCTGTTTTTCGTCCCAGTTCAGTGTTATATGCAAAAACCAATCCTCTCACGCTCAATTCGGGCCGTTTGAAAGATTGCAGGAACAGATAGCAGTCCCGGGTGAATTCATATATTTTCAGTCCCAGGCGTGAATGCTCCCGGTCCGGAATATAGCTCCATAGACTACTGGCTGCTACTACTCCCGTTTTTTCCAGTTCATCAACCATCTTTTCTACATAGTGAGGTGGATACATTGTATCCGCATCTATATTAATGTGGTATTTGCCTTTTGCATGAGCCAGTCCGCAACTGCGAGCCCATCCGCAACTGTGGCGGGTTTCTGTGTAGTAAGGTATTCCTGTTGCTTCGAAAATCTCTGCCGTCCGGTCTTTTGAATCATTGTCAACTCCAATAATCTCTACAGGATATTTGCATTGCATGTCACTGAGTGACCACAGGCATGATAGCAAATGTTTTTCTTCGTTGTAGGCTATGACGGAAACGGTAACCAGCGGTTTGTCACTTTGCAAACGGCTGATTTTTGCTTTTATCTCTTTTGCCACTGGCAGGGAAGTTTCAGCAAAAGGCTTCTCGTAGACGGAGAGGTATTTAGTGTACCATTTCATAGCTTGTGTTTTTTTTCAAACTTTCAATAGTCAAAAGTAATCATTATTTTCTGTAGCCGAGTAATGCTTCAAAATGTTTCTTGCAGAAGATGATAATAAAGTAGTTCAGGAAGATGATGAAGAGAGCAATACAGATAGCCATTGTAGTGCTGTATTGAATTTCTCCGATTATATCCCAATGTTTTTTTAAGATAAAATTTATAGTGCCGATAAACATCCAGTGTAGTCCGAAAACCACAATAGTGCCGCTGGATATGGTCCGGATGATGGAACTGTTTACTTTGTCAAACAAGATGCAAACGGATAAAACGGTCATTGTTCCGGAAACTCCCAATGTATAATGTAGAATTTCCTGCAAGGAAACAGATTGATTTTCCTGTGCCATTGCTCCTACAAATGTCATAATGAAAGAAAGGGTGAGTATATAATAAAGTCGTAATTTACTGTTGACTAACAACTCCATTCTTTCACTTGCCTTGAAATAATATCCCAAGAAGAAAAAAAGGAAAAAGTGCATTGCACTATCAATGGCAAAGGAAATCTTTATACTATCATCGCCCATGTACATTATATAACGTGCTGTCCCTACTAACAGACAGCTCAAGATAACCCAAAGCCATTTCCTGCGAAGCCGCAAAATGAAAAAGGCATATAACTTGATGATGAGCAACGCTATGATGAACCATGTTACTCCATTGATGGGAATACCTATAAGACAATCTGTAATAGGTTTTACGAAAATAGTATAAAAGGAAAATTCGTATCCATTTACTTTTTGAACAACTAACCAGTAGGGGTAAAAGAGAATCTGGAAAAGAAAATAGGGTATAATCAAGGTTTTCCAATTTCTCATTAATTCATCTTTAAATGTTCCTTGCGGAATCTTGTATAAGTATCCTGATAAGAAGAAAAATAGTGGCATTTGAAAAGAACAAAAAATCTCTTTTTCTACTGTATCATACTGAGGGACATGGCAAAGTACTACAATAAAAATACCAATGCTTTTTGCCCAGTCTATCCATGCTATGTGTTTGTTTTCCATTAAGCAGCTAATATAACGATTTAAATAATTGTATCCATTTATCCATAACTTTATGTTCTTTGAAACGCTCTACATTGATTCGTGCCTTTTCCCCCATTTCTTTACGCTCTTTCTCGTGGACTATCATATATTCCATTTTTTCTGCCAGGTCATCCATATTTCCGTTTTCTGCTATTAGCCCGTCAACTTGATGGTGTATGATTTCATCCGGCCCGCTGGGACAATTGAATGATACGCAAGGTCTTCCGCAAGACATCGCTTCTACCAGTACCAGCCCGAACCCTTCAGCGCGAGAACTAAGAACCAAAAATTCTGCTTCCAGATATTTTTCATAGATATTTTCGACAGCATGATGTATTGCCATAGAATGGTCTAATCCATATTCACGAATCATAGCCAATAAATACTCATAATCATTTCCGTTGCCATAAATATGGATACTCCAATCGGGATATTTTGATGCTATTTTAGCCCATGCTTTGATTAATAAGTCAAATCCTTTCTGCCCGTACAACCTGCCTGCGCTTATGATAATCTTACTGTTAGAAAGATAGGTCGTTTGGGGAAAATAAGTAACCGGATTGGGTATCAATACAGCACTCCTATAGGGGCTCCAGTCTTTTACATCTTGTTGTGTAAGTACCACTAAGACATCGTATTTTTTTATCTGTTTGCAGAAGTACTGGTCAAATAAAGTTTTCATAGCATATTCCACTTTTCCCAAATAGGCATGTTTGGGACCGGCTTTCATGATAAAAGGTTGGGCTATGTGAGATTCAACAATCTTTTTGCATGGATAAGGCAGATTGGCTATCAATGTAGTATTGAAAGAGGTATTTGTCACTAGTATATCCGGCTCTATTTTTTGTAATTCTTTCAGTAAATGTTTCTTGTAATCCTTTTCATATTGGTAAATGGCGTATAACCTTTTCGGATAGGAGACTTTATAAATAGAATGATATCTGATACAGTCCAAATCAATATGTTTTATTTCTGTTCTTAAATGATATGAAAAAGGTGCTCCATTTTGGTCACATGTAATGAAGTAGATGGAGAAACCGGTATGTGATGCCAAATAATTCATTTTGTCCGCCAACACTCTTTCCAGTCCTCCGAAAGCAGAAAGTGAATGATATAAATAAACTATTTTCATCTTTTTACTGTAATTTCATTAAACATACTTTCCCATATTTTTCCTATATGATTGATGTGGTATCGCTTGATATTCTGATAAGCGGATCGTCCCATCTGTTTTCGTATATCTTCATGTTCTATCAAGTAGCCTATTTTTTCTGCCATCATTTTTATATTTCCATTTTCTACTAAAATTCCGTCTTCTCCGTCTTTAATGATTTCTGAAGGACCGTAATGGCAGTCAAAAGCAACCGGAGGCACTCCGCATGCCATAGCCTCACAAATAACCATTCCAAAGCCCTCAAAGCGGGAACTAAGGATAAATATGGAGTTCTCTATAAATTTATCCTGTATATTGCCTGTTACGGGATATAGTTTACAATTGTCCAAAACACCACATTCTTTGGCATAATTGGTAATCTTTTCGCCATTGTCTCCATAAATATGGAGTGTCCAGTCGGGGTGCCGTTTGACTACCTCTTTCCATACTTGCAGTAGCAGGTCAAAGCCTTTTTGATAACAGAATCGTCCTACGGCGATTACGCTCTTGTTTGTACAATTTGAAGGAGTATCTGCATAAAAAGAAAGAGGGTTACTGATCACTTGTACATTATCCAGTTCTTTCCACTGCATTTTATCTTGTTCGGTAAGTACAATAAATTTATCCAGTTTATTTAATGAATGCAGTAATTGCTTGTTCCATAGATACTGAATCGCTTTTTTGATGAACAGAGGACCCTTGTCTTGTTTTAAATTTCTGAATTCCTGGCGGTTCACGTGCATTTCACCTACTTTTTTGCTACCATCCTTTATATTGCAAATAAAATTGATTTCTCTTCTAAGGGTAGAAATGACGATATCCGGTTTTATTTCTTGCAGGCAGCAGGTTAGCTTGTTCTTATAACCTCGCATATGCTTGGCATACAGAACGATCTTTTTTAATAGCGGCTGGCACCATAATTCTTCAAAATTCTCATCCAGTTGGATTAGGTGTACTTTGGGAGAAAGTGGAAAAAAAGGCTTACGGTCTTTTGCGTCTGTCATAATAATATATACCTCGTAACCCAAAGTCTCGGCAAAATAGCTGGCCTTGTTGGATACCACACGTTCCATGCCTCCATGTATGTGGAGGGACGGGATACAATATGCAATGGTTCTTTTCATATTATTTGAATTTACCGGGCATCAGTGTTTGTTCCGCTTTCCGCACAAAATTATATCCTAACAGGCGTATCAAAAGGCTGCGGGTACGGTAGTAGATTTTGGCTTTTGGCGAAAACCACGAGTTTTGATAATGATGAATGGCATATGTTTCAGAGGTTATCTGAACTTCTCTGCTATCGAATATCTTAGGAGAGAAATACGTATCAGGCAATATGACAAGCTCTTTGTTAAAATCAAGGAGGTTGATATGCTTGGTTTCGTCCGGAGTTAACTGACGCAAAGGCTTTGCCTTTTGTATCACCTCAACCATTATTTCCGGCAGTTTGCGGATGTCATGCGAACCGTCCGGGAGGATGAAATGCTTGTTCTCATAATAGTCCAAGCATATTTTTATCCAGTCCTGTCCTTTAGGTGCTCCCATAATGGCAGCTTCAATCGTTCCGGCTTTTTCTGCACCTACAAAGTAGGGAAGATGTAATAGATCATTGAAGCTTTTCAATACTTCAACATCAGAATCCAGATAGATTCCTCCAAAATGGTACAAGCTATAAAAACGGATATAGTCCGCAGCAAAGGCGTATTTTTTAGCCTTGTAAGCCTCTTTCACCCAGTCACTGTTTTCCAAAGGGAAACGTTGGGTATCCCAAAGCATGATTTCATAGTCAGGAAGGTGTTTTTTCCACGACTCGATGCATTTCCTTATTTTTTCGGGATAAGGATCACCGCTCAACCAGCATAAATGTATGATCTTAGGTAACATGGTATGACCTTTATATAGACAATAACTTTGTTCATTTGCTCTTTCCAGGACAGGTGGGAAATGGACCGGCGGATTACTTCACCATTCCATTGTTCCTGTTTATAGAAACGGATGAGTGCTTGTATGTCAACAGGACTTTCATCAGCCGGAACTTTCCATACATATGGCATAAAGTCAAAATCATCATCTGTTTCTGAATAGACAAACGGAATCCCCCTTGCCGCATATTCACGGTTTTTCAGTGTCCTGATACCGGTTATGCCACACCTGTGACGAGCCAGACTACCGATGGCAAAGTCTGTTTCATTCAATAATTCATTCAATTCTTCACCGTATTTCTGCCCATGAAAAATGACATATTCTTCAATTCCATATTTTTTTATCAACTCTTGAAATCCCGGTGCATGTATTGAATTATACATTTCTGAGGGGCCTATTCCCCCTATAATGTGGAAATAAATTTTTTCATTGTGAGGTGTCCGGTAATATTCCCCCAACCCTGCGATAAGTCTGTCATAGCCATGCCAATAATGCACTTCAGCCACACCGGTCAGATGAATTTCGTGTTCCGGATGCTTCTTTTTCTGTTGTAAAGGAATGCTGTCAAAGTCCACTCCATTGGATATGCGTATGGTATGTTGCCCGAATATCATCAGATGGTTTGAAAAGGTGACGATAATACTTGTATATTTGGCAAGTTTACGCCGGAAGATTTTATCTATCCATATTTCCATCCGGGTCTTTAATGGAAAACCTTTATACTCCTTATCGTAGGGGTAAGTAGGTATTTCCATGGCTATTTTTATACCTCTCTGTTGCAGGGATTTAAACAAAGCTATTGTAAAAGGGTTGGCATTATGAAAGGAACGCACATATATGAAATCAATGGAATGACCGGTTGCATATTCATAAATGCTGTGATAGTCCATTCTCTGCCTCAATGAAGCCTGCATTCCGGTTCCATAATCTTTTATTATTTCATCATCGACCATGCGTACCCGGTTGCCTTTTTCATTAATAGAATAGGTACATACAGACACCTTGTGCCCCAACTCCCTCATACCTTTAATTTGGTATAAGATTTTCTTGCTGATTCCGCTACTCTCGGAGAAGCCGTGGAATATGAGAAACAGGATATTCATAAAGCCCCATTTTTCGTTAAATGATTGAACAAAGCGTCCCATTGGCGCATGATATTTTCTTTAGAATACCTCGAAATATTATTTTTTGCGTTCATTCCCATTTTTATTCGTTCCTCTTCGTGCTTTATCATATAACAGATGGCGGCTGCCAGTCGGCCTATATTTCCATTTTCTACCAAGATGCCATCTACTTTGTTTTGGATGATTTCTGAAGGTCCACTGGGACAGTCGAATGAAACACAAGGCAAACCACAGCTCATGGCTTCTGTCAATACCAGCCCGAAGCCCTCGAAACGTGAGCTCATGATATAGAATGCGCTTTCCTGATATTTTTCGGTAATCCGGGGAGTAGGAGGGCATATTTTTATTTGTGCAGTTAATTGATAGGCACTGATTTGATGTTCCAATTCGTTTCTTAATTCTCCTTCACCATAAATCTCCAGCAGCCAGTCAGGATGCTTTTGGACTACCAATCCCCATGCCGGAATCAGTAAATCATATCCTTTCTGCTCATTGAGCCGTCCCACACTGATTGCTTTCTTTCCTCGGCAGGAACTTGCTTGCTGGATGTCAAGGGTCAAGAAATTGGGGATGACAATCGTATTTCGGGTACGTTTCCAATTTTGTGCATCCTCTTTTGTCAGAACCACCAGAGCATCCAGTTTTCGGATTGCTTTTTCTTGTTTCTTGCGCCAATATCGGGCGGCCATTTTATGAATACCTCCTTTGGCTTCCATCAGATGAAAATTCCGCATGTATTGTTTGGCAATATGCGATTCCCCGATTTTGATACTTCCATCTTTCATTTCCGTCAGAAAATCCATATCCCTGCCCAATGTGCTGATAGTGATATCCGGTTGTATCATTCTGTATGTTTTTTCCAGTCTGTTCCGATATTTGTGCATGAACCATTTGTAGTAAAAAAAGCGGAGTAACAAGTGATGATTATATTGTTTGCCGAAGTCTATCCCCATATCTATATGCTTTACTTTGGAGGATAACGGGAATGCGGTGGGGCGTCCGTTTTGTGAATCAGTGATAATATAGACTTCATGCCCCATTTTATCTGCCAGATAATTAGCTTTTTGGCTTACTATCCTGTCTGCTCCTCCGATGGTTGTCAGTGCGGTATATAAATAAACAATTTTCATCCCTTGTATTGATTTCTAGCAAAAATACACTTTTAAATAGAGATACGCAATAAAGTGGAAGTAAAAATCATCACCTAAAACGGCAGCTCCCCGTCTTCCTCTTCATTTCCATCTTCCTCACTCAGCATATTGAACTTCTTAAACGACTCGCTTTCCTGCCATGCCCCTTTTTTCTTTTTTTTCTTTTTACTCTCCGCCTCCGCCAGTTTAATCAGATAACCGGCCGGAGGCGTATATTCCGCAAACTGTGTGAAACTGGGATTATGTGACACATAGCCCGCCCCCGTAGCTCCGTTACGGTTTTTTGAAACAATCAGCATCATCATATCCGGTGTGACCGGATACTTGTTGACAGGGTCCGATGCCAGTCCCGCAACCTGTGGATGGTAAATCATGGTTATCGTATCAGCATCCTGTTCCACGGCACCACTTTCGCGGATATTTTCTTTCTGAGGAAGCTGTTTGTCATTCTGTACCACTTCGCGGTTGAACTGGCAGAGTGCGATGACCGGGATGGATAGTTGCAGCGAGAGTTGTTTCAGCATACGGCTGTTGCCGGCTACCTCTTCCTCACGGTTTCCCCGGTGGTGTGGGTCACGGAATAACTGGAGATAGTCTATGCCCAGCAGGTCGCATTTGTGGTCGGCATGAAGCGCTTTCACCATCATGCACACTTTTTCCATTCCGATGCTGCCCTTGTCATAAGTGCGTATCTCCAGCTGTCCCAGCATCTGTCCTGCATCTTCTATCGTTTCCCTTTCCTTGGGTGTGATGTTCCCTTTATGAAAGCGGTCCGGGTCAATGCCCGTTTTGGCTAGTATCATACGTTCCACCAGTTTCTCGGCATCACTTTCCATACTTACCAGACATATTTTAAGGCCTTTTTCGGCAGCTGTCACCAGCGAATGCACCAGTACGGCTGTCTTGCCCTCACTGGTACGCCCTGCAATGATGTTCAATGTACTTTTCTGCCATCCCAGGAAATATTCATCCAGTGGTGGAAAGCCGGTGGCTACACCCGTCAGCTCCTTTTCTTCGGAAGCTATGCGGGCATCCAGTTGCTCCAGTACTTGATTCACCACAGGAGGCATTTCACGCATTTCGTTGATGCCCGGCATTTGGCGGGTGATTTCTTCCAGTTCTTTCAATTCCGCTCCCAGTTGCTCCAGGATATCCTGAGTCTGGTCAGCGACCAGATCATTGAACTTCATATTGATTTCCAGCATGCGGCGGCGCATATGGTACTCGGCCAGTATGGCTATGTGGTATTCTATGTGGGCGCTGCTTGCTATCCGTCCGCTCAACTCGGTGACGTAATAGGGATTGCCCGCTTCTTCCAGTGTACCTTCGGCACGGAGTTGTTCCACTACCGTCAGGATGTCTATCCCTTCATTGTTCTTGTTGTACAATGACCGGCAGGCATGGAAAATCAACCGGTTCTTCGGGTTGTAGAAATATCCCTCCTGCAAGGTGGGAAGATAGCGTTGTGCGGTTGCTTGTTCTATTAGCAGGCTGCCCAGTACGGCTTCTTCTATCCCGTCCTCGGCATGCGGCATTGCTCCCGTGTACTCTCTCGGAGTAGCGGGTGCGGATTGGGTCTTTTTGTTCAATCTCTTATTTTGTTTTTATTTATGTCAATACGGGTTTGAATAATTTGCCAATGTGTCAATATGCTAGTATGCCAATTGGCTGCGTTCTGTTCCGCATGGTAATTGGCAGATGAGCAAATTAGCACATTGATTCATTATTACATTTTGTAGCTTTTCTCTTTCAAATAGTTGCAAGCTAGTTTTTTATGTTTTTGTCCTTTGCAGGCCTGTGAGAAAATTTCCAGATTGTTACAGGCCTCTTCCCGTTCTTCGGGTGACAGGTTCTGCCATTCCCGGTATGCCTTCGCTTTATCTCGTGGCGTTGTTTCCAGCAAGTAATGGTAATAGCCGAAAAATTTTTCGAAAGTCCTCTTTTCCTCTTCCGTTCCTGTGATGCTTTCTTGGTGTCTGTTTGTTTCCAACTGCATCTCGTGGCTGATTTGCCGTCCGCAGTGTTCTTCATACTTGGGAAGCCGGAAATATTGATGATGGTTTTTGCTTATACTGATTATCAACTGTTCCTTTTCCAGTTTTTTGAGCATTCTGTATCCGGTGCTTCGTGTAATCTTGGTATGCTCCATCACTTCTGAAGAGGACATGTCCAGTTCACCTCTTTCCACTATGAACCCATTGCTGCTGGATGTGGAACTGTAGTTGGCGTTTACCAACATATAGAAATAAAGGCTGGTAACATCATAGTCGTTAATGTCATCCAGCAATTGAATTATTAATTTTCTGGGGAAACAGATGTAACCGCTTGAAATGCAAGATGATAGAATGCTGTTTGTCGTATTCATAATTGTATTTTTTTAGTGAGACACTGAATGGGACTCTGATGAGACATCCAATGCTCTGATTATTAATATTTTCCATATCATCGTGAGACACCATGTGAGACACTTGTGGGATTTTCCACCTTATATATAGAAACAAAGAAAAACAAAAGAACATTCTTGAGCGTGAGCCGGAAAGTCTTTTTTTTAATTTATAAACCGCAAAACGAAATGAGATGCTATTTCAAATCATTTTGCGGTCGGATTACACCTGTTAACACAAATCGAAAAGCGATAATTACTTTTATTTCTTATGTTATTTAAATAGTGTCCGAATAGCTTTTAAATAATATTTTTGAACTAGTTCCGGGGGAACTCGGAAATTACCAGCTTTGACGAGTTCAGATTCTTTACAGG